>NZ_JBITZN010000013.1:0-284189 GCF_044546895.1 Streptomyces sp. NPDC053069 | reverse complement strand
ACACCTCCCTCAACGGCACGGGAGCCCTGTCCGTTGCGCACCCCGACCTCACACCGCCCCCGTCACTCGATCAGTGGCCGCACTGAAAACGCTCACTGACGGGAAAGTCCTCCAGGACCAGAGTGCCGTCGTGATACAGCCGGGTACGCGTCACCATGGCCCGAGGCTAGTGTCTTACACCCCTGTCATGCCGCTTCGCCCCGATTTCAGCGCGGCAGGTTCATCGACAGCAGCCACCCTCTGTGGGGGCCTTACGTCAAAGCCCGCGACATCCGGAGCTCCGACCGACGAGCATCGGGTGCCGGTCCGAAGGCAGGGATGTGGGTACCCGGCTGCCGCATCGCATCCGGCGTGCACCGCCCGACCGGATGCGGCCCGTCAGCCGGGAAGGACACACCGAGACCATGACCACGCACACCCCGCCCCGTCGCCCGCCTCCCCCCGCAGGCGGCAGTGATTTCGCCCGCCTGTCGAAGAAGATCGCCGAGGCCGGCCTGATGAACAGGCGACCCGGCTACTACACCGTCCGGTCCATCGCCGTGGCCGTCGCCTACGCCGGGGGCTGGAGCGCGTTCGTCGTCATCGGCGCCGGCTGGTGGACCCTGGCGGTCGCCGCGTTCCTCGCCGTGATGTTCGGGCAGGTGGCTCTGCTCGCCCACGACGTCGCGCACCGCCAGGTCTTCCGCCGGCGCCGGCCCAGCGAGACGGCCGGCCGCATCGCCAGGGCCGCGATCGGGATGGGCTACGGATGGTGGCAGGACAAACACACCCGCCACCACGCCAACCCCAACCACGAGGACCTCGACCCCGACATCGCCCCGGACCTGCTGGTGTGGTCCCAGGACCAGGCCCGTGCCGCGACCGGACTGCCGAGGATCATCGGCCGTCGGCAGGCGTTCCTCTTCTTTCCCCTGCTCCTGCTCGAAGGGGTCAACCTTCATGTCTCCAGCGCGCGAGCACTGGGCAACCGCACCCTGAAGAACCGCGCCCTGGACGGCACGCTGCTCTACGGGCACACCGCCGCCTACCTGACCGCACTGTTCCTCGTCCTCCAATGGCGATCGCGTTCCTGGCCGTCAACCAGGGCCTGTTCGGCCTCTACCTCGGCTGCCTCTTCGCCCCCAACTACAAGGGCATGCCGACCCTGACCGGCAACGACCGCCCCGACTTCCTGCGCCGTCAGGTCCTCACCGCACGCAACGTACGCGGCAGCTGGTTCACCGACCTCGCCCTGGGCGGCCTGAACCACCAGATCGAACACCACCTGTTCCCCAGCATGCCCAGCCCCCACCTGCGCAGGGCCCGGCCCCTCGTCCGCCACTACTGCCAGGACTTGGGAGTCGACTATCTGGAAACCGGACTGATCGCCTCCTGCCGGCAAGCACTCGCCAGTCTCCACCGAGCAGGAGCGCCACGGCGAGCCCGTATCAGCAGCGCCCGAGCATGACGCACCGGCGCCGACGGTAGATGATCTCGCCGCCCTGTCTGAACCAGGAGGCAATCCCGTCGAACCGCTTGCACGAGTCGGCAGCTGTAACGCATCCAGATGCCCTTGCCGTACTCCAGCGCCTTTTCCCGGTGCCCGGCTGAAGTGATCCGGTGAGACCCAGCGGCTGGAACAGCCCCGTCGGCTTCCCGGCGCGGCTGCGTCGTCTTACGGCTCCCCTCCCAGATGGGCGCAATCGCAAATCCAGCGTCCCGCGAGCATCGCAGGAGCGCGCACTGTGTGCGGAGCCGAACGCGGTCATGCGCGCAAGCACAGTCGAGATCACGGCGAAGCCCCGCCGGAGCGCTCCGGCGGGGCTTCGTCTCATGGCTCCGAGCAGAAGCCCCGTCGGGGGATGGTTCCCGGAAGGGCTTCACTGCTTCGCCCTCTCACACACCGCTGTCACGAACTGAGCGGACACCCGCGAACCATAGGGACCTGACCTGCAATTTTGTGCGCGCCCCGGAGCGGCTGGACACCCATGGACGATCGTTACGACCTGTGGCGGGTCGTGCCGAGGGACGGTCCCAGGACCAGGACCGGGGCGCCTTCCGGTCCGTCGAAGCCGTGTTCCAGGAGTTCAGTCGTCGTCGTGCTCACCCGTTCACGCTCGCACATCTCACGAGCGGAGCGGACAGCGGGGGCGCCCCGGCAGGAACCTGGGCGCCCCCGGCGTCAGGGGCGGACGGAGCGCTGACGTCCCTGGTCAGAGGGTATGAGGGAGACACGCGAAGGGAGTTCGGGACCGTACCGCCCGGCGGCTGGGGGCCGGCTGCGCGGCGAGCACCTCAGCGCCCGCGCCCTTCGAAGCGGTAGCCCATGCCGGGCTCGGTGATCAGATAGCGGGGGTGGGAGGGGTCCGTCTCCAGCTTGCGGCGCAACTGCGCCATGTAGACGCGCAGGTAGTTGGTCTTGTTGCGCTGCGAGACGCCCCACACCTCCTGCAGCAGGTGCTTCTGCGTGATCAGCCGGCCGGGGTGGGTCACCAGGATCTCCAGCAGATGCCACTCGGTCGGGGTGAGCCGTACGTCCCGCCCGTGGCGTACTGCCTTCTTGGCGAGCAGGTCGATGCTGAAGTCCGCCGTCTCGACCAGCGTCGACTCCGACACGAGCGGTGTGTCCTCGGTACGGCGGACGGCGGCCCGCAGCCGGGCCAGCAACTCGTCCATGCTGAACGGCTTGGTGACGTAGTCGTCGGCACCCGCATCGAGCGCGGCCACCTTCTCGTCGGACCCCTGCCGCGCGGACAGGACCATGACCGGGGCACGGGTCCAGCCGCGCAGTGCCTTGAGGACGTCGATGCCGTCCATGTCGGGCAGGCCGAGGTCGAGCAGGACCACGTCGGGCCGGCGCGCGGCGGCGAGCCGGAGGGCCGTGGCACCGTCGGGGGCGGCGTCCACGCCGTAGTGACGTGCCTGCAAGTTGATGACGAGGGCCCGCACGAGCTGCGGGTCGTCCTCCACCACGAGCACCCTGGTCATGGCGTGTGCCTCTCCTGTCATGCATAAGGCGGTCACGTGCGCGTCACAAGGTCCTTGAGCGCGATGTTGAGCTCCAGGACGTTCACGCGGGGTTCGCCCATGAAGCCGAGGGTGCGGCCGGTGGTGTGGTCCTTGACCAGCTTCTGCACGGCGGAGACGGACAGGCCGTTCCTCACGGCGACCCGGTGGACCTGAAGGTCCGCGTAGGCCGGGGAGATGTCCGGGTCCAGGCCGGAGCCGGAGGAGGTGACGGCGTCGGCGGGGACCCGGGACGGCTCGACCGTGTAGCCGGGTACGGAATTGTCCTTGACCACCTCGGCCTTCGCCTGCTCGACGGAGCCGACGAGCTTCTTGCTGTCGGCGGACAGGTTGGTGGCGCCGGACAGGATCAGCCTGTACTGCGTGTTGAGGCTGTTCGTACCGAGGCCGTCGGCCGGGCGGGGCTGGAAGTACGCGAGGTCGTACCCCTGTTGGCCGATCAGGGACGAGCCGGCGACCCTGCCGTCCGCCTTGATCTCCGAGCCGTTCGCCCGGTCGGCGAAGAGCGCCTGGGCCACACCTGTGACGGCCAGCGGATAGATGACGCCGGTGAGCACGGTCAGCACCAGCAGTGCCCTGAGGCCCGCGCCCAGCAACCGGACTGCGTTCGCAAGGGAGTTGTTCATGGTGGACTTCACCCGATCCCGGGGATGAGCGAGATGAGCAGGTCGATGATCTTGATGCCGATGAAGGGTGCGACCAGGCCGCCGATGCCGTAGATCCCGAGGTTGCGGCGGAGCATCCTGTCGGCGCTCATCGGCCGGTACCGCACACCCTTCAGGGACAGCGGCACCAGCGCGATGATGATCAGCGCGTTGAAGACGACGGCCGACAGGATCGCGGAGTCGGGCGAGGACAGGTGCATGATGTTCAGCTTGTCCAGGCCCGGGTGGACCGCCGCGAACAGCGCCGGGATGATCGCGAAGTACTTCGCGACGTCATTGGCGATGGAGAACGTCGTCAGCGCACCCCGGGTGATGAGGAGTTGCTTGCCGATCTCGACGATCTCGATCAGCTTGGTCGGGTTGGAGTCGAGGTCGACCATGTTGCCGGCCTCCTTGGCGGCCGACGTACCGGTGTTCATCGCCACGCCGACGTCCGCCTGGGCGAGGGCCGGGGCGTCGTTGGTGCCGTCACCGGTCATCGCGACCAGCTTGCCGCCCGCCTGCTCCCGCTTGATGAGGGCCATCTTGTCCTCGGGCGTGGCCTCGGCGAGGAAGTCGTCGACGCCCGCCTCCTCGGCGATCGCCTTCGCGGTCAGCGGGTTGTCACCCGTGATCATGACCGTTTTGATGCCCATGCGGCGCAGCTCCTCGAACCGCTCCCGCATGCCCTGCTTGACGACGTCCTTGAGGTGGACGACACCCAGCACCCGGGCGCCCCTGTCGTCGTGCACGGCGACCAGCAGCGGGGTGCCGCCCGCCGCCGAGATGCGGTTGGCTGTCGCGTCCGCGTCCTTGGCGACCGTGCCGCCCCGCTCCTCCACCCAGGCGAGGACGGAAGCAGTTGCACCCTTGCGGATCTTCCGGCCGTCGACGTCCACACCCGACATGCGGGTCTGGGCGGTGAACTCGATCCACTCGGCGCCGACCAGCTCGCCCTGGTGGCGCTCGCGCAGCCCGTACTTCTCCTTGGCGAGGACGACGACGGAACGGCCCTCGGGGGTCTCGTCGGCCAGCGAGGACAGCTGGGCCGCGTCGGCCACCTCCGCCTCGGTGGTGCCCTTGACCGGCACGAACTCGGCGGCCTGGCGGTTGCCGAGCGTGATGGTGCCCGTCTTGTCCAGCAGCAGGGTCGACACGTCACCGGCGGCCTCGACCGCACGCCCGGACATGGCCAGCACATTGCGCTGCACCAGCCGGTCCATGCCCGCGATACCGATCGCGGACAGCAGGGCGCCGATCGTGGTCGGGATCAGGCAGACCAGCAGGGCGACGAGCACGACCATGGTCAGGTGCGTGCCCGCGTAGGTCGCGAACGGCGGCAGGGTGGCGCAGGCCAGCAGGAAGACGATGGTCAGCGAAGCGAGCAGGATGTTCAGCGCGATCTCGTTGGGCGTCTTCTGCCGGGCGGCGCCCTCGACCAGGTTGATCATCCGGTCGATGAAGGTCTCGCCCGGCTTCGTCGTGATCCTGATGACGATCCGGTCGGACAGGACCTTCGTACCGCCCGTGACGGCGCAACGGTCACCGCCGGACTCCCGGATCACCGGAGCGGACTCACCCGTGATCGCCGACTCGTCCACCGAGGCGACACCCTCGACGACGTCACCGTCACCGGGAATGACATCGCCGGCCTCGCAGACCACCAGGTCGCCGATCCGCAGATCGGTGCCGGGAACCCGCTCTTCGAAGTCCCCGGTGATCCGGCGGGCGACCGTGTCGGTCCTGGCCTTGCGCAGGGTGTCCGCCTGCGCCTTGCCCCGGCCCTCGGCGACCGCCTCGGCGAGGTTGGCGAAGAGCACGGTCAGCCACAGCCAGACACTGATCGTCCAGCCGAACCAGTCGGTCGGGTCCTTGGCGGAGAAGACGGTGGTCAGGACCGAGCCGATCCACACCACGAACATCACGGGCGACTTGGCCATCACCCGCGGGTCGAGCTTGCGGAAGGCTTCCGGCAGGGACCTGACCAGCTGCTCGGGATCGAAGAGACCCGCTCCGACCCGGCCTTCGGCGGGCCTGTGCCCGGTGGGTGCGTCCTGGTGGGGCGCAAGGGTGGGGGTGGACATGGAGTCCTCGTGGTTTTCCGTTCGGGTGGTCATCACGCCAGTCCTTCGGCGAGCGGCCCCAGCGCGAGGGCCGGGAAGTACGTGAGACCGGTGATGATCAGGATCGCGCCGACCAGCAGGCCGGCGAACAGCGGTTTCTCGGTGCGCAGGGTGCCCGCGGTGACCGGGATCGGCCTCTGCCCGGCGAGCGAACCGGCCAGGGCCAGGACGAACACCATCGGCAGGAAGCGGCCGAGCAGCATCGCGAGTCCGGTCATGGTGTTGAACCAGTCGGTGTTCGCGTTCAGGCCGGCGAAGGCGGAGCCGTTGTTGTTCGACGCCGAGGTGAAGGCGTACAGCACCTCGGAGAACCCGTGCGCACCCGAGTTGAGCATCGAGTGCGGCGGGGTCGGCAGCGCCATCGAGGCCGCGGAGAAGACCAGCACCAGCGCCGGGGTGACCAGGATGTAGCAGGCGGCCAGCTTCATCTCCCGGCCGCCGATCTTCTTGCCCAGGTACTCGGGCGTACGGCCCACCATCAGGCCGGCGATGAACACCGCGATGACCGCCATGATCAGCATGCCGTAGAGGCCGGAGCCGGTGCCGCCGGGCGCGATCTCGCCCAGCATCATGCCGAGCATCGCGATCCCGCCGCCCAGGCCGGTGAAGGACGAGTGGAAGGAGTCCACCGCACCCGTCGAGGTGAGCGTCGTCGACGTCGCGAAGATCGACGAGGAGCCGACCCCGAAGCGGACCTCCTTGCCCTCCATCGCCCCGCCCGCGATCTGCAGCGCCGGGCCGTGGTGCGCGAACTCGGTCCACATCATCAGCGCGGTGAAGCCCAGCCAGATCGTGCCCATCGTGGCGAGGATCGCGTACCCCTGCTTCACCGAGCCGACCATCACGCCGAAGGTGCGGGTCAGCGAGACCGGGATCACCAGGATCAGGAAGATCTCCAGGAGGTTGGTGAACGGGGTCGGGTTCTCGAAGGGGTGGGCGGAGTTGGCGTTGAAGATGCCGCCGCCGTTCGTGCCCAGCTCCTTGACGGCCTCCGTCGAGGCGACCGCGCCGCCGTTCCACTGCTGGGCACCGCCCGTGAACTGCCCGACCTCATGGATGCCGGAGAAGTTCTGGACCACCCCGCACGCCACCAGTACGACGGCGGCGATCGCGGCGCCCGGCACCAGGATCCTCAGCGTGCCGCGCACCAAGTCGGACCAGAAGTTGCCGAGTTCGCCGCCGCGCGAGCAGGCGAACCCGCGCACCAGCGCCACGGCCACCGCCATGCCCACGGCCGCCGACACGAAGTTCTGCACGGCCAGACCGGCGACCTGGACGACATGCCCGATCGTCTGCTCACCGTAGTACGACTGCCAGTTGGTGTTGGTCACGAACGACACGGCCGTGTTGAACGACTGCGCCGGGCCGACCGAGGAGAAGCCGAGCGAACCGGGCAGCACGCCCTGGAGCCGCTGGAGGAGGTAGAGGAAGAGGACGCTGAGGGCGGAGAAGGCCAGCACACCGCGCAGGTACGCGGGCCAGGTCATCTCGGCGTCAGGGTTGGCACCGATGGCCCGGTGGATCCACTTCTCCACCCGCAGGTGCTTCTTCGAGGAGTAGACCTTGGCCATGTAGTTGCCGAGGGGGATGTGGGCGAGCGCCAGTGCGCCCATGAGGGCGAGCAGCTGGAGGAAGCCCGCGACTTCTGGACTCATGTGCTGTTCTCAGAACCTCTCCGGGAAGATCAGGGCGAGGACGAGATAGCCCAGCAGGGCGACGGCCACGACCAGGCCGGTGATGTTCTCGGCGGTCACAGCTTCGTCACCCCCTTGGCGACGAGGGCCACCAGCGCGAAACCCGCGAGCACGGTGACGACGAAGGCCAGATCGGCCATCGTGAACTCCTGGAGTGAGGTTCGGTGGAAACGGACGGTTAGAGAAAACCGCCTGTCCGGCCGGATCCGGTCGTCGTTGACGGCTCTCTTACGGCGGCCCGTACGGCTTTGACGGGACCCTTACGGCTCACGGCAGCCGGAAGCGCAGCCGGCAGATCACCGCGTCCGTCTCCCGGCGCACGGCATGGGCGACGACGGCACCCCGCTGGTTCTGCAGCAGCCGCTGCCACAGCCGTTCGGGCTCGGTCTCCGGGATCAGCACGGTGATCCGCGTGCCCGGCTCGGTGGCGGCCACCTCACGCACATAGGCGGCGATCGGACGGCCCAGACTGCGCCGCTCGGCGGCCAGCCGCACCAGCTCCACCCCCGGGTCCCACTCCGCCCAGGCCCGCTCCAGGGCGCACAGATGGGCCCGGTCCTCGGGGTCCGGGTAGCCCACGGTCACGGCCCGCACCTCGTCGCCGAGCGAGCCGGCCGCGGTCAGCGCCTCCGAGGTCAGCCGGGACAGGGACGACACCGGAACGACCACCAGCGAGCGTTCCCGGTGCGGGGCCTGCGGTATCCGGCCGAGGCCGAGCCGCTCACCGATCCGGCCATAGGCGCGGTGCACGGTCTCGAAGGCGACGACCAGCACCGGCAGCGCGATCACGATCAGCCACGCGCCCTCCTCGAACTTGCTCGCGGTCACGACCACGGTCGCGACACCGGTGAGCAGCGCGCCGAAGCCGTTGAGCAGCGCCTTCCCGCGCCACCTCCGCCCCCGTGCCCGACGCCAGTGCCGGACCATCCCGGTCTGCGCGATCGTGAAGCCGACGAAGACACCGACGGCGAACATCGGCACCAGGGTGTTGGTGTCACCGCCGGAGAAGACCAGCAGCGCGGCCGAGACCACCGCGAGCGCGAGGACGCCGTGCCGGTGGACCTGACGGTCGGCCTTCAGGGCGAAGACGTGCGGCGCGTAGTTGTCGCGGGCGAGCAGCTTCAGCAGGACCGGCAGCCCGCCGAAGGAGGTGTTCGCGGACAGCGCCAGCAGGATCATCGTCGCGAACTGGATGACGTAGAACGCCCCGTTGTGGCCGAGCGAGGCGTCCGCGAGCTGCGCGAGGACCGTGACGCCCTCGACCGGCTGCAGGTGGAAGCGGCCGATCAGCACCGACAGACCGATGAGCATCGGAGCGAGTACGGCACCGAGGCCGACCTCCGCGCGCTGGGCCCGGCGGACCCGCGGCACCCGGAAGGACGGAACGGCGTTCGCGATGGCCTCGACGCCGGTGAGTGCGGCACAGCCGGAAGCGAAGGCCTTCAGCAGGAGCAGGGCGCCCACGGCGGAGGCGTTGTCCGCGACGGCCGAGGCGTGCCCGGCCGCCGTCACCGTGCTCACCGGATGCGAACGGAACAGGCCGACGGCGACGAGGACGAGGACCGAGCCGACGAACACGGCCGTCGGCACGATGAACACCCGCGCCGACTCCGCGATCCCGCGCAGATTGACGCCGGTGATCAGCGCGAGCACCACGAGGCACAGCCACAGCCGGTCGTCGTACAGAGCGGGGAAGGCGGAAGTCAGGGCCGCCACGCCCGCCGTCACGGCGACGGCGACGTTGAGGACGTAGTCCAGCACCAGCGAGGCGGCGGCCACCAGACTCGTGCGCGCCCCCAGATGCGTCCTCGCCACGGCGTAGGAGCCGCCGCCGTCCGGGAAGGCCGCGATCACCTGCCGGTACGACGCCACCAGCACGGCCAGCAGGGCGGTGATGGCCAGCGTCACCGGCATCGTGAAGCCGAGGCCGTGGGCGCCCGCGCCGGCCAGCACGAGCACGATCGCTTCCGGGCCGTACGCCACCGAAGCCATCGCGTCCAGCGACAGCGCCGCGAGGCCCGTGATCGCGGTCAGGCGGTGGGGTTCGCCGGCATCAGGGGGCTCCTCGCCGGCGGGGACGGCATCCGGCTCGGCGGTCAGGACGGGCATGGGCGCGTGCTCCTTCTTGCTCCGGCTTCTTTCGCCGGCTTCTTGGTCCGAGCGCGCACGAGGGCTGACGTGTGCACGGATGCACTCAGGTTCTGACCGATTCCGACTGCATCCGGCTGTTCCTTGCGGCATCTTCGCACCCAGCCTGCGGATTCTGACGGGACCTTGACGGGCTCTCGGGTGCCGCGGGGCGGCTTCTCGGCGGCGGCCCGGACGACCTTGACACTGTCTTGACGTGGTCCGGGCCGCTAGGGTGAGAGCAGGTGTGCCGGGAAGTCTGGTCGGCCGGGGGCCAGGGTGGCTTCCGCTCTCCCAGGGGGACGGCATGCGCAGCGTCGGTACGGTTCTCGCCCTCGTGGTCCTCGCCACGATGGTCGCCACCTTCGCGCGCCGGTGGCGCATTCCCGCTCCCTCCCTGCTGGTGGTCGCCGGCCTGGCCGTGGCACTGCTGCCGGGCACCCCGCAGATCGAGATCAGCCCGCAGATCATCGGACTCGTGGTGCTGCCGCCCCTGCTGTACGCGAGCGCCGAGGACATGCCGTGGCGGGAGCTGCGGGCGGTGTGGAAACCGGTCGGTGTCCTCGCGATCGGTCTGGTCCTGGCCTCGGCGGCCGCCGTAGGGGCGGTGGCGGCGTTCGTGACTCCCCTGTCGTGGCAGATGGCATTCGTGCTCGGGGCCGTGCTGGCCAGCACCGACCCGGTGGCGGTCACCGCGCTCGGCCGCCGGCTCGCCCTGCCGCCCCGGGTACAGGTCCTGGTGCAGGCGGAGAGCCTCTTCAACGACGCGACCTCGCTGGTGCTGGTCCGGGTGGCGGCCGGTATCGCGGTGGCCTCGACGGCTGCCCACTGGAGTGCGGCGGGCGGCCAGTTCCTGCTGCTGGCCGGCGGTGGCACGGTGATCGGGACGGCGGTGGCCGGGGTGATCACCCTGATCCGGCGCCGCACCGAGGATCCGGTGCTGGAGACGGTGATCGCGCTGGTCACCCCGTACGCCGCCTATCTGCTGGCGGAAGTCGCGCACACCTCCGGTGTCACCTCGTGCGTGGTCGCCGGAGTGGTCCTGGGCGGCCGGGGCGACCGGCTCACCAACGCCCGTATCCGGCTCCAGCTGCACGCCGTGTACGGCACGGTGGTGTTCCTGCTGGAAAGCGTGGTGTTCAGCCTCATAGGGCTGGCGCTGCCCGCGCAGGTGCGGGCGCTGGCCGACGGCGACCGGACCTGGCCGCTGTACGCCCTCGCGGTCGCCGCCACGCTCATCGCCGTACGCCTGCTGTGGCTGGCGCCGCTGTCCGCGGTCGTGCAGCGCGAGGGCGGCCTCAGCCGTGGGAACTGGCGGCTGCCGATGGTGCTCACCTGGGCCGGCACCCGCGGGGTGATGCCGCTGGCCGCCGCCCTGTCCATCCCCGAGGTCACCGGGAACGGCACCCCGCTCGCCGACCGCCCGCTGGTGCTGGTCCTGACCACCTCGGTCGTGGTCGTCACCCTGGTCGGGCAGGGCTTCACCCTGGCCCCGGTCGTGCGCGCCTCCGGCATCGCCCTGGAGCCCGCCCACACCGCACGCGAGGAGGCCCGGGCCCGCGCCCACCTCGCACACGCCGGCCTGGCCCGACTGGAGGAACTCGCGGAGCTCGAGGTCGTACCCGACGTCGTTCTCGACCGGCTCCGCCGCGGCCTGACCGCCCGCCTCGACGACGCCCGCGACCGCCTGGCCGGGAGCGAGGGCACCGACGGCGCGGCCGCCGAGTCCGCCGACCTGGTCTACCGCCAGCTGCGGCGCGACCTGATCGCCGTCGAGGCGGGGGAACTCCAGCGGCTCTACGACGCCCACGCCATCAGCGACACCACCCGCCGCAGGCTGCAGCGCGCACTGGACCTGGAGGAGGCCCGGCTGACGGACGCCTAGGGCGTGCGGGCGTTGACACACCCCCGACCGTGCGGGCGGTTGACGCACTCGACGGGTGACGGGTGCTGCCGGATGCCGCGCCTGCGCAGGTGGCCGCGGACGGCGCGGGCCCGGCCGACGGCGTGGCCGGCCGGTTCGGCGTGGCGGGTCGGTTCGGCGGGCCGGAAGTGCGCCGGGCCCTACCGCTGGGCGGCGGCCGCGGCGGTGCGCTCCTCGCCTCTGCGGCGTGCCCGCTTGCCGTACAGCACCGTCCACAGGATGAGGCTGCCGAGGACGCCGTAGATCAGGACCGGGCTCAGGGCCACCATGGTGTCGATGCTCAGCGCGGAGGCCAGCGCAACGCGGACCACCGCCTCGGCGCAGTAGGCCACACCCCAGACCGCCGTCATCGTCCGCACGGTGGTGCGAAAGCCTTCGAACTCCCAGAGGCCGTTCCACCACGAGGTGCTCGCGGCGCTGCCGTCGGTGGCGAACTTGCGGCCGAAGTAGAACATGAGCGGTCGCGGCGCCAGCAGCGTCACCAGGCACAGCAGGCCGAAGAGCCCGGTGATGACCGAGTCCTTGACCAGCAGGGCCCGGGCCGAGTGGGCGCCGACGAGTGAGACGACAGCCGTGATGACCAGGAACACCAGGGTCACGATGGCGAACTCGTCGAGGCGGCGCCGCCAGGCAAGGTGCACGGCGCTGTCGAGCACCGGCCAGGCACCGCTCGCCAGCAGCGCGGCGAACTCGCTCCACCCCTGATCGCGCAGGGCGTTGTAGGTGAGGATCGGCGCCGCGACGTTCAGCGCGATGGTGAGGAACCAGCCGACCAGGGCACTGCCCCGGGACCGGGCGGGCGGCAGCGGGCGGTCCTCCGTCTGTGCCGCCCGCGCTTCCGACGTTATTGGCATGCCCATGGCATCCTGAGCAGACATGTATCCCCCGAAGTTCTTGCTGATGAAAGCGGTCGCCTCACGATGGGGCGGTGTGCGGCAGTGAGACAGAACAAAAGCCACCGTCAGCTCGGCACACCCCGCCGGGCGTGATCATTCACGAACAAGATCCGTTTTGGCAAGCGCCGGCGCCACCCGGTCCGGGGCGGCCGTTCGCCGGCAGGGAGGTGACCGCGCCCCTGGTTCCCGGTCAGGTGGCGTCCGGTGTGCCGAGGCCCGTCAGCGCGCCCACCGGGTCGAGGTCCGGGGTGCCGCGGGGCCACCAGTCGTCGTGGCCTGGCTCCGACTCGTAGGCGTACCACAGGCCGTCACGGCCCAGGCGGAGCTGGACATGGCCGCGCGGGTGCGTGAGGCGGTTGCGCCAGGGGCGGAACGCCGGCAGGTCGGCGGCGAGCAGCAACGGGCGGGCCCGGTCGAAGCGGCCGGCCGGCGGATCCCACGGCTCCTCCAGCACGGCCAGGCCCGCGAGCCCGCCCTGCCGCCAGGCGGCGACGGCACGCGCGAGGTCGGCCGGGGTGCGGCCTGCGGCCGCGGCGAGCGCGGCATAGAGGGTGCGGGTGGTGGCGGTGAGGCCGGAACCGGGGCGGGCGGCGGCCAGGCGCACCGCGTCCTGCCACAGCGTCAGCTCGCCCACCGGGTCACGTCCGGTGCCGAGCAGCGCATGGGCGCGGGCGGCGGCGTCGGTCGCCAGCTGGTCCAGCGCGAAGGGGTCCGGGCCGCCGGGTGCCGCCGGATACACCGGTGGCTGCTCGGGGTGCGGGGGTGCCGGCAACGGCGGCGGCAGCGGCGGGAGTGCGCGCGGAGCCAGGACATCGGTGGCCCGTACCCCGGGCAGGGACTGCGGCTGCCGCTCCTGGGCGGCGCGGGCCGCGCGGGCGGCGCTGCGCCGGGAGAGCGCGTCGAGCAGGTCCTTCTCACCCCGGCCCCGCAGCAGGAGCAGCACGAACGGGTCGGCGTCGAGCAGCCGTGCCGTCTGGTAGCAGAGCGCCGCCGCGTGCTTGCAGGGGTGCCCGGAGTCGGGGCAGCTGCACCGCGGGACGAGGTCACCGGGGCCGGGCAGCAGGGGAACCCCGCAGTCGGCGAGCGAGTGCGGCAGCTCCTTGTCGAGCAGTGCGGCGATGTGTCCCGGCCGGTCGGCGGCCACCTCCAGGAACCGCGCCCAGTCCTCGTCCTCCAGCGTCCGGACCCGCACCTGGACCCGGTACGGCCGGGGGCGGCTCCCGCGCACGTACGCCAGCACGAGCCCCGGGGTGACGGTGATCGCGTCCACGTGGCCCTGGTCCGCGTATCCGCGTCCGCGGGCCAGCCGCTTGGGATCCAACGCGCCCTGCTCCAGCGCCTCCACCCAGGCGTTGCCCCACCAGGTCGCCGCGAACGGCACCTCCCCGGCCCCGGCCTCACGCGCCCCGAACGCCGCGAAGGTGCGCCGCAGCTCGGTGTCGCGGTGGGGGCTGGCCATGGTGGGCGGCACGTGGGGGGAAGCGGGGGTGGAGCGGCTGGGCGTCGTGGGGTGCGGGGCGGTGGAGGGCGGGGCCGTCGGGTGCGGGGCGGTGGAAGACGGGGTCGTAGCGGGCAGGGTCGTAGTGGGCGGGGTGGCGGGATGCGGAGTCGTCAGGTGCGGGGTGGCGGGGGTGGCTGTCGCAGGAGGCGTGTGCGGGGTGGCCGACTCGGTGGCCGTGGGGTCCCCGGCGGGGGCGGCAGGCGTGCGGCGCGGCTCGGTGGAGTCGGTGAGCGGTGAGTGCGGCGACGCGGTCGACGCAGGCGTGCGGCGCGGCTCGGCGGAGTCGGTGTTCCCGGTGGTGTCGCCGGCTCCGACCGTGCTTGTGTCGTCCTCCGGGGTGTCCGACCACGTCGGCATCCGGAAGGCGTTCGCCAGGTAGTGCCGCATGTCCTGGGCGGCTTTGAGCCGGGCGGCCCGGGAGGCGGCGTCCGGCCCCGACCCGGCGCTCGGCACCGGCGAGCCGGGGTTTCCCGTGGCGCGTGTCTGGTGTCGGACCCGCGGCTCCGCCACCCGCGTACCCTGTCGCGCGGCCTCGTCCGCTTCCGCACGCAGCGCCTCGCGCCGGGCCGTACGCAGCGCTTCCCGAGCGACGTCGGCGGGGCGTCCGCCCGCCGAGCCCTCGGCACGGGCCTGCGGCACCGTCCCGACACCGTCCGGGGCGTCGTCCTGACGGGGGCTGCTCGCGCCGGCCGGCGCGGAAGCGGCGGTGGGGGAAGCGGAGGCCGGCTGTACCTCGTCGTCGCCCCGGCTCGGGGGCACCGCAGCAGCCGTCGGAGCTTCGCGCTCGTTCCGCCGCGCGGACACCGCGGCCCGGAGTGCCGCGCGCGCCGCGTCGCCGGGCCTCGGGCCGGTGGTCGCGGGGCGTCCCGGCGCCACCTCGCCCGGCACATCCGTAGCCCCCGCCGCGCCGGAGACGGTGGTCGCGGAGGCGTCCCCCGCTCGCCCGACGGCCCCCGACGAAGCTCCCGTCACTGGCGCCGCAGCACCCTCCGAAGCACCCACTGCTCGCCCGACGGCACCCACCGAAACAGCAGCCACTCGCTCAACAGCACGGTCGGAAACACCGGCCACCGGGCCAACAGCCCCCTCCGGCCCCTCCGACGCATGGGGCCCGGCCTGGAAAGACCCCTCCGAGGCGCCCGGTCCGCAGTGACCGCCCCGCTCGGCCGCGCCCGGACCGGCCTGAACCGAACCGCCGCTCACGCCGGGCCCGTGCTGAACTGCCGTCGACGACGCGTCCGGTGTGCCACCGGCCCGTTCCGCGGGCTCGGTCGCGGCCTGTTGCCGTGCTGCCCGCAGGGCGCGGCGGGCGGCGTCGCCGGGGCGGGGGGCGGGGGCTGTCATGCGGTCCTCCGCAGGGAGACGAGGTCGGACAGCTCGCGGTCGGTCAGTTCGGTGAGGGCCGCCTCGCCGGAGCCGAGGATGGCGTCGGCCAGGGCACGCTTGGCGGCGAGCATCTCGGCGATGCGGTCCTCGACCGTGCCCTCGGTGACCAGGCGGTGGACCTGGACCGGCTGGGTCTGGCCGATGCGGTACGCGCGGTCGGTGGCCTGTTCCTCGACGGCCGGGTTCCACCAGCGGTCGAAGTGGACGACATGGCCCGCGCGGGTGAGGTTCAGGCCGGTGCCCGCTGCCTTGAGGGAGAGGACGAGGACCGGGGTCTCGCCGTCCTGGAAGCGGTCGACCATGCGCTCGCGCTCGGGGACCGGTGTGCCGCCGTGCAGGAGGTCGACCGGGATCGCCCGGGCGGACAGGTGGGCGGTGATGAGGCGGGCCATGCCGACGTACTGGGTGAAGACGAGCGCCGAGCCGTCCTCGGCGAGGACGGTGTCCAACAGCTCGTCCAGCAGGGCGAGTTTGCCGGAGCGGGCCACGAGCCGGTCGGGGTGTGTCTCCTCCTTCAGGTACAGCGCCGGGTGGTCGCAGATCTGCTTCAGCGCGCCCAGCAGCTTCAGGACCAGGCCCCGGCGGGCGATGCCCTCGGCCGTCTCGATGGTGAGCATCGACTCGCGCACCACCGCCTCGTACAGCGCGGCCTGTTCACGGGTGAGCGGCACCGGGTGGTCCGTCTCGGTCTTGGGCGGCAGTTCGGGGACGATGCCGGGGTCGGACTTCTTGCGGCGCAGGAGGAACGGCCGCACCAGGCGGGCCAGGCGCTCGACCGCCGCCGGGTTCTCGTCGGCCTCGCCGTTCTCCACCGCTCGCGCGTGCCGGGCGCGGAAGGACTTCAGCGGGCCGAGGAGTCCCGGGGTGGTCCAGTCGAGCAGGGCCCACAGTTCGGAGAGGTTGTTCTCGACCGGGGTGCCGGTCAGCGCCACGCGCGCGGGGGCCGGGATGGTGCGCAGGGCCCTGGCGGTCGCGGAGTACGGGTTCTTCACGTGCTGGGCCTCGTCGGCGACGACCATGCCCCAGGTCTGTTCGGCCAGGCGGGCCGCGGTGGAGCGCATGGTGCCGTACGTGGTGAGGACGAAGCCGCCGTCCAGGCCGTCCAGGGTGCGTTCGGGGCCGTGGAAGCGGCGGACGGGCACACCGGGCGCGAACCGGGTGATCTCCCGCTGCCAGTTGCCGAGCAGGGAGGCCGGGCAGACCACGAGGGTCGGTTCGGTGCGGGCCCGCTTCAGGTGCAGGGCGATGAGGGTGACGGTCTTGCCGAGGCCCATGTCGTCGGCGAGGCAGCCGCCCAGGCCGAGGGAGGTCATCAGGTCCAGCCAGGCCAGACCGCGCAGTTGGTAGTCACGGAGGGTGGCGGCGAGGCCGGCGGGCGGCTCGGCGGGGCGCAGGCCCGCGGTGAGCCGGTCACGGAGGGCGGCCAGCGCACCGACCGGGACGGCCTCGACGGTCTCGCCGTCGACGTCGGCGGTGCCGGTGAGCGCGACGGACAGCGCGTCGACCGGGTCGAGCAGGCCCAGTTCGCGTTTGCGGGCCTTGCGGACGAGGGCCGGGTCGACCAGCACCCAGCGGTCCCGCAGTCGTACGACCGGACGGTGGGCCTCGGCGAGGGCGTCCATCTCGGCTTCGCTGAGCGGGTCCCCGCCCAGCGCCAGCTGCCAGCGGAACCGGAGCAGGTCCTCGCTCTCGAAGAAGCCGGTGCCGTCGGTCGCCGAGCCGGGCGCCGGGCGGACCACCGCGGTGGCCGTGAGGTCGCGGGCGAGGTCCCGGGGCCAGTGCACGGCGACCCCGGCTGCGGCCAGCCGGGTGGCCGCCACACCGAGCAGGTCGCCGAGCTCGTCCTCCGAGAGGGCGAGGACGTCGGGCACGTCCTGTTCTGCGAGCCGGTCCAGCGGCGGCCACACGCGTGCCGCGCGCCGCACGGCGAGGGCGGCGTCCACGCGCGCGCGGGGCCCGAACGCCGTGTCGGCCTCCCCTGCCCACAGGGCCGTCGCGTCGGCCACCAGGGTGGGGTCGGCGAGGCTGTGCACCTGCACGATGGCGGCGCCGGCGTTTCTCAGGTCGGTCGTCTGGGGGGTGTCGTCGCTCGCGCCGGCGTCGAAGACGTCGTACGCCGACAGATCCAGGCGGAGCGAGATGCGTACGCCCGCGTCCATGCCGGCGGCGACCTCGGCCGCCCACTCATGAGCCTGCGGCAGCGCCACCGGCTCCGGGGCGGCGAAGGGCCGCCCGCAGGTGAACGGGGCGGCCGGGGTGCGGGGCAGGGTGTCGGCGACCGCGTCCAGGAAGTGACGGACGAGCGCCTCCGGCTCGGGCAGCCGCAGCGGCCCCGGGTCCGGGAGGGGTACCGCATGGCCCTCGGGGGGAAGAGCCGCGGCGATCGCGCGGGCGTGGGCGATGTCGTCCGGCTCCAGCGGGCCGGCCCGCCAGGCGTCGTGCCCACCCGGGGTCAGGCCCGGCAGCAGGCGGCCGCGCGCGACCAGCCGCAGCGCGTGCAGCGCGGCGGCGCCCCAGCAGGCCGTGGCCGGATGGGCGGCCGGGTCGCGCCGGGCCCGGACCAGCAGCGGCAGGGCCTCGGTGAGCGGCAGGGTCAGCGCGGGTACCTGCCGGCGGCGCACACCGGCGCCGTGGCGTCGTACGACCGTGAGCTCGGCGGTGCCGCCCTCGACGGAGCCGCCGTCGGGGTCCCAGAAGGCGATGCGGCCCTCGCGCGGGAGGGGCGCGGGCAGATAGACGGAGGGGAGGCGCACCGGGGCCGGGTTCCCGGCCGGGCCGGAACCCCGCGTGCGGTCGGCCACCGCGGCCGTGCCGCCGTACATCCGTTCTGTCATACGTCCTGCCACCTCCCGCCCGTGTGTCGGATCAGATGTCTTCGACTCTACGGGCGGGGTCTGACAATCGGCCCCGGGCACCGGCCGGGGCCGGTGTTCACGGCACCGTGCGGGAGACGACGTAGACCATCGGGTTCTTCGGGTCGGACAGGTTCACCACGACGTCCTGGGTCGGCGCCGGGTTCTTCTGCTCATGGGTCAGTCCCCACCAGGGGCCGGGTCCGGTGAAGTGCCAGCCGCTGACCTTCTGGTCGCGGGTGCCGATGGCGATGTCGCCCTTCTTCAGCCGGTCCCGGCGGGTGCCCATGGTCTGCAGGAAGCTGTCCAGGCCGGCGGCGTTGGTGCGGAACTGCGCGTAGAGCCGGCTGGTCTTCCAGTTGTTCGTCTCGTAGGAGGCGGTGGCATCGGCCGGGTGCGGCACGGGCACCTGGTAGAGACGGCACTGCACCTTCGACGGCGCGCCCGGGGTCAGGCCGGTCGCCGAGTACTTCGCCTCCTTGTCCTTGCCGCTGTCGCGGCTCAGGTTGGCGGAGATCACCAGGTAGCGCGCGGGCACGCCGATCAGCAGGCCGATGATCAGCAGGGTGAGCGCGCGGCGCCGGGCCCTGTGCCGGGGGGTCTCGGCGGTGCGGTGCGGCTGGTCCGGCGGGGCGGCCTGGCGGGGCAGCGACGCGGTCATGCGGTGTCCCGGTCGCGCCGGGCCTGGGCGTACCGCTCGTAGCGCTCGTAGCGCTCCACCCGGCGGCGCTTGGCCCGGCGGAACCGGCGGGCGACCAGCCGGGCCAGATCGGCGGCGCCGACCATGCCGGCCTCGGGGCCGAGCTGGGCGCGGGTGATGCGGGCCTCGGGGCGGTAGCCCCGGCCGGTGAGATGGCGCTTGAAGGCGTCTCTGGCCGGGCCGATGAGCAGGTCGTCGGCGGCCGAGACGCCGCCGCCGATGACGAAGCAGGAGGGGTCGAGGGCGGCGGCGAGGTTGGCGATGCCGACGCCGAGCCACTGGCCGATGTCCTGGAGCAGTTCCACGCACATGGCGTCGCCCTCGCGGGCCAGCTCGGTGATCGTCGGGCCGGTGATGTCGTCGATGTTGCCCTTGACGTGTTCGATGATCCCGTAGGCCACCGGCGAGTCGGCGGCGGCCAGCTCCTTGGCCTCGCGGACGAGAGCGTTCCCGGAGCTGTACTGCTCCCAGCAGCCGCGGTTGCCGCACGGGCACCGGTGCCCTCCGGGGACGACCTGCATATGGCCGAACTCGCCGGCGACCCCGAACTTGCCGCGCTTGACCTGGCCGTCCTCCAGGATGGCGCCGCCGATGCCGGTGCCGAGCGTGATCATGACGAGGTGGTCCTCGCCCCTCCCTGCGCCGAAGCGCCACTCCGCCCAGGCGGCCGTGTTGGCGTCGTTGTCCACGAGGACCGGCACGGAGAGGCGGCCGCTCAGCCGGTCGCGCAGCGGTTCGTTGCGCCAGGACAGGTGGGGGGCGAACAGCACGCGGTTGCGGTCGGCGTCGACCCAGCCGGCCGCGCCGATGCCGACCGCGTGCACGTCGTGCCGGTCGGACAGGTCCAGGACCAGTTCGACGATGGTGTCCTCGACGACCTTCGGGCTCTTGGACTTGTCCGGGGTCTCCGTGCGGAGCTTCTCCAGGATGTTGCCGTCGGCGTCCACGACGCCCGCCATGACCTTGGTGCCGCCGATGTCGATGCCGACCGTGGGCACCCGGGGTGCGGTCAGGTGGGAGCGGCGTTCCCTGGTCCCGACCGTACGGAGGACCGGGGCTCGGCGGGAGCCGATGGGGGCGGTGAGGTCGCGGTAGGTGCTCATCGTTTGTCGATTCTGCCTCACCGCTGATGTGGGTGACGTACGGGACAGGGGGAGGGGAAGGCGCGAGCGTCGCCGGGTGCGGCATGCGTCGCGGTCACTCGCGCACTGCCCCGCGCCCCTCAACCTCGCTGCAGTTCATGGACCAGAGCGTCCAGGTCGGCTCCGCCCGCCATCTGCTTGGTCAGCTCGTCCAGTGTTGTTTCGTCCCGTGTGCAATTCCCCACCATGGTGCCCCTTCGCAGCAGCACGAACCTGTCCCCCACCAGGTGTGCGTGGTGCGGATTGTGGGTGATCAAGACAACGCCCAGGCCCTCGTCACGTGCCGCGGCCACATATTTCAGGACCACACCGGACTGCTTCACCCCCAGCGCCGCCGTCGGCTCGTCCAGGACCAGGACCTTCGCGCCGAAGTGGACGGCGCGGGCGATCGCCACGCACTGGCGTTCGCCGCCGGAGAGGGTACCGATGGGCTGGTCGACGTCGCGGAGGTCGATGCCCATGCGGAGCAGTGCCTCGCGGGTGGTGCGGCGCATGAGGTCGGTGTCCAGGCGCTTGAAGGGGCCGACGCCCTTGCGGGGCTCGGAGCCCAGGAAGAAGTTGCGCCAGACCGGCATCAGCGGGACGACGGCCAGGTCCTGGTAGACGGTGGCGATGCCCCGGTCCAGGGCCTCGCGCGGGGAGGTGAGGCGGGTCTCCTCGCCCTCGATGCGCAGGGTGCCGCCGTCGTGGCGGTGCAGGCCCGCAATGATCTTGATCAGGGTCGACTTGCCCGCGCCGTTGTCACCCAGGACGCAGGTGATCTCGCCCGCGTGGACCTCCAGGGAGACGCCTTCCAGGGCGCGGACGGTGCCGTAGCGCTTGCTGACGTCGGTCAGCTCCACGAGTGTCACTTGCTCGCCTCCGCGCGCTTGCGGACCCAGGCGTTGAGCAGGGTCGCGAGGAGCAGCATCGCTCCGAGGAAGAACTTGAACCAGTCGGGGTTCCACTCGGCGAAGACGATGCCCTTGCTGGTCATGCCGAACAGGAGGGCGCCCACGGCGGAGCCGATCGCGCTGCCGTAGCCGCCGGTGATCAGGCAGCCGCCGATGACGGCCGCGATGATGTAGATCAGCTCGTTGCCGACGCCCTCGCCGGACTGGACGGCGTCGAAGGAGAAGAGCAGGTGCTGGCCGGAGATCCAGGCGCCGAAGGCCACGCCCATATAGAGGGCGATCTTGGTTCTGGCGACCGGGACGCCGACGGCGCGGGCCGCGTCCTCGTTGCCGCCGACGGCGAAGATCCAGTTGCCGGCTCGGGTGCGCAGCAGGATCCAGGAGGCGAGGGCGACCAGGCCCAGCCACCACAGGATGGTGACCTTGAAGTCGACGCCGCCGAGGGTGAGGGCCGAGGCGAAGACGGCGTGGGCGCTCGGGAAGCCCTCCATGTCGGCGATGGTCTTGGTGGAGACCGTGCCGTCGATCAGCTTGGTGAAGCCGAGGTTCATGCCGGTCAGCATCAGGAAGGTGCCCAGCGTGACGATGAAGCTGGGCAGTTTCGTGCGGGTGAGCAGGAAGCCGTTGAAGGCGCCGACGGCCAGCGTCACGAGGAGGGACACGCCGGCGCCGACCCAGGTGTTCGCCGTCATCTGGTAGCTGAACATCGACGAGATCAGCGCGGACGACGTCACCAGGACGCCGGCCGACAGGTCGAACTCGCCGCCGATCATCAGCAGGGCCACGGGTACGGCCATGATGCCGATGGTCGAGGAGGCGTACAGGACCGTGCTGAGGCTGGCGGCGCGCAGGAAGCCGTCGGCTGCGAAGGCGAAGAAGACGAAGACGGCGAGTGCGCCGACCACCGAGCCCAGTTCGGGCCGGGAGAGCAGTCTTCTCAGCGGCGAGGTCTGCAGAATCCTTTCATCAGCGGATGTGCTCATCGGGTGCCCCGCTCGGTGTACGCGGCCAGCGCGGAGGCCTGGTCCTTGGTGATGATCTGCGGGCCGGTCAGGACCGGCTTGCCGCCGCCGAGGACGTCGCCGTTGTACTTGTAGGCCCACAGCAGGTCGACCGCCTCGTAGCCCTGGAGGTACGGCTGCTGGTCCACGGCGAAGCCGAGGGTGCCGCCCTTCAGGGAGGCAGCGACCTTGGCATTGAGGTCGAAGGTGTCGATCTCGGCCTTGCTGCCGGCGTCGGCCTTGGCCTTCACGGCGGTGTCCGCGTACGGCGCGCCGAGGGTGACGACGGAGTCGACGGAGCCGTCGGCCTGGAGCCTGGCCTCGATGGCGGACTGGACGTCGGGCATGTTGGTGCCGTTGACGTAGAGCTTCTGCAGCGTGCCGTGGAAGGTCTTGGCGATGCCGTCGCAGCGCTGTTCGTGGCCGACGTTGCCCTGCTCGTGCAGCACGCACAGGGCCTTCTTCTTCCCGCGCCCGTTCAGTTCGTCGCCGACGGCCTCGCCGGCGATCGTCTCGTCCTGCCCGATGTGGGTGAGGGCGCCGAAGGCCTTGGACTCGGCGGAGCCGGAGTTCACGGTGATGACCGGGATGCCGGCCTTCTCGGCGCGGGCCACCGCGGCCTTCATGGCGTCCGGCTTGGCGAGGGTGACGATGATGCCGTCGACCTTCTTGTCGACCGCCGCGTCCACCAGCTGCGCCTGCTGCTGGGCCTCGTCGTCGTGCGAGTAGAGGAAGTTGATGTTGTCCTTGACGGCGGCCTGCTTGGCGCCGCTCTGCACGATGTCCCAGAAGGTGTCGCCGTCTCCCGAGTGGGTGATCATCGCGAAGGTCCAGCGCGGGGTGTTCACCGCCGCCCTCCCCTGGGCCGCGGCGGCCTTGCGGGCGTCCTCGGCCCGCTTGCCTCCGGTGCTGCTGCAGGCCCCCAGGGACACCGAAAGTGCCCCTGTCAGCGCGATGACCGCCCAGATCCGAAACCGTGCCACGAGGCAGTGCCCCTTCTTGCTGTGTTCTTGCTCCGACGGACGAGAGGGACCGCCGATGGCCTCGGCAGCCCCAAACGCTCCAGTATCGAACACAGGTAACACTCATGACGCGGCAGGGAGCGCCCACCCCGTCCGATTGTCCGGACATTGCGACGAGCAGCGGGGTGCCGTCAGGGCCGGACGAGCAGCTGGAACTCGAAGGAGTAGCGCGTCGGGCGGTAGGTGTGGTCGCCGAACTCGACCGCGCGGCCGGTGTCGTCGAAGGTGGTGCGCTGCATGGTGAGCAGCGGGGCGCCCTCGGTCTCGCCGAGCCGCTCGGCCTCGGCGGCCGTGGCCCCGCGGGCGCCGATGGACTGGCGGGCGCTGTGCAGGGTGATGCCGGCGGAACGCATCAGCCGGTACAGGCCGGTGGCCTCCAGCTGGCCGGTGTCGAGGTCCAGCAGGCCGGGCGGGAGGTGGTTGACGAGGTACGCCATCGGCTCGCCGTGCGCGAGGCGCAGCCGCTCGATGCGGTGCACGTCGCTGCCCTCGGGGACGCCGAGCGCGGCGGCGACGGCGGCGGAGGCCGGCAGGACGCTGTTGACCAGGACCTTGGTCGCGGGGCGCTGGCCGGCCGCCTCCAGGTCGTCGTAGAGGCTGCTCAGCTCCAGCGGGCGCTTGACCTGGCTGTGCACCACCTGCGTACCGACACCGCGGCGGCGCACGAGGAGTCCCTTGTCGACCAGGGACTGGATGGCCTGGCGGACGGTCGGCCGGGACAGGCCGAGCCGTGCGGCCAGCTCGATCTCGTTGCCCAGCAGGCTGCCCGGGGTGAGGCTGCCGTGCTCGATGGCGGCCTCCAGCTGCTGGGAGAGCTGGAAGTACAGCGGCACCGGGGAGCTACGGTCCACGCGGAGGTCGAGCGACACGGTCGGGTCCACATCTGGTTTCGGCACGAGCCCGAGCGTAGCCCCGTGATCGGTTGACGGGAAGTTGTGTAGTCCGATTGTCAGGACATACGCATTGACAGGGTGCGGTCTCGGCCCTCACTTTGTTTCCATGCGCATCGGGGTCATCGGTACGGGCCGCATCGGCACCCTTCACGCGAGAACGCTCAGCCGCCACCGCGAAGTCGGATCGCTGATCCTGACGGACGCGGATCCGGCGCGGGCGCAGGCGCTGGCGCACCGGCTGGGCGAGACGGCGGCGCCGGGGGTGGACGAGATCTTCACATGGGGCGTGGACGCGGTGGTGATCACCACGGCGACGGCGGCCCATGCCGAACTGATCGGCCGGGCAGCCCGCTCGGGCCTGCCGGTGTTCTGCGAGAAGCCCATCGCGCTCGATCTGCCGGGCACGCTGCAGGCGCTCACCGAGGTGGAGGCGGCCAGGACGGTCCTGCAGATGGGGTTCCAGCGGCGCTTCGACGCGGGATACGCCGGCGCCCGCGAGGCCGTGCGCGCGGGACGGCTCGGCCGGCTGCACACCGTGCGCGCGATGACCTGCGACCAGTCCCCTCCCCCGGCCGAGTGGCTGCCGCTGTCCGGCGGGCTGTTCCGGGACACGCTGATCCACGACTTCGACGTGCTGCGCTGGGTGACGGGCCGCGAGGTGGCCGAGGTGTACGCCACCGGCTCGGACGGCGGCCCCGCCATGTTCCGCGAGGCCGGTGACGTGGACACCGGCGCGGTGCTGCTCACGCTGGACGACGGCACGCTCGCCACGGCGACGGCGACCCGGCTGAACGGCGCGGGCTACGACGTGCGCATGGAGCTGGCCGGGGAGCGGGACACGGTCGTGGTGGGGCTGGACGACCGTACGCCGCTCGCGTCCACCGAGCCGACCGGGCCGCCGCCCGCGGACAAGCCGTGGACCGGCTTCCTGGAACGGTTCGGGCCCGCGTACGAGGCGGAGCTGAACGCCTTCGTGGACGTGATCCGCGGCGAGCGGACCAATCCGTGCGACGGCCACGAGGCCCTGCAGGCCCTGCGGATCGCCGAGGCCTGCGAGGTCTCCCGGCGGGAGCGGCACCCGGTGCCCCTCACCGACATCCCGGACCGCCCACGCCCGTCCGACGGCTGACCACGACACGCCCACCGGCCGAGCGACGGCCGAGCGACGGCCCCGTGACGACGGCCACCACGCGAGCGGCCCCGGGCCACGCTGTGCCGGGGCGGAGCGGTGGCCGGCAGGTGCTTGCTGCAGGGACAACGCGTGGCGCGCGGGCTCAGTGACCGTCCTCCTCCAGGAGTCCGGCGTCGTAGGCGAGCAGCGCGATCTGCACGCGGTTGTCGAGGCCGAGTTTGGCGAGGATGCGGGAGACATGCGTCTTGACGGTGGCCACGCTCATGAACAGTTCGGCGGCGATCGCCGCGTTGGCGAGGCCGCGGCCGACGGCGACGGCGACCTCGCGTTCGCGGTCGTTGAGGGCGGCGAGCCGGTCACGCGCGCGTGCCTGGCGTGCGTCGGCGGCGCCGCCGGCCGCGTGCCGCATCAACTGCCGGGTGACGGCGGGCGACAGGACGGGGTCGCCGGCCGCGACCCGGCGCACGGCGTCGACGATCTCGGCGGGCGGGGTGTCCTTCAGGACGAATCCGGCGGCGCCCGCGCGCAGGGCGTGCAGCACCTGCTCGTCGGCGTGGAAGGTGGTGAGCACCACGACCTGCGGGGCATCGGCCCGTGCGCGCAGCCGCTCGGTCGCGGTGAGCCCGTCCACCGAGGGCATCCGCAGGTCCATGAGGACGACGTCCGGCCGGGTGCGCACGGCGAGTTCCTCGGCCTGGGCGCCGTCCGCGGCCTCCCCGACGATCTCGATGTCCTCGGCCCCGCCGATCATCAGGGCCAGTGCGGCGCGTACGAGCGGGTCGTCGTCGACGAGGAGGAGTCTGATCGGTGTCATGGGCCTTACGTAATCACGGTGCGGGCGGCGCATGGAGGCCCTGCCGGCGGACGACGGCATCGTCAGGACGTGGGTCCTGTCCGGGCCCATGGCAGCCAGGCCCGTACCGCGAACCCTCCGTCGGACGTGGTGCCGTGCTCCAGCCGGCCGCCGGCCAGGCTCGCGCGTTCGGTGAGGCCGATCAGGCCCTGCCCGGAGCCGGGGACGGGCGCGGGCTCGGTGGTGGGCGGCGGGTTGGTGACGGCCAGGGTGAGTCCGTCGCCGGGCGTGCCGGTGAGGCTGAGGGCGACCTCGGCGCCGGGGGCGTGTTTGCGGGCGTTGGTCAGGGCCTCCTGGGCGATGCGGTAGGCGGTGCGGCCGACGGAGGCGGGGACGGCGGCCGGGTCGGCGACGCGGTGGTCGAGGGTGACCTTCATGCCCGCATCGCGGCACTCGGCGACGAGGGCGTCCAGCGCGGCCAGCGTCGGGCGCCGCTCGCCGGCCGTCTCCTCGGACTCGCCGGCCCGCAGCACGCCGATGATCTCCCGCAGGTCCTGCAGCGCCTCGTGCGCGCTCTCCCGGATCACTCCGGCGGCCCGGGTGATCTCCTCGCGCGGTGCGTCCGGCCGGAACTCCAGGGCGCCCGCGTGCACGCTGAGCAGGGTGAGCCGGTGGGCGAGGACGTCGTGCATCTCGCGGGCGATGGCCTCGCGGGCCAGGCGCTGGGCCTGCTCGGCGCGCAGCCGTGCCTCGGTCTCCGCCCGGTGGGCCCGGTCCCTGAGGCTCAGCATCAGCATCCGCTTGGAGCGGACGAACATGCCCCAGCCGATGATCGACACGGTGAGCAGCGTGGTGAACGCGACCGTTCCGGCGTAGGGCAGGTCGGGGTCGGGCCGCAGCCAGTAGAAGAGCGGGACCAGCGCGAGGTCGACGCCGCCGATCCAGGCCACATAGCGGAAGGGCCGGTGCACGGCGAGCGTGAACGTGGCGACCATCGCCGCGCCGCCCGCGGTGTTCGACAGCAGGCCGACCGGGACCAGCGCGGCGGCGAGCCCGACCGGCCACCGGCGCCGCAGCCAGACCGCCGCACAGGCGACGGCGCCGAGCGCCTGGTCGAGGACGGCGAGGGAGTACGGCAGACCGGGTTCGTCGGACACGGACTGCGCGGCCGCCAGAGCGAGGACGGCGGCCAGCAGGAAGCACGAGAAGTCGACGACCCAGTCGCGCGCGGTGCGCCGCGGCCGCCGGCCGGAGGCGCGGGCGTCCGGGTCCAACTCGTACACCAGGGCCGAGGGAAACAGCCAGCGGCGGCCTGCGAACCCCTGTGTCACCCGTATCGGTTCGTCCTTGCTCACGGTCGCCAAATCTACGCAGGATCGGCCGCGGGAACCCTGCCGTGTGCCGGATCAGCGACCAAAGTCGCACGCGTGTGGACTTTCGGTGGCGTGACGCGGCGGAGCGGTCCTGTGGCGCCTCGACGCTCGCCCCGTGGCCGGCGTGGGGGCAGGTCGCGGGGCGGGCGTCGGGGCGGTGAACGGGACCGGTCGGCTCAGCAGCCGAAGTCGATCAGGGCGAACGTGGCGTAGTGGTCGGAGGTGTAGTAGTCCTCCTGGGACTCCTCACCGGTGACGATGCGCCGGGCACCGCGCGTCGGGGAACCGGGGGTGACCACCGTGTACTCGTGGTAGTAGCCGGACTGCTCGCTCGGCAGGACGCCTTCCTTGTTGGAGAAGACGGTGCCGTCCTGCGCGTACGGGTAGGGGCCGCCCTGGTCGATCAGGTCCAGGGTGTGGTGGGCCTGCGAGGGCAGGGCGCCGTAGCAGATGCTGCCGACCGACGCGGCGGCGGCGTCCGCCGTGGTGGCGGAGACGGTGCCGCCCACGAGGAGGGCGGACAGGAGGGCTGCTGCGGCGCCGATACGAGTGGCGCGTGGGGGGAATCTCATGCCTTCATGATGACGCGCGTAGATGTTGGCATGTCAACGACAAAGTTGAAAATTTTCCCGTCAAGTCCGAGGAGTTTTCGCGAAGTTAACCTGCCGCCCGGCGTCCCCACGCGGTCCCCGCAAGCACCAGCGCGCCACCCACGAGCCCCGGCGCGCCGAGCCGTTCCCCGCCGAGGGCGATACCGGCAGCGGCGGCCCACAGCGGCTCGGTGCCGAGCAGCAGTCCGACCCGGGACGGGGAGGTACGGCGGACCGCCCACATCTGCACGAAGAAGGCGAACACCGTGCACAGCCCCGACAGGAACAGCAGCCCGGCCCATTCCCGCGGGCCGAAGTGCGCCGCCGCCGTCCAGGGCGCAGGGCCACCGGAGACGGCGGACAGGAGGGCGAACACGGCGACGGACGCGCCGAGCTGGACCGTGGTGAGCGGCAGCGCGTCGGCGCCCTGTACGGCGCTGATCCGGGACATGGCGAGCACATGCAGCGTGCGGGCCAGCGCGGCGAGCAGCATCAGCAGGTCGCCGGTGCCCGGCCGGGTGAAGCCGCCGCCCTGGGTGAGCAGCACGACGCCCAGCACGGACAGCAGCGCCGCGCCGAGGAAGCCGGGGGCGGGCCGGGTGCGGGTGACGGCGGCCTCGGCGAGCGGGGTGAAGACCATGGTGAGGCTGATGATGAGGCCCGCGTTGGTCGCCGAGGTGTGCACCACCCCGTAGGTCTCCAGCAGGAAGATCCCGCTGAGGATCAGCCCCAGAAGGCAGGCGCCGCGCCACTGGGCGCCGGTGAGCGCGCGCAGCGCCCGACGGCCGGCCACCGCCAGGACGGGCACGGCGAGCGCGAAACGCAGGACCAGCACGGCGAGCACCGTACGGGCCGTGGTGATGTCCTTGGCCGCCAGGTAGCTGGCGCCCCAGCAGACCGCGACGAGCAGCACGGGCAGGTCGGTGTGCCAGGCGCGACGGGGCGCGGCGTCCCGCCGCCGGATTCCCGTCGTCCGCCCGGAGGGCGGGCCCGGCGGCGTCCGGTGGGTGCGATCGCAAGGCGCCGGAGCGCCTTCGTGACGGAGCCACGTGGGCGGTTCGGCAACGCGGCGAGCGGGCGTGCCGGACGCCGCCGGGCAGGCGGGTATCCGGCGACGGGGCGCGAGGGCGGCTCCCGGTGCGGCGATCGACGACATGGGTGCGGGTCTCCCGGTCTCCGGAGGGGGTGCGGAGACGTCGGCGGCTCGCACGGGGCGCGATCACCGTACCGGCGGGGACGAGCTCGGCCTACGGGTTTTCCGGGAGCTCGTAGGAGCCGTACCGCGGCCTCCCGGCCGGGTCGTAGGACTGGATGGAGACACCGGCGGCGGTGACGCGTCCGGCGGTGTGCGTGAAGGCGGTCGGTACGGCGCCCTCGGCGAACAGGCGGAGGCCGGTGCCGAGCACCACCGGGAAGGTGACCAGGTGGAGGGTGTCGACGAGCCCGAGGTCGAGCAGGGAGCGGACCAGGGCGCCGCTGCCGTGCACCTGGAGCTCGCCGTCGGTGCGCTCCTTGAGGGCGGTGACCTCCTTGGCGAGGTCGCCGCCGATCACGGTGGTGCCGGACCAGCCGGGGTCGGTGAGGGTGGACGAGGGGACGTACTTCGGCAGGGCGTTCAGCCTGGCGGCGATCGGGTCGGCGGGATCGGTCACCTTCGGCCAGTACGACGCGAAGATCTCGTACGTACGGCGGCCGAGCAGGAACGCGCCCGCGCGCTCGAAGACCTCGGTGACGAACCGGCCGAAGTCGTCGTCGCCGTACGTGAAGCTCCAGCCGCCGTGCTCGAAGCCGCCCCGGGTGTCCTCCTGGGGGCCGCCGGGCGCCTGGTACACGCCGTCGAGGGTGATGAAGACGGTGGAGACGAGCTTGCCCATGGCGGGTGCCTTCTTTCCGGGTGCGGGGTCCGTGTCATCGGCTCAGACCCCGCACGCACCCGTAACTCATCGGTTCAGCCGGCGTTGGTGGAGAACAGGCCGCCCGTCGGGCCCTGCTTGTCGCCGCCCTGGGCCTTCTTCAGGGCGTTGGCGAGGGACTCGATGGTGAGGGACTGCAGGATCACCCGGCCGTTGCCCTCCAAGGTGGCCAGGGACAGGCCCTCGCCGCCGAACACGGCGTTCATGATCCCCTGGCGGTTGAGGCCGCCGACGCGCTGGACGCCGTACTGGATGCCCTCCTCGAAGGCGACCACACAGCCGGTGTCCACCTCGATACGGCCGCCGAAGTCCGCCGGGTTGAGGTCGATGAAGTTGCCCGCGCCGGCGATGATCACCGTGCCGTACCCGGTGAACTTCTCCAGGATGAAGCCCTCGCCGCCGCTCATGCCCGTGCGGCCGCCGGCGAAGGCGATGCCGAAGTCGACGGTGGACTCCGCGGCCACGAAGGCGTCCTTCTCGGCGAACCACGCGCGGGTGCCGTCGAGTTCCAGGGCCCGCATCTCGCCCGGGAGCACGCCGGCGAAGCCGACCGTGCCCTCGCCGCCCTGGGAGGTGAAGTACTGGAACGCCAGGGACTCGCCCGCGAGCATGCGCTGGCCCACCTGCATGGCGGTGCCCATGGCCTGGCGCAGCAGACCGCCCATGCCGCCGCCCCCGCCGCTCTGCCCCTGCTGCCCGCCGTTCCCGGATGGTCCGGACAGCCGCGTCTCCATGGTCACGTTCGTGGTCTTGAACAGGAACTTTCCGGCCTCGCAGTACACGGTCTGGCCGGGCTGCAGGTTGACGACCGCCATCTGCATGGCGTTGCCGACGATCTCTTGCTGAAGGGTCACGCGAGAAGAACGCGCAAGCCGGACCCATAAATTCCAGGGAGCCGCGAACTGGGTCCGTACGGGTGACACGCGGGGCGCTCCGGTGCTGTCCGGGCCGGGGCGCCCCGCGCGCACAGGGGGTGGGGTCAGCCGCCCAGTTCCTGGTGCCGGGCGGCGAGGCCCGTCGCGCCCTGTTCGGTCAGGGAACCGTACAGGCGCAGGCGGGAGATGCCGCCGTCGGGAAAGATGTCGATCCGCGCGTGCGTGCCGACGGCCGGCTCGGGGAGCACGAAGCGGTGGTTGGTGTCGGGCTGCAGGCGGGTGCGCGGAAGGATCTCCGCCCAGTCGCCGTTCTCGCCGTCCTTCACGGACACCGACGCCCAGCCGGCGCTGTTGCCCTTCAGGTATGCGGTGTCGATCTCGATCGCGCGGATCCGGGACTGGGCGGCCAGCCCGTAGCGGATCCAGTCGTTGCCCTGGTCACGGCGGCGGCGGGTTTCCCAGCCGTCGTCCATCTTGCGGGAGCGGCCGGGCTGGATGGTGTTGGTGGCCGGGGAGTAGAAGAGGTTGGAGGCGTCCTCGACCCGGCCGCCGTTCTCCAGGGCGACCACGTCGAAGGTGCCGAGGACCGCCAGCCACTCGGGGTCGGGGACGACCTCGCCGTACACGCGCAGCCGGGCGATGCCGCCGTCGGGGTGCTGGTTGACCCGGAGGTGCGTGAAGCGCTGCTCCACCGATACGGAGAAACCATTCGCCGCGTGGCCGCCCACCGCCGTGCGCGGGACGATCGTCGTCCACTTCACGTCGTCGCCCAGCAGCTCCTCCGGAGACGGCGAGCCGGGTACGGAGGTGGCCTCGATCGAGACCGCCTGCGGGTAGTTGCCGCGGAAGTGGGCGGTGTCGACGACGATCCCGCGGATCACCCCGGGCGCGCCGAGGCGGACCAGCGCCCAGTCGTGGTCCTCGGCGGTCGGCCACGGGTGCTCGGCGGAGACTCCACGCCGGCGGCGGGTCTCCCAGCCGTCCATGACCTTGCCCTTGTGCCCGAAGTGCTCGGGGTCGAACTCGGCGGGCTCGGGCACCAGCAGGTTCTCCCGCTGGGCGAAGAACTCGTCGTTGGCGGCGATGACACCGGCGCCGAGCTGCCGGTCGGCGAGGTTGGCGTACTGGGTGAAGGGGAAATCGGCGGTGCGGTAGTCCGCGTACGGGTCGCCGCCTCCGTAGGGGTTCGCGTCGCCGGTGTAACTCGGTATCGCCGTCACGGTGATCAGGGGTTCCTTTCTGGGCGTCGGCCGGGTGCGGAGGTGGCTCACCGGGGGCGGCTGAGCAGCGTGCCCTTCGGCTCGCTGAACTCGCCGTCCGCGACGATGCGTTCGCCGCGCAGCCAGGTGGACTTCACGACGCCGTACAGGGTCTTGCCGGCGTACGCGGTGACCCGGTTGCGGTGCTGGAGACCGGCCGGGTCGACGGTGAAGGTCTCGTCCGGGGCGAGGACGGCGAAGTCGGCGTCGCGGCCGGGGGCGATCGCGCCCTTGGCGGCCTCCAGGCCGGCCAGGGCGGCCGTCCGCGTGGACATCCAGCGGACGACGTCCTCCAGGCCGTGACCCCGCCTACGGGCCTCGGTCCATACGGCGGACAGGCTGAGCTGGAGGCCGGAGATGCCGCCCCAGGCGGTGGCGAAGTCGTCGGTCTTCAGGTCCGCGGTGGAGGGCGAGTGGTCGGTGACGACACAGTCGACGGTGCCGTCGGCCAGCGCCTCCCAGAGCAGGTCCTGGTTGGCGGCCTCGCGGATGGGCGGGCAGCACTTGAACTCGCTGGCGCCGTCGGGGACTTCCTCGGCGGTCAGGGTGAGGTAGTGCGGGCAGGTCTCCACGGTGATCTGCACGCCCTCGGCGCGCGCGGCGCGGATCAGCGGCAGCGCGTCACTGGAGGACAGGTGCAGGACATGCACGCGCGCGTGGAGGCGGCGGGCCTGCGCGACGAGGTTCGCGATGGCCGTGTCCTCGGCGTCGCGCGGGCGGGAGGCGAGGAAGTCGGCGTACCTGGGGCCGCCGTGCTGCGGGGCGGCGGCGAGGTGGTGCGGGTCCTCGGCGTGCACGATCAGCAGGCCGCCGAAGCCGGCGATCTCCGCCAGGGACTGGGCCAGCTGGTCCTGGTCGAGGTGCGGGAACTCGTCCACGCCGGACGGGGACAGGAACGCCTTGAAGCCGAAGACACCGGCGTCGTGCAGCGGGCGCAGGTCCTTGACGTTGTCCGGCAGGGCGCCGCCCCAGAATCCGACGTCGATGTGCGCCTTGTCGGCGGCCACCTCCTGCTTGACCCGCAGGTTCTCGACGGTCGTGGTCGGCGGGAGGGAGTTGAGCGGCATGTCGATCAGCGTGGTGATGCCGCCGGCCGCCGCCGCGCGGGTGGCGGTCCAGAAGCCCTCCCACTCGGTGCGGCCAGGGTCGTTGACGTGCACGTGGGTGTCGACCAGGCCGGGCAGCAGGACGTGGTCGCCGAAGTCCTCCAGCCGCGCCCCGGCCGGGACCTGGGCGTCGTACGGCAGGACGGCCGTGATCTTCCCGGCGGACACGGTGACCGCGGCGGCCCGTGTCCCCTCCGGAGTGATGACGCGCGTCGAGCGCAGGACCAGTTCAGCGTCGGACACCCGAACCCCTCTCTGTATCGCCGTTTTACGCCCAGGAAACGGGATTTACACCCACGAAACGGATTTCAACGTTCTGTTGAAGGAGTCTTCACTCCCGCTCCCCCGCCGTCAAGGGGCACACTTCCGGGCAGCGCGCGGCCGCACACACTCTGGACTTTTCCACAAAGCGGAATTAGAATTCCAGCAAGCAGAACGTAGCTATGTACGAGCAGGGAGTCAACCGGCCGCCGGGTAGGCTTCTGCCCTCCTGTCAGCCCCGAAAGGAACGCGCCGTGCCGACGTCCAGCGCCAGCACCAACGACTCCGCCAAGTCCTCCGCCGGCGGGGTCCAGTCCCTCGAGCGCGCCTTCGACCTGCTGGAGCGGATGGCGGACGCCGGCGGCGAGGTCGGCCTGAGCGAGCTGTCCGCGACCAGCGGGCTGCCGCTGCCGACCATCCACCGGCTGATGCGCACGCTGGTCGCCTGCGGATACGTCCGCCAGCAGCCGAACCGGCGGTACGCGCTCGGCCCGCGCCTGATCCGGCTCGGCGAGTCGGCGTCCCGGCTGCTCGGCACGTGGGCGCGGCCCTACCTCGCGCGACTGGTCGAGGAGACCGGCGAGACCGCGAACATGGCGCTGCTGGACGGCGACGAGATCGTGTACGTGGCGCAGGTGCCGTCGAAGCATTCGATGCGGATGTTCACGGAAGTGGGCCGACGGGTCCTTCCTCACTCGACCGGTGTCGGCAAGGCACTCCTCGCCGGTGTGCCGGACGACGAGGTGCGGGCGCTGCTGTCCCGTACGGGGATGCCCGCCGCGACGGAGAAGACCATCACCACGCCGGACGGGTTCCTGGCGGCGCTGGAGGACGTACGGCGGGCCGGTTACGCCGTCGACGACAACGAGCAGGAGATAGGAGTCCGGTGCCTGGCGGTGTCGGTGCCGGAGTCTCCGACGGCCGCGGCGATCTCCATCTCCGGGCCTGCCGGGCGGGTCACCGAGGAGGCGACCGAAAAGATCGTGCCGGTGCTGCAGCAAGTGGCTCGGGAACTCGCCCAGGCCCTCGCGAGTTCGGGCGCCTGAAGCACCTGAGGGGCGCAGGGGACTGCGCGACGTACCGCGAGGGGCCCGCAGCCGCCGAACGCGCGTCGCGGCTTGTCGCGCCCACGCGGCGGAGCCGCATGTCGACACAGCTCCGCGCCCCTGGGGAACCGCACTCAGCTCCGCTGTGTCGGCCCCCCGAACAGATCCACCGCCTGACGCACCTCCCCCAGCCCCCTGGCCAGGGCACTCACCGAGCCGATGGCGCCGGCGATCAGTAACAGGGAGCTGCGCAGGCGCGGAATCTCCGGCGCACCGCCGGAGGCCATCGCCGCCAGCGCCGCCAGTTCGTCCTCGGCTATGGCGCGGTCGGGGAACTCGGAGGGGAGCGCGGCGAGTTCGCGGCGCAGCCGGGACACCGCGGTTCGCAGTTCCGCCACTCTCGGGTCCTCGCCGCTGCCGGTCACTGGCCTCTGCCCCAAGCTCCGCAACACAGCCCTCCCCCCCACACTCCGTCGTGCGCGGGCCAGTAAACGCCACCGCGTCCGGGAGCGCCACCGCGCGGACCGAAATTCAGCCCAAGGGAATCGGGCCGTCGTCCCTCGCGTCAGGTATGCAGGACGCATGACGGACAAGCATCGCGAGGAGGTCGCCGGGCTGCTGCTCGCCGCCGGCGGGGGCAGACGGCTCGGCGGGCGTCCCAAGGCGCTGCTGGAGCACCGGGGGCGCCCGCTGGTCGAGCACGCGGCCGGGGTGCTGCGCGCGGCCGGGTGCGCACGCGTGCACGTCGTCCTGGGCGCTCGCGCCGACGACGTACGGGCGCGTGCCGACCTGACCGGCTGTGTGCTCGTGGACAACCCCGACTGGGCCGGGGGCATGGGCTCCTCCCTGCGGGCGGGGCTGGCCTCACTCGCCGGTACGGGGGTGCACGCGGCCCTGGTGAGCCTCGTCGACCAGCCGGGCATCGGACCGGCGGCCATGGCGCGGGTACTCGGTGCGTACGAGGACGAGAAATCGCTGGTCTCGGCCGCTTACGACGGGACGCGCGGGCATCCGGTGCTGTTCGGCGCGGCCCACTGGCCGGGCATCGCGGCGACGGCCACCGGGGATCGCGGAGCCCGCGCCTACCTTCAGGAGCACGCCGGGCAGATCCGGCTCGTGGAGTGCGCGGACGTGGCCGAGCCGTACGACATCGACATCGAGGCCGACCTGCGCCACCTTGAGTGAAGGGGGTGGCACTGGGCGCCACCTTTCCTCGACTCAGAGAATCTCGACATCAACAAACCATTGAAGTTCCACAATGAGGAAACTACTATCCACTGTTCAGAAGCGCCTGACCGCACAGCGGGCGCTGTTTGCCCTATAAGTGCCACTAGGCACCCGGTGCCACCGCTGAAGGAAGTGACAGCTCATGTCCGCACCAGCGCCGTCCCCGCTGGCCATCGTCGACGCCGAGCCCCTGCCCCGGCAGGAAGAGGTCCTCACGGACGCGGCGCTCGCCTTCGTGGCGGAGCTGCACCGGCGGTTCACCCCGCGCCGTGACGCACTCCTCGCCCGCCGGGCCGAGCGCCGCGCCGAGATCGCCCGCACCTCCACGCTCGACTTCCTGCCCGAGACGGCCGCGATCCGCGCGGACGACTCCTGGCAGGTCGCCCCGGCCCCGCCCGCGCTGAACGACCGGCGCGTCGAGATCACCGGCCCGACCGACCGCAAGATGACCATCAACGCGCTCAACTCGGGCGCGAAGGTCTGGCTCGCCGACTTCGAGGACGCCTCCGCGCCCACCTGGGAGAACGTGGTCCTCGGCCAGATCAACCTGATCGACGCCTACACCAGGAACATCGACTTCACCGACCCGAAGTCCGGCAAGTCCTACGCCCTGCGCCCGAACGAGGAACTGGCGACCGTCGTCATGCGCCCGCGCGGCTGGCACCTGAACGAGCGGCACCTCGTCGACGCCGACGGCCGCGCCGTCCCCGGCGCCTTCGTCGACTTCGGCCTCTACTTCTTCCACAACGCCCAGCGGCTGCTGGACCTCGGCAAGGGCCCGTACTTCTACCTGCCCAAGACCGAGTCGCACCTCGAAGCCCGGCTGTGGAACGACGTGTTCGTCTTCGCGCAGGACTACGTCGGCATCCCGCAGGGGACCGTCCGCGCCACCGTCCTGATCGAGACGATCACGGCCGCGTACGAGATGGAGGAGATCCTCTACGAACTCCGCGAGCACGCCGCCGGGTTGAACGCGGGCCGCTGGGACTACCTGTTCTCCATCGTCAAGAACTTCCGTGACGGCGGCGCCCGGTTCGTCCTGCCGGACCGCAACGCGGTCACGATGACCGCCCCGTTCATGCGGGCGTACACCGAACTGCTCGTCCGCACCTGCCACAAGCGCGGCGCGCACGCCATCGGCGGCATGGCGGCGTTCATCCCGTCCCGCCGGGACGCGGAGGTCAACAAGATCGCCTTCGAGAAGGTCCGCGCCGACAAGGACCGCGAGGCGAACGACGGCTTCGACGGCTCCTGGGTCGCCCACCCCGACCTGGTCCCGATCGCCATGGAGTCCTTCGACAAGGTCCTCGGCGACAAGCCGAACCAGAAGGACCGGCTGCGCGAGGACGTGCACGTCGAGGCGGCCGACCTGATCGCGATCGACTCGCTGGACGCGAAGCCGACGTACGCCGGTCTGGTCAACGCCGTCCAGGTCGGCATCCGGTACATCGAGGCCTGGCTGCGCGGGCTCGGCGCGGTCGCCATCTTCAACCTGATGGAGGACGCGGCCACCGCCGAGATCTCCCGCTCCCAGATCTGGCAGTGGATCAACGCGGGCGTCGAGTTCGAGAACGGCGACAAGGCCACGCCCGAACTGGCCCGCAAGGTCGCCGCCGAGGAACTGGACGCCATCCGCAAGGAGATCGGCGAGGAGGCCTTCGCGGCCGGCCACTGGCAGGAGGCGCACGACCTGCTGCTGACGGTCTCCCTGGACGAGGATTACGCCGACTTCCTGACCCTGCCGGCGTACGAGCAGCTCAAGGGCTGACACCCCGGCCGCACAGGCGCACCGAGCGGCTCCGGACGGCGTCCGGGGCCGCTCGCGCACCTTCAGCCCAGGTGCGCCGACCAGTCCTGTTCCGCCGCCGGCTTGCCGTGCAGGTCGGGGACGCGCTTGAGCCAGTCCGGGCGGCCCGCCTGCGTCTTCTCGGCGCGGGCGGCCTCCTCGGCCGCGAGCTGTGCACGGCTCGGGAAGTCCGTGGGCAGCCACTCCGGCGAGCGGCGGACCCGGGCGAGGAGGTAGTCGACGTAGGCGGCGCGGACGTCGTCGGGCGTGGCGAAGCCGGCGTCCTCGGCCAGCCAGGCGTCCGGGACCTCGGCGACGATGCCGCGCAGCAGCTCCTCGGTCACCCGTGGCGCGAGTTCGGCGTCCGCGGCGCGGACATCGGGGCCGTAGTGGCCGAGGGCGTGGTGGCGGAAGTCGTACCTCTTGCCCGGCGTCGTGGTGTCCCAGCGGTGGTGGAAGACGAGGGCGGCGCCGTGGTCGATGAGCCACAGGCGCGGCGGCGTGGTGCCGAGTGTCGGCCAGACCATGAGGTTGGAGCTGTGGACCGTGCGGTCCACGTTGACGGTCAGTGCGTCCAGCCAGACGATGCGGCCGGCCTCCAGCGGGTCCACGGGGAAGGACTGCGCGATCCGAGGGGTGAAGTCCCGGGCGCCCGGCAGGTAGTCCATGCCGAGGTTCACGCCCGCGCTCGCGCCGTGCAGCTCGCGCACCTCCTGGTGCGGTTCGCCGGCGGCGATGGCGGGGTCGAAGTGGACGAGGACCAGCTCGGGGAAGCGCAGTCCGAGCGCGCGGGCGAGTTCGCCGACGATCACCTCGGCGACCAGCGCCTTGTGTCCCTGTGCCGAGCCGGTGAACTTGACGACGTACGTGCCGTCGTCGTCGGCCTCGACGACTCCCGGGACGGAGCCGCCCGACCGCAGCGGGGTCACGTATCGAACAGCAGTCACGTCGCGCAGCACACCAGCCACCCTAAAGCAGGGCGGCCGGGTGACATCCCTCACACCGGCGTCGGCGACTAAGCAGGCCGGGTAGTAGATGCCACCCGTGGGACAAAGAGGACTTGTCCGTCTTGCCACAGATTCGTTGCCGCTCCCGAGCGAGCTCCCGCCACCCGCCCAATGGCTTCCCCTATTCCTCGCCGGGCGCGCATGTCTGACGAGGCGACAGCAGCGAGCAAACGTCGCGGATGCGAAGTCGGCATCTCTCCGCCCGCCTGGCAAGACCCGCCCCACCCTACGAGGCGGGGTAGTAGAAGAGGCCTTTGCGCTCTCTGTGAGGCCGTCCTGAGAATGACCGCTCGGCGATCACCGAGTGAGGTTCACGCATGGGTAAGCACCGCAGGACGCAGCACTACCGGCGGATAGTCATCGCCGCCGTCACCATCGGCGCCGTCGGCGTACCGTCCGTCGCCCTGGCCTGTTCCACCTGGCCGTACGGCCCGGAGGACCCGTCCCAGGCCGCCGTGGCGACCGCGCCCCCGCAGCAGTGGCAGCACCCCCACCGGCATCACCACCATCACCACCGCAACGGGCACCACACCGGTACGCCGTCGGCCGCGGCGCCGCACACGCCCCGGGCCACCGCTCACCCGAGCGCCACGTCGAAGGCCGCCACCCCCAGGCCGGCGACGACCCCCGCTCCCCACTCCACCCCCGCCGCGTCCACGGCCCCGGCCGCGCCGAGCACCCCGAAGGCCACGCCGAGCACGCCCCAGGCCTCCGCCACGGCGTCCGGGGTCGTCGCGCGCATCGTGCAGCTCGTCAACGCCGAGCGCGCCAAGGCCGGTTGCCGGCCCCTGACGCTGAACACGGCGCTGACCAAGGCCGCGCAGGACCACAGCGCGGACATGGCGGCGCACCAGAACATGTCGCACACCGGGTCCGACGGGTCCGCCCCGGGCGACCGCATCACGGCCGCCGGCTACGACTGGAGCGCCTACGGCGAGAACGTCGCCTACGGTTACAGCACCGCGGACGAGGTCATGGCGGGCTGGATGTCCAGCCCCGGACACCGGGCCAACATCCTCAACTGCTCCTTCCAGCAGATCGGCGTCGGTCTCGCGCAGCCGGGCAGCTACTGGACCCAGGACTTCGGCACGGCCCGGTAGTCGGCAGGCAGGTCAACGCGCCGCCAGCGGGTTCGGCAGGGGCAGGTAGCGGGCGTCCGCGCCGTCCGCGCCGGTCCAGCGCAGCAGCAGGTTGGTCTTGCCGGGCAGGGTGGGCGCGGTGAGCAGGGCGGGGATCTCGGGCAGGCGGTGCCGGGCGAGTTCGCCGCGGGCGGCGGGCCAGGGGTCGAAGCCCGGGTGGTGTTCGGCGAGGGCTGCGGCGATCTCGGTGAGGTGGTTCACCACCAGGCAGTAGACCAGCCGTTCCCAGCCCGCGGCCCTGCTCACGTCCGGCAGCAGCTTGGCGCCCTCGGCGTCCCGGAACAGGGCCTGGACGGGCGTGCCGGCCGCGTCCACGGCGACGAGGGTGTTCTGGAGATGGGCCTCCAGGACGACTCCGTGCTCGTCGAAGGCCCTGAGGGCGGGCGGGACGACCTGCCGCAGATAGGCCTCCCACCAGGCCGCCGGATCGGCCGCACCGGCCAGCGGGCTGCCGTCGAAGCCCTCGGTGAGGCCGGCGGCGAGCAGCGGGGTGGCACCCGGCAGCAGATGGCCGCGCAGACCGTCCCGGACGAGGACGGCCAGCTCCTCGAAGGCGAAGGCGGCCGTGCGGTAGCCGCGGTCGCTCAGCCAGGCCGCGGGCGGGCCCAGCGCCGCGAAGGCCTGCCCGGCGGCCCGGTCGGTGCGGCGCATTCTGCGCAGGTCGTGGCGCCACAGCCGGCGGATGTCGTTGGTGATGCGGACGTCCAGGCTGAACTTCAGGAACACATCGCGCCGCGGCTCGTAGACCGTGCGGATCGCCGCCGTGGGCCAGGTGTCGAAGGCGGTGTCGCCGAGGCGGAGCAGGCGGCCGTCGGCGAAGGCCTCCGCCAGCTCCCGGCCGACCAGGTCCAGCTGCCAGGGATGGGCCGGCAGCAGCCGGTAGCCCGGCGGGGCCGTGCCGAGCGCGTCCAGGGCGCCGGTGTCGCCCTCCTCGGCCACCTGGTCCTCGCGCACCCCGAGCAGCACCAGCGGGAAACGGGCGTGCGCCTCGGGGGCGTAGGGCAGCCAGGACGCGACCGGGCCGCCGCCGCGCGCCTTCGGAGCGGGGTGGCAGGGGTGGCCGGTGATCAGGGACTGCTCGGAGAGCAGATACGGATCCGCGGGCGGCGTCGCCCGGGCGCGGGCCGTGAGCAGCGCGGCGACCGCGTCCCGGCTGTCGATCATCTCGGCGGGCAGGTCGCCGCCCGACAGCCCGGTGTGCCGGCGCAGTTCCTCGGCGACGAGTTTGACCAGTTCGGTGTGGACGACGTGGTGCCAGACCCCGGCCGAGCACACCTCGGGGTCGGTGGGGCGCCGGCCGGGGCGCACGCGCAGCAGCCGCCCGCTCGGCAGCCGGTGCACCCGTGGGTCAGCGGGGTCCGGCTCGGCCACCTCGCGCAGCAGGCAGTTCAGCACCGGAGCGGCCGCATAGGCGTCGGCGCGGCGGCCGACGGCGTCGGTGGGGGGTGTCAGGTCCACGCGATCCGTTCGTTTCGTCGGGGTCGTCGCGCTCAGTATGTCTGTCGTCCCCGACAATCGTCCTGCGTGCAGCGTGCGACCGTCCTGCGTGCAGCGTGCAACCGAGGAGCCGACCGTGCACCGTCCCGCCACCACCGAGGCCCGGGTCGCCGAGGAGCTGGCCGCCGTCCGGCCGGCGCTGCTGCCCCGCTACACGGCGGAGCTGCCGGGCGCCCGCGCCGCCGTGCTGACCCGGCTGTGGCGGGCGCTGGCCCACGAGCCGCTGCCATGGATCACCGGCCGGGCGCACGGTGCGCACGGCCTGGCGCTGCGGCTCGCCGACGGCCGGACGCTGTACGGGCCGCCCGCGGACCCGTACGCCACCAGCGAGTACGTCACCGGCGTCCGCCTGGACCGGGAGCGCCAGGTGGATCCGGCCGCGCTGATGACCGCCCTCGCGGTGCCGCACGGCGCGGCATTCGCCGCCGAACTGGCGGACAGTGTCGCCTCGTTGGCGCTGTCACGGGCCGGCGCGGATCACCCGAAGGAGTGGCCCGCGGGGGTCCCCACGACCGAAGGCTGGGGGAGGGACTGGGAGTGGGAGCAGCGGGTGACCGACGGGCATCCCTACCACCCGGGCTGCCGTTCCCGTCCCGGTTTCTCGGTGGCCGACCAGCTGGCGTACGGCCCGGAGCACAGGCCGGTGGTGGAGCTGGGGACGGTACCGGTGCCGGCGGCGGACTGCCTGGTGAACGGTGACTGGCCGGAGGAACTGCGCGACGGCGGACGGCTGCTGGTGCCCGTGCACCCCTGGCAGGCCGGCCACGTCCTGCAGCGGCCGTACGGCCCCTGGCGCCCGGGGCGTCCCCTGCTGTCCCTGCGCACCCTCGCACTCCCGGGCGGCACGCATGTGAAGACCGCGCTGAGCGCCCGGCTGACGTCCTCCGTGCGGGACATCTCCGCGTACTCGGTCCGGGCCGCCGCGCCGCTGACGGCCCTCGGCGAGGAGCTGGCGGCCCGCACCGACGGTCTGCTGCACCTCACCCGCACGCTGGGCGCGGTCTCGGCCGGATCCCCCGACCTGGCCGCGCTGCTGCGCGAGTCACCCGAGGTGTACACGGGCCCGGGGGAACGGGTCCTGCCGGTGGCCGCGCTCGCCACCACCTGCCTGCCGGACGCGCCCGCCTGGATGGCCGCGTTCACCCGCCTGACCCTGACCGTGGGGCTGCGCCTGCTCGACCTCGGCGTGGCCCTGGAGGCGCACGGCCAGAACCTGCTGGTGATCCTGGCGGCGGACGGCACCCCGCTGCGGCTGGTCTACCGCGACCTGGCCGACATCCGGATCAGCCCGGCCCGCCTGGCCCGGCACGGCATCGTCCCGCCCGCGCTCACCGGGCGCCTGGTCACCGACGACGAGACGGCCCTGCGCCGCAAGCTGTTCGGCTCCCTGGTGGCGGGCGCGCTGGCCGGTACGGCGGGCTCCGGCGCGGCGCTGGGGGCGGCCCTGTCCGCCGCCGTACCGGACCTCGCGGACACCCCCGACCTGCGCGCCCTGCGCGAAGGCCCGCTGCCGGCCAAGGCGTTGACCCTGATGCGCCTGTCCCCCGGGACCCCGGGCGACCAGTGGACGTCCCTGCCGAACCCGCTCGTTTTGGAGCCCGGCCCGTCCGCTCCATAAGATCCGGCGATGATCACAAGACAACGGCTGGCGGCGGGAGTCTGTGCTCTGCTCGCCGCCCTGGCGGCCGGGATCGCGTTGCCCGGCTCAGCCGTCGCCGACGAGACACAGGCGGCCGCCCCGAAGGTCGAACTCGTGCTGGACGTCAGCGGTTCGATGCGGGCGCGGGACATCGACGGCGGCTCCCGGATGGCCGCGGCGAAGCAGGCGTTCAACGAGGTGCTGGACGCGACGCCGCAGGAGGTACAGCTCGGCATACGCACCCTGGGCGCCAACTACCGCGGCAGCGACCGCAAGGAGGGCTGCAAGGACACCGCGCAGCTCTACCCGGTCGGCCCGCTGAACAGGACCGACGCCAAGACGGCGGTGGCCACGCTGCAGCCGACCGGCTGGACGCCGATCGGTCCCGCGCTGCTGAAGGCGGCGGACGATCTGAACGGCGGCGCGGGAAGCCGTCGTATCGTCCTGATCAGCGACGGCGAGGACACCTGCCAGCCGCTCGACCCCTGCGAGGTGGCGCGCGAGATAGCGGCCAAGGGCATCGGGCTGACCATCGACACCCTCGGTCTGGTGCCGGACGCCAAGACCCGCGACCAGCTCAGCTGTATCGCGGACGCGACCGGCGGCACCTACACCGACGTACGGCACAAGGAAGAACTGTCCGACCGGGTCGGGCAGTTGGTGGACCGGGCGGCCGATCCGGTGGTGACTCCGGTGGCCACCGAGGGCGCCGCGCAGTGCGAGAAGGCACCGACGCTGAAGTCGGGGCTGTACACGGACCGTGCGGAGTTCGGGCAGCAGCGCTGGTACAAGGTCGAGGTGGACCCCGGCAAGGAGCTGCGCGCCTCGGTGAGCGTGGCCGACGACCGGGCGGTGAACCCCGACTACGGGCTGCTGCTGCGGGCGGTGACCGTGCAGGGACGGGAGATCGTGCGCGGTGAGGCGGCGGGGACGGGCCGTACGGACGTGATCTCGACGGGTCTGCGCTACCCGAAGCAGGAGAGCGACGACAACGCGCCCGCGGAGACGGTGTGCCTGCAGGTCACCAACTCCTTCTCGGCCGCGGCCGGTGTCAAGACGACACCGGGTCTGCCGCTGGAGCTGACCGTCGACGTCGTGGACGGACCGTCCGGCCATCACGACGTGGCCTCCTTCGGTCTCGGCCGCGGCTGGTGGCTGCTGGGCGCGCTGGTGCTGGCCGGCTTCCTGGCGGGTCTGCTGTGGGGCTGGCTGTCGCGCTGGCGGGTCGCGGTCTGGAGGACGAACTGATGCGGATCACACGTGTGATGGGTGCGGCGCTGCTCGCGCTGGGGCTCGCGGCCGGACCGGCCACGGCCGACTCCTCCCCGTCTCCCGGCGCCTCCGCCGACGGCAAGGCGCCCACTCGGGCGGGCACCTCGTTCCGTACGGCGACGGAGATCCGGCAGGGGCAGCAGGCCACGGCGTCCGGTTCGACGGGTGACTACCTGTACTGGTCGTTCCCCGCGGACACCGGGCAGCGGCCCACCGTCAGGGCGAGCGTGAAGCTGCCTGCGGCGCACGGGGCGCAGACCTGGCAGATCGATGTGTACGACGGACTGCGGCGCCGTCAGGCCTGCCAGTACGGGGCGGCGACCCGTACGGCCGGGCAGGGGACGTCCTCCGTCGCACTGGCCTGTGTGCTGCGGACGGTGCGCGGGTGGTCGGAGCCGTGGGGCAACGACCCGCTGCCGGGTACGTACTACATCCGGCTGACCGTCGTGGACCTCGGCTCCGCCGACCTCGGCAAGCCGGTGAGCGTCGACGTCCGTGCCGACTCCGAGGACATCGGCGGCGCGGCGGCGGTGGACGGCTCGCTGGGCAAGCCGCTGGTTCCCGGCATCGCCGTCAAGTCCGGGGCGGACGGGAAGGGTTCGAAGCCGGCGGTGCTGTCGAGCTTCGGCTCCGACGACGGCTGGTCCTCCGGCTGGTGGTCCGACCGGTGGGTGTGGACCGCGGTCGGGGGTGCGCTGGCGGCTCTCGCCGGGGTCGGCGGGTACGCACTGACCCGGGGGTCCGGGCGGCCGTCCCGGGTGCCGCCGAACGTGTGAGCCCTCGCATCGGAAGGCCCGCCTGCCGGCGGGCCTTCCGTCTGTTCGGCCACCGGCCCACCCCGTGCGGCTGGTTTCACGCCTCCCGCAACGCCTTGGCGAGGGTGCCGTCACCCGTCACCGTCACCCGGCCGTCCCGCACCGCGTCCGGCAGGCTCAACTCGCCACGGGCAACGGCCTCACAGGTCACCGCGTCCAGCTCCAGCCGGGCGTCGGCCTCGCCGGGTGCGGAGCCGTCGCCGTACAGCGGGCCCTCCTCTGCGCCGAGGCGCAGATGGAACTCGCCTTCCGCCAGCCGTACTTCCACGGTCCCCTCCCCCTCCAGGGCCCGCAGCAGGGGCAGCGCGAACCAGTGGGCGCGGACCGCGTCGGTCGGCCGGCGCTCGCCCAGCTCGGTCTCGCCCCAGCTGCCCAGCGCCTGCAGCACGGGGAGCAACTCCCGGCCCCGCTGGGTGAGTTCGTAGACGTAGGCCGCTCCCGGCGGGGGCAGCCGGCGGCGGGTGGTGAGGCCGTCGCGCTCCATGTCCTTCAGCCGGGAGGCGAGCACGTCCGTGCTCACGCCGGGCAGGTCCGCGTGCAGGTCCGTGTAGCGACGGGGCCCGGCCAGCAGCTCCCGGACGATCAGCAGGGTCCAGCGGTCGCCGACGAGGTCGAGGGCGCGGGCTGCGGAGCAGTACTGGTCGTAGCTTCGGCGAGGTGACATGACCCGCAGTCTAGACATGTCATTGGACTTTCCAAGCTCCTACTTGGTAAAACCAAGCAACACGAGTTTCCGGAGGGGCGCATGGAGTTCCGGCAGTCGAACAAGCTCAGCGAGGTCTGTTACGAGATCCGCGGCCCGGTGATCGAACACGCCAACGCGCTGGAGGAGGCCGGGCACAGCGTCCTGCGCCTGAACACCGGCAACCCCGCGGCCTTCGGATTCGAGGCGCCCGAGGAGATCCTCCAGGACATGATCCGGATGCTGCCGCAGGCGCACGGCTACACCGATTCCCGCGGCATCCTCTCCGCCCGCCGGGCGGTCGCCCAGCGCTACCAGACCCTGGGCCTGGAGGTCGGCGTCGACGACGTGTTCCTCGGCAACGGCGTCTCCGAACTGGTCTCCATGGCCGTGACGGCGCTCGTCGAGGACGGCGACGAGATCCTCGTCCCCGCACCGGACTTCCCGCTCTGGACGGCCGCCACCACCCTGGCCGGCGGCAAGGCGGTCCACTACCTGTGCGACGAACAGGCCGACTGGAACCCGGACCTGGCCGACATGGCCTCGAAGATCACGGACCGGACGAAGGCCGTGGTCATCATCAACCCCAACAACCCGACGGGCGCGGTATATCCGAAGGAGGTCGTCGAGGGCATCCTGGACCTGGCCCGCCGGCACGGCCTGATGGTGTTCGCCGACGAGATCTACGACCAGATCCTCTACGACGACGCGGTCCACCACTCGGCCGCCGCCCTCGCCCCCGACCTGGTCGTGCTCACCTTCTGCGGCCTGTCGAAGACGTACCGGGTGGCGGGCTTCCGCTCCGGCTGGCTGGTGGTGACCGGTCCCCGGCAGCACGCGAAGGACTATCTGGAAGGCCTGACCATGCTGGCCTCCATGCGCCTGTGCGCCAACGCCCCCGCCCAGTACGCCATCCAGGCCGCGCTCGGCGGCCGCCAGTCCATCCGCGAACTGACGCTGCCCGGCGGCCGGCTGCACGAGCAGCGGAACGTGGCCTGGGAGAAACTCAACGAGATCCCCGGTGTGTCCTGCGTGAAGCCCAAGGGCGCCCTGTACGCGTTCCCGCGCATCGACCCCAAGGTGCACCCGATCCACGACGACGAGAAGTTCGTCCTCGACCTGCTGCTGCGCGAGAAGATCCAGGTGGTTCAGGGCACCGGCTTCAACTGGCCCTCCCCCGACCACTTCCGCATCCTCACCCTGCCGCACGCGGAGGATCTGGAGGCGGCGATCGGCAGGATCGGGCGGTTCCTCGGCGGGTACCGGCAGTAGCCCGTTTCGCGTATTCGCGCGCCTGTGCGAGGATCGCCCCGCACGAACCGGGGGGATCTTCGCGCCCGACCAGCGCCGCGCAGCCGTTCCCCCGGGCCGGTTTTGACAGACCCGCAGCAGACCAGGGGGAGCACCGTTGTCCTCGTCCAGAAGACCGTCCTCGTCGCGCATACGCCGGACGACCGTCGCCGTGGTGTGCGGCGCGGCCCTCGGGGGCGGGGTCGCGCCCGCGCAGGCCGGGTCCGCCGCGTCGCCGGCGCCTTCCACCGGGCAGGAGGCGCGGCAGGCCGCCCGCTTCTGGACCGCGCAGCGGATGGCGGACGCGGCGCCGCTGGACGGGGACCGGGCACGGCCGGAAGGGCCCGGTCCGGGGGCCGCGGCGGCGGGCCGCCCGCAGGGCACTCTCTTCCAAGGGACCCGTGTCGTCGGGACGTTCTTCGGGTCCGACGGGCCGGGCGGCACGACCTGGCACTGCACGGGCAGTGTGATCGACACCGCGGCACGGAACATCGTGCTCACCGCCGCCCACTGCGCGCTGAGCATGAGGGGCGACTACGTCTTCGTCCCCCGGTTCGTGAAGGGCGCGAGCCCCGACCAGCAGCCGTACGGCATCTTCCACATCCAGCGGGTCTTCACCGACCCCCGGTACGTGCCCGACAAGGGGTCGACGACCACCAAGAAGCCCGCGTCGGACCTGGACACCGCGTTCGCCAGGGTGTCGGCCAACCAGCGCGGCCAGAGCCTGCAGGACGCGGTCGGCGGCGGACTGACCTTCACCCGCGCGAACGGCTACACCCACACGAACGTGACCGTCGTCGGCTACCCCTCCTACGGGCACAACAGCGCCGGGCGCGCCGTCAAGTGCACCGTGCCGACGAAGCAACTGCCCGGCTACCGGCAGATGTCGATGACCTGCGGCGGCTACTACGGCGGCGTGTCCGGCAGCCCGTGGATCACCGACTACCGGGACGACGCGGGCACCGGCCACGTCATCGGCAACCTCGGCGGCTACAACGGCGGCGGCAACGACGCGAACGTCGACTACATCAGCTACGCCCCGGCATTCGGCGCCGACGCGGCCAACCTGCTCGCCCGAGCGGTCGCCAACCAGGACCCGCCCGCCGGTCTGCCCGCGTACCAGGGGCTCCAGCTGCCGGGCGGTGCCGCCCGCTGGCAGAAGGCCGCGCTGATGGCCTCCGCGGACTACACCGGCGACCACCTCGGCGACCTGCTCGTCGTCTGGTCCGACGGCGGGGTCACGCTGTACCCCGGGGACGGCAACGGCGCCTTCGGGGCCGAGAAGCGACTGCTGAAGGCCAACTCCACCTGGACGCACGCCCGGAACATCACCGCCGGTGCCTTCACCGGCGGACGGCCGGGCCTGCTGGTGCGCTGGTCGGACGGAGAGGCCACCCTGTACCCGGATCTCAGCCCTTCCGGAGTGGGCCGCGAGGTGCAGATGGCGAAGCCCAACTCCGTCTGGAAGAACGTCGTACAGCTCACTGCCGGGCAGTTCCACGGGGCCGAGGGCGCGACCGATGTGGTGGCGCGCCGCTCCGACGGCAGTCTGGTCCTCTACACCGCGGTCCGCGCCGGGTCCTTCGGCACGGGCAAGCAGCTCCTCGGGGCGAACGGCACCTGGACCAAGTCCGCGCTGCTCAGCGGCGGCGCCTTGCGGGGCACGGCCGGCGCGGACCTGCTCGTGCGCTGGTCCGACGGCTCGCTCGACAGCTACACCGGTGTCTCGGCCGGCGGGCTCGGCACCCGGTCCCGGCTGCGCGGCCCGAACGGCACCTGGCCGCACGCCCAGGTCATGACCACCGGCGACCTCACCTCCGACCACACGGGCAACGACCTGGTCGTGCGCTGGTCCGACGGCGAGACCACGCTGTACGCGAACAGCGGCGCCAAGGCCCTGGGCACCGAGAACACACTGGTCCCGCCGGGCACCTGAGCCACGGGAATGCCCGGCGCCCGCTGCCCGTTGACGATCCTTGTCGGCGATCAGCGAACAGGGGGAACGACGTATGGCGATCGACGTGCACGGCACGGTGGCGGACGGATTCGAGGGCGTACGCGAGGAGTTCGCGGCGGTGCTCGCCGGGGAACGGGACGATCCGGGCGCACAGCTCGTGGTGTACCGGCGCGGGCGGCGCGTGGTGGACCTGTGGGGCGGCGACGGCATCGACGGGGACTCGCTGACGACCCTGTACTCCATCGCCAAGGGAGCCGCGCACCTCGTCGTCGCGCTCCTGGTGCAGGACGGGGTGCTCGACCTCGACCGGGAAGTCGCCGCGTACTGGCCGGAGTTCGGCGTGCACGGCAAGGACCGGCTGACCCTGGGCGAGCTGCTGGAGCACCGGGCCGGACTCGTCGGTGACGCGGAACAGGCCTTCACCGTGGAGGAGTTGGCCGACGACCGGATCGTCGCGGCCCGCCTGGCGGCGCGCACACCGTTGTGGGAGCCGGGCAGCGCCTGGGGCTATCACGCCTTCGTCATCGGCGCCCTCACCGGTGAGGTGGTGCGCCGGGTGACCGGCCGGTCGATCCAGGAGCTGTACGAGGAGCGGATCCGGGCGCCGTACGGACTCGACTACTACCTGGGGCTGCCCGCGGCGGCCGAGAAGCGCTGGGTGGACGTGCAGCCGCTGGTGCCGACCCCGGAGGAGGCCGCGCTGCTGAAGGAGCGGGCGGCGGCTGCGGACAGCATCCGGGACATCGCCTTCAACGCGCACGGGCCGGCGCCGACCGACCTCGTGGCCTTCGGCAACCACCCCCGGGTGAAGGCGCTCGGGCCGACGTCCTCGGGCGGCGTGGGCAACGCGCGCGGGGTCGCCGGGATGTACGCGGCCGCCATCAGCACCGTGGACGGCAGGCCGCCGCTGCTCACGCCCGCGACGGCGGCCCTGTTCGGCGAGCTGCGCACCCCGGGCGGCCCTGACCTCGTCGTGGGCAGCGAGGACCACTTCGCGCGCGGCTTCGAGCACACCCCCGCGCTGTACCCGGTCCTGGACGCCGGCACCTTCGGGCACAGCGGTGCGACCGGCTCGCTGGGCTTCGCCGACCCGGCGAACGGCATCGCCTACGCCTACACCCGGCGCCGGTTCGCCTTCCCCTCAGGGGTGGGCGCCGCCCCGGAGAACGGCCGTCTGGCCGAGTCGGTCCTGCGGTCGGCCGCCTCCCTGTGACACGGTGCTCACAGGCGAGCGGGAAGGGCGCTGACGTGGGTGACCTCTTTCTCGTCCGGCACGGTGAGACCGAGTGGTCGCGGTCCGGACGGCACACCGGCTGGACCGACGTGCCCCTCACCGAGCACGGGCGGCAGGAGGCGCGCGGGCTGGTGCCGCTGATCCGCTCGCACCGGATCGGGGCGGCGTTCGTCAGCCCCCTGCAGCGGGCCCGGGAGACCGCCGAGCTCATCGGGATCCCGGACGCCCAGGTCGACGCCGACCTGCGCGAGTGGGACTACGGCGGCTACGAGGGCGTGACCACCGTGGAGATCCAGCGGAGCCGGCCGGGCTGGTTCCTCTTCACGGACGGGGTCGCGCCGGGGCCGCCGGAGCATCCCGGCGAGACCCCGGAGCAGGTCGGCGAGCGCGCCGACCGGGTGCTGGCCAAGGCCGACGCCGCCCTCGCCGGCACCGACGGCGCCGTCGTCCTGATCGCCCACGGCCACTTCCTGCGCGTACTGACCGCCCGCCGCCTCGGCCTTTCGCCCCGGCACGGGGCCCTGTTCCAGCTCGCGACGGGAACCCTGTGCCGCCTGGGCACGGAGCACGGGCGGCCGGTGGTGGCGGGGTGGAACATCCGGCCGCAGGAGTAGGCGCCGGATTCGGGCGCCCGGACACAGGCGCCGGACACAGGCGCCGGCCGCGTTGTCGGTCCCGGGCCGTACTCTGCGAAGCGGGCCGTGTGACGGGCGCGGCCCCGGACCGGGGACAGGACCGGAGGGAGTGCGCTGTGAGCCGACCGCCGACCGCCGCGCAGCGGCGTCTGATCGAGGCCGCCGATCCGGTGACCGGACGGCTGCACGGTACGGAGGCGCAACTGACGGCGCTGGTGCAGCGGGGGCTGGCCTTCCGGCATCCCCGGCCGCCGCACGAGCACTTCCTGACCCCGGCGGGACACCGCATACGGGAGGCGGTGCCCAAGACGCAAACGGCACAACCCGCGGCGGGCACCGGGGTGTTCGCGGCGCGGGCCGGCGGTGCGGAAGAGCCGCCCGCGGACGGTCCGGCGCGGCTGCGTGAGGTGCACGGCGCCTGGCAGGGGCTGCTGGAGCTGCGCCGGATGACCAACCCCGACGGCGCGGTGGACCGGCCGTGCGGCTGGGAGCGCACGCACCTGGTGCGGGCGGCGGCGCTGGCCCTGGAGGCGGCCGGGCACCGTCCGGCGAGCAGCAGCACGGACGGCTACCGGGTGCGTGCGACCCCGCAGCCGGAAGCGGTCGCCGTGTACGCGCCGGACGCACAGAGCCTGGCGGCCTGCGCGACCACGCTGGAGCGCGCGGGCTGGCAGCCCGGCGAGTACACCGAACCGCGGACGCGCGTGCGCTATCTGCTCGCCTCGCCGCGCCGGGTGTGAACGGCGTGCCAAGATCGACCGACCGGAGATTCGAACACGAGAAGGGCAAGCAGTGGCCGAACCGTTTTCCGTCCGGGTGACCGTCCGCGGCTACGAGACGGACACCCAGGGACACCTGAACCAGTCCGTGTATCTCAACTACGCGGAGCACGCCCGCTGGTCGCTGCTCCAGGCGGCCGGCATCAGCCAGGCCCGGCTGGTGGGCCGGGGTGTCGGTCCGGTGGCGCTGGAGACGACCATCCGTTTCCGGCGCGAACTGCTCGCCGGTGACGAGGTCGATGTGACCTGTGAGTTCGAGTGGAGCGGCGGCAAGACCTTCCGGATCGTGCAGGAGATACGCAGGACCGACGGCACCCTCGCGGCCGAGGTCAGCGGGGTGGGCGGTCTGCTGGATCTCCAGGAGCGCAAGCTGGTCGCCGACCCGCGCGAGGTGTTCGAGGAGCTGACGACGGACCTCGCCCTGTTCGGCCTGTAGTCCCCGCGTCCCCACCCGTCGAACAGCTCCGGCCGGTCAGCCGCTGGAGGGTGCGTTCACCTGGCGATCGGGGGCGGGAGCGGCGCTGTGACCGAGCCCCGCCTTCGGCTCCCGCCCTCCCGCCGGGCGGTTCAGCCCGCGCCGAAGGCCTCCTTGTGGTCCTCGGCCCACTCCCGGAAGGTCCGGGCCGGCCGGCCCAGCACCTCGGGCACGTCCTCGGTGACCGTCGCGTTGCCGCCGGCACGGACGTACCCGACGCCGGTCAGGATGGCGTCCGCCCGGACCTCGTCGAAGCCCCAGACGGTGCGCAGGAAGTCGCGGGTCTCGTCGGGCGACAGGTTCCGGACCGGGACCGGGCGGCCCAGGATCTGGGCGAGCACGACGGTCTGGCCGGGGACGCTGACGGCCTCGGGCCCGGTCAGAGTGTACGTGCGCCCCGCGTGCCCGGAGTCGACCAGGGCTGCCACCGCGACCTCGGCCACATCACGGGGATCGACGACACCCGACGCCCCCTCCCCGGTCATGTTGGGCACCGGCCCGCCCGCCCGGAGCGGCTCCGCCCAGCTCAGCGTGTTGGAGGCGAACGACGACGGCCGCAGCACCGTCCACTCGGCGCCGCTGTCGCGGACGGCACGCTCGCCGTCCAGGTGCCAGAGCCCGGAGGGGCCGACCGCGGGATCGCCGGTGCCGATGGCGGAGAGCTTCACCAGCCGTCGTACGCCCGCCGCACCGGCCGCCGCGACCAGCGCGGCGTCCTGGCCCTCGTCGGGGCCGGGCGGACGCAGCAGGAAGGCGGCCGTCACACCCTCCAGCGCCGCCTGCAAGGAGGCCGGTTCGCGAAGGTCCCCGCGCACCACCTCCACCCCGGAGGGCACCCGTGCCTTCGCCGGGTCGCGGGTGAGGGCGCGGACCTTCTCCCCGCGCGCTGCCAGCTGTCGTACGACGTCACTGCCGATGGTGCCCGTGGCACCCGTCACCAGAATCATGGGTCCACGGTGGGCCGGCCGAGGGGCCCGGCTCTTGGAAATTCCGGCACGGCCGGGCCGCCCGTCCCACGGCGCCGGGCGCTTACGGTGGAAGGGTGCCGAACACCACCGCCTGGCAGTCCCCCAGGACGCCCGAAGTACTGCGCCCGTGGCTCGCCGCTGTGCGGACCGTGTCCTTCGCCGAGCAGCCCGAGGAGGCGTTCGTCCATCTGCCCGACGCGGTGACCAAGGTGGTGCTGCGGGTGACGGCGGACGGACAGCGTGACGTGCTGGCCGTCGGACCGCGGGTGCGGGCCTCCTACCACGAGGGCAAGGCCGGCATTTCTTGTATGGAGTTGCACCTGGCTCCGGGTACGGCCCGGCCCCTGCTGGGTGTTCCGGCGGCCGCGCTGGTCGGCCGGGTGGTGTCGCTGGACGAGCTGCCGGGCGGGGCGGCGCGCCGGCTCGCGCGCGCGATGCGCCGGCTGCATCCTCGGGAGGCGCTGCCAGGGCTCGCCGAGGTGCTGCCCGGGCTGCTGCCGGACGCCGCGGTTGCGGACCGGACGGCGCTGCTGCGGGCGGGCGTGGCGGCGTTGTCGGTACGGCTGGACCGAGTGCCCGCGCAGGTCCGGGACGTCGCCCGGGAACTGGCCGTCAGTGAGCGTCAGTTGCGCAACCTGTTCGCCGACGGCGTCGGAGTCTCCCCCAAGCACTACGCCCGTATCGACCGCGTCCGTACGGTCGTCACCCGGGCCGGGAGCGCCCGCTGGTCCGAGCTCGCCGCCGCTACGGGCTACTTCGACCAGTCGCACATGACGTCCGACTTCCGAGCCCTGATGGGGGTGCCGCCCAGGTCGTACCTCACCGGCCGGCTGCCTGCGGTCACGCCCTGCCGGGTGGGCCCGCGCACCTGAACGCGGATGCGCGGCCGTGGCCGCTACAGCGGTGCCCGAGCCGTGAACGCCTCGACACGGCCGGACTCGTTCATGTCGCCGAGACTGCCGCATACGACGGCGCGGGGCACGGCCGCAGACGTGCCCCGCGCCGGTTTTCAGTGCGCGGACGTGAGTTCCTGGCCCGCCTCCATGGGATGGGTCACGTCCTCGGCGTCCTTGCCCGTGCCGATGTGGTTGAAGACAAGGTTGAGCAGAACGGCGGTGACGCAGCCGGTCGAGATGCCGGAGTCCAGGACGATCCTCGCGGTCTCGGGGAAGGCGTGGTAGAAGCCCGGCGCGGTGATGGGGATGATGCCGACCGCCAGGGAGACGGCGACGATCAGGATGTTGTTGTCCTTCTCCAGTCCGGCCCGGACCAGGGTCTGGATGCCGCTCGCGGCGACCGAGCCGAACAGGACGACACCGGCACCGCCGAGGACCGGCCGGGGTACGACCGCGATGAGCGAGGCGGCCATCGGGCACAGGCCCATCAGGACCAGGAAGCCGCCGCCCACGGCGACGACGTAGCGGCTGCGGATCTTCGTCATCGCGACGAGGCCGATGTTCTGGGCGAAGGCGCTGCACATGAAGCCGTTGAACAGGGGGCTGAGGGCGGAGCCGAGGGTGTCGGCGCGCAGTCCGGCGGCGATGGTCTTCTCGTCGGCGGGGCGTTCGACGACCTCGCCGAGCGCCAGCATGTCGGCCGTGGACTCCGTCATGGAGACGACCATGACCACGCACATCGACAGGATCGCCGCGATCTGGAACCGCGGTGCGCCGAAGTGGAACGGGACCGGGAAGCCGACGACGTCCGCGTGGGCGACGGGGCTGAAGTCCGTGACGCCGAAGGGTATCGCGATGAGCGTGCCGGTGATCAGGCCGAGCAGGACCGCGATCTGCTTGACGAAACCGCGGGTGAAGCGGCGCAGGACGAGGACGATGGCCAGGGTGATGCCGGCGATGGTGAGGTAGGTCGTCGAACCGTAGTCGCTCGCCCTGGGGTCGGGGCCCTGGGCCCAGCCGAATGCGACGGGGAGCAGTGAGACACCGATCAGGGTGATGACCGAGCCGGTGACGACGGGCGGGAAGAAGCGGATCGCCTTGCTGAAGAAGGGGGCGGCGAGGAAGCCGAGGAGACCGGCGACGATGACCGCGCCGAAGATGACCGGCAGCGCATCGGACTTGTCCTTGGCGGAGGCGACGATCGCCGTCATGGGGGCGACGCCGGCGAAGGTGACGCCGTTGACGAACGGCAGCCGGGCGCCGATCTTCCAGAAGCCGAGGGTCTGCAGGAAGGTGGCGAGCCCGGCGGTGAACAGACAGGCTCCGGTGAGGAAGGTGAGGTCGGTGGCGGAGAGGCCTACGGCCGCGCCGACGATCAGGGGTGGTGCGACGACTCCCGCGTACATGGCGGCCACGTGCTGCAGGCCGCTGGTCGCCATTTTGAGGGCGGGGAGTTTCTCGTCAACAGGATGGGCGGCCACGGCGGCTCCTCCGAGCGGCTGACACGTCGTTGTCGACGCGGGTTTCATGGAGGTGGTGCGTGTGGTCGTGCGGGACCAGGACGGGGTGGAGCTTGAGCGGGCCGAGCGCGGTGACCGTTCCGGGGCGCGTGCTTCCACACGCGCCCCGGAGACGGCTGCCGTGGACCCCGCTCGGGTCCACGGACCCCGGCCGGGAGCCGTCCCTCCCGGCCGGAGCGTTCCGGCGGGCCGCCCGCAGGGGCGACCGCCGCGTCTTCCGGCACGCTGCCCGTGCGGGGCAGCCTGCCAAGTCCTCCGGCGAGCCGGCCGCACAGGGCGACCGCCTGCTCCTCCGACGACCGGCCCGCACACCGGCCGACCGCCTGACCTGTCGACGGCCCGCCCGTACGGGGCGACCACCAGGTCTTCCGACCGACCGCCCACACGGGACGACCGTCCGGTCCTTCGGCGGACCGCCCGTACGGGGCGACCGCCAGGCCCTACGGCCGACCGCCAGGGCTCCCGGCCGCCCGCCCGCACGGGACGGCCGTCCAGACCTTCGGCGGACCGTCCGCACAGGACGACCGTCCAGACCCTCCGGCCGACCGCCCCTACGGGGCGACCGCCAGGTTTGTCGGCGGGGCGGCCGTAGGGGAGGCCGGCCGTCGGAGTGCGTGTGGATCAGGGCTGGGCGGCGATCCGGGCGAGGCGCTGGGCCTCCTGGCGGGTGCTGAGGGCGATGGCGTCCTCGTCGACCGCGACCAGGCGGCCGTTGTCGACGATCTGGCGGCCGTTGACGAAGGATGCCGTGACCGGGGCCGCCGCGCCGAAGACCAGCGCGGTCACCGGGTCCGCGATGGACGCGTGGGCCAGGGTGTCCATCTTCCACAGCACCACGTCCGCCAGCTTGCCCGGCTCCAGCGAGCCGATCTGCTCGGCCCGGCCGAGAACCTGGGCACCGCCGTAGGTGCCGAGCCGCAGCGCCTGGCGGGCGTTGAGCGCGGCCTCGCGGTGGGCGCCGAGGCGGTTGATCAGCAGGGCGTTGCGCAGCTCGGTGTGGAGTTCGCCGGACTCGTTGGAGGCGGTGCCGTCGACGCCGAGCCCGACCGGGACGCCGGACTTCAGCATGTCGGGGACGCGGGCGATACCGGCGGCGAGACGGGCGTTGGAGGACGGGCAGTGGGCGACGCCGGTCCTCGTGCGGGCGAACGCGGCGATGTCGGAGTCGGTCATGTGGACGCAGTGCGCCATCCACACGTCCTCACCGAGCCAGCCCGTGGATTCGAAGTAGTCGGTCGGGCCCATGCCGAACAGCTCGTGGCAGAACTTCTCCTCCTCCACGGTCTCCGAGCCGTGGGTGTGCAGCCGTACGCCGAGCCGGCGGGCCAACTGAGCGCCCTCGCGCATGAGTTCGGTGGAGACGGAGAACGGGGAGCAGGGGGCGACGGCCACCTGGGTCATGGCGTCGAAGGAGGCGTCGTGGTGCTGCTTGACGGTCGCCTCGGTCGCCGCGAGCGCGCCCTCCAGCGTCTCGACGGCGAAGTCCGGCGGCAGTCCGCCGTCCTTCTCACTGCGGTCCATCGAGCCGCGGGCCAGCGTGAAGCGGACGCCCATCTCGGCGGCGGCCCGGATGATCGAGCCGGACAGGTCGCCGGAGCCGTGCGGGAAGACGTAGTGGTGGTCCATGGCGGTGGTGACACCGCCGCGGGCCATCATCGCGAGGGACCCCTGCGCGGCCGCGTAGGTCATCTGCTCGTCGATGCGCGCCCAGGTGGGGTAGAGCGCGACGAGCCAGTTGAACAGGTTGTGGTCGGTGGCCAGACCCCGGGTGATCCACTGGTAGAAGTGGTGGTGGGTGTTGACCAGGCCGGGCGTGGCCAGATGACCGCTCGCGTCGATCCGGCGCACCACGTTCTCCAGGCCTTCGGGGGCCTGGCCCGCGCCGACCGACTCGATGCGGTTGCCGGCGACGACGAGGTACCCGGAGGCGTACTCGGTGTCGTCTGCGTCCACGGTCGCGATCGCGCAGTTCTCGATGACGATGCGCTGGGCTGCCGATGGTGCCATCGTGCTTCCTTGTCTTTCAGTGGCGGGCCCGTGAACAGGGGGAGGGGGAGCGTCCACGGGGAGGGCACGGCAGGACCCTAGGAGGATTTGAGTGCCGGAGCCGGGTGGCGGGTCCGGGTGCCGAGGTGATGGAAGAACAGGTTGAGCAGGACCGCGACGAGCGCCACGGCCACCAGGACGATGGTGGGACAGGGGGCTTCGGCGGGCCCCTGCGCAGGCTGTGCCATGGTGTTCCCTCCGGTGTGGCGTGCCCCCGGCCCGGGCGGGCGGGACCGGGGACACGCGTCCCGCGTCAGAGGTTGGTCATGTCGACCGGGATCTTCGGCTCACAGCCGTCCCGGAGGATGGTCGCCTCGATCAGGCCGTAGGGCCGGTCGGCGGCGTAGTAGACCTCGTTGTCGTTCTTGAGCCCGAAGGGCTCCAGGTCGACCAGGAAGTGGTGCTTGTTCGGCAGCGAGAAGCGGACCTCGTCGATCTCGCTGCGGTTGTTGATGATGCGCGCGCCCATCTGGTACAGCGTCTGCTGCAGGGAGAGGGAGTAGGTCTCGGCGAAGGCCTGGAGCATGTGCTTCTTGACCTGCTCGTAGGACTTCTCCCAGTTGGGCATCTTCTGCTCGTCGTCGGTCCAGTTGAACCGCCAGCGGCCGGAGACCTGGGTGGCCAGGATGCGGTCGTAGGCCTCCTGCAGGGTCGTGTACTTGTCCTTGACGTAACCCCAGAACTCGGAGTTCGTCGAGTTCATCACGACCAGGTCCTTCAGGCCGGAGACGACCTCCCACTTCTCGCCGTCGTAGGTGACCTGGGTGACGCGGATCTCCTGGCCCTTGCGGACGAAGGAGTGCTTGACCTCGTCGGCGCCGATGAACTTGGAGTTGGCGTCGGAGGTCTCGATCCGCTCCCAGGCGTACTCCTCGATCCGGATCCGGGCGCGGTGGATCGGCTCCTGCGAGGTGACGAAGTGGCGGGCGAGGTGGATGCCGAACTGCTCGGCGGACTCGATGCCGTACTCCTTGGCGAACGCGTACACCGTGTTCTTGGTGGTGTCGGTCGGCAGGCAGTTGGCGTTGGAGCCGGAGTAGTGGACCTCCTCCATGTCGCCGCTCAGCGCGACGGAGACGTTGAGGTCCTTGATGTGGTGGGTGGCGCCGTCCCGCGTGATCTTTACGACTCGGTTCTCGGCCTTGCCGTACTGGTTCTGTCCCAGGATGGTCGGCATTAGCTAGCTCCCTCGGTAAACGGAGTAGCCGAACGGGTTGAGCAGCAGCGGTACGTGGTAGTGCTCCCCCGGTACGACGGCGAACGTGATCGCCACCTCCGGGAAGAACACGGCCGGTCCGCTGTCCCGATTCGCGGGGGCGTCCTGCTGCGCATCGGCTTGCTTCTTCTCGAAATACGGCTCCACCGCGAAGTCGAGCCGTACGTGTGTGGTCCCCTCCGGCAGGGCCGGCAGGTCCTTGCACCGGCCGTCGGCGTCGGTCGCGGAGCCGCCGAGCGCCTGCCAGTCGCCTTTGCGCCCGGAGCGGGCGGCGAGCTGGACGGCGACGCCCTCGGCGGGGCGGCCGATCGAGGTGTCCAGGATGTGGGTGGACACGGAGGCGGTGGTGCTGGTGCTCATGGTGTCAGGCGTCCTCTTCGACGAGTCGGGCCAGTCGGATGCGGTTGATCCTGCCCAGCTCGGTGCGGACGATCTCCCGCTCCTGCTCCGGCGCATTCCCGATCCGCTCCTTGACCGCGTCCCGCATCTGCTCGCCGGTCCGGCCGGTGGCGCAGATGAGGAACACATGGCCGAACTTCTCCTGGTAGGCCAGGTTCAGTTCGAGCATCTCGGCCTTGAGCTCCTCCGAGGCGCCGGCCATGCCGCGCTGCTCGCGGGCGGAGGTCGGGTCGCCGGGCTTGGGCCGCCCGATCGGCGGGTGCCCGGCCATCGCCTCTTCGAGGTCCGCGGTGCTGAGCTCGGCCATGGCGGCGTCACTGGCGGCGTAGAGCTCCTCAGCGGTGGCGTAGGGGCGGGCGGCGAGCAGTCGCCGGGCCCACTCGGTGGAGGCGCACGCCTCGTGGAGGGCGGCGAGGGCCGCGCGCTCCTCCAGAGCGTTGAACCGGGCCAGGCCCGGGGGCGTGGAAGTCGAAGTCACGGGAGCCTCCGTGGCCGGATTCGGCCTTCGTGCTGAACGGGCTGCGAACAGCTAACGCCCTCCGAAACACGACGTCAACACTTTGTTGAAAATTCGGGGTAACGGCGCGGATTCCGTAGCGCCCGCCTGCCCCGGCGCCGTCAGCGCCCGCTCAGGCGCCCTTCTCCCGGTTGAGGTAGTTGTAGACGGTGAAGCGGCTCACCCCGAGCGCGCCGGCCACGGTCTCCACGCCGTGCCGCACGGCGAAGGCGCCACGGGCCTCGAGTATCCGTACGATCTCCTGCTTGGACTTGCGGTCCAGGTCGGCCAGCGGCATGCCGCGCCTGCGCTCCATGGCGGCCAGGATGTGGTCGAGGGAGTCGGCCAGCTGGGGCAGGCGTACGGCGACGACGTCGACGCCCTGCCAGGCGAGGACGACGTCCTCGGGGCCGGCCTCGTCCGGCGGGAGCATCTCCCCGCCCATGGCGTCGACCAGCGGTTTCACGGCCGTGATGAAGGGCTCGTCCCCGGTGCCGGTCATTCGCCCGCTCCGATCACGTTGACCTGCAGCGAGATCCGGGTGGCACCGGCCTGCAGGGTCTTGCGCAGCAGCGCGTCCACGGCGGTCAGCACCGCGTCGGCGCCGCCCTCGGCCGTGTTGCCGAACGGACCGACGTCCACCGCGTCCAGCTCCGCCGCCTCGATCACCTCGCGGGCCGCCAGCGCGTGCGCGGGCGCCTCGTCCAGGTCGAAGGGCTCGGTCGTGAACTCCACTCTCAGTCGCACTGTGCCCCCATGGCATCTGCTCCGGCCCGCGCGTTCCGCCAGGTCCGCGGCGACGGGGACCGGACCGCCCCGGCCGCCTGGGGAGACCTTAACGGAGATGTGTGCCGACCCGGCCTTGCCAGAGGGTCCGGTTTCCCGCCGTCTTCCTGCGATCTTCCCGCGACGGACGCACCGCCCGCCCGCGTAGAGCAGCAGAGCAGCAGAGAACGCGAGCGGCAGCAGACGCAGACCACAGGGAGGGGACCGCGAGGTGCGCACATGGGGCAGAGGTGTGTTCAGAGGTGCCGGCAGAACGGCGATCGCGGCGGCGACGATGGCCGCGCTGACCGCGTCGCAGGCGCCGGGGGCGGTGTCGGCCGAGGCCGCGGAGCCCGCGCGGAAGGCGGCACCCGTCGAGCACGGCCGCAGCGTGTCCGGTGACACCCCCTACCGCACGGATCTTCCTCCGCTGCGGACCCGCGAGAAGGCCTCGGCGCAGGAGGTGACGGGCGGCGTCCTCCCCGCGACCGTCTATGCCGCGTACCGGCGTGCCGAAGCCGAGCTGGCGCGCACCGCGCCGGGCTGCGGGCTGCGCTGGCAGCTGCTGGCCGCGATCGGCCAGGTGGAGTCCGGGCAGGCCCGGGGCGGCCGGGTGACCCCGGACGGTACGACCGTGACGCCCGTCCTCGGCCCCCGGCTGACCGGCGGCGCCTTCGCCGTCGTGACGGACACCGACGGCGGCGCGTACGACGGGGACCCGGTGTACGACCGGGCGGTCGGCCCGATGCAGTTCATCCCGTCGACCTGGGGCCGCTGGGGCGCGGACGGCAACGGCGACGGACACGCGGACCCGGACAACGTCTACGACGCGGCACTCGCCGCCGGCCGCTACCTGTGTGCGGACGGCCGGGATCTGTCGGACCCCGCCGACCTGGACCGGGCGATCCTCGGCTACAACCACTCGGAGGCCTATCTGCGCACGGTCAGGGCCTGGTACGCGTACTACCTGACCGGACACCGCGTGGTTCCGGACGCGGCCGCCGAGTCCCGGGACCGGCCCAGGCCGTCCCGCCCGAAGACGCCGAAGACCTCGGAGACACCGAAGGCCTCGCCGAAGCCGTCGGACGGCCGGAAGCCGGGCCCCGGGCCTTCGCGCACGCCGTCCACACCGCCCGCCGCACCCTCCCCCGCCCCGTCCCGTACGGCCGGCGCCCCCAAGGAGTCCCGGACCCCGCCGGTCCCCGCTCCGGAACCGACCCTCACCCTGCCCGGCGGCGGTGTGCTGCCCGGCACGGGGCCGCTGACCACCGGCAACAGCTGGAACACGATGGGCGTCTCCCCCTCCACAACCGCGGATACCCGGCGGTAATGTCGCCACCCGCCGGATGTACAGGACCGGTGGGTGAGCGCGAAGGGGCCCTCATGGCGACGGACATGCCCGCGGAGACGGAAGCCGCCGACGAGCGCTGGCAGCGCATGTGGAGCCACCGCGAGCAGTTGCTCAAGGTGGCCCGGCGCCGCTCGATGAGCCGGGAGGACGCCGAGGACGCCGTGCACGAGGCGATGCTGCGGGCCGCCGAGCGCCCGGACCTCGACGACGAGCGGCTCGGCGCCTGGCTGACGACGGTGACGATGCGGCTGTGCGTCGACCGGTACCGGCAGGTCAATCGCGAGGCCGAGGTCGGCAGCCGCCCCACGCTCGTCGCGCCGGGCCCGGTGCCCGTCGAGGAGGCGGTGTGCGACCGGGCCGAGGCGAAGTGGCTCGCCGTGCGCAGCGGGGAGCTGCCCGCCCGGCAGGCGGAGGCGCTGCGGCTGAAGTCCGAGGACCTGGACGTGAGCCAGGTCGCCGTGCGGATGGGGCTCAGCTACCGGACCGTCGAGTCGCTGCTCGCCCGGGCCCGGCGCACGCTGCGCGCCTCGCTGGCCGCGACGCTCGGCCTCGTGCTGTTCCTCGTCGGGCGCGGGCGGCCGCGCGGGGGCGGGAAGGTGCAGGCCGTGGCGGTCACCTCGACGGCGGCGACGCTGGCGGCGGCGGGCTTCGTGCTGCCGTACGCGCTGGACGGGGGCGGTGGCGCGGCGGCTCCGGCGCCGCAGCCGGCGGTGTCCAGCGGGGCGCGGGCCACCGGCAGCACCGGCAGCACCGGGCAGCCGCGCGCTCCCCGGACACCCGGGCCGTCGGCGGCCCCGGCTCGGGCGGGGACCCGACCGCCCTCCGGCACGGCCGTCCTGCCGCTCTCCGTGCCGCCTCTGCCGAAGGTCTCCTCCCCTTCACTTCCCCAGCTGCCGACGCAGTCCGCGGTGCCGTCGGTGCCGCCGCTCCCTTCGGCGCCGCACCTCGGGTCCGTTTCCCTCCCCGTTCCCACGCCGAGCGTGCCGTCCCCGAGCGTGCCTTCCGTGAAGCTGCCGTAGCAGGTCGAGCCGCCGTAGCACGCCGTACACACATCCGAAGAAAACTTCGCGGTCGCCGCGACGGACGCCCCGCCCCTCCCCGTAGAGCAGATGTCGGAGCTGCTCCACGGGCGAAGGGTGGAACCGGATGGGTGTCGAGATCTGTGTGGAAGGGCTGACCAAGTCCTTCGGTCACCAGGTCATCTGGCAGGACGTCTCGCTGACGCTGCCCGCCGGGGAGGTCTCGGTACTGCTCGGCCCCTCGGGGACGGGCAAGTCGGTGTTCCTCAAGACGCTCGTGGGGCTGCTGAAGCCGGAGCGCGGCTCGGTGAAGGTCGCGGGCCGGGACATCACCCGCTTGCGTGAGCGCGACCTGTACGAGGTCCGGAAGCTGTTCGGGGTGCTGTTCCAGGACGGCGCGCTGTTCGGCTCGATGAACCTGTACGACAACATCGCCTTCCCGCTGCGCGAGCACACCCGCAGGTCCGAGAGCGAGATCAAGCGGATCGTCCTGGAGAAGATGGACATGGTCGGGCTGATCGGCGCCGAGCAGAAGCTGCCCGGCGAGATATCCGGCGGGATGCGCAAGCGGGCCGGGCTCGCCCGCGCCCTGGTGCTCGACCCGGAGATCATCCTGTTCGACGAGCCGGACTCGGGCCTGGACCCGGTCCGCGTGGCCTACCTCAACCAGCTCATCGTCGACCTCAACGCACAGATCGACGCGACGTTCCTGATCGTCACCCATGACATCGCCTCGGCCCGCCAGGTCCCGGACAACATCGGGCTGCTCTTCCGGCGCGAGCTGGTGATGTTCGGGCCCCGCGAGCAGCTGCTGACCAGTGACGAGCCGGTCGTACGGCAGTTCCTGAACGGCCGGATGCAGGGGCCGATCGGGATGGCGGAGGAGAAGGACGCGGCCCAGGTCGAGCAGGAGCTGGCCCAGATCGGCGAGGGTCCGCCGGCACAGGAGCTGACTCCCCGTCTGCTGCCGAGCCCGGGCATCACCCGCCCACCCCGCTGGGAGGCGATCGCCCGACGGGAGGCCGAGCTGCACGGTACGGGGGTGACGGGCCTGTGAGCCTTTCCCCGACGGGCGCGCTCCGGCACTCGGGCAATCTGTTCGCGATGGCGCTGGACGTCGTCCGGACGCTGCCCCGACGCCCTTTTCAGGCACGGGAGTTCATCCAGCAGGCGTGGTTCGTCGCGAGCGTCACGATCCTGCCGACGGCGCTGGTCTCGATCCCCTTCGGGGCGGTCATCGCGCTGCAGATCGGCAGCCTCACCCGGCAGCTGGGCGCGCAGTCGTTCTCCGGTGCCGCGTCCGTGCTGGCCGTGCTGCGCGAGGCCTCACCGATCGTCACCGCGCTGCTGATCGCGGGCGCGGGCGGCACGGCGATCTGCGCGGACCTCGGGGCGCGCAAGATCCGCGACGAGATCGACGCGATGCAGGTGCTCGGCATCGACCCGATCCACCGGCTCGTCGTACCGCGTGTGCTCGCGTCGATGGTCGTGGCCGTCCTCCTCAACGGCCTCGTCTCGGTCGTCGGCGTCGCGGGCGGCTATTTCTTCAACGTCGTCCTTCAGCACGGCACACCCGGCGCCTACCTGGCGTCCTTCACCACCCTCGCCCAGCTGTCCGACCTGTGGGCGGCCGAGATCAAGGCGCTGGTGTTCGGGGCGATCGCGGCGATCGTCGCCTCGTACAAGGGACTGACCGCGAAGGGCGGTCCGAAGGGTGTCGGCGATGCCGTCAACCAGTCCGTGGTGATCACCTTCATGTTGCTGTTCGTGACCAACTTCGTGATGACCGCGGTGTACTTCCAGGTCGTCCCGCAGAGGGGGTAACCGATGAGACTTCTCGACCGCCCCTTGCGCTCCCTCGAAGAGCTGGGCACCCAACTCTCCTTCTACGGCCGTTCGCTGGCGTGGACGGGCCGCACCCTGCGCCGCTACAAGAAGGAGATCCTGCGGCTGCTCGCCGAGGTCAGCTTCGGGCGCGGTGCGCTCGCCGTCGTCGGCGGCACGGTCGGTGTGATCGCCTTCCTGTCCTTCTTCACCGGCACGGAGGTCGGCCTCCAGGGCTACGCGGCCCTCAACCAGCTCGGCACCTCCAACTTCGTGGCGTTCCTGTCGGCGTACTTCAACACCCGGGAGATCGCCCCGCTGGTGGCCGGGCTCGCCCTGTCCGCGACGGTCGGCGCCGGGTTCACCGCGCAGCTCGGCGCGATGCGGATCAGCGAGGAGACCGACGCGCTGGAGGTGATGGGCGTCCCGTCGCTGCCGTTCCTGGTGACGACCCGGATGATCGCCGGCTTCGTCGCGGTGATCCCGCTGTACGTGATCGGGCTGCTGTCCTCGTATCTCGCCGCCCGCACCATCACGACCGGCTACTACGGGCAGTCGACCGGCACGTACGACCACTACTTCCACCAGTACCTGCCGCCGGTGGACGTGCTCTGGTCCTTCGGCAAGGTGATCGTCTTCGCGGTGCTGATCATCCTGGTGCACTGCTACTACGGCTACCACGCGAGCGGCGGCCCGGCGGGCGTCGGCGTCGCGGTGGGCCGGGCGGTACGGACGTCGATCGTCGCCGTCAACGTCCTGGACTTCTTCCTGAGCCTCGCGATCTGGGGCGCCAACACGACCGTACGGATCGCGGGGTGAACCGGTGAGAACACTGAGACTCAGGCTGTACGGCATCGCGTTCCTCGCCGTGCTCGCGCTGCTGCTGTCCCTCGCGGTGGCCGTCTACCAGCAGGCGTTCACCACCGTCGTACCGATCACCCTGCAGGCCGGCACCCTCGGCAACCAGCTCGATCCGCGCGCCGACGTCAAGCTGCGCGGGGTGCTGGTCGGCGAGGTGCGCGAGGTGCACGCCGACGGCACGAAGGCCACGCTCGACATCGCGCTCAAGCCCCAGTACGTCACGGACATCCCCTCCGACGTGCGGGCCCGGCTGCTGCCGAAGACGCTGTTCGGCGAGAAGTACGTCGACCTCGTGGCGCCGACGCGGTCCTCGGCCCGGCCCATCCGCGCCGGGGACGTCATCACCCAGGACCGTACGAAGACCGGCATCGAGGTGCAGCAGCTGATGAACGATCTGCTGCCGCTGCTGCGGACCGTCCGGCCGGGTGAACTGAACGCCACGCTCTCGGCGTTCGCCACCGCGCTGGAGGGCCGCGGCGACCGGATCGGCGGCAACCTCACCCGGGTCGAGGGCTATCTGCGCCGCCTCAACCCGCACCTGCCCTCGCTCAAGGAGGACATCTCGCGGTTCGCGGACGTCGCCGAGGTGTACGGCGACGCGGCACCCGACCTGATGCGGATCCTGCGCAACACGGTCACCACCAGCCGCACGATCGTTCAGAAGCAGGACCAACTGGCTGCAGGGCTCCGCTCGACCGCCGCGGTGGCGGGCACGGCGAACGGCTTCCTCGCCGAGAACGGCGACCGGCTGATCACCCTGGGCCGCGTCTCCCGCCCCACGCTGGAGCTGTTCGCCCGTTACTCCCCCGAGTACCCCTGCCTGTTCCAGGGCCTGGCCCGGCAGGAGAAGGCGTCCGAGGACGCGTTCCGGGGCGGGGAGATGCGGATCACCCTTGAGGTCGTCCGGCCGCAGGGGGCGTACCGGCCCGGTGAGGAGCCGGTGTACGGCGAGCGGTCGGGCCCCGACTGCCGTGGCCTGCCGCATCCGCAGGTGCCCGGCCCGAAACCCCATCTCGACGACGGTACGTCCGCCCGGAGTCCGGGCGGCGCACTCCCCGGAGGTGTCGACGTGTCCGCCACCGCGGCCGAGCAGCGGGCCGTCGGCTCGCTCGTGGCCCCCGTCCTGGGCGTCCCCGCGGACAAGGTGCCGCCCGTCGCGACCCTGCTGTTCGGGCCGCTCGCGCGCGGAACGGCGGTGAGTGTCGCATGAGCAGGGCAGGAGCCCGGCAGACGGCCGGCCCGCTGATCAAGTTCAGCCTCTTCGCGCTGGTCACGATCACGGCGACGGCGCTGCTCGCCGCCACCATCGTCAACATCTCCTTCACCCCCAAGGACACCTACCACGCGGTGTTCAGCGACGTGACCGGCCTGGAGAGCGGCGACGACATCCGGGTGGCCGGAGTGCGGGTCGGACAGGTCGAGGACATCCGGATCAAGGACCGGACCCTGGCCGAGGTCACCTTCACCGTCACCTCCGGCCGGCCGCTGACCGCGGTCACCCGTGCGGTCGTCCGCTACCGCAATCTGGTCGGGCAGCGGTACATCGCGCTGACCGAGGGCGCCGGCGACGGCACCAGGCGGCTGCGGCCCGGCGGCACCATCCCGCTGTCCCGGACCCAGCCCGCGCTGGACCTCAACGCCCTGCTGAACGGCTTCAAGCCGCTGTTCGCCGCGCTCAGCCCGAGCGACGTCAACCAGCTGGCCACCGAGATCATCAGGACCCTGCAGGGCGAGGGCGGCACGGTGAACAGCCTGCTCACGCACACGGCCTCGCTCACCACCACCCTCGCCGACCGCGACCAGCTGATCGGCTCGGTGATCGACAACCTCAACACCGTGCTGGAGACGCTCGACAAGCGCGGCTCCCGCTTCTCCGATCTGCTCACGCAGCTGCGCCGGGTGGTCTCGGGGCTGTCCGCCGACCGCAAGCCCATCGGGGAGTCCCTGGCGAGCATCGGTGACCTCGCGGACGTCACCTCGGGGCTGCTGAAGGACGCGCGCCCGCCGCTGAAGGACGACATCGCCGGGCTCGGTGACGTCACCGGAACGCTGAACAAGAACGAGACCACCGTGGAGGGCGTCCTGAAGCGGCTGCCGAACAAGCTCGACAAGCTGACCGGGACGGCGTCCTACGGCTCCTGGTTCAACTTCTACCTCTGCGACTTCGACGGCCGGATCGTGCTGCCGAAGACGAAGCAGGTCCTCACACCGGAGCTGCACGTGGCACGGGCGAGGTGTGGCGGATGAGTCTGCGTGTCGTACGAAAGCGTCGTCCGGAGCCCCTGGTGAAGGTGCGCGTCCTGCCGCCGAAGCTGCCGAGCCTGCCGACGCTCCCCCGGCCGCCGAAGCGCACGGCCCGCCCCGAACCCCTGGTGAAGGTGCGCGTCCTGCCGCCGAAGCTGCCGAGCCTGCCGGCCCTGCCCCGGCCGCCGAAGCGCACGGCCCGCCCCGAACCACTGGTGAAGGTGCACGTCCTGCCGCCCGGGCTGCCCCGGATCCGGCTCGCGCGCCCGCGCCTGAAGCCGTTCCGTGAGCGCAATCCGGTCGTGGTCGGCGCGGTCGGCCTGACCGTCCTCGCCCTGCTCACGGTCGCCGCCTTCAACGCCGACAGCCTGCCGCTGATCGGCGGCGGCGACACCTACAGCGCGGACTTCTCCGAGGCGGGCGGGCTCAAGCCGGGCGACGAGGTGCGGATCGCCGGGGTCAAGGTCGGCAAGGTCGAGGACGTCGGCCTGGCCGGCGACCACGTCAAGGTCACCTTCAAGGTGAAGGGCGACCCGGCGTTCGGCACCGACACGGGCGCGTCGATCCGGGTCAGGACGATCCTCGGCGCGAAATACCTGGCCCTGCACCCGAAGGGCCCGGGCCGGTTGCGGCCGGGCAGCGAGATCCCGCTCCGGCGGACCGTGTCGGCGTACGACGTCGTGCAGGCCTTCAGCGACCTGACCACCACCACCGAGGAGGTCGACACGGACCGGCTCGCGAAGGCGCTGGACACGATCTCCGTCACCTTCCAGGACTCGCCCGCGGAGGTACGGGCGTCGATCAAGGGGCTGTCGCGGATCTCCCGGACGGTCGCCTCCCGTGACAAGGCGCTGCGCGGGCTCCTCGACCACGCGAACGGAGTCACCAAGGTGCTGGCCGGCCACTCGAAGGACTTTACGGCGCTGGTGAAGGACGGCGACGCGCTGTTCCAGGAGATCGGCAGGCGGAGTGCGGCGATCCACCAGCTGCTCAAGAGTTCCGCGCTGCTGGGCATCGAGCTGTCCGGCCTGGTCGACGACAACCGCAAGGAGATCGGGCCCGCCCTGAAGAACCTCAACACCTTCGTGAAGATGCTCGAACGCAACCAGGCGAGCCTCGACCGCAGCGTCCAGCTGCTCGCCCCCTATGTGCGGCTGTTCACCAACACCCTCGGCAACGGCCGGTGGTTCGACTCCTACGTCCAGAACCTGGTCGCCGCCCCGGTCACGCCGCGGACGGGAGGCACCCGATGATCCGCAGACTCCTGGCCCTGTTCACCGCGCTCGCCGTCGTCGTGGCGCTCGCCGTGGTGCTGTGGCCGCACTCCGACACCGTGCGGGTCACCGCCTACTTCCCGCGCACCGTCGGCATCTACCCCGGCTCCGACGTCCGCGTCCTCGGCGTCCGCATCGGCGAGGTCGAGAAGATCACGCCGCAGGGCGGCCGGGTCCGCGTGGAGCTGGCGTACGACCGGGGCCGCAAGGTTCCGGCCGACGCGCAGGCCGCCATCGTCAACTCCTCGGTGGTCAGCGACCGTTATGTGCAGCTGCTGCCGGTGTACCGCAAGGGCGCGGTCCTGCGGGACGGCGACGTCATCCCCGAGTCCCGTACGGCCGTCCCCGTCGAGCTGGACCGGATCTTCGACAGCCTGCACACCACCGCCGAGGCGCTCGGCCCGAACGGCGCCAACAAGAAGGGCTCGCTGTCCCGGCTGCTCGGGGTGAGCGCGGACAACCTCCAGGGGCAGGGCAAGAACCTCAACCAGACGGTCGAGGACCTCTCCCAGGCGGTCACCACGCTGTCCGACGGGCGCGGCGACCTGTTCGGGACCGTGCGGAACCTGCAGGTGTTCACGGCCGCGCTGGCGGCGGACGACAGCAGCGTGCGGTCGTTCGACACCGACCTCGCCGACGTGGCCGGGCAGCTCGCCGGGGAGCGCAAGGATCTCGCGGCCGCGCTGAAGTACCTGGCCGTGGCGCTCGGTGACGTGTCCGGCTTCGTGAAGGGCAACAAGAAGGCGCTGACCTCGGACGTCAAGGGCCTGGCGAAGATCACCCGGGTCCTCGTCACCCAACGGGCCGCACTGGAGGAGCTGTTGACCGTCGCCCCCGCGGGCCTGTCGAACCTGCAGAACGCCTACAACCCGGCCGCCGGCACCCTCGACACCCGCAACAACCCCCAGACCCCGCAGGACCCGGCGTCCCTGCTCTGCTCGATCCTGAAGACGACCGGGGACGACCACGACGGCTGTGCGGGGCTGAAGAAGCTCTTCGGCTCCCTGCCCGAGCTGCCCTCGGCCCCGGCGGGCACGGGCACGGTCGACAAGACCCTCGGCGGAATCCTGGGGGCACGGGCATGAGCGTGCAGCGCAAGGCGCGGGCGGCCGCCTGGACAGCGGTCGGCTCGCTGCTGCTGACCGGCTGCGAGTTCAACGGCTGGTACGACGTCCCGCTTCCCGGCGGCGCCGCCTCGGACGGCCACGCCTACCACGTCACCGTCGAGTTCCGGGACGTACTGGACCTGGTGCCGCAGTCGGCGGTGAAGGTCAACAACGTCACGGTGGGCACGGTCGAGAAGGTGCAGCTGGACGGCTGGCACGCGCGGGTACGGCTGCGGATCGCCGACTCCGTGAAGCTGCCCGGCAACGCGGTCGCCGACCTGAGGCAGACCAGCATGCTCGGCGAGAAGTACGTGGCCCTGTCCGCGCCGACCGGCACCGCACCCGTGGGACGGCTCCGCGACGGCGACCGCATCCCGCTCTCCCGCAGCGGCCGCAACCCGGAGGTCGAGGAGGTGCTGTCCGCCCTGTCCGCGCTGCTCAACGGCGGCGGGGTGGCCCAGCTGAAGACGATCACCGTCGAGCTGAACAAGGCCCTGAACGGCCGGGAGGACCGGGTCAGGTCCCTGCTGAAGCAGCTCGACACGTTCCTCGGCGGGCTCGACGGGCAGCGCGCGGAGATCGTACGCGCGCTCAAGGGCGTCGACCGGCTGGCGAAGCGGCTGAAGAAGGAGAAGAAGACGATCGCCCAGGCCGTCGACACCATGCCGCCCGCCCTGAAGGCCCTGGCCGACCAGCGCCGGGACCTGACGAAGATGCTCACCGCGCTGTCCGGGCTCGGCAAGACCGGCACCAAGGTGGTGAACGCCTCCCGGGACGACACCGTCGCCAACCTCAAGAAGCTGCAGCCGATCCTCCAGCAGCTGAACAAGGCGGGGGACGACCTGCCCGACTCCCTCGAAATCCTGACCACTTACCCCTTCCCGCGCAACGCCGCCGACGCCGTCAAGGGCGACTACGTCAACCTGAAGATCACCGCCGACCTCGACCTGGCCGGCCTCTACGGCAACGTCAGCGACAAGCCGGGCAAGGGCAGGAAGTCCCCGACACCCAAGCCCCCGGGCCTTCCCGGCATTCCCACCCCCACCCCCCTGCCGTCCCTGCCGGACATCCCGTCTCCACCGGCTCCCCCGTCCCTGCCCGGCACCCCGTCCGTGCCTCCCGCGCCCTCGAAGCCTTCCGACGGCAGCACCCTGCTGTGCCCGCCGGTGTGCACCGCGGCCTACGGCGACGCGGACGGCTCACGTCACCTCCCGCCCGGGATCGATCTCGGCCTCGCCGAGCTGATGCTGAAGGGGATACTGCCGTGATCACACGTACGGTCAGGGCCCAGCTGCTCGCCTTCGCGACCGTCACCGCCCTCGGGGTGTCGTACGTCGGCGCCCGGTACACGGGCCTGGTCGACGACGTCCTGCACCGCGGGTACACCGTGCGCGCCGACTTCGCCGAGTCCGGGGGCGTCTTCCCCGGCGCCGAGGTCACCTACCGCGGTGTGCCGGTGGGCCGCGTGGGCGATCTGCGGCTGACCGGCTCCGGGGTGTCGGTGGCGCTGAAGATCGAGGACGGCGCCCCGAGGATCCCGGCCGACACGCTGGCGGTGATCGCCGACCGGTCGGCGGTGGGCGAGCAGTACGTCGACCTCCAGCCGCGGGAGACGGGCGGGCCGTACCTGATGGACGGCAGCCCGATCCCGCGCAGCCGCACCCGGACCCCGCTGCCGGTCACCGACCTGGTCCTCAGCCTCGACCGGCTGGTCAACTCGGTCGGCAAGAACGACCTGCGGGTCACCGTCGACGAGCTGGGCAAGGCCTTCGCCGGCACGGGACCCAACCTGAGCCGTCTGGTGGACTCCGGCAACGCGCTCGTGGAGTCGGCGTCCGCGTCGCTCCCGGAGACGACCTCGCTGATCGAGGACTCCCGGAAGGTGCTCAGGACGCAGGCCGAACAGGGCTCGGCCATCAAGTCGTTCTCCCGCGATCTGGCCGAGCTCACCGCGCAGCTGAAGTCGAGCGACGGGGATCTGCGCCGGCTGATCGGCAATACGGCGCCCGCCGCGCAGGAGGTCGACTCCCTGCTGAAGTCCACGCGGCCGCATGTGCCGGTCCTGCTGGCCAACCTCGTCAGCGGCGGCCAGATCACCGTGGCCCGGCTGCCCGGCGTGGAGCAGGCCCTGGTCACCCTCCCGATCAACGTGGCGGGCAGCTACACGGTCGTCCCCGGCGACGGCACCTTCCACTTCGGGCTGACCGTGAACGCCGACGACCCGCCCGCGTGCACCCGGGGCTACGGCACCCCACGGCGCGATCCCGCCGACACCGGCACGCGCCCGGCGAACACCCGCGCGCACTGCACGGCACCGCGTGGCGGCCCGACCTCGGTGCGTGGTGCGCAGAACGCCCCCGGCGCGCCGCATGGTCCGGCCGGCGCGGACCGGGCCGCGTTCGTGGCCCCCTACGACCCGGAGACCGGCACCGTGACCGGCCCGGACGGCACGCCCGTCGAGATCGGCTCGACGGGCGGCGAACAGACCGTGTTCGGAAAGGAGTCGTGGCAATGGCTGCTCGTGGGACCGATGGCATGAGAGGGGGGCGCATGCGGCTGCTGTCGGCGGGGCTCGTCGCCGCGACCGTACTGACGTCCGTGCTGGGTGTCTGGCTGGGCCTGAAGCTGGCCGACCAGCGCGCGGCGGAACAGCGCCGTCAGGACATCCTGGCGGCGGCCCGCCAGTCGGCGCTGAACTTCACCTCCCTCGACTACCGGCACTACGACCGGGACAGCCGCACCGTGCTGAAAGGCGCCACCGGCGACTTCAGGAAACAGTTCGCCGCGCAGACCGCGCAGCTGACGAAGCTCGTCGCGCAGAACAGGTCGGTGTCCGAGGGGCAGGTCCTGGAAGCGGGCATCGTGCGCTCCGGCGAGCACTCCGCCCGGGTCCTGGTCGTGGCCGACAGCAAGGTGACCAACACCGCCGCGCCCGAGGGCCAGGCGCGCACCTACCGGCTCCAGCTGGATCTCGTGCGTGTGGGCGGCCGCTGGCTGACCTCCGACGTCGCGTTCGTCGGCTGACCCGTGAGGCCATCTGTGAGGAGAGACACCGTGGCGAACCCGACCACCCGTACTCGCGGCACCGGCTCCCCGGCCCGCCGCACCCTGACCGCGGCCGCCCGCGCGGCGGCCAAGCGCGCCGGGCGCCCGGTGCGCCCCGAGCCCGGCGCCCTCGGGGCGGAGGAGACGCCCGCCGGCCGCACCCTGCTCATCGATCCCCCGGCGAACGGCTGGGAGGACCCGCCGGAGCCCGAGCCGTCCGAGGTGTCCGAGCCGCCGGAGGCCAAGTCGCCCGAGGCGTCCGAGTCGTCCGAGGAGCCGGAGGCCGAGGCGCCCGAGTCGTCCGAGGAGGAGCCGGAGGAGGGCGCGCCCGGGCGCCGGATCGGGCGGCGGGTGCTCGCCGCGGTGCTCGGCGTCGTCCTCGTGGCGGCCCTGGCCGTGGCCGCCGTCCTCGGATGGCAGTACCGGCAGGGGCGACAGGCGGAACAGGCCCGCGGCGAGGCCGTCGCGGCGGCGCGGAGGGCGGCGCCGGTGGTGCTGTCGTACGACTACCGGCACCTGGACCGGGACTTCGCCCGGGCCCGCGCGCTGCTGACCGGGCACTTCCGCGACCAGTACGGCAAGACCACGCAGACGGTGGTCGCGCCGACCGCGACGAAGTACCACGGCGTGGTGAAGGCGACCGTGGCCGCACCCGGCGACGGCGGCGCCCCGGCGGTCTCCGTCGTGTCAGCAGGGCCGGACAAGGCCGTCGTCCTGCTCTTCGTCAACCAGGTCACCGAGAGCACACAGGTCCCCGAGCCCCGGCTGGACCTGAACCGGGTGCGGATGACGCTCGCCCGCACCGCCGACGGCTGGAAGGTGAGCGGCGTCGACGCCCTCTGACCAGGCCTCTCTCAGTGCCCTCGCGCAGTACGCGCGGGGGCACTTTTTCGTGGGCTCTCTTGACAGTCCTCCCCCCTCCCAGGCAGTCTTCCATTAAGCAGAAACCAACTTCCGCAATATGGAATTACAGGGAAGGGAGCGCCGCCCCCGTGGGATTTGCAGACCAGCGCTTCAACGTCAACCTGTCGATCCTCTTCACGGAACTCCCGCTCCTGGAGCGCCCCGCGGCCGCCGCCGCGGCGGGCTTCACGGCGGTCGAGCTGTGGTGGCCCTGGGTCGACTCCGCCACCCCCGAGCAGACTGAGCTCGATGCCCTGAAGAAGGCGATCGAGGACGCGGGCGTCCAGCTCACGGGGCTGAACTTCTACGCCGGACAGCTGCCGGGCCCGGACCGCGGCGCCCTGTCGATCCCGGGCGAGGAGTCGGAGAAGTTCCGCGCCAACATCGACGTGGCCGCCGGCTTCGCCGCCTCCCTCGGCTGCACGGCGCTCAACGCGCTGTACGGCAACCGCGTCGAGGGCGTGGACCCGGCCGAGCAGGACGCGCTCGCCCTGGAGAACCTCGTCCTCGCGGCGCGGGCGGCCGACCGGATCGGCGCCGTCCTGCTGATCGAGGCGCTGAACCAGCCCGAGTCGCCGCTGTACCCGCTGGTGAGCGCGCCCGCCGCCATCGGGATCGTGGACAAGGTCAACGAGGCGACGGGCCTCGGGAACGCCAAGTTCCTGATGGACCTGTACCACCTGTCCATGAACGGCGAGGACCTGCCCTCGGTCATCGAGCAGTACGCGGCGAAGACCGGTCACGTCCAGATCGCCGACAACCCCGGCCGCGGCGCCCCCGGGACGGGCTCGCTCCCTCTGGAGGAGCTGCTCGACCAGCTCAAGAAGGCCGGTTACGACGGCTGGGTCGGCCTGGAGTACAAGGCCGGCGACCGCCCGAGCGCCGAGGCCTTCGGCTGGCTCCCGCGTGAAGCGCGCGCCGCGCGCTGACCCCCCTGACTTTGCACAGCAGTTGAGAGAGGCACCCCCATCATGAGCAACCTTCCCAAGATCGCGTGGATCGGCCTCGGCATCATGGGCTCCCCCATGTCCGAGAACCTGATCAAGGCGGGTTACCAGGTCACCGGCTTCACCCTGGAGCAGGAGAAGCTGGACCGGCTGGCCGCGGCCGGCGGCACGGCCGCCTCCTCCATCGCCGAGGCCGTGCGCGACGCCGACGTGGTCATCACGATGGTGCCCGCGTCCCCGCAGGTGGAGGCCATCGCCTACGGCCCGGACGGGATCCTGGAGAACGCCAAGCAGGGCGCCCTGCTGATCGACATGTCCTCGATCACCCCGCAGACCTCCGTCGACCTGGCCGCTGCCGCCAAGGACAAGGGCATCCGGGTGCTGGACGCCCCGGTGTCCGGCGGTGAGGCCGGCGCCATCGAGGCCGTACTGTCGATCATGGTCGGTGGCGAGCAGGCCGACTTCGACCAGGCCAAGCCGATCCTTGAGGCGCTGGGCAAGACCATCGTGCTGTGCGGCCCGCACGGCTCCGGCCAGACCGTGAAGGCGGCCAACCAGCTGATCGTCGCCGTGAACATCCAGGCCTGCGCCGAGGCCGTGGTCTTCCTGGAGAAGTCGGGCGTGGACCTGGCTGCCGCGCTGGACGTCCTCAACGGCGGCCTGGCCGGCTCGACCGTGCTGACGCGGAAGAAGGACAACTTCCTCAACCGCGACTTCAAGCCGGGCTTCCGCATCGACCTGCACCACAAGGACATGGGCATCGTCACGGACGCCGCCCGCAACGTCGGGGCCGCCCTGCCGGTCGGTGCCGTGGTCGCCCAGCTGGTCGCCTCGCTGCGCGCCCAGGGTGACGGCGGCCTGGACCACTCGGCCCTGCTGCGCGCCGTGGAGCGCCTCTCCGGCGCCCAGGTCTGACCGCCCCTCCAGACTTCCGGGCCGCGGCGCCGCTGACACCTGTCCTGTCGCGCCCAGGCGGCGCCGCGGTCCGGAATCAACTTCAACAAACTGTTGACGCTCAGATCGCCCTACTTCTAGGCTCCACAAAGCGGAAGAAGATTTCCGCTGCCACCCGCACGGAAGGTCCACGATGTCGAAGCGCGTGCTCACGGCGCGAACTCTCACTACGGAGTCCGGCGCCCCGGTCGCAGACAACCAGAATTCCGCCTCGGCCGGCGTAGGCGGCCCGCTCCTGATCCAGGACCAGCACCTCCTGGAGAAGCTCGCCCGCTTCAACCGCGAGCGGATCCCGGAGCGCGTGGTGCACGCCCGTGGTTCCGGCGCGTACGGCCACTTCGAGGTGACGGACGACGTCACCGGCTTCACCCACGCCGACTTCCTGAGCGAGATCGGCAAGCGCACCGAGGTGTTCCTGCGCTTCTCCACGGTCGCCGACTCCCTCGGCGGCGCGGACGCCGTCCGTGACCCGCGCGGCTTCGCCGTGAAGTTCTACACCGAGGAGGGCAACTACGACCTCGTCGGCAACAACACCCCGGTGTTCTTCATCAAGGACCCGATCAAGTTCCCCGACTTCATCCACTCGCAGAAGCGCGACCCGTTCACGGGCCGTCAGGAGCCGGACAACGTCTGGGACTTCTGGGCGCACGCCCCCGAGGCCACGCACCAGGTGACCTGGCTGATGGGCGACCGCGGCATCCCGGCGTCGTACCGCCACATGAACGGCTACGGTTCGCACACCTACCAGTGGACGAACGCTGCGGGCGAGGCCTTCTTCGTCAAGTACCACTTCAAGACGAACCAGGGCATCCGCTCCCTGAGCAGCGAGCAGGCCGCGGAGCTCGCGGGCAAGGACCCCAACTCCCACCAGACGGACCTGCTCCAGGCCATCGAGCGGGGTGTGCACCCGTCCTGGACGCTGTACGTCCAGATCATGCCCGCGGCCGAGGCGGCGGACTACCGCTTCAACCCGTTCGACCTGACCAAGGTGTGGCCGCACAAGGACTACCCGCTGCAGCGCGTGGGCCGCCTGGTGCTGGACCGCAACCCGGACAACGTCTTCGCCGAGGTCGAGCAGGCCGCGTTCTCCCCGAACAACTTCGTGCCCGGCATCGGGCCCTCCCCCGACAAGATGCTGCAGGGCCGCCTGTTCGCCTACGCGGACGCGCACCGCTACCGCCTGGGCGTCAACCACACCCTGCTCGCCGTGAACGCCCCCAAGGCGGTCCCGGGCGGCGCCCAGAACTACGGCCGCGACGGCTTCATGGCGGTCAACGGCCAGGGCCGCGGCGCCAAGAACTACGAGCCGAACTCCTACGACGGCCCGGTGGAGACCGGCCGCCCGCTGTCCGCCCCGCTGGCGGTCTCGGGCCACACGGGCACCCACGAGGCTCCGCTGCACACCAAGGACGACGACTTCTTCCAGGCGGGCGAGCTGTACCGGCTGATGTCCGCGGAGGAGAAGTCCCGTCTGATCGCGAACATCGCCGGTGGCCTCTCGCAGGTCTCCCGCGACGACGTGATCGAGAAGAACCTGGCCCACTTCCACGCCGCCGACCCCGAGTACGGCAAGCGCGTGGAGGAGGCGGTCCGCGCCCTGCGCGAGGACTGAGACCAGTAACCCGCAGGCAGCGTGCGGGATCCGACGGGAGGTCAGGATCCTCGCACGCGGCCCGCGCGGCACGCCGGACGGCCCGGATGAGGGGTGGCCGTACGGCGGCCGGCGCGGGCAGGGCGAGGACCGTGGCGGCGTGCGAGCCAGTGCGGTGGTGAAGGACCGAGTCCCCTTCTCGACCAGAGGGAAGGGGCCCCGGCTCCGTCGCATCCGCCGCGGTCCCACCCAGTCCCCTTCTCGGGGCCACATGCTCCGTCCGGCGGCGCGAACGACCTGTCGCGCCCAGCCTCGCGCCGTCGGACGGTCACCACACGGACACGAAGCGCTCCCCCGGCCAGGGGGAGCGCTTCGCGCTGTCCGGGCCCCACGTGCGGGCCGGACGCGCGGGCCCGGCGTGCGGGCCGGCCGTATCCGCCGCACGCTGAACACATGGGCAATACGCAGTACCCGCACATCGTGGTCCACTCCCCGGCCCTGGACGGGTCCCGGCGGGTCACCGAGGGAGACGTGACGCTGGGGATCGCCTCGCATCTGGACGATGTCGTGGAGATCCTGCGGCTGGCCGATCTCGACCGGATCGAGGTCGAGGAGAGCGATCTCATCGAGTGGCAGGGCGGCGGACCCGACGACTGGCCCGGGCTGTCGGAGCACGAGCTGTAGCAGCCGGCCGTACGGCAGCGGTCGTAGGCGGGCTACGCCATCCTCAAATGAACCTCTGAAGACCGCGCTTGAGGCTTCAACCGGCCCCGCGGTAGGGCAGATTACGTGCATCAGGGGCCCGCCGGCACGGGGGCGGCGGGCCCCGCACGGGGGAGCACGACGGGGGATGCCACGGGGGACGCGAAAGGGCGGCCCGTCCTTCTGGACGGGCCGCCCTTGGTGTGCCTGGCGGTGTCAGACCTTCAGCGGCTTGATCGACGTCGGCGCGTGGCCGGGCTCGGTGGCCAGCTCCTCGAACTCGGAGATGTCACTGATGTCCATGGTGCGGCTCATCGAGATGTTGGTGATCCGCTCCAGGATCGCCTCCACGACGACCGGCACCCGGTACTCCGCGGCCAGCTTCTTCGCCTGCTCGAACGCGGCACCCAGCTGGTCCGGCTCGGTGACCCGGATCGCCTTGCAGCCCAGGCCCTCGGCGACCCTGACGTGGTCCACGCCGTAGACGCCGATCTCCGGAGCGTTGATGTTCTCGAACTCCAGGTTGACCTGGAAGTTGATGTCCAGGCCGATCTGCGCCTGCCGGATCAGGCCCAGGTAGGCGTTGTTCACCAGGACGTGGACGTACGGGATCCTGTGCTGGGCGGCGACCGCCAGCTCCTCGATCAGGAACTGGAAGTCGTAGTCGCCGGAGAGCGCGACCACCGGGGAGTCCGGGTCGGCCTTGGCGACACCGATCGCGGCCGGGATGGTCCAGCCGAGCGGGCCCGCCTGGCCGCAGTTGATCCAGTGCCGCGGCTTGTAGACGTGCAGCATCTGCGCGCCGGCGATCTGGGAGAGGCCGATGGTGGTGACGTACCGGGTGTCCGGGCCGAAGGCCTTGTTCATCTCCTCGTACACGCGCTGCGGCTTCATGGGCACGTTGTCGAAGTGCGTACGGCGCAGCAGGGTGGCCTTGCGCTCCTGCGTCGAGGCGACCCAGTCGGCGCGGTCGGGGAGCTTGCCCTCCGCCTTCAGCTCCTTCGCCACCTCGACGAACAGCTCCAGCGCGGCCTTGGCGTCGGAGACGACACCGTAGTCCGGCGGGAAGATCTTGCCGATCTGCGTGGGCTCGATGTCGACGTGGACGAACTTCCGCTCGCCCCGGTAGACGTCGAGCTTGTAGCCGGTGTGGCGGTTGGCCCAGCGGTTGCCGATGCCGAGGACGAAGTCGGACTCCAGGAAGTTGGCGTTGCCGTACCGGTGCGAGGTCTGCACGCCGACCATGCCGGCGTTCAGCTCGTGGTCGTCGGACAGCACGCCCCAGCCCATCAGGGTCGGGACGACCGGGGTCTGGGTCAGCTCGGCGAACTCGACGAGCAGCTCGGTGGCGTCGGCGCCGATGATGCCCCCACCGGCGACAATGAGCGGGCGCTCCGACTCCAGAAGAAAGGAGATCGCCTTCTCGATCTGGGCGCGGGTCGCGGCCGGCTTGTAGACCGGCAGCGGCTCGTACGTCTCCGGGTCGAACTCGATCTCGGTGAGCTGGACGTCGATCGGCAGGTCGATCAGGACCGGCCCGGGACGGCCGGAGCGCATCAGGTGGAAGGCCTGCTGGAACACGCCCGGGACCTGCGCGGCCTCCAGGACGGTGACCGCCATTTTCGTGACCGGCTTGGCGATCGAGGCGATGTCGACGGCCTGGAAGTCCTCCTTGTGGATCACGTTGGTGGGCGCCTGGCCCGTGATGCACAGGATCGGAATGGAGTCACCGATGGCCGAGTACAGGCCGGTGATCATGTCGGTGCCGGCCGGCCCGGAGGTGCCGATGCAGACGCCGATGTTGCCCGGCCTGGTACGGGTGTAGCCCTCGGCCATGTGCGAGGCACCCTCGACGTGTCGGGCGAGGGTGTGATGGATGCCGCCACCCTCCTTGAGCGCCTTGTAGAACGGGTTGATCGCCGCGCCCGGCACACCGAAGGCGTCGGTGACGCCCTCGCGCTTGAGGATCTCAACTGCCGCGCGGGCAGCGGTCATACGAGCCATCGAGTACTCCTGCTTCGGCTGTCGGATGCGTACTCCCGTCGCGCCCCGCGGTGAGCACAGTCTTCAGCGTGGTCAATTCCGCATTACGGAATTTAACTTCTACTATCTGGAAGTAATGTAGGGGGGTGGACGAATGTCGTCAAGAGACGGAAAGACCTGGCAAGCGGCGGACAAGCAGCGGGCGACAGGAGGACGATGGGTCCGCTGTCCCGACGCGACGCCTGGGAGTGGGCCATGCCCGAGAGCGTGCCGGTGCGCTGCCCGGCCTGCCGGCGCGAGCACGTCTACACCGCACCGGTGTATCCGTGTGCGTGCGGCGCCCCCACCGCCCCACGGCTGGATCCGACCGCCGAACCGGTCGTGGCGGCGCACCGCGCCTGGGACGACGAGTGGATCGCGATGCCGTGTGCGGCCTGCGGGCGCCGGAGCCAGTGGCCGCACCCGGAACTGGGCTGCTCGTGCGGCACGGTGCTGCGCATTCCGGTGGCCAGGACACCTCCGCCGGGCGGCGGTATGCCGTCGACGGACAGCGGTATGCCGTCGACGACCGACGACATGCCACCGACGGCGGCCGGCACACCGTCGACAGACAGTGGCACACCGTCGGCAGACGGCGGTATGCAGTCGACAGACAACGGTATGCCGTCGGCGGACGGCGGCATCCCATCGGCAGACGGCGGTATCCCGTCGCCGGTGAGCCGGCCCGATGGCTCCCCCGGCCGCCCCGCCTTCCAGCCGCGCGCCATCCGCACCGCGCGTGACGCCGTCACGGTCGCCGCGCTCTACCTGCGCTGGCTCGGCTACCGTGACATCCGCCGCGCCGACCAGCGGCCCCCGAACGGCATCGGGCTCGCCGCCCACGGACTTCTCGCACAGGTGGACCCGACCGTGCGCCCGGCGGCGCCACGGGACGTGGAGTGCCTGTGGCTGACGGCGATGACGGAGTCCGCAGACTGTGTGTACTTCACCCTCGCCGGATACACCGACGACGCCCGCACCCGCGCGGACTCCCTGGGCATCCCCCTGTTCGTCCTGGACCTCGCGGGCGTCCCGCAGCCGGTGAACGACCACGCCGACACGCTGAGCGCCGAGGGAGCACCGGAACCGGGCCCCCGGCCCCGGGACCGGCGCGGCTGACCGTCCCCAGGGCCGCCCTGCCACCGCGAACGGATCGGCCTCAGGTCGGACGAGGGCGGCGGGTTCTCTCCACCGGCCGGTCGATGCGCCGGCCCCGCGCGGCTGCCTAACGTGCAGGTCGAACATCAGGCAAGGAGAGGAAAGACATGCGTTTACGCCGCAGGAGGGTGACCGCGGTCGCGGCGTCCGTACTGGCCACGATGGTGCTCGGCGTCCCCGCGCACGCGTCGGCGCCGACCGCGCCGCGCATCGACTGGCAGCGCTGCCAGGGGGCCGTCCGTACCGACGCGGTGCGGTGCGGACAGGTCTCCGTACCGCTCGACTGGTCCCGGCCCGCCGCGTCCGCCCGGACCACCGTCGCGGTCGCACGGCTGCCGGCGGCCGACCCGGAGCACCGTCTCGGCACGCTCATGTTCAATCCCGGTGGTCCGGGCGAGGGGGAGGTCGGCTATCTGCTCTCCCGGCAGGCCCGCCGGCAGTACTTCCCCGAGGCCCTGCGCGACCGCTTCGACATCGTCGCCGTCGAGCCGCGTGGCACCGGCGTCAATCCGCCGCTGAACTGCCCGTTGCCGGTCGACCACACGGTGAGCAGGTTCCCCGCCGACCGGCCGGCCGCCGCCGCACTGGTCACCAGCAACCGGCGGATGGGAACCGTCTGTGCCCGGCGGGGCGGACCGGTGTTCCCGCACCTGGACACCGCAAGCGTCGCCCGGGACATGGACACGGTACGCGCGGCGCTGGGCGAGTCGAGGATCAGCTTCCTCGGGGTGTCCTACGGCACCATGGTGGCGCAGAGCTACGCCGAGCGGTTCCCTTCGCGGGTGCGTGCGATGGTGCTGGACGGCGTGGTCGACCGGTCGCTGTCCTGGCGGCGGCTGGCGCGCGTCGACGCGGCCGCCGTACAGGACGGTGTCCGCAGGTTCGCCCGCTGGTCGGACCGGGACGACCGCAGCGCGCTGCACGGCCGGGACGTCACCGGTTTCCTGGCCTCGCTGCTGCGTCGCGCCGACCACGGCGGGATCAAGGACGGCGGCCGGCCGGTGCGCGCGGAGGAGATCGCTCAGGCGGTGAACGCCGGTCTCCAGTCGCCGTCGCTGTACGCACCGCTGGCCACCGCACTCGACAGGGCGGACGCCGACGGGGACATGGCACCGCTCGTCTTCCTCACTCCTGGCCACACCGGTGAGTACGGTCTGTACCGCTCGATCGTCTGCCAGGACGTGCCCGGCCCCGAGGATCCCGGCGCCGCGCTGCCGGCCGCGGTGCCCGTGATGCGTGCCGCCGGCCCCGCTCTGCGCGGCTACTCCGAGTTCTGGGACATCGCCAGCGGCTGCGCGGGCTGGCCGGTGGGATCCGCCTGGACGCCGCACGCGTGGCGGGTGCCCGCGCACTTCCCGGCGGTGCTCCTGCTCTCCGGCACGCACGACGTGGCGACACCCCCGGCGTTCGCCGACGGGGTGCGGCGCGCACTGCCGTCGAGCAGGCTGCTGCGCTGGGACGGTGACGGCCACACGGCCTGGCTGAACAGCCCCGTCACGGTGGACGCGGCGGTCGGCTACCTCACCACCCTGCGCATGCCCGACGGGGCGCGCTGAACCGGGCCCCGACGGCCGGTCACGGACCTTCGACGGGTCCCGGTCGAGTGTGCCGCCGACAGCGCGCTCCTCCGGGACCCGTCCCCGAGCATCTACCGGATGCTCGCTCGCGGCCGTTTCACACCTCGTACTTCTCCCGCAGTTCGACCTTGCGCACCTTTCCGGACACCGTCATCGGGAAGGAGTCGAGGATCTGGAGCCTGCTGGGGATCTTGTAGTGCGCGAGCCGGCCCTGGCAGAAGGCGCGCAGCTCCTCCAGGGTGAGCGGGTCGGCGGTGTCGTGCGGGATGACACAGGCGAGCACTTCCTCGCCGTACGTCTCGTGCGGCACCCCGACGACCTGGACGTCCCTGATCTTCGGGTGGGCGTAGAGGAACTCCTCGATCTCGCGCGGGTAGATGTTCTCGCCGCCCCGGATGATCATGTCCTTGATGCGGCCGACGATCTCGACGTACCCGTCCTCGCGCATCACCGCCAGGTCACCGGTGTGCATCCAGCGGCCCGCGTCGACGGCTTCGGCGGTCTTCTCCGGCTCGTTCCAGTAGCCGAGCATCACGCTGTAGCCGCGGGTGCACAGCTCCCCTGCCGTGCCGCGCGGCCGGGTGACTCCGGTGGCCGGGTCGACGATCTTGACCTCCAGGTGCGGCAGGACGCGGCCGACGGTGCCGGTGCGGTGCTCCAGGTCGTCGTCCCTGCCAGTCTGCAGCGACACCGGTGACGTCTCGGTCATGCCGTAGCAGATGGAGACCTCCTCCATGTGCATCTCGGAGACGACCCGTTTCATCACCTCCACCGGGCACGGCGAGCCCGCCATGATGCCGGTGCGCAGCGAGGAGAGGTCGTACGTCGCGAAGTCCGGGAGGTTCAGCTCCGCGATGAACATCGTCGGCACGCCGTACAGGGACGTACAGCGCTCCTGCTGCACCGCTTCCAGGGTGGCCCTCGGCTCGAAGGACGGAGCCGGGATCACCATGCAGGCGCCGTGCGAGGTGGCGGCCAGATTGCCCATCACCATGCCGAAGCAGTGGTAGAAGGGGACGGGGATGCAGATTCTGTCCTGCTCGCTGTAGGCGATCAACTCCCCTACGAAGTAACCGTTGTTGAGGATGTTGTGGTGGGAGAGGGTGGCGCCCTTCGGGAAACCGGTGGTGCCCGAGGTGTACTGGATGTTGATCGGGTCGTCGCAGGACAGTTCCTCGTACGGGGCGTCACCGGTGCCCCGACCGAGGAGCGCCTCCCAGCTCGGGTCGCCGATGTACACGACCTCGCGCAATGCGGGGCATCGGCCCCGCACTTGCTCGACCATCGCCCGGTAGTCGCTGGTCTTGTGGCTCAGGGAGGAGAACAGCAGCGAAACCCCGGCCTGGCCGAGCACGTACTCGACCTCGTGGGTGCGGTAGGCCGGGTTGATGTTCACCATGATCGCGCCGATGCGGGCGGTGGCGTACTGGACCAGGACCCACTCCGGGCAGTTGACCGCCCAGATGCCCACCCGGTCGCCCTTGGCGATCCCGGTCGCGACCAGCGCCTGTGCCAGTTCCTCGACCGCGGAGCCGAATTCGGCGTAGGTCCAGCGCCGCCCCGACACCACGTCGACCAGTGCCTCGCGGTCGGGCCAGGCGGCGACGGCCCGGTCGAGGCTGGCGCCGATGGTGTCGCCGAGCAGGGCGGTGGAACCGGTTCCGTGCGTGTACGACAGCTCAGTGGTCACCGGAAGTCCTCCTCGCGGTACTCGTTGTCCGAGCCCTGGGCCGTCGCCTCGCGCAGTTCGATCCGGCGGATCTTGCCGGAGACGGTCTTGGGCAGCGGGCCGAACTCCAGCCGGCGGATGCGCTTGTAGGGGGCGAGTACCTGGCGGGAGTGCTCGAAGACGACCTTCGCGGTGTCGGGGCCGGGCTCGAAGCCCTCGGCGAGGACGACGTAGGCCTTCGGTACGGCGAGCCGCAGCTCGTCCGGGGCGGGCACGACGGCGGCCTCGGCCACCGCCTCGTGCTCCAGCAGTGCGCTCTCCAGCTCGAACGGGCTGATCTTGTAGTCACTGGCTTTGAACACGTCGTCAGCCCGACCGACATAAAAGACATATCCGTCTTCGTCTCGGCGTCCGATGTCCCCGGTGCGGTAGTACCCGCCCGCCATCGCCTCCGCCGTGCGGTCCGGGTCGCCGTGGTAGCCGGTCATCAGGCCGACCGGGCGTTCGGACAGGTCGAGGGCGATCTCGCCCTCGACGGCGCCGGGTGCGCCGGAGACCGGGTCGAGGAGTTCCACGCGGTAGCCGGGGCTCGGGCGGCCCATGGAGCCGGTCTTCAGCACCTGACCGGGGCTGTTGGAGACCTGTACGGCGGTCTCGGTCTGCCCGAAGCCGTCCCGGATGGTGACCCCCCACGCCCGCCGGACCTGTTCGATGACCTCGGGGTTGAGCGGCTCGCCGGCGGCGACGACCTCGCGGGGCGGGGTGCGCAGCTGGCTCAGGTCGGCCTGGATGAGCATGCGCCACACGGTCGGCGGTGCGCAGAAGGTGGTGACCTCGGCCCGGTCCATCTCGGCCATCAGCCGGGCAGCGTCGAAGCGGGTGTAGTTGAAGAGGAAGACGGTCGCCTCGGCGTTCCACGGCGCGAACAGGTTGGACCAGGCGTGCTTGGCCCAGCCGGGCGAGGAGATGTTCAGGTGGACGTCGCCGGGCCGGAGCCCGATCCAGTACATGGTCGCCAGGTGCCCGATGGGGTAGGAGGTGTGGGTGTGCTCGACGAGCTTGGGGCGGGCGGTCGTACCGGAGGTGAAGTAGAGCATCAGCGGGTCGTCGGCCAGGGTGGGGCCGTCGGGGAGGAACTCGGCGGGGGCGGTGTACGCGTCCTCGTACGGCTCCCAGCCCTCCTCGGGCAGCCCGCCGACGGCGATCCGGGTGTAGGCGCCGGGCACCTCGGCGAACTTGGCGGTGTCCTCGGCCCGCACGATCACATGTTTCACCCGGCCCCGCTCCACGCGGTCGCGCAGGTCGGCGGGGCCGAGCAGCGGGGTGGCCGGGATGACCACCGCGCGCAGCTTCATCGCGGCCAGCGCGGTCTCCCACAGTTCGGCCTGGTTGCCGAGCATGACGAGGATCCGGTCCTCCGCGGCGACGCCCCGCTCGTGCAGCCACCGGGCGACCCGGTTCGACCGTTCGGACATCTCCGCGAAGGACAGCCGCGTCTCGCCGCCGTCCTCCTCGACGATGTGCAGCGCGGTCCTCTCGTTCCCGGCGGCGATCACGTCGAACCAGTCCAGCGCCCAGTTGAAGTGCTGTGGCCGGGGCCAGGCGAAGCCGTCGTAGGCGGTGGCGTAGTCCTCGCGGTGCGCCAGCAGAAAGTCCCGGGCGCTGCGGAACAGCTCCGTCGCCGTCGTCATCGTGTCCTCCTTGCGTGCCGGACCATTGCCGGGCGGCTCTCTGGCATCGTCTAATCCGTGATGCAGGTCTCACTACCCCCGAACGGGGGTGGGGGTGCCAGAAGGAGCGGACAGGTGACGGCAGACGCGGCGGGGACGGTGGAGATCGGCGGCGCGCTGGCCCGGCTGCGGCGGGTGACCGGACTTCCCGTTGCCTTCGGCGGCCTTGTCGATTCCGGCCGGCCGCAGATCCGGATCAGCGAGCTGAGCGGCACGACGACGGGCGCCCTGCGCTCGCTCGCGGTGACCTCCGGCAACGGGCTCGGCGGCAAGGCGGTGGCGCTCGCCCGGCCGTGCGCGGTGACGGACTACTCCAGTTCCCGGCAGATCAGCCATGAGTACGACGTCCCGGTGGCCGCGGAGGGCATCCGCTCGGTCGTCGCCGTGCCGGTGGTGGTGCGGCGCCGGGTGCGCGGGGTGCTCTACGGCGCGCTGCGCTCGGCCCAGCCGCTCGGTGACCGCACGCTGGGCGCGGTGATGGCCGTGGCGCGGGACGTGGAGCAGGCGCTGGTGGTGCGGGACGAGGCGCGGGGGCTGCTGGCGGCGGCCCGGCCGGAGCCCGCCGGCGCCGGGCGGGGTGCCGTCCGGGAGCAGGTGCGCGAGGCGCACGCGGCGCTGCGCGCGCTCGCGCCGCGGATCGCCGATCCGGAGCTGCGGGCGGAGCTGCTGGCCGCGTGCGGCCTGCTGGCCGCGCCGCGGACGGCCGGGGGCACGACTCTGGCGCCGCGCGAACTGGACGTGCTGTCCTGGGTGGCGGCGGGGGCGACGAACGCGGCGGTGGCCGAGCGGCTGGGCCTGCGCCCGGAGACGGTCAAGGGCTATCTGCGCTCGGCGATGCGGAAGCTGGGCGCACACACCCGAGGGGAGGCGGTGACCGCGGCGCGCAGGGCGGGGCTGCTGCCGTGATGCGAGGCGGTGAGGAAACCTGTCCATTCAAGCGCAGACGCCTTGAATTTCCTTGTGCTTACCTTCTGTTATTTCCCTCACCACAGCTTCCGTCCGAATTTCCAGCATCGTTGCCTAGCATTGGCCCGGACACGACACACGAGGGGAGCGGTGACCGTGCGACGGGACTTCCAGGAGCCTGCCAGGTGCCGCTCCGACCTGGTCATCGGCCGCGAGGACCTGTTCGCCGGCGCCCGTGAGCAACTCGCCTCGGGCGGCAGTGTGCTGCTCCACGGTCCCGCCGGAATAGGGAAATCCACCGTCCTGCGGGCATTGGCCGAGGAATACGGCGCCACCGCCCGCACCGTCCTGCGCTGCTCCGCCACCGAGTCCGAATCCCATCTTCCCTTCCTGGCCCTCGCCGACCTGTTCGGCCTGGTCCTCGACGACGTCTCCCCCCGGCTGCCCGTCGCCCAGCGCACGGCCCTGGAGTCGGCGCTCACCGGCCGCGGCGAGTCCAGCCTGCAGCGCGACGGTCTCGCCCTGCGCCTCGCGGTGCTCTCCGCGCTGCGCGCGCTGGCCGCGCGGGGCGGTGTCCTCGTCGTCGCCGACGACCTGCAGTGGCTGGACCCGGCCAGCGCCGAGCTGCTCGGCTTCGCCGCCCGGCGTCTGGAGGGCACCCCGGTGCAGCTGCTGTGCGCGGTGCGCACCGAGGGTCAGGAGAGCCGGGAGTACGACGGGCATCTGCGGTCCTGCCCGCCGGGCACCCTCGCGGTCCGGCTCGGTCCGCTCTCCCGCAGCCAGGTCGCCCAGCTGCTGGACCACCGCGGCCACGGCGCCCTGCCCCGCTCCACGGTCCGCGAGATCCACCGCACCAGCGGCGGCAACCCGCTGTTCGCCCTGGAGCTCGGCCGCGCCCTCGCCGACAGCCCCACGCCGCCCCGGCCGGGCGAGCCGCTGCCGGTGCCGACCAGCCTGCGCGCCCTGGTGCTCAGCCGCCTGGACATGCTCTCCGTCGAGGCCCGCCGCACCCTGCTGGTGGCCAGCGCCGGTGCCCGGCCCACTCCGGCGCTGCTGCACGCGGCCGGCCGGACCAACGCCGAGGCCGAGTGCGCCCAGGCCGCCGAACTCGGGCTGCTGGCCACCGAGCCGGACGCCCCGGCCGTACGGTTCGCGCACCCGCTGATATCGGCCGCGCTGTACGCGGAGGCGCCCGCGCACGAGCGGCGCGCCGCGCACGCGGCCCTGTCCACGGCCGCCTCCGACCCGATCGAACGGGCCCGGCATCTGGCCCTCGCCACCACCGGCACCGATCCGGAGGTCGCCGCCCGGCTCGCCGAGGCCGCCGCCCTGGCCCGGGACCGCGGTGCCCCCTCGGTCGCCGCCCACCTGGGGCTGCTGGCCGCCCGGCACACGCCCGCCGACGGGACGCCCAGTCAGGAGGAGCGCCGGCTGCAGGCCGCCGAGGACGCGATCACCGCGGGGGAGATCGACCTGGCCCGGGACATCGCCCGGGAGGTGCTGGCCCGGGCGACGGTGCCCGCCGACCGGGTCCGCGCCTGGATCATCGTCATCGACAGCGCCGGCCACACCATGGCCGAGGTCGACGCCGTCTTCCCGCAGGCCCTCGCCGACGCCGGCGACGACCCCCGGCTGCTGGCCCTGGTGCACTACCAGCTGGCCTGGCGGACGCTGATCGTGGAGGGCGACTTCACCGGGGCGCGTGAGGCCGCCGCGCACGCCGCCGAGCTGGCCGCCCTCGGCAGGGACCGGCGCACCGAACTGCTGTCGCTGGCCTTCCAGGCGCAGAGCGAGACCCTGATGGGCCACCCGGAGGCGCCCCGGACCATCCAGCGTGCCCTGCGGGAGCCGCAGGATCCGAGGGTGGCGTGGCACCACAACGGGGCGGCCAGCGCCCGGTTCCGCTGGCTGGTCATGAGTGACCAGCTGGCCGAGGCCCGGGCGACGGTCACCGCGCTGCTGCGCGAGGTGCGCCGGCGCGGCTCGGTGGAGTCCGAGGTGCACTTCCTGCGCGGCCTCGCCGAGACCGAACTGCGCGCCGGGCACTGCGGGCGCGCCCTGGAGCTGGCCCGTGAGAGCCTGCGCCTGGCCCGGGACTCGGGGATCGGCGAGACCGCCTCGGCGATGCTCACCTCGCTCGCGGAGGCCTCCGGCGGCGATGTCGACCGGGCTCTCGCCCTCGCCCGGGAGGCGGTGGCGCACGCCGAGGAGGACGGCGACCAGATGTACCTCTCCCGGGCGCTGGGCGCGCTCGGGTACGCCCAGTTGGTGGCCGGGGACCCGGCGGGCACGGTCCGCTCGCTGCGCCGGGTGCGGACGCTGGAGCTGGGGCTCGGCATCACCGACCCGGCGCGCGGGCGCTGGCAGGGGGATTTCGCCGAGGCGCTGGTCCGGATCGGTGAACCGGCCGAGGCGCAGCACGTCATCGACGCGAGCCGCGAGCACGCCCTCAGGCTCGGCCGGGAGAGCGTCCTCGCCGTCCTGGACCGCTCCGAGGCCCTGGTGCGGGCCGCGCAGGGTGATGTGGAGGCGGCGGTGGCCCAGCTGACGTCCGCTCAGGACCGGCTCGGCAAGCTCGGCTACGGCCTGGAGGAGGCGCGGGCCGCGTTCGCGCTGGCCCGGCTGCGGGGCAGACGACGCCCGGCCGAGGGGGCGCGCCCGTGGCAGGAGCCGCTGGGCGGCGCGGAAGCCGCGAACACCGAGCACGGCCGGGTTCCCGCCCCGGGCCTGGGCTCCGCCAAGGCCCGGACGAGCACGGGCTCGACGGCGTACGACGAGGCCACCCGGATGTTCCGCCGCTGCCGGGCGCTGCCCTGGCTGCGCCAGGTGGACGAGTCCCTCACCACGCCCGAGCCGCAGCCGGCCCTTCCCGCGCCGGACGCCCTGGACGCGCTGGCGGTGCTGGCCGCGATGGAGCGTCAGGTGGCCGCGCTGGTGATGGAGGGTGCCACCAACCGGGAGATCGCCGCCCGACTGTTCATCAGCGTCAAGACGGTGGAGGCGACCCTGACCCGGGTCTACCGCAAGCTGGGGATCCGCTCGCGCGTGGACATCGTCCGATTGGCGGCGGCTCGCGGGCGCGCCGAGCACGGCCCTAGTTAACTGAACCGGACCGAGGGTTTTCCCTCACCCAACCCCCTAGGGGGTTCCCTCATTGGGAGCCGAGGGCTCCGGGTCCTAGCGTAGTGGGCGTGCCGCTCGCCCGGGCACACGGGGTCGGTCCCTCCCCCAGCTCTCGGCCACGCCCGAGCAGGGGGTGCCCCCACCCCGTGCTCCACCACCCGTGCGACCCCCCACCGGTGCAACCCCCACTGAGGAGACTCATGTTCGGGCCCAGACGTGCCAGAAAGACCGCCGCGGTTTCGGTGGTCACCGCCGCCGCCGCGGCGAGTGCGCTGTTCGCCTCCCCCACGGCGAGCGCCGCCCCGCAGCCCATCGTCGGCGGTACGACCACCACGACGACGGCGTACCCGTTCGTCATGCAGATCACCGACGCGTCCGGCAACCAGTTCTGCGGCGGCACGCTCGTGGCCGCCACCAAGGTCGTGACGGCGGCGCACTGCATGGCCGGCGAGTCCGCGCGCAACGTCCGCGTGGTCGGCGGCCGGACCTTTCTCAACGGCACCGACGGCACGGTCAGCAAGGTCAGCAAGATCTGGGTCAACCCGGACTACACCGACGCCACCAAGGGCGACGACGTGGCCGTACTGACCCTGTCGACGTCGATGCCGTACACCCCGGCCTCGTACGTCTCCTCCTCCCAGACGAGCGTGTACGCGGCCGGCACCCAGGCCCGCATCCTCGGCTGGGGCACCACCTCGGAGAACGGCAGCTCCTCCAACCAGCTGCGGACCGCGACCGTCCCGGTCGTGTCCGACTCCAGCTGCAGTTCCTCCTACGGTTCGGACTACGTCAAGTCCGACATGGTGTGCGCCGGATACAGCTCCGGCGGCGTAGACACCTGCCAGGGCGACAGCGGCGGTCCCCTGCTCATCGGGGGCGTCCTGGCAGGGATCACTTCCTGGGGCGAGGGGTGCGCGGAGGCCGGTTACCCGGGTGTGTACACCCGGCTGACCACCTTCGCGGACCTGGTGACCGCGCAGGTCCACTCCTAGCCCCGCAGACGTCCCGAGCACCCCTCGGGAAGATGCCAGGGGGGCGTTGCGAGCCACCACGAGCGGCCCGCAACGCCCCCCTCTCCACGTTCACCCCCGTGCAACGCGGGGGCTACTTGTCGGCCGTGAGCTTCCCGGCCGCGCCCCAGCTGTCCGCCGGGACCTCGTGGATCCACACCTGCACGGTCTCCGCCGGGATCCGGTACGCGTCGACGAAGGCGTCGGTGACCCGCTTGACCAGCTCCCGCTTCAGCTCGACATCGCGGGGACCCTGCTGGATGGTGACGATCGGCATGACTGAACTCCTTTGACCGGTGTTCCGTTTCGGTGGGTCCAGTCCATCGCGGCGCACGTCGGCGACCAAGAAGCAGTCCGCGACCGCAGTGATCAGCTCTGGTGATCGCCGCAGGCCGACAGCAGTTTCTCCAGGTGCGGGGAGGGGGCGGCGGCGGACACCGCGAGACCGGTCGCCAGGGCCAGTCCGGGCGCGCGGAAGGCGACGTACGCCACCCTGGGCGTGGCCAGCACGCGCGCGTGTGAGGCGTAGACGACCGTCCACAGGGGGCGGGCGCCAATGGTGGCGAGGGTGTCGTGCAGCGTGCCCCCGGCCGGTCCGGGCACCGGCTCGAACCCGGCCGCATGGCAGGCGCCGACGACCAGGTCGACCAGGGCGGGGTTGTTCCGGCGCGGGGTCAGGGCGAGGGGCAGCCCGGCGAGGTCCGCGAGGTCGATCTCGTCCCGCGCCGCGAGCGGATGCGTGGCCGGCAGCGCGGCCACCAGCGGATCGGACCACAGCGGCACCACCCGTACGCCGGGCGGGGGTTCGGCCGAACGCACGAACGCGGCGTCCAGCCGGCCCGCCGCGACCCGGGCGAACCGTTCGTCGGCCGGCAGGGAGATCAGCTCCACCGGCACTTCGGGCGCCCGCTCGGCGAACGCGGCCAGCACCCGGTCCAGATGCGCGCCGAGCCCGGTGCTGGTGCCGAGGCGCAGCACGGCGGGTGCCGCCACGGCGGCGCGTGCCTTCTCCGCCGCCGCGAGCACCGCCCGTGCCTCGGGCAGCAGCCGTTCGCCCGCCCCGGTCAGCCGCACCCGGCGCGGCGAGCGGTCGAACAGCTCGGCGCCCAGCTCCCGCTCCAGCCGCTGCATCTGCTGGCTGACCGCCGACTGCACGATGTGCAGCCGCTCGGCGGCCCGCCCGAAGTGCAGCTCCTCGGCCACGGCGACGAAATAGCTGAGCTGACGGAGTTCCATGGGCTGACTGTAGAGGGGCGGCGACACGGGCCTCTACGCCGGGCGAGCCGGGCCGGCGTCCGGGGAGGGGCCGAGCGCACTGAGCGGGAGCGCGCGGGGGTGGTGGTGTCTCCCGGCGGCCGCTGCGCCCGTTCTGCATCAAGCTGCGCCTACGACTGCGTTTCACCCGGGCGCCGGCCGCGGGGCCGTGGATATCCTGCTTCTCCTCTGCCCCGGGTTTCTCCGGGTCCTGGCCCCGGTGGGTGATCAGGCGTACGCAGGCTCGACGGAGAGGCGTCCGATGTCCGAGCGAGAAAGCGGCAGGAACGGCGGGCGCAGATCCGTTTGGCGCCGCGCCCTCACCCCGCCCCAGCCTCCCGTCGCCGAGGCGCCCGCACCCGCCCCGCCCGCGGCGGACGGCGCCGAGCCGTCGAGCATCGTCCAGGCGGCGCTGTACCGCGACGGCGTCCGCGTCTCCTCCCCCGCCACGCTCGCCGAGACCTACCGCGAACTGCGCGAGCAGCCCTCGGGCATGGCCTGGATCGGCCTGGCCCGCCCCACCGGCGCCGATCTGCGGTCGCTGGCCGCCGAGTTCGGGCTGCACCCCCTCGCGGTGGAGGACGCGATGGAGGCGCACCAGCGGCCCAAGCTGGAACGGTACGGCGACACCCTGTTCGTCGTCCTGCGCGCCGCCCGCTATCTGGACGCACCGGAGGAGGTCGACTTCGGCGAGCTGCACGTGTTCGTCGGCCCGGACTTCGTCATCACCGTCCGGCACGGCGCGGCCCCGGACCTGTCGGCGGCCCGCCGCCGTATGGAGGACACCCCCGACCTGCTCAAGCTCGGCCCGGAAGCGGTCCTGTACGCGATCCTCGACGCCGTCGTCGACGGCTACGCCCCAGTGGTCTCCGGGGTGCAGAACGACATCGACGAGATCGAGACCGAGGTGTTCCGCGGCGACCCCGAGGTGTCCCGCCGTATCTACGAACTCTCCCGCGAGATGGTCGAGTTCCAGCGCGCCACCCGCCCGCTCGTCGGCATGCTGCACGCCCTGATGGCCGGCTTCGCCAAGTACGGGACGGACGAGGAACTCCAGCGCTATCTGCGGGACGTCGCCGACCACGTCACCCACATCAGTGAACGCGTCGACGCCTTCCGGCAGGCCCTCACCGAGATCCTCACGGTCAACGCGACACTGGTCACGCAGCAGCAGAACGCGGAGATGCGGGCGCTGGCGGAGGCGGGTTTCGAGCAGAACGAGGAGGTCAAGAAGATCTCGTCGTGGGCGGCCATCCTCTTCGCTCCGACCCTGGTCGGCACGATCTACGGCATGAACTTCGCGCGCATGCCCGAACTGCACTGGGCGTTCGGCTATCCCTTCGCGATCGGCCTGATGGCCGTGGTGTGCACGGCGCTGTACGTGGTCTTCAAACGGCGGGACTGGCTGTAGAGCACCGCCGGGAGTCGTCCCGCCCCGCGCGACACGCCACGACGAACCCGCACCCGGCGACGACGATGCCCCCGACGGCGCCGGACCGCAGGCTCCCTTCAAGCCCGGCGCAGCCTCAGCGCGGCCAGCACCTCCGCGTCCGTCAGCTGCTCGAAGTCCTCGTACCACTGCCCGACGGCGGTGAACGCGGCCGGCCGGTGCGGGCACAGGATCGTGTCGGCCTCGTCGGCGAGCCGGTCGAGGGAGTCCGGGGCGCCGACGGGGACGGCCAGGACGAGGTGCGCGGGCCGGCGGCGCCGGACGTGACGCAGGGCCGCGCGGGCGGTGGCGCCGGTGGCGAGCCCGTCGTCGACCACGATCACCGTGCGGCCCGCCGGGTCCGGAGCCGGGCGGTCGCCGCGGTAGCGCTCCTCACGGCGGCGCAATTCCTTCCGCTCGCGCTCGACCACCGGGGCCATGGATTCCTCGGTCAGGCCGAGCCGGTCCAGGGTCCCGGCGTTGAACAGGGGCGGGTCGTCCCCGACCAGCGCCCCGACGGCGAACTCCTGGTGGTGCGGGGCGCCGATCTTGCGCACGATGAGCACGTCGAGCGGGGCGCCGAGCGCGCGGGCGATGGGCTCGGCGACGGCGATGCCGCCGCGCGGCAGGGCGAGGACGAGGGGGTCGGTGAGGGCGCCCTGTTCCCGCAGGTCGCTCAGCAGTCCGGCGAGTTCCCGCCCGGCTTCGGCACGGTCCCGGAAGCGCATGGCTCGTCCTCCTCCGCGGTGCCTCTCCTTCCATGGTGCTCCTGGTCGGGCAACCGGGTCGGATATCCGCGGGCAGGTGCACGACATTCGCACACCAGATCTATACACCGAGTGTATAGTCCACGCATGCCTCATTCGACCGACACGTTCCCGACGCCGAAGCACGCGACCAGAAAGACGCGCGCAACCGTCCGGAGGTTCCGTCCGGGCGTGCTCGCGTCGGCCGCCCTCGGCCTCGCGCTCACGCTGTCCGGCTGCGCCCAGGCCGACACGACAGCACCGAGCACCGTACGGGCCGAGGCCGCGCACGGGGCGCCGGCGAAGTTCGGGACCGTCGACTGCCGCGAGGCCAAGTGCATCGCGCTCACCTTCGACGCCGGACCGAGCGAGAACTCGGCGCGGCTGCTCGACATCCTCAAGGAGAAGAAGGTCCCGGCCACCTTCTTCCTGCTCGGCAAGAACCACATGGAGAAGTACCCGGAGCTGGTCAAGCGGATGGCCGCCGAGGGCCACGAGGTCGCGAGCCACACCTGGGACCACAAGATCCTCACGCGGATACCGGAGGCGCAGATACGCGAGGAGCTGAAGCGGCCGAACGAGGCGATCGAGCGGCTGACCGGGCGCAAGCCCACGCTGATGCGCCCGCCGCAGGGCCGTACGGACTCCCGTGTGCACCGGATCGCCAAGGAGCAGGGCCTGGCGGAGGTGCTGTGGAGCGTGACCGCCAAGGACTACACGACCAGCGACTCGGCGCTCATCACCCGGCGCGTCCTCGCCCAGTCGTCCCGCGACGGGATCATCCTGCTGCACGACATCTACCCGGGCACCGTACCCGCCGTGCCGGGCGTCATCGACGCGCTCAAGGAGCGCGGCTACGTCTTTGTGACGGTGCCTCAGCTGCTGGCGCCCGGCAGGGCGGAACCGGGCGAGGTGTACCATCCCTGACCGCTCGTCCGGCCGGGTGAGGCGGGGGCGAACGCGCAGGTGCCGGGCGGCCATTGCCTACGATCGTGCCGTGCCGACCTTCTCCTTCGCCCGCACGGCCCCGCTCCCGCTCGACGAGGCGTGGCGCCGGCTCACCACCTGGCCCCGCCACGCCGACGCGGTCCCGCTGACCCGGGTCCGGGTGCTCACTCCGGAGCCCACCGGCGTGGGCACCCGCTTCGTGGCCCGCTCGGGCCTCGGCCCGCTGGCCGTCGACGACGTCATGGAGGTGACGGTCTGGCGCCCGCCCGCCGACGGCGAGGCCGGTCTGTGCCGCCTGGAGAAGAGCGGCCGGGTGGTGCGGGGCTGGGCGGAGATCGAAGTGGGGCCGGGGCCCGGAGGTCGCAGCCGGGTGGTGTGGCGGGAGGAGCTTCGGGTGCGTTTCCTGCCGCGTGCCGTCGACGGCGTACTGGAACGCGCGGCGCGCGTGATCTTCGGCCGAGCGGTCAACCGCCTGCTTAGGCGGTCGTAGGCGCCGTGAGGGGCGCGGGGCTGACTCTCTCCGCGGCCCGGCGCGATGGGGCCCCCGGGGTCGGTACCGCGTCGTGCGTTCAGGCCACCGACCCGAACCGTGCCGCCGGCCGGGACGCCGTCTCGCGGTGGATGGGGGTGTGCGCGCCGGTGAGGGAAACCCCGCTGCCGCCCCGCCGGTCGGCGACGATCTCGGCGCCGATCGACAGGGCCGTCTCCTCGGGCGTACGGGCCCCGAGGTCGAGCCCGATCGGGGAGCGCAGCCGGGCCAGCTCCAGCTCGGTGACGCCGACTTCCCGCAGCCGCTCGTTGCGCTCCAGGTGGGTGCGGCGGGAGCCCATCGCGCCGACGTAGGCGACCGGCAGCCGCAGCGCCAGCCTCAGCAGGGGGACGTCGAACTTGACGTCGTGGGTGAGGACGCACAGGACGGTACGGCCGTCGGTCTCGGTGCGCTCCAGGTACCGGTGGGGCCACTCGACGACGATCTCGTCGGCCTCCGGGAAGCGGGTGCGCGTCGCGAACACCGGGCGGGCGTCGCACACCGTGACGTGGTAACCGAGGAACTTGCCGACGCGGGTCAGTGCGGAGGCGAAGTCGATCGCGCCGAACACGATCATCCGGGGTGCGGGGACGGAGGTCTCGACCAGGACCGTGAGCGGGGCACCGCAGCGCGAGCCCTGCTCGCCGATCTCCAGGGTGCCGGTGCGGCCCGCGTCCAGGAAGGCGCCGGCCTCGGCGGCGACGGTGCCGTCCAGCTCGGGATGGCTCCCGAAGCCGCCGTCGTACGACCCGTCGGGGCGCACGAGGAGGGCCCGGCCCCGCAGCAGGGCCGGTCCCTCCACGATCCGCGCGACCGCCGCCGCCTCCCCACGGGCGGCGGCGGCCAGCGCGGCGGCGACCACCGGCCGGGCGGGACCGTCCGCCCGGACCGGCGTGACGAGGACGTCGATGATGCCGCCACAGGTCAGGCCGACGGCGAAGGCGTCCTCGTCGCTGTACCCGAAGCGCTCCAGGACGGTCTCGCCGTCCTGGAGCGCCTGCCGGCACAGCTCGTACACGGCCCCTTCCACGCACCCGCCGGAGACCGAACCGATGGCCGTGCCCTCGGCGTCCACCGCGAGGGCGGCGCCGGGCTGGCGCGGAGCGCTGCCGCCGACGGCCACCACGGTGGCGACGGCGAAGTCACGGCCCTGCTCGACCCACCGGTTCAGCTCCTCGGCGATGTCCAGCATCTGTCGGTCTCCTCACGGGGTGTTGCTCAGTGGGGCGGGGGCGGCCGGCTAGTGCACGCCGAGCCAGCCCTCGATCGGATGAAGGGCGAAGTAGATCAGGAAGACGGCGGTCAGACCCCACATGAAGGCGCCGATCTCGCGGGCCTTGCCCTGGGCGGTCTTGATGGCCGTGTAGGAGATGACACCGGCCGCGACACCGCTGGTGATGGTGTACGTGAACGGCATCAGGACGACGGTGAGGAAGACCGGGATCGCGGTGGCGCGGTCGGCCCAGTCCACGTGCCGGGCGTTCATCAGCATCATGGCGCCGATGACGACCAGGGCGGCGGAGGCGACCTCCTGCGGGACGATCGCGGTGACCGGGGTGAAGAACAGACAGGCCGCGAAGAACAGGCCGGTGACCACGGAGGCGAGACCCGTGCGGGCGCCCTCCCCGACACCGGTGGCGGACTCGATGAAGACCGTCTGGCCCGAGCCGCCCGCCACACCGCCGATCGCACCGCCGGCGCCGTCGATGAACAGCGCCTTGGACAGGCCCGGCATACGGCCCTTGTCGTCGGCCAGTTCGGCCTCGGTGCCGACGCCGATGATGGTGGCCATCGCGTCGAAGAACCCGGCGAGGACGAGGGTGAAGACGATCATGCCGATCGTCATCGCGCCGACCTTGCCCCAGCCGCCGAACTCCACGTGCCCGAAGAGCGAGAAGTCGGGCATCGAGACCGCGCCGCCGTGCAGTTCGGGGGCGCCGTTGGCCCACTGCTTGGGGTCGATGACACCGAGGCCGTTGAGGACGGCGGCGACGATCGTGCCGGTGATGATGCCGATCAGGATGGCGCCGGGGATGTTGCGCGCCTGGAGCATGAAGATCAGCAGCAGGGTTCCGGCGAAGAGCAGCACCGGCCAGCCGGCGAGCTGGCCCGCCGGGCCGAGCGTGACCGGGGTGGCCACGCCCTTGTGCACGAAGCCGGACTTGTAGAGGCCGATGAGGGCGATGAACAGGCCGATGCCCATCGTGATGCCGTGCTTGAGCGCGAGCGGGATCGCGTTCATGATCATCTCACGCAGGCCGGTGACGACCAGCAGCATGATGACGACGCCGTACATCACACACATGCCCATGGCCTGCGGCCACGTCATGTTGGGGGCGACCTGGGAGGACAGGACGCCGGAGACGGAGAGACCGGCGGCGAGCGCGAGGGGCACCTTGCCGACGAAACCCATCAGCAGCGTGGTGAAGGCCGCCGCGAACGCGGTCGCGGTGATCAGTGCCTTCTGGCCGAGGGTGTCCCCCGCCGCGTCCTTGCCGGACAGGATCAGGGGGTTGAGCAGGAGGATGTAGGCCATCGCCATGAAGGTGGTGATGCCGCCGCGGACCTCTCGCGAGACCGTGGACCCTCTCTTGGTTATGTGGAAGTACCGGTCGAGCCAGGATCGCCCTGCCGGGACGCGGGTGCCTTCACCCGCGTCGTCGGCTGCGGTCCTGGGCTCCACTGACTGCTGGGTCATGGTGCCATCTCCCAAGGTTCACAGGGGCACCCGTACAACCTCCTCGGGCCGTACGGGATTTGGGAATGGACGACCCGGGGGACGGCCCGAGACGAACAAAGGGTGGTACTTCAAGGACCGCGAGCGGTGCGGAACTCAAAGGGGGGTTCCTCCGGGCGGCGCGGCGGAGTGTGTGACGTTCCCTGCGCCGCCCGGAGAGCTCTTGGGTGTTACGCGGTTCCCGTGAGGTGCTCGGGCCGCACCGGAGTGCGGTCGAGCTCCAGCCCGGTCGCGTTCCGGATCGCCGCGAGGACGGCCGGGGTGGACGACAGGGTCGGGGCCTCGCCGATGCCACGGAGCCCGTAGGGGGCGTGGTCGTCGGCGAGTTCGAGCACGTCGACCGGGATGGTCGGCGTGTCGAGGATGGTGGGGATCAGGTAGTCCGTGAAGGAGGGGTTCCTGACCTTCGCGGTCTTCGGGTCGACGATGATCTCCTCCATCACCGCCACGCCCAGGCCCTGGGTCGTACCACCCTGGATCTGGCCGACGACGGAGAGCGGGTTGAGCGCCTTGCCGACGTCCTGGGCGCAGGCCAGCTCGATGACCTTGACCAGGCCGAGCTCGGTGTCGACCTCGACCACGGCGCGGTGCGCGGCGAAGGAGTACTGGACGTGCCCGTTGCCCTGGCCGGTGCGCAGGTCGAAGGCCTCGGTCGGCCGGTGCCGCCATTCCTCCTCGACCTCGACGACCTCGTCCTCCAGGACGTCGGCCAGGTCGCCGAGGACCTCGCCGCCGTCGGTGACGACCTTGCCGCCCTCCAGCAGGAGCTCGGCGGTCGCCCAGGCGGGGTGGTAGGAGCCGAACTTGCGGCGCCCGATCTCCAGGACCTTCTCGCGGACGATCTCGCAGGCGTTCTTCACGGCACCGCCGGTGACGTACGTCTGCCGGGAGGCCGAGGTCGAGCCGGCGGAGCCGACCTGCGTGTCGGCGGGGTGGATGGTCACCTGGGTGACGCCGAGCTCGGTGCGGGCGATCTGCGCGTGGACGGTGACACCGCCCTGCCCGACCTCCGCCATCGCGGTGTGCACGGTGGCCACGGGCTCGCCGCCGATGACCTCCATGCGCACCTTGGCGGTGGAGTAGTCGTCGAAGCCCTCGGAGAAGCCGACGTTCTTGATGCCGACCGCGTAACCGATGCCGCGTACGACGCCTTCGCCGTGCGTGGTGTTGGACAGACCACCGGGCAGCTGCCGTACGTCGGCGCCCTCGCTGGACTCCCACTGGCGCTCCGGCGGCAGCGGCATCGACTTGACGCGGCGCAGCAGTTCGGCGACCGGGGCCGGGGAGTCGACCGGCTGCCCGGTCGGCATGATGGTCCCCTGCTCCATCGCGTTCAGCTGCCGGAACTCCACCGGGTCCATGCCCAGCTTCTTCGCCAGCTTGTCCATCTGCGCCTCGTAGGCGAAGCACGCCTGGACCGCGCCGAAGCCGCGCATGGCGCCGCAGGGCGGGTTGTTGGTGTAGAGGGCGATGGCCTCGATGTCGACGTCGTCGATCACGTACGGGCCGACCGACAGGGAGGAGGCGTTTCCCACGACCGCCGGTGAGGCGGAGGCGTAGGCGCCGCCGTCCAGGACGATCCTGCACTTCATGTGCGTGAGCTTGCCGTCCTTGGTGGCGCCGTGCTCGTAGTGGAGCTTCGCCGGGTGGCGGTGGACGTGCCCGAAGAAGGACTCGAACCGGTTGTAGACGATCTTGACGGGCTTGCCGGTGCGCAGCGCCAGCAGACAGGCGTGGATCTGCATCGACAGGTCCTCGCGGCCGCCGAACGCGCCGCCGACGCCGGCCAGCGTCATGCGCACCTTCTCCTCGGGCAGGCCGAGGACGGGCGCGATCTGGCGCAGGTCGGAGTGGAGCCACTGGGTGGCGATGTAGAGGTGGACGCCGCCGTCCTCCTCGGGCACGGCGAGGCCGGACTCGGGGCCGAGGAAGGCCTGGTCCTGCATGCCGAAGGTGTACTCGCCCTCGACGATCACGTCGGCCCGCCTGCGGGCTTCCGCCACGTCGCCGCGGATGATCGGCTGGCGGTGCACGATGTTCGGGTGCGGGACATGGCCGATGTGGTGGTCGTCGCGGCCCTCGTGGACGAGGATCGCATCCGGGGCGAGGGCCGACTTCTCGTCGGTGATCACCGGCAGTTCGCGGTAGTCGACCTTGATCTTGGCGGCGGCGCGGCGGGCCGTCTCCGGGTGGTCGGCGGCGACGAGCGCGACCGGCTCGCCGTGGTGGCGGACCTTGCCGTGGGCCAGGACCGGGGTGTCCTGGATCTCCAGGCCGTAGTTCTTCACCTCGGTGGGCAGGTCGTCGTACGTCAGAACGGCGTAGACGCCCGGCGTGGCCAGCGCCTCGGAGGTGTCGATCGAGACGATCTCGGCGTGGGCGACGGTGGAGCGCAGGATCTGGCCCCACAGCATGTCCTCGTGCCACATGTCGGACGAGTACGCGAACTCGCCGGTGACCTTGAGGGTGCCGTCCGGACGGAGCGTGGACTCGCCGATGCCGCCCTTGGTCTGCGAGACCTGCGTGATCTTCGTAGGGGCGCCGTTGGCGGGCATGTCAGACCTCCTCGGACTGACGGGCGGCCGCCAGGCGAACCGCGTCCATGATCTTCTCGTAGCCCGTGCAGCGGCACAGGTTGCCCGACAGCGCCTCGCGGATGTCCGCGTCGGACGGGTTCGGGTTGCGCTCCAGGAGTTCGTCGGAGGCGACGAGCAGACCCGGGGTGCAGAAGCCGCACTGGACGGCGCCGGCGTCGATGAACGCCTGCTGGACGGGGCTGAGTCCGCTGCCCTCGCCGGTCTGGGAGTCGGTGCCCTTGGCCTCCCTCCCCCAGGCTTCGCCCGGGGGGACCCCCAGCTGGGCGTCCTGCAGCGAGGTGCCGCAGGCGCCGGTGGCGCAGCCGCCGCGCTCCTCGCGCTGCTTGGCGTAGTCCGCGAGGCCCTCGACGGTCACCACGTCACGGCCCTCGACCTGGCCGGCCGCGACCAGGCAGGAACACACCGGCACGCCGTCCAGACGCACGGTGCAGGAGCCGCACTCACCCTGTTCACAGGCGTTCTTCGAACCCGGCAGGCCGAGGCGCTCGCGCAGGACGTACAGCAGGGACTCGCCCTCCCACACGTCGTCGGCCTCCTGCGGACGTCCGTTGACGGTGAAGTTGACGCGCATTACGCAGCTCCCTCGGTGGTGCGGTGGTTGCCGCGGTACGACTCCCAGGTCCAGGTGAGCGTCCGGCGGGCCATGACGCCGACGGCGTGGCGGCGGTAGCTCGCGGTGCCCCGGACGTCGTCGATCGGGTTGCAGGCGCCGGAGCACAGCTCCGCGAACTGCTTGGCGACCGACGGGGTGATGATCTTTCCGTTGTCCCAGAAGCCGCCCTCTTCGAGCGCCGCGTTCAGGAACTCCTCGGCGGCCTTGGCCCGCACGGGTGTGGGCGCGGCGGAGCCGATGCCGGTCCGGACCGTACGGGTCTCGGGGTGCAGGGCGAGGCCGAAGGCGCACACGGCGATGACCATGGCATTGCGGGTGCCGACCTTCGAGTACTGCTGCGGGCCGTCGGCCTTCTTGACGTGCACGGCGCGGATCAGCTCGTCGGGCTGGAGCGCGTTGCGCTTGACGCCGGTGTAGAACTCGTCGATCGGGATGAGGCGGGTGCCGCGGGCCGCCGACTCCACCTCGACCTCGGCGCCGGCCGCGAGCAGGGCCGGGTGGGCGTCACCGGCGGGCGAGGCCGTGCCGAGGTTGCCGCCGACGCCGCCGCGGTTGCGGATCTGCGGGGAGGCGACCGTGTGCGAGGCGAGGGCGAGGCCCGGCAGCTCGGCACGGAGGTTCTGCATGATGTCGGTGTACGGGACGGAGGCACCGAGCCGTACGCTCTCCTCGCCGACCTCCCACTCGTAGAGGTCGCCGATGCGGTTGAGGTCGAGCAGGTACTCGGGCCGGCGGTGGTCGAAGTTGATCTCGACCATCACATCGGTGCCACCCGCAATCGGCACAGCGGTGGGGTGCTCGGCCTTCGCGGCGAGCGCCTCCTCCCAGCTGGCGGGGCGAAGGAAGTCCATGACCGGCTCTCTTCTTGGTCTCATGGGTCGTACAGATTGAGCCAATCCGTGTGCGGCGGTCCCGGCTCGTTCATGTGTTGTTAACGCGCATTGGACTCAGTACACCGCCCGGTACTCCGGGACGGTCAGTCACCGAAACCATGAAGGAGTTGGCTGGCCACGCCAGGCATCTTGTAGATTCGTATGAACGGAGGTCATCGGCAACCTCTCCGATTTCCTGGGGAAACACAGGAAACAGTGCAGAGACCTCGGAGAGTGCCCTGTGCGGCCCGTGCCGGGCCCTTATCCCGTCACCCTCCAAGATCCATCGTAGGTTTCGAGACAAAGAACGGCGGCGACGAGATGCGGCTGCGCGCACTTCTGGACACCGATGCGCTGGGCCTGCGGCTGCTCGGCGGCGAGGAGGAGCTGGACCGGTCGGTGCGCGGGGTCATGACCACCGACCTGCGCGACCCGAGCCGCTACCTCTCCGGGGGCGAGCTGGTGCTGACCGGCCTGGCCTGGCGCCGGGACTCGGGCGACTCCGAGCCGTTCGTACGGATCCTGGTGCAGGCCGGGGTGGCGGCGCTCGCGGCCGGCGAGGCGGAGCTCGGCGACATCCCGGACGACCTGGTGCTGGCCTGCGCCAGGCACCGGCTGCCGCTGTTCGCCGTGCACGAGTCGGTGGCCTTCGCCACGATCACCGAGCACGTCGTACGGCAGGTCTCCGGCGAGCGCGCCGGGGACCTGGCGGCCGTCGTGGACCGGCACCGGCGGATGATGACCTCGGGCCCGGCGGGCGGCGGCCCGGACGTGGTCCTGGACCTGCTGGGCTCCGACCTGGACCTGCGCGCCTGGGTGCTCTCCCCCACCGGCCGGCTGATCGCCGGCTCCAAGGTGGCGGGCCCTGCGCTGCCCGCGGAGACCTGCGCGAAGCTCGCCGCCGAGCATCTGGCGGCCACCCGCACCGGCCGGCGCGGCCCGCACCGGGTCCTGCTGGGCGGCACGACGTACTCGCTGTTCCCGATCCGCTCCTCGGGCCGCTCCCCGCAGGCCGCCCGCGATGTGCGCGAGACGGTGCTGTCGGACTGGCTGCTGGCCGTCGACGCGGACGCCGGGGACTGGCCCGAGGAGCGCCTGGACCTGCTGCAGGGCGTGACCCAGCTGATCGCGGTCGAGCGCGACCGCCGGGACGCGGCGCGCACGGTGCGGCGCCGGCTCGCCCAGGAGGTGCTGGAGCTGGTGCAGACGGGTGCCGCGCCGGCCGAGATCGCGGCCCGCCTCCGGGTGGCCGCGCCGGTGCTGCTGCCCGGGCTCGGGGCGGCCCCGCACTGGCAGGTGGTGGTGGCCCGCGTGGAGTGGGACGGCGGGGAGGTCGAGGGCGGCCCGGTCGCCCAGTCGCTGCTGGAGGAGGTGCTGGTCGACCCGCTGGCCACCGGCCCCGAGCCCTCGGACCGGATCGCCGTCGCGCACACGGGCGACGAGGCCATCGCGCTCGTCCCGCTCCCGGCGGTCTCCGCCGAGCACGACGGCTCGGAGACCGGTCTGCTGGCCGACTCCCTGCTGCAGTCGGTGCGCGAGACGCTGTCGGCGGGCCTGGACGACGACGGGCGGCTCACCCTCGGCGTCAGCGCGGCCGTGCATTCGGCGGAGGGCCTGCGCGGCGCCCTGGAGGAGGCCCGGCACGCCCGCCGGGTGGCGGCGGCCCGCCCCGGCCGGGTCTGCGCGGCCGGGCACCAGGAGCTGGCCTCGCACGTCCTGCTGCTCCCGTTCGTCCCCGACGACGTCCGTCGCGCCTTCACGGCCCGCCTGCTGGACCCGCTGAAGGACTACGACCGCCGCCACCGGGCCGAGCTCATCCCCACCCTGGAGGCGTTCCTGGACTGCGACGGCTCCTGGACCCGCTGTGCCACCCGGCTGCACCTGCACGTCAACACGCTGCGCTACCGGGTCGGCCGGATCGAGCAGTTGACGGGACGGGACCTGTCGCGGCTGGAGGACAAGCTGGACTTCTTCCTTGCCCTGCGGATGAGCTGAGGTCAGCGGGGGCGCACACCGGCCAAACCCGTCACGCCCTCGCCCACGACTTTGTGAAATCTTTCACCCACCCTCTTGGCCCGGCCCGTCGATTGGTGCTGGAATGCCGCCACCACTCAACAGCTCGATGGCGTGCTCGGGGAGGGCAACGTGGCGCATACCGCCATGTCTGGTAACGGAACGACCCCAGGTGACGATCCGCTCCAGACCGCGGTATGGCGGCTGCGCTCGCGGGCCTGCTGGGCGGACGCGGCGGCCCTGCTGCCGCCCGACACCCCCGCCACGGCCCTGCAGCGGGCCGTACTGCTGGTCGAACGGTGCCTGTACACCGAGCGGGGCTGGGAGGAGGCGGAGGACGCCCTGCGGACGGCGGAGGCGCTCGCGCACACCGACGAGGAGCGGGGGGCCGCCGCGTGCGAACGGGGCCAACTCGCCTACACGGCAACGCTGCACGGGGTGCGGGACCGTGCGGACGAGGCGCGGGCCGCGCTGGGGCGGGCGGCGGCGCTGATCCCTCCGGGGGCGCCGGACCGCGCCCTGCTGGACTTCCGCCGGGGCCTGATCGCCGAGAACCTGACCCGCTCCGCACAGGCGGCTCGCGCCGCCTACCGCCGGGCGCACGCGGGCGCTGCCGCGCACGCGGACCCGCTGCTGCTGTCCTTCACCTGGCGCCACCTTGCCGGACTCGCGCTGCGGGAGGGCGAGTTGGCCGAGGCGCGGCACGGGTTCGCCGAATCGCTCCGGATCCGCGAGGAGTTGGGCTACCTGGTGGGTACGGCCCCGGCGCTGGCCTCGCTGGCCGACGCGGAGTCCGAGCCGGAGGCGTCCCGCCTCCGCGAGGAGGCCCGGCGCCTGTTCCGGTTGCTCGGGGGTGTACCGACATGGCTGGCACGGCAGTTGTCCCCGCCGGCACCGGGGGTGGCCACGGCATAGGGGCGGACGGTTACGGCACAGGGGCGCGGGGCCGTGTTCGACATGCGGCGCCGCCGCGCGGGCGCGAGCGACCACGACGGACCCGCACCCGGGAGACGGGCCTCAACCCCTACGGTGCTCGCCGTACCGGCTCAGCACGCGCCCGCGAAGTGTTCCTCCACCAGCCCCCGGACGACATCCAGATCACGGGAGACCAGCGCTTCCAGCAGAGCCATGTGCTCCGCCGCGTCCGCCACCAGGTCCGCCCGCCCGTGCCGTACGGGGCCCCCGACCAGCGGCCACTGCGACCGCCGGTGCAGATCCGACGCGATGCGGACCAGCTGCTCGTTGCCCGACAGGGCGAGCAGCGCCTGGTGGAAGGCCCGGTCGGACTCGGCGTACGTCGCCGGACAGCCGGAGGCCGCCGCCCGTACGGTCTCCTCCGCGAGCGGACGCAGCTCGGCCCACCGCTCGGCCGGCACGGTCCGGGCGAGCCGCAGCATCACCGGTACCTCGATGAGCGCCCGCACCTCCGCCAGCTCGGCCAGCTCCCGCGCCCCCCGCTCCACGACCCGGAAGCCCCGGTTGGGCACGACCTCGACGGCACCCTCCAGGGCGAGCTGCTGCATGGCCTCGCGCACGGGCGTGGCCGAGACACCGAACCGTTCACCGAGCACCGGCGCCGAGTGGACCTCGCCCGGCTTGAGCTCCCCGGTGACCAGAGCGGTCCGCAGTGCGTCCAGGATCTGACCGCGCACCGAGGAGCGCTGCACCGCAGGCCGCGGTCCGGGAATCGGCCGCTCACTGTGGGTGTGCTCGCCGCGTGCGGCGGGCAGGGCGGTGTCCCGCTCGCGACAGCCGTCCGGGCCGTCCGCCGCGCGCGCCTGCGCGGGCACCCGGGCGGCGCCGGACGCCGGGCGCTGCGGTGTCCCCGCGCCGGCCACGCCCTGTGCGCTGTGCTTCACGGGTCCTCCTGGCGGGGTTGTCGGCACTTGGGTCATTGACGGCGGGTTGTCGTTTGTCCGTCAAGCACCTTAGGCGCCCGAGGCGGGAGTTCCAATTCTCCAGAAGTCAGCAAGGCAAGCCTTACCTAAATGTGAACCGGGGTGGATGATTCACCCCTTCCTCATCCGTCACGGAAACTGTCCGCGGAACCACGCGTCCGGGTACTCTTATTCGAACTCAACGCCCGTCTGTCACGCGGTAGTTCGAGCAGAACGCCGTCCTGGGCATCCCTCTCGCCCCTCCTTGGCGGCCTCTTGCCCCGAAACCCCCTGAGGGCCCTCGGGAGTGGGCCACTATGGCGGGCGTTACGCCCTATCCCAATGCAAGGGACCCCTGATGAGACTGACCGACATATCGCTGAACTGGCTGCTTCCTGGCGCCGTACTGCTCCTGGGGATGCTGGCGGCGGTGGCGGTGCTCGCGCGCGGCAAGCGCTCCTCCGGGGAGAACGCGAGCGCGGACGACTCGTGGGAGCGCAGCGAGGAGCGCCGCAGACGCAAGGAGGCCATCTACGGCACGGCCTCGTATGTGCTCCTGTTCTGCTGTGCGGCGGTCGCCGCCGCCCTGTCCTTCCACGGCCTGGTCGGCTTCGGCGAACAGAACCTGGGGCTGACCGACGGCTGGCAGTACCTGGTGCCGTTCGGCCTGGACGGCGCGGCGATGTTCTGCTCCGTCCTCGCGGTGCGCGAGGCCAGCCACGGTGACGCGGCCCTCGGCTCCCGGATCCTCGTGTGGCTGTTCGCCGCCGCCGCGGCCTGGTTCAACTGGGTGCACGCGCCCCGGGGCGCCGGGCACGCGGGCGCCCCGCAGTTCTTCTCCGGTATGTCGCTGTCGGCGGCCGTCCTGTTCGACCGCGCGCTGAAGCAGACCCGACGGGCCGCGCTGCGCGAGCAGGGCCTGGTGCCGCGTCCGCTGCCGCAGATCCGTATCGTCCGCTGGCTGCGGGCCCCCCGCGAGACCTACCGGGCCTGGTCGCTGATGCTCCTGGAGGGCGTGCGCAGCCTGGACGAAGCCGTGGAGGAGGTCCGCGAGGACAAGCGGCAGAAGGAGGAGACGCGGCAGCGTCGGCGCGATCAGCAGCGCATCGAGCGGGCCCAGCTGAGGGCCATCAGCCGGGGCCACCGCGGCTTCGTCGGCCGTGGCGCCCGGCAGGTCGAGGTGCAGGCGGTGGAGCGTGGCCCCGCCCAGGCGACCGCGGAGCCTGCCATATCCACCGCGGAACAACTGCCCGTACGCCCCCGTCCCTCCCTGCAGCCGGTCCGCAGCGGGTCCGCTGAGCAGGTGACCGTCGACCTCACCGCCGAGGACGACACCATGGCCCTGCCGCGCCTGGACTCCCTGGAGCGCAAGCTGAAGGACCTGGAGCAGCAGTTCGGCTAGGGGCTGTCGTTTGGACCCCGCGACGCCGGGATGATCCGAACGACACCCCCCAGCTCAGTCACTCCGACGCGCCGGGGGCTCACCACACGGGTCACGCCCCCGGCGCGTCCCGGCAGTGGCGGCGCCGGGAAGCCGACGCAACCGCAGCGCCCGAGAGACGGGGCCCTGTCGATGTGCGGGCCCGCTGCGATGAGGTCCCCGGGTTCGAGCGCGGCCGGGAACGTGCGGGAGCGGGCTGCCGCCATGGACCGCACCCGGTGAGCCGGCCTTCCCGTGGAGCGTCACGCCGCCTCGGCGCCCAGTTCGAACCACACCGACTTGCCCACCCCGTGCCGGCGTACGCCCCAGGCATCCGCGAGGGACTGCACCAGCAGCAGGCCGCGCCCGTGGGTGTCGTCGTCCGTGTCCGGGCCTCTCAGCTCCGGTCTGCGGGCCAGGAAGTCCCGTACCTCCACGCGCAGTCCGCCCGGCTCGACCACGGCCGTGAGGACCGCGTCGTCGTCGGTGTGGACGAGCGCGTTGGTGACCAGTTCGCTGGTGAGCAGTTCGGCGATCTCCGAGCGGCCCGGTTTTCCCCAGTGCCGCAGCAGCTCACGCAACTCCCGGCGGGCCTCGGGCACCGCCCTGAGATCCGCCCGCCCCAGCCTGCGCCGGAGCCGGTGCGCGTGTTCCGTGGTGGTGTCGGTCTCTTCCCCCGTCGTCGCCGAGGAGCCCCCGACGACCGCGGGACCGCCCCCTCGTGCCTGACTCTTCATGACCCCCGCCCGCACGCCGCTGGACCCTGCCCCTCCTGGTCGAACACGTTCACGGGGGATGCTTGCCCAGCACGAACCCGGGCAGTCCTGGCAGATGCCCGATGACCGGAGGTTCGGCCACGGCCGTACGGGGTCCGGACCGCCCGCCGGGCCGCGCCGCACCCGCCTCGCCGGCCTCCCGTACGGCGCTGGGCGCCACGGACGCCCCGGGACAGCAAGGCAGATGCGTCCGGCACCGGCCGGCGGCACACCGTCACACGCCGTGAAAGTGGCCGAAATCCGCTCCTCTTCGGGCGGGTTCAGGGCCGCGGTACGTTGCGCAGGCCGCCGGCGGGCCACTGGCCATGCACCCATGGATGCACGGGGCAAACGGTCATGCCTCCCACACGGCCGCCGCCGTCCGGTCGTCGGCGTAGCCCTTCACCCGCACCTGGGCGTCGGCGAGGAACGCGGCGAGCCCCGGCGGGGTACGGCCGGACCAGCGGCGGGCCAGATAGGCGCAGAGGGCGGCCTCGCCGCGCAGCGGGTCGGCGAGGCCCGCGGTGCACATCACCAGCGCATCACCCGGGCGGGCTACCGAGGCACGGAACCGGAACGGCTCGCGCGGCGGCTCCGGCGCCGGCTCGTACGGGCTCGGCGGGGTCGGGATGCCGAGATCCATGGTGAGCCGGTCGCCCTCGGGCGTCTCGGCAAACGTTTTCGCGGACCTTTCCGATGGGGAGCCGAAGCCTGCGGCGGGCGCACCGCTGTTGTCGTCGGGCGTGACGCCCGGCTCGATGTCCTGCCACTCCCCGTCCCGCAGCCGGAACAGCCCGCCGTCGCCGACGCCGAAGAACACACGCGTACGGCAGTCGGGGTCGGCGGGCAGCAGCAGACAGCGCAGGCCGGCCGTGTACTCCTCCGGATCGACGCCCTGTTCCACCGCGCTCGCCCGGAGCTTGCCGAGACTGCGGTCGGTCAGCCGGTGCAGGCCCGCCTTCAGGTCGCCACGCCGGGCGGCCCGGATGTCCGCCACGAGCCGGTGATGGCTGCGGCCCACGGCGCGCCCGATCCACCGGCACGCCTCGGCCGCCGCGAGATGCGCGACCGGCGTGCCCCGCACCCCGGTCGCCATCGCGACCAGCAGCAGCGCGTGCTCCCCCGTCCCGAACCGGGCGGTCAGCAGCGAGTCCCGCCGCGGCTCGCCCCGGTACCGCGCCGAGTCCCCCCGCAACGACACGGCCCGCAACGCACACGCCCCGTACCGGGCCCCGTCCAGCACAGTGTCCGCCACCAACTCCCCCAGCCCCTCGGGATCGGCGACCGGCAGCGCGGTCGGCTCGGGGTCGTAGGTGGGCGGCCCGGAGCCGACGTAGTCGAGGGAAGAGGGGGGCGGCGGCGGGGCGATGGGTGAGGGGGCGGGCAGGGTGAGCCCGGACGGGTCGGAGGTGGTGTCGGCAGGGGGCGCGTGCGGAGACGAGAGGAGCACCGGCCAGTCCTGCGGTTCGGGGGGCGAGGCGGGCGCCGGGAGGTCCTGTGGCTCAGGGGGCGGGGCGGGCGCCGGGAGACTCTGCGGCCCAGTGGGCGGGGCGGTCTCGGGCGCGTCCTGCGCGGACCAGTCGGCCGGCGGGGCGGCGGGCGAGGCGGGAGCCCGGTTGTGCCCGGTGCGTCCGGCAGGCGGCGAGGAGGGCGCGGACGGAGCTTCCGGCTCAGGGGGCGGGGCGGTCTCGGGCGCGTCCTCCGCGTGCCGACCGGTGAGCGGGTCGGCGAGTGGGACAGGGGCCTGATCCTGCGCGGTGTGTTCGCAGGGCGCCGGGAGATCCTGCGGCCCGGACGGCGCGGGCGGAGCCTGTGGGGGCCGGGCGTTGGGTGAGGTGGCGGATGCCGTCAGGGTCTGCGCCGGGGGTTCCGTGGGGGGTTGGCCGTGGGTCGGCCGGGGCGGTTCCTGGTGGGCCGGGGGCGGTTCCCAGGGAGTGCGTGGGGGCGGCAGTGTGGTCCGGCCGGGAGGCGTGCTCCCCGAAGTGTCCCCCCGGTCCGGCGCGTCGGCGCCGGTGACCGCGTCGGCGGCGGTGCCGCCCCGCGTGCCCGGTCCCGGCTCGCGCGGCGCTGCCGTGCCCGGCCGGCCCGTCAGCGTGCGCTTCGCGGAGGCGAACCGGTCGTCCAGGGAATCGGCCGCGGCCGTGGGTCCGGTGTCCTCGGTGGAGTCGTCGTACAGCTGTCCCCACCAGTCGTCCTCAGGACGGGCGGGCCTTCCCCCCTGCTGGCTCATGCCGCTCATTGTCCACCGCACGGGCCGTATGAAAACGGGTCATCGGGAAAATCCGGCGCACCGGCCGCGTCGTACGGCGCGTCGAGTGAGGGGGTGAACAGCCGTACGGCAAGCGGCAGATGACGGCGGGCGACCACCGGGGCGCCCGGGCCGGCGGGGGCTCGCCGCCCGGGATGGCGCTCGGTGCGAGGCGATGGCCTCGCCGCGCGGACGATGCGCTCGGGCTCGGATCCCGCGTCCTTGCGGACCGCGCCGAAAGACCCCCCAGCCACTGCTCACCGGAGTCCGGCGCCCGGAACACGAAGCCGGAAACCGGTATCACCGCGGTACGCCGGCGAGCGCCCGGTGGACCGTGTCGGCGATCGCTGCCATCCCGGTGTCGTTGAAGTGGAGATGGTCGCCGGGGTCGTAGGCGGGCAGCAGGCGGGTCGGGTCGGCGGGGTCGCGCAGGGCGGCGTCGGCGTCGGCGACCGCGTCGAAGGCGCCGCCGGTGCGGATGAACGCGTTCACCTGCTGCCGTACCGCCTCGCGGGCGTCGGTGTACGCGGAAAACCCCCGGTACGGCGTGAGGGTGACGCCGATGACCCGGACGCCCCGGGCGTGGGCGCGGGCCACGAGCGTGCGGTAGGCGTCGGCGTACGCGGTGACGTCGTCGGCCGTCGGTGTGCCCTTGATGTCGTTGATGCCCTCCAGGACGACCAGGACCCGTACCCCGGACCGGTCCAGGGCGTCGGCGTCCAGGCGGGCGAGGGCGCTCGGGCCGGCGCCGTCGTGCAGCAGACGGTTACCGGCGATACCGGCGTTGAGGACGCCGAGCCGGCCCGCGCGCACCTGTTCGGCGAGCCGGTCGGGCCAGCGGTGGTTGGTGTCGGGGGTGGAACCGTTTCCGTCCGTGAGGGAGTCGCCGAACGCGACGATGCTGCCCGCGCCGCCGAGGACGTCGACACCGGTGGCGTAGTACCAGCGGCTGATGGCGGTCGTGTAGGCGGTGCCGTTCTCGTCGGTGGCCCGCCCCGCCCCGGCCGGGGCCACGTAGCTGGTCTGCAGCGCCGTCTGGTGGTAGGTCGCGGGGCCGCTGTCGCCGGGGGTGTACACGGTGACGAGAAGGTCGGCCGCGGCCGGGACGGACAGCGGCACCGGATCGGTGACGATGTCCTGGCCGGGCGGGACGGCGACGGTCGCGGCACCCTGGAAGGTGGCGGTGCGCAGGGTGCCCGGTACGGCGTTCGGACCGGCCGCGCGCAACGCGACGGTGACCGCGCCGAGTTGCAGGGGCGCGGTACCGAAACGGTTGCTGAGCCGGATGCGCACGGCCGTGCCGCCGACGCTCAGATGGACGACGTTGCGGACGGCTGCGCCGGGCAGTGCGGCAGCGGTGCCCGACGGCGCGGTCTCCCAGCTGCCGGTCCAGGGCGGCGGCGCCGGCTCCGCGACGGCCGGCGCCGCCGTGCCGGGCAGTACCGCCAACAACAGCACCGCTAGGGCCCGTCGGACCTCGGCCATCTCCGCACCCGTCCTTCCCCGTGACTCGTCGGAGCAGACCGTGCCACACGGCCGGGCCGTGTCACCGCACCTTCGACGGCGGTCCACCCGCTCGGCGCAACGGGCTTCGGCCGGCTGTCCCAGGGGGCGGAGCCGATGCGCGGGGGCACGGGCGTGCGTGCTGGGCGATCGTCATCCCCGGATGCAGCGAGGCGGAGCACACGAATCCGGCGTCGCAGCATCTGCGCGCACGGCCACCGCCGACTCACACGCCACCGCCGGCCCGGAGGTCGGCTAGCGCACCGCCGGCTGGTCGCGTTCGGCGGAGTTCATGAAGTCCAGCATCAGGCGGTTGGCCTGTTCCGCGTGGTCGATCTGCGGTCCGTGGCCGGTGCGGGAGATGATCTCGGCCCTGGCGCCGGGGACCAGGCGGGGAACGCGTTCGGCCTGCCGGTCCGGGTGCACCAAGAGACTGCGCCTGCCCAGCATCAGGTACAACGGCGTGCGGATGGTGGCCAGTTCGGCATCGGTCAGGGGCTGCGGCGCGGGCCGGCGGATGCGGTAGGCGCGCACTCCGGCCCTGACCATGGCGCGCAGCTCCGGCACGACCAGGACCGGCTGCTCCAGCCAGGACGCGAGACGGGGCCGGAACCGCTTGGGGGCGAAGGTCGCGAACAGGCTGACGAAGATCCACACGAAGAAACGCAGCCCCACCTTCTCCAGGCCGCCGGGGTCGAGCAGCGTGACCGAGGCCAGGCGTCCCGGTCCGCGGTGGGCCTGGTTCAGCGCGAGCCACCCGCCGTACGAGGAGCCGACCAGGTGCACCCGGTCCAGCCCCAGCCCGGCGAGTGTCTCGTCCAGCCACCGCGCGGCGTCCTCGGGCTCGTGGACGGGTGCGCGCTGCACGCTGCGGCCGGGGTCGCCGGGGGTGTCGATCGCGTAGACGGGCCGTTCGGCGCTGAGGGCGGGGGTGTTGGGGTACCACATGGCGGAGCAGGAGCCGGCGCCGTGGACGAGGACGACGGGGGTGCGCTCACGGGCGGCCGGGTCCTCGGGGTCGTAACGGTAGACGTGCGTGGTCCCGTACGACGTCTCCACGTCCTCCTCCCAGGACGCGGGCGCACCCAGCGCGTAGACGGCGTCGCAGGCCGCGAAGTAGCGCTCGCGCCAGGCGTCGCTGACGTAGCGGCCGATGTCGGGCTGGGGACGGGCACTTGCGGGCTCGGGCACGGCCACCTCCGGGCAGACGGTCTGGAACGGCTTCGACGTCGTTCGACGTCCGTCGACGTTTTTTGTGATACGAACGTACCACGTTGGTGGTACGGCTGTATCATCAACCGGGAGAGGCGGAGATCACGGAGCGCAGAGCGGAGAGGGACGATGCCCAAGCGTGTGGATCACGCGGAACGGCGGACCGAGATCGCGGAGGCCCTGATCCGGGCCGCCGGGCGGCTCGGCCTGCATGCCGTGGGGATGCGCGACGTGGCGGCCGAGGCCGGTGTGTCACTTCGGCTGGTGCAGTACTACTTCGAGTCCAAGGAGAAGCTGCTGCTCTTCGGACTGCGCCATCTGGCAGGGAAGTTCGGGGAGCGGGTGGCCGCCCGGGTCCGCGCGGCCGGCGACGATCCGGGGCCACGCACGGTCATCGAGGCGCTCCTGTCGGCGGCTCTGCCGGTCGACGAGGAGAGCCGCGTCTTCCACCACCTCTACACCTCGTACGCCGTCCTCTCCGTGACCGACGAGGCCCTCGCCGCCCAGCCGTTCATCAAGGAGCCGGACGCCGCCGAGGCCACCGTGACCGGGCTGCTGCAGCAGGCGGCGGACGCCGGGCTGCTGCGGCCCGGGGTGGACCCCCGCACCGAGGCGGCCGGGCTGCTGGCCATGTCCGCGGGGCTCGGCACCGGCGTCCTGGTCGGCCAGCGGGACGCGGACTCCGCCACCGCCGTCCTCACCTACCACCTGGACCGGATCTTCCGCGCCACGGAGGGGAGTTAGGGCGTACCGGCGGCGAGCGCCCCCTCCAGGGTCAGCAGCCACACCTTGCGTTCGACGCCGCCCGCGTACCCGGTCATCGCCCCGTTCGCACCGATGACCCGGTGGCAGGGGCGAACGATCAGCAGGGGGTTGGCGCCGATCGCTCCGCCGACGGCGCGAACCGCCGCGCGCGGTGCGCCGATCCGCGCGGCGATCTCGCCGTAGGTGACCGTGGCGCCGTACGGCACCTCGTCCAGCGCGGCCCACACCCGCTGCCGGAACTCGCTGCCGTGGGCGCTCAACGGCAGCCCGAACTCCGTCGGTTCACCGGCGAAGTAGGCGGCGAGCTGGTCCGCGGCGGCGCGGAACGGACCGGTGTCGTGCCGCCAGCCGTCCCGCACCGTCCGCCCGCCCTTCTGCCCGGGCACGGACAGCGAAGTGAGCGCCCCGTCCGCGTCCGCGGTGAGCAGCAACGGGCCCACGGGAGCGTCCAGTCGGTCCCAGTACACGGTCGTCATCGGCGCCACTCCCCTGCCACGCGCAGATGCTGCACGGCGTACGAGCGCCACGGCCGCCAGTCGTCGGGCACCCGCGCGCCGGGCGGGGCGACGTCCGGATCGCCGAGGGCGCGCACGCGGAGGGCGGCGACGGTCGCCGGATCCATGCCGGGCAGGGCGAGCAGGGCCTGCTGCGCATCGTCCCGGTCGGCTCCCGGATCCAGCCGTACGGTGCCGTCGGCGACGGCGGCGGCCAGCGCGCCGAGCGGGCCGCCGGGTTCGGCCCCGGCGAGGGCGGCGGGCTCGGGGAAGAGATGGGTGAGGCTGCCGCAGGGCGCGTCGAGCACCTTGCCGTACCGGCGCACCAGCTCCTCGGCGCCCTCCCGCCCGGCCAGGGCGCGGACCGCCGGCTCCAGCGGGTCCACGGTGCCGGGCGAACGCAGTCCGGGCCGGGCGGCGACCAGCGGGCCCAGCCGCGGGTCGGCGCCGAGCCGCTCGTCGACGGCGTACGGGTCGGCGTCGAGGTCGAACAGGCGCCGCAGCCGCTGTACGGCGGTGGTGAGGTCCCTGGGGTCGGTGAGATGCAGCCGCGCGTCGAGCCAGCCGCCCGGACGGGTGCCGGTCCCGGTCCTCGGCGCCCCGGTGCGCTCCTCGACGGCGACGATCGCGGTGCCGTACGGCAGCCGCAGCGTGCGCCGGTAGGTCCGGTCGCCCGGCGCGCCGGAAACCTCCTCGACACCGGTTACCGCCTCGTCGGCGAGCTGGTCGAAGACGGCGCCCGCCTGGTACGGCCCGCGGTGGGCGAGCCGCAGCGGTATCCCGGCGCCCGGCGTGGGCCTGCGCACGCCCCGGCCCCGCGCACCGCCCCGGCCGCGGTGGGCGGCGGCCCGCAGCTCGGTCGGTGTCGAGGCGTACACCTCCCGGACGGTGTCGTTGAACTGCCGCACGCTGGCGAACCCGGACGCGAACGCGATCTCGGTGACCGGCAGGCCGGTGGTCTGCAGCAGCACCCGCGCCGTGTGCGCCCGCTGCGCCCGCGCGAGCGCGACGGGCCCGGCGCCGAGCTCTGCGGTGAGCTGCCGCTGGACCTGCCGGGCGCTGTACCCGAGCCGTGCGGCGAGCCCGGCGACGCCCTCGCGGTCCACGACACCGTCGGCGATCAGCCGCACGGCCCGTCCCACGACGTCCGCCCGGACATCCCACTCCGCCGACCCCGGCACCGCGTCCGGCCGGCACCGCCGGCAGGCCCGGAACCCCGAGCCCTGCGCGGCGGCGGCCGTCGGGAAGAACCGCACGTTGCGGCGCTTCGGCGTCACCGCCGGACAGCTGGGCCGGCAGTAGATCCCGGTGGTCTCGACGGCGAAGAAGAAGACCCCGTCAAACCGCCCGTCCCGGCTCCGCACCGCCTCGTACCTGGTGTCTTCGTCCATCACGTGTCCCAGTGTGGGTCGGGGAGGAAGACGGGGCCAGCGGGATTCGGACGTCGCGATGGGGGCTTCGGGGGCGCGCCGCCGGACCATGCACCGTCGCCGGCCCCTACGGCGCGCTCCACACCGTCAGAGCGGGTTGAGGCGGGCCTTGAGCAGGCAGAACTCATTGCCCTCGGGGTCGGCGAGAACATGCCACTGCTCCTCGCCGGTCTGGCCGATGTCGGCCGGGCGCGCCCCGAGCTTCAGGAGGCGTTCGAGCTCGGCGTCCTGATCGCGGTCGGTGGCGTTGACGTCGATGTGCAGCCGGGACTTGCCCGGCTCCGGCTCGTCCCTGCGGCTGAGGAAGATCGTCGGCTGCGCGCCGCCGAAGCCTTCGCGCGGCCCGATCTCGATACTGCCGTCGTCTTCGCGACCGAGCACGACGAAGTCCAGGACCTCGCACCAGAACCGCGCCAGCACCTCGGGGTCGTGGCAACCGAGCACGAGTTCACTGATACGACATGCCATGGACGAACCTGCTCTCAGCGTCGGGATTCCCGGGCGTCCGTGCGCGAAGCCGTCGAGCTCTTCGCCGCCGGAACACGCACCGTACCGGGCGGGGCGAGCGGGTGCGAAGGGTTTTCGGGGTCCCCGCCTCGCCCGCCCGGGCCGCCGGGCGGGAACCTAACGGAGACGGCCTCGCTTGATCTCCATCGCGGCCCTGCCTGCGGCCCCCTTCCGCTTCCAGTCCCGCCGAAGCTCCGCCCGCACCCGCGCATCCGTCTTCGCCACGATCCACTGGTTCTCCCGCACCAGCTTCCGGTAGCTCTCCAGCCGCCGCACCGCGAGCTCCCCGCGCTCCACCGCGGAGCGCACCGCGCAGTCCGGCTCGCTGTCGTGCGCGCAGTCGTGGAAACGGCACCGCTCGGCCAGTTTCTCGATCTCGGCGAACACCTGGCCGACGCCGCTCTCGGCGTCGTACAGGCCGACGCCCCGCAGTCCGGGCGTGTCGATGAGGACCCCGCCGGAGGGCAGGACGAGCAGGTTGCGGGTGGTCGTGGTGTGCCGGCCCTTGCCGTCGACGTCCCGTGCCGCCCGCACGTCCATGACGTCCGCACCGACGAGCACGTTGGCCAGCGTCGACTTGCCCGCGCCGGACTGGCCGAGCAGCACGGACGTACCGGAACCGGCCAGCGCGACGAGGACATCGAGCCCCTCGCCGTGCAGGGCGCTGACGGTGACCACCGGCACACCGGGCGCGCTCGTCTCGACGTCCTGCACCAGGTGGGCCAGGGTGACCGGGTCGGGCACCAGATCGGCCTTGGTGAGCACCACGACGGGCTGGGCACCGGACTCCCAGGCGAGGGCGAGGAAGCGTTCGATGCGGCCGAGGTCGAGGTCGACGGCGAGCGACACGGCGACGACGGCGTGGTCGACGTTGGCGGCGAGGATCTGCCCGTCGGACCGCTTGGAGGAGGTGGAGCGCACGAAGGCGGTGCGGCGTGGCAGATACGCCCGCACGTACCGCGGGTCGCCGTCCGGGTCGACGGCGACCCAGTCGCCCGTGCACACGACCTTCATCGGGTCGCGGGGCACGACGAACTCGGTGTCGGCGCGGACGACCCCGCCGGCGGTGACGATGTCGCACTGGCCGCGGTCGACCCGTACGACACGGCCGGGCAGGAGGCCCTGCTCGGCATGGGGAGCGAACTCGGCTTCCCAGCCCTCGTCCCAGCCGTACGGGGCGAGAGGATGCGAGGAAGGCGAGGACGAGCCCGCGAGAGAGGAGAAAGACAAGGGAGGACCCTTCACAAGGGTGGCCTCGGCGCCGCGCTCACGGGCGCGGGAGAAGAGTGAGGTCAGCCGGAGGCCACGGAGGTGGAGTGGATGAACTTCTGGTTGCGGGCAGCGCCCGTCACAGAGACAGCCATCGGTCACACCTCCTGTTCCTCACTCGGTCGACAGCAGCGGCCGTCAGCCGCTGCCCGAAGCGATCCCCACCCTAGATGCGCGCACACTCGGACGCCACCGAATTTCCGGCAGGGTCACCGGCCGTGCTGGTCGCGGTCCTCAACGAGCGGCTGTGACCGGCACGTTCCGATCAGACCTAGTACACCGGCAGCGCCAGCAGCGTCGCGTGATTGAGGACGAAGACGCGGTTGCCGTCGGCGGCGAGGGAGCGGGGCAGGCCACCGGCGAGGGCGTACGTCTGGGGGTCACCCTCTCCGGAGCGCGGCAGGCCGCTCACCCCGGTCTCCTCGCTCTCCACGATCCAGACGCTGTTGCCCTGGACGGCCGGCGGCTGCCACGGCGGGGCCACGCCGGCGACGATCACCGGGTCGGCGGCCTGGCTGCCGTCGGCGCGCAGCGGGCGCAGTGCTGCGCAGTCCAGCGCGTAGACCACGCCGCCGGCCACCACGGGCGGGCCCCACCCGTCGACGCCGTTCCTGGGCGGCCGCAGCGGGTTCCGGGACCACAACTGGCGGCCCGTGCCGACCTCCACCGCCGCCAGGGTGCGGCCGCCGAGATAGACGGTTCCGCCGTCGATGGCGGGCCGTAGCGGTCCGGCGGCCTGCCCCTTGCGGATCCAGGCGCGGGTGCCGTCCTCGGCGCGGACCGCGGCCACGTCGCCCGTCTGTGTGCAGAACACCAGGTGGCCGGCGCCGAGGGCCGCGGCGGGGCGGCCGCCCGAGAGCGGCACCGGCGGCCGCTTCGTCCACCGCACCTTTCCGTCGGTCCCCACGCAGCGCAGTCGGCCGTCGGTGGTCTGCAGGTAGACGGCGTGGGCGTCCGCGGCCAGCAGGACACCCACCTGCGCGTCCACCGTCCAGCGGGGTGATCCGGTGGCGGCGACCCAGGTGCGCAGGGTTCCCTCGCCGTCGGCGGTGGCCACCAGGCGGTCCCCGATCGAGAGGTAGCCGGCGCTCGTCTTCGCGGCGTCGATCCGCCACCGTTCCCGGCCGTCGGTGACCTGGCGCGCCGCGACGCCGCCGCCGGCGGCCGCGAACACCACCACGTCGCGCACCGGCAGCGGTGGCGGCGACCCGGCGTCGGCCACGTCCTGCAAGGGGCCCCACAGCGGCTTCGGGGAGCCGTCGGCGGAGCCGAGCGGCGCGGCCTGCACCTTTGCCGGCGGCGGGATGTCGAAGGGGTCGGACGGGGCGTCAGCACGGCTGAGCCACCAGGCGGTGCCGCCGCCCGCCGCGGCCAGCAGTACGCCGCCGCCGGCGGCGCTCAGCAGCCGGCGCCGGGTGAGGCGGGGAGCACCGCCGGCCGTACCGTCCTGCGGGGTGGGCGAGGAGCCGGCCGTACGGGCCGTCAGGCGGCGGGCCGCCTCCTCCCGTTGCCGGATCTCCGCCCCCAACGGCCCGGACTTCCACAGCCGTCCGGGCCGAGGGGGCGGTGCCGCCGCGGCCTCGGCGACCTGGGCGGGCAGCGGCCGTGCCGCCGGGTCCTTGGCGAAGCAGGGCGCGACCAGGTACCGCAGGCCTTCGGGAACGGCCCCCAGATCGGGATTGCCGTGCACGACCTCGTACAGGACGGCCGTGATCTCCGCACCGGTGTAGGCCGGCCGGCCGCCCGCGGCGAAGGCGAGGACGGCGCCGAGGGAGAAGACGTCGGCTGCGGGTCCGACGCGCTGTCCCAGCACCTGTTCCGGCGCGCCGTAGCCGGGGGTGACCGGGATCTGTCCGGTGCGGGTGAGGGTCAGGCCGTGTTCGGGTCGGGCGATGCCGAAGTCGATCAGGCGGGGGCCGCGCGAGGTGAGGACGACGTTGGGGGGTTTCACGTCCCGGTGGACGAGTCCTGTGGCGTGCACGTCCTGGAGTGTGCGGGCCAGTGACCGGGCCAGCTCCCGCACGGCCGTGTCGTCGAGCGGCCCGAAGCACGCGACGGCGTCGTCCAGCGTCGGTCCTGCCAGGAACTCAGTGGCGATCCACGGCCTGCCGCCCTCCAGTTCGGCGGCGAGTACACGCGCCACGCCCTCGCTGGTGACGGCCTGCGCGGTGCGCGCCTCCCGGAGGAACCGCTCGGTCAGGTGTCCGTCGTGGGCGAGTTCCGGCAGCAGGACCTTGACCGCGGCGGGACGTCCGGAGAAGTCCGCTCCGAAGTACACCTTGCCCATGCCGCCTTCGCCGAGGACGCCGTGGAGGCGGTAGGGGCCCAGGCGCAGCGGGTCTCCCTGGCCGAGGGGTTTCACGGGTGGTCGTCTCCTGGATCGTGACGGGCGGGTGCTCAGGCGAGTGGGAGGGCGATGGTCCGCTTCTGCTGGCGGACGTAGAGACGGCCGCCCTTGGGGTCGGCGGTCAGGACGACGGGCTCGGCCTCGTACGTCCAGACGGCCTGGCGGGCCCGCAGGTCGACGGCGCGTACGCCCTTGTCGTCGGCGCAGTAGGCGTACCGCTTGCCGATCGCCGGGGCCACGTCCCGCAGGCTCTTCCGGCCGGACAGTCCCTTCTCCTGCCAGTTCATGGTGCCGGAGAGCGCGTCGACGGCGATCAGTCCCCGGTCGCCGTCGGTGCAGTAGACGACGCCGTCCTGGACGACGGGCGCGCCGTACCGTCGCTCCCCGCTCCCGCTGTCGCCGCCGGCCTGCCCCATGCCCACGACCCACTCCAGCTCGCCGTCGGACAGCCTGCGGGCGGTGAGGGCGTCCGCGCCCAGGTAGAGGTTCCGGTCGTCGGTGACCAGACGGGACGGCGGGGTGCCCGCGTACGTCTCGGAGAACTCCCACAGTCGACGGCCGCTGCCCTTGTCGTGCACGGAGAGGCCGATGAACTTGGAGTCCGTCGCCGGGCTCCCGCACAGCACCACCCGCGACCCCACCACGGTGCCGCACAGCGCGGGTGGGGCTCCCTGGGCCTGCGGCCCGTCCACCGGGCTGCGCCAGCGTTCCCTGCCGGTGCCCAGGTCGGCCGCGACCAGGTACCAGCGCCCGCCGGAAGCGGCCTTGGCCACCAGGTAGGCGACGCCGCCGTCCACGCACAGCAGCTGGTTGTACTGCTCCTTGCCGGCGAACGCGGAGAGCTCCACCAGGGGCTTGCCCAGTTGGCCGTCGGTCTGCGCCACCTCGCACACCGCCAGCGCCGCCGCGTCCTGGTAACGCCGCAGGGCGTAGACGCGGGTTCCGTCGGTGGCCGACCGCCAGATGTCCTCGATGCTCGCCTGCCAGGTCCCCTTGCCCGACTCGGCGTTGACGCCGCACAGCACGATCCCCGCGCGCATCGCCAGGTTCCGGCCGACCGCCATCACCTCGCCGCCGGAGTCCGGGCACCACAGCGCGGTACTCCAGAGCGCCGCCGGAGGCTTGGGCCGGTCGACGGCGTCCTTCTTCTTGCCGCTGTCGTCCCCGAAGCCCCCGAGCAGGGCCCAGCCTCCGCCGCCGAGAATGCCGCCGCCCAGGAGAGCGCCCCCGGCCACGGCCAGCAGCCGGCGTCGCGAGACGCCCGGTGCAGGGGCCGGCTCGGCCCCCGGCGCCTCGGCGGGCACCGGTGGCGGCAGGCGGTGCGGCGGCTCGCGCCACACCTCGTCGCTGCGCCGGGCGATCTCCCGCAGCACCGCGTCGGGCAGCAGGTCCGCGAAGCCGCGGTGGTCGCCCGGGACGCCGTCGGCAGCAAGCGCGGTTCGCAGCTCGGTGGTGGACGGGCGCTGGGAGGGATCCTTGGCCAGACAGCGGGCGAGCAGCGGGCGCAGCGGTTGGGGGACCCTGCCGAGGTCCGGCTCGCCGAACCGGACGCGGTACAGCAGGTCGGTGGGGGCCCCGCCGCCGAACGGGCCGATGCCGGTGGCGGCGAAGACCAGCACCCCTGCCAGGGCGAACACATCCCCCGCCGCCGTGTGTTCGAGGCCTGCCGCCTGTTCCGGCGACATGAACGCCGGCGTTCCCATGGCGCTGCCGACGTTCGTCAGGTGCTCGTCGCCGAAGGCCCGGGCGATGCCGAAGTCGATGATCCGCGGTCCTTGCGCCGTCACCAGGACGTTGGAGGGCTTCAGGTCGCGGTGCACCACCTCCGACCGGTGCAGCTGCTCCAGCCCGGCGGCGAGGGCCGCGCCGAGGGCGCGCACGGCCGGCTCCGGCAGTGGTCCGCTCCCCTCCACGGCTGCGTCCAGCGGCGGACCGAGGACGTACTCCGTCGCCAGCCAGGGGGTCGGTGCCTGGGGGTCGGCATCGACGACCGCCGCGCCGTGCTCGGAGCCGATGACGCGTGCCGCGTCCGTCTCCAGCCGGAAACGCGTCCGGAGCGTGGTGTCCGCGGCGAGGCGGGTGTGCAGGGTCTTCACCGCGACCGTGCGGCCGCCCGTCGAACGGGCCAGGTAGACGGTGCCCATGCCGCCTCCGCCGAGGCGGGCGAGGATCCGGAACGGGCCGACGGTGTGCGGGTCGTCGTGCAGAAGAGGGGAGATCATGCCTTCAGTGCCCTTGGGTGGGAAGTGCGGCGGCGAGGACCGCCGCCGACTGACGGGACAACGCCTCGACGACGCGGCCGGGCAGGGACACCGGCTCGGTGCCGCCGGCCAGCCCGCCGTACGCCGCGCCCGGCAGCAACTCCGCCAGTACCCTCGCCGGTTCGGGTCGGCTCTGCGGGTCGCGTGAGCGGCAGGCCATCACGATGTCCCGCAGGCCGACGGGGACCTCCTGCCGCTCGGGCACGGTGTACCCGGTCGCCGCGTAGGCCAGCACGGCGCCCAGGGCGTAGACGTCCCCGGTCCGGTCCACGGGACCGCCCGCCGCCACCTCGGGGGCCAGGCAGCCGGTCTCCAGGGTGGCTGCCTGCGCGGCGGGGCTTTCCGCCGGTGAATTCGCGCGGGTCGCGCCGAAGCAGCTCAGGAGCGGTCCGCAGGCGGTCAGCAGCACGCCCGCCGGACACACCCCGCCGTGCACGATGCCCAGGACATGGGCCGAGGCCAGGGCCTCGGCCAGGGTGCCGCCGAGCGTGCGGACCAACGGCTCCGGCAGCGGGCCGCCGTACGCGGCCAGGACGGCCGGCAGCGGCAGTGCCGGCCGGTAGGGGGACGCGTACCAGGGGAAAGCCGGCGTCCCCCCGAGCCGGCCGACCGGCCAGAACCCGGGCTGGGTCAGCCGGGCCGCCTGCTGCGCCTCGGCCGCCCACCGCGCCGGGTCACCGCCGGGCGGCGGCAGGCACGCCAGGACCGTGTGGCCGCCGTCTGCGCTGCGGGCCAGATAGCGGCGTTCGGGCACGCCCCGGCTGCCGTCGCCGTCGAGACGCGCCAACGTCACAAAGTCGCCGATCCGCCCCGGATCGTCCTGTCGCAGCTTCTCCACTCGGCCTCTTCTCCCCCGTCCCTTGCCGTCAGGACCCGTTCTCCGCCCGCCAGGCTCGTTTGCGGGCGTGAGCTTATATTCGGCCTGGACAGGGAGGGAAAGCGGGGCCCTGTCCGGGGGGGAGGACGGATGCCGCCCGGCATCCGCACCGCGGACGCCCAGCGGTGAGGGGCGGACACCCAGGGGAGCGCACCGCCTCCGTTGTGCCGGGGTTTCCCGCCAGGCCCGAGGCGTTGCGGCACGAGACGTTGCGACATGATCCGCTCCGCTTGCTCAGCCGCCCGCGCAGGCCGCCCCGTTGAGCGTGAAACCGTAGGGAGGCCGATTTCTGTCGTGCCAGGTGCCGAGGAACCCGAAGGACAGCGTGCCGTGCGCGGCGACGGTCCTGTTGTAGTCGGCGGCGGTGGCGGTGACACGGGAGCCGCTCTGGCGGGCGGTGGCGTCCCACATCTGGCCGACCTGCTGGCCGTCACGGAAGGCCCAGGACACGCTCCAGCCGTCGAGGGACCGGCCGGTGGTGACGGTGACGGTGGCCTGGAAACCGTCGGGCCACTGGTCGACCAGGTTGTAGGCGACCCGGCAGGTCGTCGCTGGTGCGGTGGTCCGGGGGCTGGGGGCGGGCCGGTGCGTGGCGGAGGAGGCGCCCTGCGGTTCGGGGTCGGGCTGCGTGCGGTGGGAACCGGCGGTCGTACGCGGCGCGGAGGGGGTGGTGGCGGGTGCCGGCGTCGCCGTGGCCGGGGTGGTGCTGCGGGAGACGCCGGGGTCGGCGACCGGCTGCCGGTCGTCGCGGGCGGCCGCGGTGTCGTCGCGGGCTACGGCGGTGTCGTCGCCGGAGCCGCCGAACGGCATCATCGACACGCCGAGCGCCAGCGCCGACAGCAGCACGGCCGCGGCGAGCAGGCTGCCGCGCAGGATGCGGCTGCGCCCGGTGCCCTCCTCCGGATCGCCGCCCGTGGGGTCGGCGCCGGGGTGGCCCGCGCCAAGGCGGACCTCGGCGGCACGGCGGCGGCGTTCCAGGTAGGCGAGGCCGCCCCAGCCGATGACCCCGCCGGCCAGCGCGGCGGGCAGTCCGCCGCCGTGCAGCCGCAGACAGGCGGCGGCCTCGGCGCACCGCATGCAGGTCGCGAGGTGCCGGGAGAGATCGTCGGGGGTGTCGGCGGACGGCGAGCGGGTGACCGCGTCCAGCAGGCGGGCGTAGGAGCGGCACAGCGCGTCCATCGGGGTGTCCAGGTGGGCGCGGTGGCAGCGGTCCCGGAACAGGGTGCGGACCTGGTCGAGTTCGTCGGCGACGGTGGTCTGGTCGAGGCCGAGCCGGCGCGCGACGGCGGGCAGGGGCAGCGCCTCCACCTCGGCCAGCCACAGCAGCGAGGCGTCGGCCTCCTGCATGTCCCTGAGGCCGCGCAGCGCGACCGGGCGTTCCAGCGGCGGGCCCGAGAAGCGGACGGCCTTGTCGGAGTTGAGCCACAGCCGCAGGTCGGGGTCGAGCTTGTGCCCCTGGCCGCCCGCCTCCCAGGCGGCCGCCGTGTCGCGTACGGCGGTGAGCAGGGCCGGGATCGTGGGCAGCCGCGCGGTACGGCGGCCCGCGCCGCGCACATGGGTGCGCGCGGCGGCGCGGACCTCGCGCATGCCGAGCGTGAACGCCTCCGTTGCCAGCTGATGGGCCGTCAGAGAACCGGAGGTGCACAGGTCCGCGTAACTGAGCACCGCGTCCCAGCCCTCCGAGAACAGCGCGGACTCGGTGGCGTCCTGGGGGGTCGGCAGGTCGGGCATGGGACTCCTGCATCCACGAGCGAGGTCAACTCACCACAGGCAAAAGGGAGTTGCAGGAAACCTCGCGGCAGGCACAGAGCCTTTCACGTCCTCGACACAACTGACAAGCGGCCTGTTCACATGCGGTTACCGATGGTGGCGGGGCGGACGCGCGACGCGACGAGCCCGCAACTCCGGCCTCTTGTACGGATGCGGGCGCCGCCGTGCTCACTGCCGGGCTGCCGGGCTGCCGGGCTGATCACACCCCGGTCCGCTCCTCCATGGGTTCGGCGGCGGGTTCGTCCGCCGGCAGGCTGTCCATGAACGAGCTGACGGAGAAGACCGCGCGGCCGGGTCCGGGCGGGCCGTAGCCGGGCGGGGAGGAGAGCCCGAAGTCCTCCATCGTCTGGCGGTATGCCTGCAGCAGCCGGATGTGGTACTCCAGCGGCGCGCCCTGCGGGTTGGCCTTGCCGAGCGGGGTGGTGGGCTCCGGGCACCAGGTGGTGAAGCGGGGCGTGATGCCGTGCGACATGAAGAAGCGCAGGCCCTCGGTCGTGGAGGCGATCGCCTCGTCGACGGTGGTGAAGCCGAACGGCTCGGCCATCTCCACGCCCGCCACGAAGTTGGGGATCACGTTGCGTGCACCGAAGACCTCGGCGGAGTCCAGGATGCGCCGGTGCCACTCGTCACGGCCGACGTACCGCTCCTTGCCGGGGCAGTACAGCTCGAACAGCCGGCGGTCCCACACCTCGAAGTTGGGGTGGTAGATCTGCACGCCGTAGTCCTTGAACCGCTGGACGTCCGCCTTGGGCAGCGCCTGGGCGACGACCTTGCCGATCCAGCGGCCCGGGAAGCGTTCCTCGATGGCCTTGGCGTAGTGGCCGTAGAAGTCGGCCTCGTCCCGCCCGGCAACCGTTTTCGTGATGGCTCCGCCGGTCAGCGTGTAGGCGGTGGAGGCCTTCTGGGTGTCGTACCGGTCGATGATCTCCAGGGCCTCCAGCACCTCCTCGACGTCCTTCACGCCGGTGTACGGCCGCCCGGCCGCCTTGTGCTGGCGCCAGTTGTGGTTGATGTCGCAGTACTGGCACTCCTCCTTGGCGCCGAAGTACTGGCAGACCCGGAAAACCGTGAGATAGATCAGGTAACCCCACTGGATGGTCGGGGCCACCTCCATCACGGACTTCCCGTTGGAGAGGGTGTGCCGGTAGTACTCCGGCATGGGCGGCACGCCGACGTCGGCGATGCGCTTTCCGTCGAGGTAGAGCCCGAGCAGCCCCTCGTCGTCGGCGGCCACCCGGTACGGCGAGGCCGGGTTCACCCGTACGGAGACCACCGTACGCCTCAGGTCGTACGGACCACCGGTGAGGATGATCTCCTCCGGCGGGCGCCGGAGCGCCGCCTCGCCGAGCTCGGGCAGGGTGCCGTGGTCGAAGGAGAAGATGAAGTACGACTTCGGCTTGACCTCGCCGCTCTCGTTGTCGCTGAGGGCGGACGGATCGAAGGCGACGCCCCCGCGGAGCAGGTCCTCCTTGAAGACGGCTTCCCGTGGCACGTGCGGGAACCGCTCCATCAGATCCTCGACCAGCGCGGTACGACTGCCCATCCGTCTGTCTCCTCCCGGTTCAGGCGTACGTCTGACACCGTATGCCCCCGCCTGCGGCTCAGCCGTGCCGGGTCCCCGCACGGCGGGCGATGTGCTGCGGCACGGCGGTCCCGGGCGGCAGCACCGGGTCGGGCTGCGGGGTGCCCCAGACCGCGGTCAGCGGCAGGACCCCGGCCCACAGGCCGAGGGCCGCGTCGGGTCCGTCGCCGTCGTCCGGGGCGCCGGTGCGGATCTTGACGGAGGCCTCCTGGAGCGAGAGGGCGAGAAGGGTGGTGGCGGCCAGCTCCTTGCGGCTGGGGCTGCGGGCGTACGACCACTGGCCCGGCGCCGAGTGCTCGGTGAGCCGGCGCAGGCCGTCGAGCTTCTCCTCGGGGTCGGTGACCCTGCGCGCCGTGCCGTGGATCATCGCGCTGCGGTAGTTGACGCCGTGCTCGAAGACGGACCGGGCGAGCACGAGCCCGTCCACGTGCGTGACGGTCACGCACACGGGCGTGTCCGCGGCGAGACTGCGGCCGGCCACGGACCCGTGCAGATACAGCCACCGCTCGTCCCGCCCGTACACGGTGGGCACGACGACCGGCCGCCCGTCGATCAGCACGCCGAGATGACAGACGAACCCGGCGTCGAGGATGGCGTCGAGCTCCGCGCGCTCCAGACTGCCCTGCTCGCGCAGGCGCCGGTGTCGGGTGCGGTCGGTGACGGGCAGCCGGGCGGGAAGGGGTTGCTGAGTCATGGAGGGGAAGGTACCGATTTCGCATGTGAACAGCCAGCTTAATTCTGCATACATCCGTCCAGAGTCCCCATGACGACGAAATCCGTAGACCACTTCCCTGACCCCCTTCCCGGGCGTGACGGATGAGAGGGTCGGCCCACACGGACTCTCCGGGAGGAACGCCACCGTGACAGGGACGGCCGAGAGCGCCGGGACGGTCACCAACCGGGCGCACGCCGCCTCCGCCGGACTTCCTACAGCCCCTTTCCAAAGCCCTTGTCGAAAGGAACTCGCAGCCCATAGCCTGCGCTCGTGCCGGTGCCGCTGCGGCCCGGCCCGGACTGGACGGAGGGGCACCCCGCGTGAAGCGCACATCACGTGACATCCGCACCGCGAACCGCTACGAGGTGTTGCGCCAGATCATCGCCGAGTCTCCCACCTCCCGGCAGGAGCTGGCCGCCGCCACCGGCCTGAGCCTGGCCACGGTGGCCACCCTGGTCGGCGAGTTGCTGGACCTGCGCATGATCACCGAGGTCGGCTTCGAGGACTCGGCCGGCGGCCGGCCCCGGGGCCTGGTGGCCGTCAACGCGTCGGGGGGCGCGTTGATCGGCGTCGACATCGCGGAGACGTACGTCCATGTCGAGCTGTTCGACCTGGCACTGAACGTACTGGCCCGCGCCGACGAGGACATGCGGCCCGGCGAGAGCCGCCCGGAGCAGGTGGTCGGCCAGGTGGCCGCCGCCGTCGGCTCGGTGGTGGCGCAGGCCGGGGTCGAGGCGGCCCGGGTCCTCGGGGTCGGGGTGAGCGTGCCGGGCCAGGTGGACCGGGACACCGGCGTCGCCGAGTACGCGCCCAACTGGGACTGGCACGACGTGCCGTTGCTCGACCTGCTCGCCGAACACATCGCGTATCCGCTGCACCTGGACAATCCGCTGCGCGCGTGCACGGTGGCCGAGCTGTGGTTCGGTGCCGCGCGGGGCCGCGGCGACGCCGTCGTCGTCAACCTGGGCACGGGAGTCGGTGCCGGTCTGGCGCTCGGCGGCGGGCTGCACCGGGGCGTGAGCAACAGCGCCGGTGAGTGGGGCCACACCACACTCGTGCTGGACGGGCGGCTGTGCCACTGCGGCAACCACGGCTGCGTGGAAACGTACGTCGGCGCGCCCGGCATCATGCAGAACCTGCGTGAACTCAGCCCGGGGTCCGCCCTGTTGCACCCGGAGGACCAGACGGCCACCATCGACGCGCTGGCCCACGCGGTCGCCGCGCAGGACCCGGTGGCGCTCAAGGTCGTCCGGGACACCGCCCGCTACCTGGGCGCGGGCATCTCCGACCTGATCAATCTGCTCAACCCCGAAGTGGTCGTGCTCAGCAGCTGGGTCGCCGCCCGGCTGGGCGAGCCGCTGCTCGGCGAGGTCCGCCAGGCCGTCGCCCGGCATGCGCTGCGCCGGCCGCTGGCCGCCACCGAGATCGTCCTCTCCCCGATCCCCACCGACCCGGTTTCCCTCGGCGCGGCCACGTTCGCCCTGGAAGGGGCGCTGCAGTCCGCCGGACAGAGGACCGGCACCACCAAAACCGCCACCAAGCGCACCGCCTACGCAAGGAGCCGTACCGCACCGCATTCATGACGACGGAAGGGATGCACGTGTCTCACCCCGCAAGAGATCCCTGCTGCTGACAGCCTCCGCGACGGAACCGTTTCCGCAACTCTCGCCGCCCGCTCGATCAGCCCGGCGATGGCTGCTGAACCCGAACGGCCGGATCGTGAACGAGGCGTCGGGCATGCGCCTCGATGCCGACGGTAACGCCGTCCGCCCACCGGCCGAGGGCCGTCGGCCACTGCCCTGACCCCATGGCCACAGACTTCATCCAACCCCTTGCCGAATCATTAGCCGAAGGGACGTCAGCATGTCGGCACTGAGCCACAGCAACTGGGAGCGCCGTTCGGCTGGGTGGACAGCTACCGGGGTCTGATCATCCCGGGCCTCTTCAGCGGTTTCACCTGCTTCCTGTTCCGGCAGTACTTCCTGGGGTTCCCCAAGGAACTGGAGGAGGCGGCACGCGTGGACGGGCTCGGCCACTGGGGCGCGTACTGGCGGATCGTCGTACCGAACTCGCTCAACTTCTTCGCGGCGATGGCCACCTGGTCATCGGCCAGGACCCAGCGCCTGGACGGTCCAGGTCGCGCTGTCGTCGTATGACCAACCAGACCGTCAACCACCACCTGATCTTCATGACCACCGCCGTTTCCATCCTGCCGCTGCTGTTCAAGGGCCGAGCGAGGAGACCGATGTCCTTCCGCAACCACACCGTCACCGATTACGTCGAGGACGTCTCGCCGGGCTCCGGGGCGCTGCCACCTCGTACCTGGTATGCCTCCTCGGACGCCAAGGCTCTGTCATTGAACGGCAGTTGGCGGTTCCGGCTGTCGCCGACGGCCGACGCCGAGGACGACTCCTTCGCCGAGGAGGGGTACGACGCCGGTGCCTGGGCGGAGATCCGGGTCCCCGGCCACTGGGTCCTCCAGGGCCACGGATCCCCGATCTACACCAACCACCTCTACCCTTTCCCCGTCGACCCGCCGCGCGTGCCGACCGAGAACCCGACCGGCGACCATCTGCGGGTCTTCGACCTGCCGGAGGACTGGCCGGACCTCGCCGAGGGCGGAGCGGTGCTGCGCTTCGACGGCGTGGAGTCCTGTGGCCGGGTATGGCTGAACGGCACGGACCTCGGCGCATTCAAGGGATCGCGGCTGCCGCACGAGTTCGCGGTCGGCCATCTGCTGAAGACTGTGGACAATGTACTGGCGGTCCGGGTCCACCAGTGGTCGGCCGGCTCCTATCTGGAGGACCAGGACCAGTGGTGGCTGCCGGGCATCTTCCGTGACGTCACCCTGCTGCACCGACCGGCGGGTGCGGCCCTCGACTTCTTCGTGCATGCCTCCTACGACCATCGCGCCGGCACCGGCACCCTGCGCGTCGACTCCGACGTGGACGGCCGGGTAACCGTTTCCGAACTCGGCATCGACATCGCGACCGGCGACAGCGTGACCGTGCCGGTCGAGCCGTGGTCGGCGGAGACGCCGCGGCGGTACGCGGGTGAGCTGGCCACCGAAGGCGAGCGGATCCCGCTGCGCATCGGTTTCCGCACGGTGGAGCTGTCGGACGGTCTGATCAAGGTCAACGGCAGGCCGGTGCTCTTCAAGGGCGTCAACCGGCACGAGTGGCACCCGGAGCAGGGACGCGCGCTGGACCGGGCGACCATGCGCGAGGACGTGCTGCTGATGAAACGGCACAACATCAACGCCGTCCGCACCTCCCACTACCCGCCGCACCCGGCCTTCCTGGACCTGTGCGACGAGTACGGCCTGTGGGTGATCGACGAGTGCGACCTCGAAACGCACGGCTTCACCGAGCAGGCCTGGCGGGACAACCCCGTCGACGACGACCGCTGGACCCCGGCCCTGCTGGACCGTGCCGCCCGCATGGTCGAACGGGACAAGAACCATCCCTCGGTCGTCGTCTGGTCCCTCGGCAACGAGGCCGGCACCGGCCGCGGCCTGACCGCGATGGCCCAGTGGATCAAGGGCCGCGACCCCTCCCGGCTCGTGCACTACGAGGGCGACCTCACCTGCCGGGACACGGATGTCTACGCACGGATGTACGCCGACCACGCCGAGGTCGAGCGCATCGGACGCCGCCTGGACGGCGGTCCGCACAGGCGGCGTGAACTCCCCTTCATCCTCTGCGAGTACGCCCACGCCATGGGCAACGGCCCCGGCGGACTCGCCGACTACCAGCGGCTGTTCGAGTCGTACGACCGACTCCAGGGCGCGTTCGTCTGGGAGTGGATCGACCACGGCATCGCGCATCCCGAGCTGGGCTACGCCTACGGCGGCGACTTCGGCGAGGAACTGCACGACGGCAACTTCGTCTGCGACGGCCTGCTCTTCCCGGACCGGGAGCCCTCTCCCGGGCTGATCGAGTACAAGAAGGTGATCGAGCCGGTCGCCATCGAAGGGGATGCCGCCGACGGCACCGTCCGCATCACCAACAAGTACGACTTCGCGGACCTGTCGGCGCTGGCGTTCACCTGGGCGTACCAGGTCAACGGCGAGACGGTCGAGTCCGGCACCCTGTCGGTGCCCGCGCTGGCACCCGGCGAGTCGGCCGAGGTGAAGCTGCCCGAGCCGCCGGTCGCCACCGCGGCCGGCGAGGCCCACTGGACGGTACGGGCCCTGCTCGCCGACGACACCCCCTGGGCACCGAAGGACCACGTCGTCGCCTGGGGCCAGTTCGCCGTGTCCGCACGCCGGCTGCCGTCGGTCCCGGCGACCGGGCGCCCGGTGCCCGGTGACGGCCGGATCACCCTGGGTCCGGCCGTCTTCGACGCCCGCACCGGTGCCCTGCGGGCGGTCGGCGGGGTGGAGGTGACCGGTCTGCGGCTGGACGTGTGGCGGGCCACCACCGACAACGACGACGGCGCCGCCTGGCAGACCGACATCCGCCACGGCCTGCTGTGGCGCAAGCTCGGCCTGCACCGCATGCGGCACCGGCTGGACGCGGTGGAGCCGGGCGACGAGGCGCTGACGGTCCGTACCCGAGTGGCGGCGGCGGCCTGTGAGACGGGCCTGTCGACCGTATACCGCTGGACGTCGGACGGAGATCGTCTACAGCTGACGGTGTCCGTGACGCCGGAGGGCGACTGGACGGTACCGCTTCCCCGGCTCGGCGTCCGCTTCGGATTGTCCGCAGCCGACCGTGTGCAGTGGTACGGCGGCGGCCCGGGTGAGGCGTATCCAGACAGCAGGATGGCGTCCGCAGTCGGCCGTTGGCAGTCGACTGTAGACGATCTGCAGACGCCGTACGTCCGCCCGCAGGAGAACGGCGCCCGCGCCGACGTCCGCTGGGCGGAGCTCGGCGGCCTGCGCATCGAGGGCGTCCCGGAGTTCTTCTTCACCGCCCGCCGCTGGACCACCGAGCAACTGGACGCGGCCGCGCACCGCACGGACCTCACCCCCCAAGACACGGTGTGGGTCAACCTCGACCACGGCCAGCACGGCCTCGGCTCCCAGTCCTGCGGCCCGGGCCCGCTCCCCCGGTATCACCTGCAGGCCGAGCCCGCCGAGTTCTCCTTCGTGTTCTCCACCACCCTCGCCCCGGAGACCAGCTGACCATCACCGGTCCTGAGGCCCACCTGGACGATGCCGACGGGCCCTGTGGTGGGACTGGCCGGCCGGGACGGCGGGTCTGCGGACCGCGCTGCTCGCGCTGGTGGCGGCGGGCTTGGGGCCGCGCTGCCCGCAGGCCGCACGGGAGCTCCGGCCGCCCGAGCCGCGGCGCACCCCGGTTCCGCCGATCAGGCCCTGCGGATCGGGGTGGTGAGGGCCGTGACAGCGAGCAGGACGCAGGTGGCGCCTGCGGTCAGGGCGGCCGGTGTGGTGCCCCAGTGTTCGGCGGCCCAGGTGAGCAGGGCCGCCCCGGCGGGGGCGGCGGAGTACTGGAGGGTCCAGTAGGCGGAGGTGACGCGGCCGAGCAGGTGCTCGGGGGTGACCTCCTGGCGCAGGGACATCGAGCAGGTGCCCGCGATGCCGACGCCGGCCAGGAAGGCGGCGGCGAGGACGGCGACCGCGGGCACGGTGCGCACCCAGCCGAGGCCGGCGCAGGCCAGCCCGCACAGCGCGGTCGCGCCGGTCCAGGCGGTGCCGAAGCCGAGCAGCCGGCGGATGCGGGCGACGAGCAGGGACCCGGCGATGGTGCCGAGCGCACCGGCGCCGAGGACGGTGCCGACCGTGCCGTCGTCGTGGCCGAGGTCGTGCTTGAGGTGGTAGATGACCAGGTCGTTCAGTCCGAGGGTGAGGAAGCTGAAGCCGAACAGCAGGACCGTGAGCGAGCGCAGCAGGGGGTGCCGGTACAGGAAGGCGACTCCGGTGCGCAGGTCCTGGCGCACGGTGCTGCGGCCGGGGGCGGGCGTGTCGTCACCGGCCCGGGCGCGCAGGCGTACCCAGCGCAGACACGCGGCGGAGGCGGCGAAGCTGGCCGCGTCGACGGCGATGGCGGCGGCCGGTCCGGTCCAGGCGGCGACGAGTCCCGCGCACGGCGGTCCGAGCACCCCGGCCGCCGCGGCGGTGGCGTTCAGCAGGCCGTTGGCCTCGGTGAGGCGCCCGGTGCCGACGAGGCCGCGGACGACGGTGACGTAGCCGACGGAGAAGAACATGCCGACGGCCTCGCAGACCGGCAGCACCGTGTAGAGCAGCCAGGTGTGCGGGCGGAAGGTCCAGACGAGCGGGATGAGGCCGTACAGCGCCATGCGCACGAGGTCGCAGGCGATGAGGAGCCGGCGCCGGTCGACGCGGTCCACCACGGTGCCGGCGAACACGGCCGCGAGGACGGCGGCGGCTCCGCCGGCGGCGGTGAGCAGCCCCATCCGGGCCACCGATCCGGTGGCCTCCAGGACCAGCAGCGGCAGGGCGATCAACGCGAAGGAGTCACCGAGGACGGAGAGCGTCTGCGCACCCCAGAAGACGGTGAAGTCCCTTTGCCGCCAGAGAGGTTGCGTGTTCTCGTGCGCCTCGCCGGCCCTGCGTCCGTTCCCCTTGCGTGTCTCGCGCCCCACAGGCTCCCCTCCCGCCGTTCGTTCAGCCTACGGAGTCGAGTACTCCCATGAGCCGCATGCGACCCATGGGACGACCCCTCGCGACACCCCCTGGAACCTAGGTATCCTAGGATTATCCCTAGCTACCCAAGGAGGAGGTGTCGGATGGCTCGAGCCGGTCTCACCGTCGACCGTGTCGTCGCGGCCGCCGCCGAACTCGCCGACGAGGCGGGCTTCGCGAACGTCACCCTGTCCGCGCTGGCCCGCCGCTTCGGCGTGAAGGACGCGAGCCTGTACTCGCATGTCCGGGGTCTGGACGACCTGCGTACCCGGCTCGCGCTGTACGCCGGCGGCGAACTGATCGACCGCATCGCGCCGGCCGTGGCGGGCCGCGCGGGCAAGGAGGCGCTGGCCGCCTTCGCCGGCGCCTACCGGGCCTACGCCCTGGAGCACCCCGGCCGGTACGCGGCCACGCAGATCCGTATCGACCAGTCCCTGATCGCCGGCTCCCCCGCGATGCGCCGCACCGCAGAGATCACCTACGGCATGCTGCGCGCCTACGGCCTGGACGAGCCCGACCTGACCGACGCCGTACGCCTGCTGCGGAGCACCTTCCACGGCTACTGCGCCCTGGAGTCGGCCGGCGGCTTCGGCGCCGACCGGGACGTAGAGGCCTCCTGGGACAAGGCGGTGCAGGCCCTGCACCTGGCACTGGAGCACTGGCCGCGCGAGACTCCAACGGGAGAAAACGGTTCATGACCGGGGAACTTCACTACGACGTGACGGGCAGCGGTCCCGTGCTGCTCGTCCTGCCGGGCGGTGCCGGGCATCCGATGGGGCTCGGGCCGCTGACCGAGCGGCTGGCGGCACGCTTCACCGTGGTCACCTACGACCCGCTCGGCCTCGCCCATGGGCGGCTGGGCCGGCCGGTGGCCGAGCAGCGGGTGACGGACTGGAGCGAGGGTGCGCACCGGGTGCTGGAGGCGGTGCTTCCGGCCGGCGGGTCCGCGTACGTGTTCGGGATGAGCTCCGGTGGTATCGCCGCCCTGGACCTGCTCGCCCGGCACCCGGAACGGCTCGCGCACGTGGTCGCGCACGAACCGCCCGTCGTGGGGGTCCTCGCGGACGCGGCCCGGCAGCGGGCGATGTTCGTGGAGGTGGCCGACACGTTTCGGGCCGCCGGTCTGCGGGCGGCCGGGGCCAGGCTGGCCGCCGTGCTCGACGGCGGACCCGTGCCCGCCCCGGAGGACGCCGATGCCCAACCACCCGCGCCCGGCGAGGAGTTGGCCGGCCCCATGGGTGTCTTCCTCACCCGGGTCCTGCACCCGTTCACCGCGTACGTGCCGGACGTGCCCGCCCTGCGGTCCGTTGCCGCACGTCTCACCCTGGCCGCGGGCAGCGGCTCCCGTGGCCGGCTGCTGCACCGTACGGCCACGACGGCGGCCGAGTCGGCCGGTGCCCGTTTCACCGAGTTCCCCGGCGGCCACGTCGGCGTGCTGGAGCACCCGGAGGAGTCCGCACGGTGTCTCGTGGACACCCTGTGGGCCGGCCGCTCCCCGTACCCGGCCGCGCTGTAATGCGCCGCTCGTCGGGGGCAACCCTTGCGGGAACGGCAGCCACCGTGAGGCATGGCACGCCGGGCGTCACCGACCACTGCGTGCCTCGGGGTCGGTCGTCCGAAGGCGTGAGACCCGCCCGTCGGAAGCGGTGAAGACGAAGGCGCTCCGAGCGCCGGAGGCCCAGCGGACGCGCAGTCCGTGATCCCCCTCGTGCTCCTCCGTCACGTTGACGGACACCAGGTCCCTGAGGGGCCGGGGGTCCGGTTCGCCGGTGAGCCGGGCGAGCGCGACGAACAGCGTGGCCCCACCCGTCCCGGTCTTCCCGGTCCTCCCGGTCTTCCCGGTCAGCCCCTCCGGCTCCGCCGACAGGCCCGAGACGGGCAGCAGATCGGCCCGGAGTCCGTCCGACGCCGGCCACCCGGTGACCCGCACCGGTGTCCCGGGCTCGGCGCCGACCACGAGATGGGCGCGCACCTCCACCGCCCCCTCGGCGAGCACGAGGCTGGTGACGGTGATCCCGTCGCGCACGGTGTGCCGGGAGGCGATCCACCCCTCGCCGGTGCCGAGCGGCTCGATCCGGGTGCGGCTCGGTTCACCGCCGACGATCACGCTGTTGTCGTACGACACCGCGGGCACGGTCGCGGTCGAGTAGGCGAGCCGGGTGTAGCAGGGGTCGTAGCGGACGTCCTCGCTGCCGTGGTTGTGCAGCCGTACCAGTCCGTCCGAACGGGTCGACTGCAGCAGCCAGTTGGGGACGGGCAGCGGGCACACCTCGTCCGCGCGGTCCGCCGGGGCCGGTTCCTCGGGCGCCGTCCATACTTCGTGCTCCGGTGGCAGCAGCAGGCCGAGAAAGCCTTTGCCGGCCCAGTACGGGGAGGCCGGGCCGGAATAGCTCTGTACGAGCGTCTCGTCGGGGCCGAGCCAGCCCAGCGGGAGCAGACCGCGCTCGTCGACCGCACCGCCGTCGAGGAAGTACCGCAGCGCACCGGAGGCCAGGCGCCGCGTCTCGCCGGGAGCCAGGGGGGTGTGGCCGGTCAGGGCGCCGAGCCAGAGCGGCGCCGTCGTCGCGAAGCGGTAGGTGAGGGAGCGGCCCTGCTGCAGGGGGGCGCCGTCGCTGCCGAAGAAGCGGGCGTGGTCGGCGAGGTGGCGTGACAACCGTCGACCGTATGCAGAAAGCAGTTCACTGTCGTCCGCCAGCCATGCGTGGACGACTGTATACAGATGCATGGCCCAGCCGTTGTAGTAGTCGAACTTCCGGCCGTCGCCGTCGGTGTACCAGCCGTCGCCGAGATACCAGCCCTCGATCCGCTCCAGGCCCCGGCCGATCGCCTTGCGGGCCGCCTCCGGCCGGTGACCGATCTCCTGCAGGAAGCCGCCGACGGTGACCGGGAACAACTCCCAGTTGCACGGCCAGGGTTCGGCGGTCAGCGCGTCCGCCAGCCAGTCGGCGGTGCGCTGCCGCACGGAGTCGTCCAGCCGGTCCCACAGCAGCGGCCGGGTCAGCCGCAGGGCGAGGGCGACGGACGCGGCCTCGACGAGTGGCTGGCTGCGGTCCTCGATGCGCGGCCAGACCCCGCCGGGACCGGTCGCGAGTCCGTCGGCGTAGCGGCCGAGCGCCGTCTCGTCGCGGCGGAAGGCGGCCAGCAGCAGCGTACGGGCGTATCCCTCCAGGCCGTCGGAGAGGTGGCCGGCGTGGCTCACATGGTCGCCGGGGAGGTGGTAGAGGGCACGGTCGGGGGTGGCGTAGGGCTCGACGGCGGCCAGCAGGGCGTCGGCGGCGGCCTCCCAGTGGGCGCGGGTGTAACCGGTGTACGGACTGGACGCGCGGTCATCCGCGGGCAGTTCGATCACGGCGGCGGCTTTCCTTCCTGGCACGGCCTGGGGCGCCCCGGTTCCGGTCGGGGCGTCCCAGGGCTTCGTCCCACCCGCACGGCGCCCTCGGGCACCAGATGCAGGGCGAGAAGCTCGTCGCGGAGGTCGTAGAAGTCCTTGGACGCCTCCGGTCCGAGGGACCGCCGCGCCGCGGGAGTATTGGGGGTTTCCTCAAACCCCCGGCCTGACTGGTTCATGTAGGAATCTACGAAGACCCGGTCTCGACCTGCGGAAGCTTTCATGTCTTCCGCTCCTGGCCGGCTTCCCCCGGTTGGCTGTGTACTCCTCACACAAGTTGCAACGGGGACAAGGCGAGTTGTGACGAAGCAAGGGATGAGTGCCGTGGGGCGTTCCGGCCCCGCTCGACCATCCTGACATCTTGCCGAACTAGGGGGAAAGCCTTGACTGAAACGTTGTCCGGTCGACATGTCGAGATTGCCTGGCCTGATCTGGGCATCACCGTTACCGCTGAACTCGACGATCGCAACACCGTGCTGGCCGATGCGCTGTGGGAGGCGTTGCCCTACCAGAGCCTGCAAGGGCACGCACTGGTGGCGGGACAGCATCTGTACCACGTGGCACCGATCCATTCGCTGCTGCATCTGTCCGCGACGTACCGGCTTGCCGACCGGCGCGAGGCACCCGACGGAACGGTCTTCTGTTCCGCTCTGCAGCACCTGGGGATCAAGTACGGCACATTGACCGAACCGATGCCGGCGTCGCCGGTGGGCCAGGTCCGGCCGCAGGACATGCCGGCTCTGCGAGAGGTCGGGCGCGCGGTGTGGGATGCGGTGTATTCGACGAAGAAGCCGCTCCTGGTGGAAGTGCGCAGGGCAGGCATGGCAGGCGGCCACCGCATCCCCCGTCTGACGGCCGCCGACCCCGACGCGGACCTCCTGCTCCGCGACGTACACGCCGAGACCGAGCGGATCTGGCTGTCCGAGCCGGCCGAGCTCGGTGATCTGCACCGGGGGTGGATACCGTCCGGGGCCGGCACCTTCGAGACGGTTCTGCCCACCCTCCTGTTCGTCAACGGTGAGACGCGTCCACTGGGGTATGCGAGCTACGGCGGTCTGGTCCGGGCCGTGGTCGGTGGCATGCCGATGGACTCCCTGCGCCAGATGACACGCCTGTTGGTCGGTGTCCCTGCCGAGTTCCTGGGCTACTGCGGCCTGGAGAAGCTGTGGGCCTTCACGCAGCGTTTCCTGTCCTGCCTCGACCGCCTCGAACGCGACGACTTCCTGGCCGTGGTGAGCCAGATGGCCCTCTACGTCAACTGCCTGGGCGGCTGGAACCTGCATCTGTTCCCGTGGGACGCCGGAGACCACCTGCGCCAGCTGCCCCTCACCGAAGCGGGTCAGCGGTCATGAGCCCTCTGCCCGAGCGTACGGACGTCGTCGTCATCGGCGGAGGGGTTGTCGGGACCTCCGTAGCGTGCCATCTCGCCGAGACCGGCATCCGCACCGTCCTGCTGGAGCGCGGCACGCTGGGATCGGGAGCGTCCGGGGCCACGGCGGGCGTGCTGCGGACCTACTTTCCCGGCGATCCCCAGACCGGCGGCCTTGCCGTCCGCAGTTTGGCGGCCTATCAGTCCTTCACCGAGCGGACCGGAACTCCCCTCGGCCTGCAGCGGGTCGGCTTCCTGGTGGTGTTCACCGAAGAGCACCAGGTGGAGGAGTTCCGACGCACCCGGGCCGCCCAGCATGCCGCGGGAGTGGACGTCGAACTGGTGACCGCATCCGAAGCGGTGCGGCTCAACCCGCTGCTCGGCGAGCGCGGCGTCCTCGCGGCAGCCTGGGCGCCCGAGGCCTACGCCTGCGACCCCGCCGCCATCGTGCGCGGCTACGCCGCAGCCGCCCAGGAGGCGGGCGCCGACCTGCGTACGGAAACACCCGTCACCGGCATCGGCCCCGACGGCCAGGTCCACACCCCCAGGGGCAGCATCCTCGCGGAAACCGTCGTCTGCGCGGCCGGCCCCTGGTCACGGACGGTCGCCTCCATGGCCGGTGTCGACCTCCCCGTGACCACGTACCCCATCGAACTGCTCCTCACCGACGCACCCGCCGCCCCGCTCAGCACCCTGCCGATGACCCTGCACGCCTCCTCCGGCCTGCGGATCCGGGCATGGAAGGACCGCATCCTCGTCGGTATGGGCCGCCCCGGCCCGGACGAATCCCGGCAGGCGTGGCTCCAGCGGCTGTCCCGTCAGCTCGGCACCACCTACCCGGTCCTCGACGGCATCCGCCTGTACCGCGGGTGGAGCGGAGCCTTCGACGGCAGCCCGAACGGGAGCGGCTTCATCGGCCGGGCTCCCTCCCGCCCCTTCCTCTACGCGGCGGGATTCTCCGGCCAGGGACTGTGCCAGGCACCCGCAGCCGGGGAGATCGTCCGTGACCTCGTGGCCGGCAAGTAGCCCCGGACGAAGAAGGGAATTGTCATGATTGTCTTGGGGTGCAACGGCTTCACTCACGTTTCGGGAATCTTCGCCGAACACTTCGGCGCGGTCGGCACCGAAAGGCACTACCTCCTCGGGCACGACGCGGGTGCGTCACTCCTGGTGGACGGCGAGCTGGTCGCCGCCGTGGAGGAAGAGCGGCTGAACCGCGAGAAGAAGACCTCCGACTTTCCGGTCAACGCGGTGCAGTGGTGCCTTGAATCGGCGGGACTGGAGTTCTCCGACGTCGACCTCATCGCCGTCCCCTGGGACTTCTCCGCGGAGGTCCTGGACGGAATGCTGTCCGACATCACATCCGCGCCCATGGCGCCCTCGGCGAAGCTGGATCTCGTCAGGGACATCGGCGAGCTGTTCACCGGGGCCGTCGGCCATGACGCGATCCTCGCCGACTTCGCCGCGCGCACCGGCTTCACGCCCGATCCGGACAAGGTGGTGTTCGTACCGCACCACCTCGCCCACGCGATGACCGGCTATTACCTGGCGGGCATGAAGGACGCCGCGTTCCTCGTCAGTGACGGCCGCGCCGAACGATTCTCGTCGCTGACCGGAGAAATCCGCGACGGCCGGATCCGTGTCTTCGACGAGTCGACCATCGGCGCGGAATACTCGATGGGGCTCCTGTTCGCCGCGATCACGCGCTACCTGGGCTTCGTGCCCAACAATGACGAGTACAAGATCATGGGCCTGGCCGGATTCGGCAAGCCCCCCGCACCGAACCCGTTCCTGGAGCACATCGTCGAACTGCAGGAGGACGGGCGCTACACCTTCTGCAGGCCCCTGGAGACGGACAACCCGCGCGGTTTCGACCCCCTCTTCGAGCAGCACTTCGGCCCTGTGCAGGACACCCTTGAGTACAAGGCCCGGGTGGCTGCCGCGGCTCAGGAGATGCTCACCGTCGTCACGAACCACCAGCTCCGCGCGCTGGAAGGAAAGACGGATCTGAACCGCCTGCTGTTCGAAGGCGGCGTGGCGCTGAACTGCCTGAACAACACCCCGCTGTTCGAGGCGTCGCGGTTCGACGACATGGACGTGAGTTTCGGCGCCAGCGACACCGGCATCACCATCGGCGCCGCGGTCCACGCCTGGCTCCATCACTCTGACCACGCCGGCAGAAACAAGTCCGCGCCGCCGGTCACTCCGTACCTCGGACCGGAATACGACGACTCGACGATCGAGCAGGCCCTGCGGGAGTCCGCCGGTCGAGTGGTGTGGAAGAGGCTGGACGACGACGAGGTCGTCGCCCAGGTGGCGGAACTTCTCACCGAGAAGGTCGTCATCGGCTGGTACGAGGGCCGGATCGAGCACGGCCCTCGGGCATTGGGGCATCGCAGTATTCTCGCGAACCCCAAGTTCCCGGACATCAAGGACATCATCAATACCCGGGTGAAACACCGTGAACCGTTCCGCCCGTTCGCACCGCTCGTCCTTGAGTCGGACGCGCCGAAGGTCTTCGACATGGGGCGCAAAGCGCGTTCGCCGTACATGACGTTCGTCTTCCCGGTGCGGCCTGAATTCCGCGACGTGATTCCCGGTGCGACCCACGTCGACGGCACCTCCAGGGTGCAGACGATCACCGGCCGGGACACGCCGCGGCTGGCGGCCCTGCTGGGCCGGTTCACCGAACTCACCGACGTGCCCTGCCTGATCAACACCTCGTTCAACGTCGCCGGCGAACCGATCGTCTGCACCCCCGCCGACGCCCTGAACTGCTTCCTCGGAACGGAGATCGACCACCTCGTGCTCGGCAACTATCTCGTCACCAAGCCGGAGACCGCCCGATGACCACCCGGACGTCGCCGGCCCGCACCCCCCGGGATCTCAGCAGCGCGGCGTTCACGCGGTGCTTACCCGCCAGGACGTCTCCGGCGAGAGCGTCCAACGCCCTCTCCGCCCTGTCCGCCCCCTCCACCCTCTCCCCGAAGGACTCACCATGACCATCCACACCCAGGAAACGACCGTCCAGGAGTTCGAGCGCGCCTGGATGCACAAGGCGATCACGTTGGCCACCGACAGCGTGGCGAACGGCGGCGGTCCGTTCGGCGCGCTGGTCGCCAAGGACGGCGAGGTCGTCGCGACCGGGAACAACCAGGTCACCTCGACCCTGGACCCGGTCGCACACGCCGAGGTGAGCGCGATGCGCGCCGCCTGCAAGAAGCTGAACACCTTCTCGCTCGAGGGGTGTGTCCTGATCACGTCCTGTGAGCCGTGCCCTATGTGTCTGGCCGCCTCACTGTGGGCGCGCGTCGACCGGCTCGTCTACTCCGCCGACCGGCACGACGCCGCGGTGGCCGGCTTCGACGACCGCACCTTCTACGACCTGTTCGAGAAGAGGCCCCAGTCGATGTGGCCGATGTCGGTGGAGCACCTGGACCTGCCGAACCGCACGGCGCCGTTCGACGCGTGGCTGGCCAAAGCCGACCGCATCGCCTACTGACATCACTGACGAGGAGTTCCCGTGACGATCACGCGTAAGCACACGATGCACCACTCGACGATCGTCGACGCCGATCCGGACACCGTCTGGGCGGAGGTCCGCGACCCCATGAAGCTGGTGAAGATCGTGTCCGGACCTGCGGTGAAGGACGTGAGCTGGGCCGAGGACGGCGCGCTGGAACGGGTTCCGGCACGGTACGACTTCACGCTGGTGTTCAACGAAGGCCTGGTCCAGCAGGAGGTCGCCGGACGCAACGAGGTGGAGCGGTCCTCCACCTACCGAGCCGTCGCGCCGACCTCGGGCGTCTCCAGCTATCTCGCCACCCTTCGGGTCCGTCCGATCACCAACGATCCGGACCGCAGCTACTTCGAGTGGTCGCGAGAGCTGACGATCGCCGACGGCGCCGACCCCGAAGTCATCGAGGGCATCATCGCCATGATGGAGCGACAGACGAACTCGGTGCGCGATCACTTCGCACCGTCGGCGAACTAGGGGGTGTCGTGTGGCCGCCCCGGTCACCCCCGGCAGGCCGGCCGGCCGGGGCACGGCGACGACACTCGTGCTGCTGCGGCACGGTGAGACGCCACTGACGCCAGAGAAACGGTTGTCCGGCAGTGGCGGCCCGGATCCGTCGCTGTCGGAGACCGGGCGGCGGCAGGCCGAGGCGACCGCCGCACTGCTGGCCGCCCGCGGCGTCGTACAGGCGATCGTCTCCTCACCGCTGCGGCGCTGCCGGGAGACGGCTGAGGCGGTAGCCGGGCAGCTGGGCCTTCCCGTACACGTCGAGAAGGACCTGCGGGAGGCGGACTTCGGCGCCTGGGAAGGGCTGACCTTCGCGGAGGTGCGCGAGCACTACCCGGATGACCTGACGGCGTGGCTGAAGTCCGCGGCGGCGGCACCCTCGGGCGGCGGCGAATCGCTCGACGCGGTGGCACGGCGGGTGGCGGCGGCACGGGACGCGCTGCTGACCCGGCATGCCGGGGGAACGGTGCTGGTCGTCTCGCACGTCGTGCCGCTCAGGACGCTGGTGCGGCTGGCGCTGGGTGCGCCGCCGCAGTCGCTGTTCCGGATGGAACTGGCGGCGGCGTCACTGTCGGCGGTGGCGTACTTCGCGGACGGGGAGGCGTCGGTGCAGCTGCTCAATGACACGGGGCACCTTCGGCAGGCGGGGGCACCGTAAGCTCCGGTCCCGAGCGGCCCTCACCCCCTGGTGCATCGCGGAACAAATCCTTAGCGTCATGACATGATCAGCAACACCTCCCCCAGCCTCGCCGACGCGCTCGCCGCCGGGACGGTCGTGCTCGACGGCGGCATGTCCAACCAGCTGGAGTCCGCCGGGTACGACCTGAGCGACGAGCTGTGGTCGGCGCGGCTGCTCGCCGAGCGGCCGGAAGCGGTTGCGGAAGCCCATCTCGCGTACTTCCGCGCGGGCGCCGACGTGGCCATCACCGCCGGGTACCAGGCCACCTTCGAAGGCTTCGCGCGACGCGGTATCGGTCATGACGACGCAGCGCGCCTGCTCATGCTGAGCGTGGACCTCGCCCGGGACGCCGCCCGGCAGGCCGGGGACGAGGGCGTCGAACGGCCTCTGTGGGTGGCGGCCTCGGTCGGGCCGTACGGCGCGATGCTCGCGGACGGATCCGAGTACCGGGGCCGTTACGGGCTGAGCGTGGCAGAGCTGGAGCGGTTCCACCGGCCGCGCATGGAGGTGCTGGCCGCCGCCGCGCCGGACGTCCTCGCGCTGGAGACCGTGCCGGACGCCGACGAGGGTGCCGCGCTGATGCGGGCGGTACGCGGACTCGGAGTGCCGGCCTGGCTGTCGTACACCGTCGACGGCCGGCGAACGCGTGCCGGACAGCCCCTGGAGGAAGCGTTCGGCCTCGCCGCCGACGTGGAAGAGGTGATCGCGGTCGGAGTGAACTGCTGCGCGCCCGACGACGTGGAACCCGCGGTGGAGATCGCGGCGCGGGTCACCGGCAGGCCGGTCGTCGTCTATCCGAACAGCGGGGAGACCTGGGATGCCGAGGCACGCGCCTGGACGGGGCGTACGCGATTCGGCGCCGGGCAGGTCGGGACGTGGCGGGACGCGGGCGCACGGCTCATCGGGGGATGCTGCCGGGTGGGGCCGGAGGCGATCACTTCGATCGCGCGGGCGCTGGGCAGGGCCTGAGCCGCTCGTCCGGCGCCGAGGCACCTGCCCGTGTCCCTACGGCGCAGCTCGTACGGCACCTGGCCCGCAGGCCCCCGGGGCGCCGGCTGTCGACCGTCGGCCGTCGGCCGTCGACTGTCGGCCGTCGGCTGTCAGCGGCGTCGGCTCCCGGCCGACCGTCGCAACCGCCGTACCGCCGCCGCCAGTTCCGCTCCGGGGGCCCTGATGTCGTCGGCAGGGTCGGGGGACGGGGTCGTGGGGGAGGTCTGCCAGAGCGTGCATGCTGCATCCCGTGGACCGTATGCGATATGCGGTTCACCGTCGCCGAAGATCCGCACCGGATGGGATGCGTCCCAGGCCTGCCAGCCGGGATTCCCGGTCGTCGCGAAGCGCACCCAGGCTCCGTGCATCGCGTCGCACAGTTCCTGCGGGGCGCCCTCGCCGGCCAGTTTCTTCGATTCGGGTATGTCACCGCTGTCGAAGACGAATCCCAGCTCAAGGGCATGGCATGCACCGAGGCCGGGAAGCCGGGACGGCCAGGCGAACTCGTACAGGTAGGAGGTGCCCGGGCGGGCGTCGGCGAGACGGTGCAGCGGAACGCGCAGCAGGTGGTCGGTGACCATCTGGCCGACGATCTCGGCGGTGCCGGCGTCGGGGTGCAGGGTGCGGTAGCCGCGCGGTACCTCGTGGCCGGCGTGGCAGCGGGCCATGGCCCCCGCGAGGGCGACGGGGCCGAGCCGGTCGACGCGCTCCAGCAGCCCGCCGGGCACCAGCCAGAGCCGGTACTCGTCGCGGGTCCAGCCCAGGAGCAGCTCGACGCCGGGGGCGGCGTCACCGTCGATCAGGGCCTTGAGCGGGTCGCGGGGCACGAGGTCGCCGTCCACGACGATGCCGAACTGCGGTCCGCCCAGGACGGGGCTGCTGAGCCGGCCGGCCTCGGCCTGGGCGCGCAGCAGCAGGTCGCGGTCGACGGCGGCGAAGGCCGCCGCGGTGGCGGGGATCTTCAGCCGGGTGGCCATGCGGCGCACCATGCGCCGTACCTTGTCGCGCTCGGAGACCTCGGGCGGGCCGCTCTGCAGCACCGCCCGGCGGATCAGGCCGCGGGTGTGGGGTGCGGCGAGCAGAACACCGGCGCTGATGGCGCCGGCCGACTGGCCGCACAGGGTGATCCGGTCCGGGTCGCCGCCGAAGGCCGCGATGGCGTCGTGCACCCAGCACAGGGCGGCCAGCTGGTCGCGCAGGCCGGGGTTCGGGGGTGCGTCCGGGAACAGTCCGTAGCCCTCGACGCCGAGCCGGTAGTTGACCGAGACGCAGACCACGCCGTCCCGGGCGAAGGTGGCCCCGTTGTACACGGGCACGGCCGAGGATCCCCTCGTGAGGGCGCCGCCGTGCAGCCAGACGAGGACCGGGAGCCGGGCTCCGTGACCGGGGTCCGGGGTCCATACGTTGATGTTGAGGCAGTCGTCGCCGGGGATTTCCGGGTCGGAGAGATACTGCGCGAACGCCTCGGAGTACGGCGGTTTCGGCGCGGTCGGCCCGAAGGCCCCGGCGTCGCGCACGCCGTACCAGGGCTCGGGCGGCTCGGGCGGGCGGAACCGGCGGGGCCCGAAGGGCGGGGCGGCGTACGGGATGCCCCGGAACACCGCGATGCCGTGCTCGTACCGGCCGCGTACGGCCCCGTACGGCGTCCGGACCACAGGGTCCGCCCGGTCTGTTCCGGCCGCGGGGTTCGCCTGGTCTGCCGTCATCGCCCACCAGCCCTTCGCCGCGCACTCGTGCACGCGCACTTGTGCACTGTGCAACAACAGAGCACCACAAGAGCGTCCCGTATTCCGGCGCACGGGCGCGCGGGAGGGCCGTTCGGGTTACGGAGGGGCGGTGCGTGCGGGGTCGGTCACTTGGCGGGAAGCTGTTGGCCCGCCGGCGCAGGGCGTTCCGGTAGGCGGCGGCACACCGGCTCCGCGTCCCCACCCTGCACTGTCCGAACCGCCTGCACCACCGGGACCGCCCCGGCCAAATCGGGCCCCGCCCCCACCGATTGACCGGCCATTCCCGGCAGACATACGGTAGAACGCGCTTTCTGAAGCGTTACTACTGCCGTTTCGTCAGGAGAGTCATGCCCAGCCCCCCGCCGCCACGGGCCGTGTTCGCGATGGATCCGGTGCACCTCCCGCTGCTCTTCCCCCCGCCGCTCATGGCCCGGCTGAGGCGGACGGCCGACGTCGACCCGGCGCTCGTCGTACGGGACTTCGCCGATCCGGCGGTGGCCGGCGCCCTGGCCGGGGCCGAGGTCCTGCTCACCGGCTGGGGCTGCCCGCACCTGGACGCCGGTGTCCTCGCCGCCGCACCGAGGCTGCGTGCCGTCCTGCACGCCGCGGGCTCGGTCCGTTCACTGGTCGGCGAGGCCGTGTGGAAACAGGGCGTCACCGTGTCCAGCGCGGTCACGGGCAACGCGCTGCCGGTGGCGGAGTACACGCTGGCGATGATCCTGCTCCTGGGCAAGGACGCCTTCGAGCACCGTGAGCGCTACCGCCGCACCCACGCCCGGCCGACCCTCGCCGAAACCGCTTCCACCGGCAACCTCGGGCGCCGCGTCGGGGTCATCGGAGCCTCGCGTGTGGGCCGTCGACTCATGGAGCTGCTGCGGCCGTTCGACCTCACGGTCCTGCTGCACGACCCCTGTGTGAGCTCCGCCGAGGCCGCCGCCCTGGGGGCGGAACCGCTGCCGCTGGAGGAGTTGCTGCGGCACAGCGACATCGTCAGCCTGCACGCTCCCGACATCCCCGAGACCCGCCACATGCTGGACCGGGCCCGGCTCGCGCTCATCCCGGACGGGGGCGCGTTGATCAACACGGCGCGCGGTGCACTGGTCGACCAGGACGCGCTGACAAAGGAGCTGGTCTCGGGGCGCCTGCGCGCGGTCCTCGACGTCACCGAGCCCGAGCCGCTGCCCGCCGGCTCCCCGCTGTACGAGCTGCCCAACGTCTTCCTGACCCCGCACATCGCGGGTTCGCTCGGCAATGAGCTGGAGCGGCTGGGTCTGATCGTCGTGGAGGAGCTGGAGCGGCTGGCCGAGGGCGTGCCGCCGCGGCACGAGGTGCGGCACGCGGACCTGGCCCGGGTCGCCTGATGCGCGCGGCCGGGACCGTTGTCCACAGGTGTACCGCGCGCGAGCACGGCCGCGCCGCCCGGGGAGCGGCCCACCGCGTGATGCCGGCAGGGCCGACGCCCGGGCGCCGCCCTACGGGGTGCCCGGCCGTCGTCGTCAACGACCGGGCGTCGGCGATCGGTTGCCGTCGGGCGATCGGTTGCCGCCGGGCGACCGGTCGTCTCCCGGTCGCTCAGTCCCAGACCTCCCTGCGCTGGTGGCCGGATCCGGCGAGCGCCTCGATCGCGTCCACGGCGCTGCCGTCGTGGTCGCTGCCTGCGGTGCCCTTGCCGGTCTGGACGTTGGCCGTGCGGTCGACCTCCAGCCAGGAGTCGGCGTGGGAGTTGTCGACCACGGTGATCAGGCTGCCGGAGGCGGCTGCCGGTGCCGCACCGGCCGCGAGCACCGCGACGGCGACCGCCGCCGCCATCCCGAGCCGGGGTACGACGCCGGTCACACGCCCACGCCCTCGGGGGTGAGCCGCTCGCGGGCGATGTTGCGTTCGAGCAGGCTGGTGGCGGCCTTCACCCCGATCCCGCTCGTCGGATCCACCTCCGGCAGCCGGCCGTCGGCCGCCTTCAGTTCGGTGAGCGCGCAGTCCATCGCCTCGTGCGCGGCGAACAGGCACGGGGTGCTGTAGATCGCGACATCGACGCCGAGGTCGGACAGTTCACCGAGGGAGAGGCGGGGGGACTTGCCGCCGGCGATCTGGTTGAACAGCAGCGGCTTGCTTCCGACGACCTCACGGATGCGCTTGATCCACTCGACGCTGCGCACGCCGTCCACCAGGACCACATCGGCGTCGGTCGCGGCCAGCCGCTCGGCGCGGTGCAGGATGTCGTGCTCGTCGGTGGCGTCCGTACGGGCGACGACGACCAGGTCTCTCCGGGTCTCGAGTACCTTGTGCAGCTTCTCCAGGTACTCCTCCAGCGGCAGCACCTGTTTGCCGTCGGCGTGGCCGCAGCGGCGGGGCCGTTTCTGATCCTCCAGGATCACCCCGGAGGCGCCGATGCGCTCCAGCCCCTCGACGACGTGGCAGGCGACCTCGGGGTCGACGTACCCGTCGTCGATGTCGACCAGCAGGTGATGGTGCGGGAACGCGCCCCGCAGCCGCTGGACGAAGGCCACCATGTCGGGCCAGGCGATGAAACCGATGTCCGGCAGCCCGTAGTACGAGGCCGCGAACCCGAAGCCCGAGACGAACATCCCGTCATAGTGCTTGGCGGCGATCGACGCCGAGTACATGTCGTACACGCCGATCAGCGGTGTGGTCCCGGGTCCGGCGATCCGCTCGCGCAGCTTCTTACCGTAAGTCAAGGTCCGGCTCCTCCTGTGGGTGGGTGACGCGGGGCCGGATGGACCACCGCGCCTCGAAGCCCTTTGCCAAGACAAGAGCATCTCTAGATACTCACATGACCATCCACGTAAGCGAGCTTTACTCACTCCAATGGCGGAACCGGTTCACCGCAGAAACGTCACGCAGGGAGCCGTCCCGACCAGTCGCTGCTCGCTCCAGCCCCCTTGAAGCGCTCCAACCCCCTTGAGGCACAGGTGCGGTGATCGTAGCGTCGCCCGGCATGAACGCCGTTCCTCCGTTCCTGGACCATCTCGTGCTCGCCACACCCGACGTGGCGGCGACGGTCGCCGACTTCGCGCGGCTGACCGGGGTGACGCCCGTGCCCGGCGGTGTGCATCCCGGCCTCGGCACGCGCAACCATCTGGCCGCGGCCGTTCGGGGTCGACCTGCCGGCCGGGCCGCGCACGCTGACCTGGGCGATCAGCCCGCCCGACCTGGACACGGCGATCACGGCGGCCCGCGCGCGGGGCCACGACCCCGGTCCGGTGCGCACGATGAGCCGCCGTACGCCGGACGGCACCGTGCTGCGGTGGCGGCTGACCGACGGCGGCCGTGCGCATCCCTCCGGTCTGGTCCCGTTCCTGATCGACTGGGGCGACACCCGCCACCCGGCTGCCACGGGCCTGCCGGTCACCCCGCTGCTGGAGGTGTCCGCCACGGCGCCGGACCCTGAGGAGGTGCGCGGCGCGCTGGCCGCCCTCGGCACCGGGCTGGCGCTCACCGTAGGACCGGCCGCTCTCACCTTCACCGTGGACACCCCCGAGGGACCGGTCACCTTCGGCTGAGCGGTCACCTCCGGCTGAAGCCGGTCAGGCGCGCAGGCGGGTCGGAGGTCCGGGCGCCGGTCGCTAGAACAGACCGGGGGACCACGGCAGTTCGCAGACCCGGTCGTGGATGCGGCGCAGCCAGGGCCGGCGCACCTCGGGCAGCCGGGCGAGCGTGTGCAGGAGCAGGCTCCGGTCGAAGCCGAACGGGCGCCACGGGCGGAGCGGCAGCGGGTCGTCGCGCTGGACGTCCCGGGGCAGACCGCCGGTGACGGGCAGCCGCGACCGGTCGTGCGGGAAGGCCAGGCCCGACCAGACGCCGACCGGCAGCGGCACGGCCGGGGTGCCGCCGTCCGGCTGCCACACCTCACCGGTCTGGGGGTGCACCGGCACCAGGGCGATGCCGGGAGCGGACAGGACCGGGAGACCCGGGCCGGCCAGGGACAGCGTCCGCTGCGGCACGCCGGACGGCAGCAGGCGGGCCAGCGCGCGGCCGAACACGTCCGTGACGAGCCCGCCGGGCAGCGCCACCGGCTCACCCTCCGACGCCGCCAGCAGATGGGCCAGGGCGACGCTCGCGCCCGCCTCCCAGAGCGGGCTCCACATGCCGCCCGGTTCGACCGGAGGTGTGCTCCGCTCCCCGTGCTCCGTGAGCTCCCGGACGACGGTGTCCCAGTCGGCGGCGGGGCGAGCGGGGCCGGCGAGGCGGTGTACGGCGGCCGGGTGGAGTCTGACCGTCTGCCAGTAGCAGCAGTCGTCGATACGGGTCGCCACGGGCCGGCCGCAGTCGGCGCAGGCCAGATTGGGGCCGCCGCTGCCGTCCAGACCCAGGCAGCCGTCGCCGCACCGTTCGGGAACGAGCACCGTGCCCCGGACGTCGCCCGGCGCGAGGACCACCGAGCCCGGCGGACCGAAGGACAGGGCGGGCACCGGCGCGAACACGCCGCGGTCCGCCGCCTCCTGGGCGCCGAGGTCCTCCCACCGCCGCCAGGGCGCACCCCAGGGCTGCGGGTCGACGGCGTACGTCCCCGACTCCATCAGGGCGGGGAGCATCTCATGCCCGACGCTCTGCCGGGCCCCCACCGGCAGCGCGACCCGCGCCAGGGGAACCGTCAGCTCCGCACCGCACCCCGCACAGACGAACACGTCCCCCAACAGCCACTCCCCCACCTCGGCACCGATCAGCGGGATCATCCCGGCCGGAACGGCCGCCGGGCAACGTCTTTTCCCGGGCCTCCGGTGTCCGATTCCTTCAAGACCGGCCGGTCCACCCCTGCCTACGGTGGCCGCATGACTGCACAATTCGCCCTGATCGGCGTGGTGACCTCCGACATGGGAGCCTCGCTCGCCTTCTACCGTCGCCTCGGACTCGCCTTCCCCGAGGGAGCCGAGGAGCAGCCGCACGTCCATGCCGAACTGCCCGGGGGACTGAACTTCGCCCTGGACACCGAGGAGACCGTCCGTTCCTTCCACCCCGGCTGGCGGCCGCCCGAGGGCGGTGGGCGCATGGGGCTCGCCTTCCGGTGCGGCTCGCCCGCCGAGGTCGACGCCCTGTACGAGGACCTGGTGGCCGCCGGATACCACGGGGAGCTGAAGCCGTGGGACGCGTTCTGGGGACAGCGGTACGCCACCGTGCACGACCCCGACGGCAACGGCGTCGACCTGTTCGCTCCGCTACCCGCCGCCGAGTAGCTCCCCGAGCGGCATACCCGTCAAGTTCCGCACCTCGCGGGCGAGGTGAGGCTGGTCGGCATACCCAGCGCGGACGGCCGTCTCGGCGTACGGCGTCCCGGAGCGGGCCAGCGCCAGCGCCCGCTGCAGGCGCAGGATGCGGGCCAGCGTCTTGGGGCCGTAGCCGAACGCGGCCAGGCTGCGGCGGTGCAACGTGCGGGTGCCGAGGCCGAGTTCCGCGGCTGTGGCGGACACCGGGCGGCCCTCGTCCAGGCGCTTCACCAGCCGGTGCAGCAGCGGGTCGGGGGCCGTGGTCCGCTCGGCCTGTTCCAGGGCGATGTCCTCCAGTGCCGTCGCCGGGTCGGGCGCCGCCTCGACGCGGTCGCGCAGCCACCGGACCCGGGCGGCGGGCCAGAGGTCGGCCAACTCGACCCGCACATCGCGCAGTTCGTGCGCGGGCACGCCGAGCAGGGCGGGCGCGGTACCGGGGAAGAAACGGATGCCTGCCCAGCGGCGGGGCCGGCCCTCGGGGACGTGGGGGCGGGTGTCGGGGCCCGCGACCAGCAGCCGGCCCTCGCTCCACAGCAGGTCCATGCAGCCGTCGGGCAGCACGGGTTTGCCACCCGGCCCCTCCGGGGTGCTCGTCCACACGACCGCGCCGGTCAGCCGGGACGCCCGCTCCGCGTACACGGGGCCAGCCTACGTCGCCGGCGACGCTCGCCGCCGGGCGTGCGACCCGATCGCCGGCTCAACTCGGGCGCCGGGCCGGGGGTGGTGGGGACGCCGGGGTGTGTATCGCGCCGTTCGCCGCAGCGTGCCGTCCCTCGGTCGGATCTCCGGCGCCGCCCCCGGTGTCGCGGGCTCCGAACAGCGGAAGACCGTGCCGGGTGCGGAAACGGCGGGCGTAGGCGGCGGTGACCGCGGCGGCCAGGGCGAACAGCAGGAACGAGACGACGCGGCCGAGCAGCGGCACCACGTCGGTCGGCAGCGTGGCGGCGGCGAGTGTGCCGATGCCCCCGTCGAGCAGCTGCTCGACGCCCCAGACCACGGTCAGGACACGCAGGCCCCGGCGGAACTCGGCGGAGTCCTGCCACATCCTCGCCCGTATCCGGACCGCCGTGCCTCGATGCAGGCGCTGTCCCAGCTGGAAGGCCAGCGGCCTGCCGGTGAACCCGGTGCCGAGCACCCAGCCGCCGACGACGAGCGACAGCGCCGCGTCCTTGAAGAGCAGGATCCGGGTGCTGCCGCCGATCAGAGTGGTCAGCGCGGCGGCGGCCAGCAGCACGGTGACGAACAGGTCCATGCCGTCGATGCGGCGCTGCCGGACCGCGCCGGTCACCAGGCGCAGGGCGGGTGGCGCGCCGCTGAGCAGCAGGGCCGGGCCCTGTCCGGCACCGAGGGCGCGGGCCGCGTAGTAGACGAGGAGCGGCAGGGCGAGGTCGGCGGCGATCGCCGGCAGCGCGCTGCGGGCCGGCCCGCCCCTACCTGCCTTGGTGCTCGCCCGCGTACCCGCCTTCGTGCTCACCCGCGTGCTCGCCCCCGCACCGGGTTCCGTGCGTGACCGTCGCTCCCGGCTCGTCATGTCCGCAACGTCCACCATGTCGTCCGCCTCCTCGTCCCGCGCCATGTCCGCTGCCGGACAGCACCGGCCTGCGGAAAACGCTAGGTGAGGGGCCATGCAGGGTGGATCGGAGCAGGGGTGGAGAGACGGGTGGAAGATGGGTGGAACACCCCATCACCCACCGGGTGGAGAGACTGCCTCGTCGCGCCCCCTCAGCGCCGAGCTCTCAGGGCCGGCCCCCGCCGCGGCCGGCCCGGTGTTCCTGCGGGCTCACGCCGTACACGCGCTTGAAGGCGGTGGAGAGGGCGAACGCTCCGCCGTAGCCGACCTGGCGGGCGATGGCGTCGAGGGTGAGGTCGGTGTCGCGCAGCCGGTCGGCGGCGAGGGCGAGCCGCCAGCCGGTCAGGTAGGACATGGGGGGTTCGCCCACGAGGCCGGTGAAACGGCGGGCGAGGGCCGCGCGGGAGACGCCGGCCTTCGTGGCGAGCGCGGCCACCGTCCACGGGTGCGCCGGGTCGTCCTGCAGCAGGCGCAGCGCGCGGCCGACGACCGGGTCGGCCAGCGCCCGGTACCAGGCGGGGGCCGCCGCCTCCGGGCGGGAGAACCAGGCCCGCAGGGCGCTGATGAGCAACAGGTCCAGGAGCCGGTCCAGGACCACCTCCTGGCCGGGTTCGTCGCGGACGATCTCCTCGGCGAGCAGGGGCGTGAGCGGGCAGTCCCACACCTCGGCGGGGAGGGTCAGCAGGGGCGGCAGGGCGGCGAGCAGGCGCCCGCTGATCTCGCCGCGCATCAGGTAGGTGCCGATCAGCATCACCGTGCCCGCGTCGGGGCGGTCGCCCCAGGTGCGCACCCCGAGGTCCATGGAACCGCTCAGGGAGGTGCCGTCGGGGTAGCGGCACTCGCCGCCGGGCAGGATCAGCGCCTGCGGTGCGGTGTCCGGCCGGTCGCCACAGGTGTACGGGTCCGGGCCGCGGGCGATCGCCAGGTCTCCGGGGCCGAGCCGCACCGGCTCCCCGTCCGTGTCGGGGGTGATGCAGGCGGTGCCGCGTGCCATGACCATCACGGTCAGCGGCGCCTCGTCCTGCACGCGCACGGCCCAGGGCGGGTCGAAACAGGCCCGGATCATGAAGGCGCCGTGCGCGCGTGGACCGTCCAGCAGGCCCGCGAGTGCGTCCATGGGGGCAGCGTAGACGCACGCACATGGGGGCGAGCGGTTCAACGATGTCCCCGGGCCCGGCACGGCAGTTGACTTGCAGCCATGACGCAGAAAACGGAGAACACGCAGAACACGGAGAACACGGAGAACAAGCGGACTACGCGGATCACGAAGAGCTCCGCGCAGAGCGCACGTGAGGCGCGGACGCCGAAGAACGCGGGAGCCGCGCCGCGCACGCCGGACGCGGAGGTGTCGACGGTGGTCGTGACCGGTGCCTCCGGCCGTACCGGCAGCCGGGTCGCGGCGGCGGCACGCGCTGCGGGCCTGACGGTCCGCGCCGCGTCCCGCACGTGGGGTTTCGATGTGCAGGACCCGTCGACCTGGGAGCCGGTGCTGCGCGGCGCCGACGCGGCCTACCTCGTCCATCCGTTCGACGTGGGCGCGCCGGATGCCCCGGCGACGGTCGGCCGGCTCGCGCGTGCGGCGGTGGGACTCGGGGTACGGCGGCTGGTGCTGCTGTCGGCCCGCGGCGAGGAGCAGGCCCTGCCGACGGAGGAGGCGCTCGCGGAGTCGGGGGCTCGGTGGACGGTCGTACGGGCCGCGTGGTTCGCGCAGAACTTCAGCGAGGGGCCACTGCTCGCGGAGCTGCGGGAGGGCGGGGAGCTGGTGTTCCCGGGCGGGGCGGTGCGGGAGCCGTTCGTCGATGTGCGGGATGTCGCCGATGTGGTGGTGGCGGCGCTGACCGGCGGCGACCGGTATGTGCGGCGGACGCTTGAGGTGTCCGGGCCGCGGTTGCTGACCTTCGGCGAGGCGGTCGCCGAGATCGCCGCGGCGGCCGGGCGGGAGCAGGCGTACCGGGCGGTGTCCCCGCGGGATTACGGTGAGCGGCTGGCCGGGTTCGGGGTGCCGCCGATGGAGGTGGAGTACCTGGTCGGGCTGTTCGCGTCCCTGCTCGACGGGCGGAACGGGCATGTCTGCGACGGCGTACGGCAGGTACTGGGCCGGGCGCCGCGGGACTTCGCCGACTTCGCCCGGGAGGCGGCGGCGGCCGGAACCTGGACGCCCTGACACCGGCGCGGGCCGATGTCCGGAACCTGGACGGTCTGACACCAGCACAGCACGGAGCCCAGAACCCCGACGCCCCGACGCCCCGGCACCAGCACGGAGCCGTTCACCGGTCCCGTACAGCGCCCGTGGGACCCGCAGCGGGGCCCCCGGCACGTCCCGTCACTTCTGCGGCTCCGCCGTCCCCCCCGTCCCCCCCGTCCCCCCGTCGCCGGGCTCGTGCGGATGCCGGCCGCTCGCCCTGTGGGCGTGGTGGGCGTGCTTGGCGTGGGCGCGCAGGCGGGAGGTGACGTCCTCCGGGGGCAGGAAGCGGGACCAGCGCTCGGGGAACTCGGAGGGCATGTCGGGGTCGTCGGGGTCGCTGTCGCGGGCCGACGCGGCCCAGGCGGCGTACTCGGCGGCCTGGGCCTCGCGGATCCGCTCGTTGGCCGCGCGGGCGGCGGCCGTGGCGGCGGCGGGCCAGACCCGGTCGATCGCGGCGTTCACGGCCGCGCCGACGAGGACGGCGAAGGCCGCCACACCGATCCACAGGAGTACGGCGACGGAGGCGGCCAGGGAGCCGTAGATGGTGGCGCCCTCGATGGTGTGCACGAGGTAGATCCGCAGCAGGAAGCTGCCGAGGACCCACATGGCCAGGGCGACCAGGGCGCCGGGGACGTCCTCGATCCACGGGGAGCGGACCGGCACGGAGACGTGGTACAGGGTCGTCAGGAAGGCGATGGACAGGACGATGACGACCGGCCAGTACAGGACCTGCACCACCGTCTCCGACCAGGGCACCACCCGCACCACCGCGTCGGGGCCGGCCACCATCAGCGGCAGTGCCACCGAGCCGATCAGCAGCGCCACGATGAACAGCAGGAACGACATCATCCGGGTCTTGACGATGCCCCGGACGCCGTCGAGGCCGTACATGACGGTGATGGTGTCGATGAAGACGTTCACGGCGCGGGAGCCGGACCACAGGGCGAAGACGAAGCCGATGGAGATGACGTCGGGCCGGCCGCCCTTCATCACGTCGTGCAGGATCGGCTGGGTGATCTCCTTCACGCCCTTGTCGGACAGGACCGTCCGCGAGGCGTCGAGGATGTTGGTCTCCAGGCTGCGGATGGTGTGGGCGCCGGTCCAGGTGTCGACGTAGGCGAGCAGCCCGATGAGGCAGAGCAGCAGCGGCGGCACGGACAGCAGCGTGAAGAACGCGGCCTCGGCCGCCAGGCCCAGGATGCGGTACTCCATGCAGGAGTTGACGGTGTCCTTGAGCAACAGCCAGGCGGTCCTGCGCTTGGAGACGTTCCGGTAGAGGGCTCTGGCCCGGTGGAGGCGACCGGCGGGCCGCTCGGGGGGTTCACTTGCCTGCTGCACGACCCAAAGGTATCCGCAGCACGGGACCGCCCTCATCTTCCGGGCCGGGTGACCGCATCCGGCGCGCCCGGCGGCGCCGCTGTGCCACTCTGGAGGCCATCACCGCCGCCGTCCCGGGTAGGTTCCCCATCATGGCAGGCCTCTCCACCCACACCGTGACGAACCAGCCGCCCCCGCTGATCGGCTACGACGTCTTCACCGCCGACCGGGCCCTCGTGGCGGCCGTCGAGCGGCACACCGGTCCGGACGTGCTGGACGAGGTGCGCGCGGAGCTGTCCGCGCTGGGCCGCGCGGCGGGCTCGGCGCAGGTGCAGGAGTGGGGGACGCAGGCGAACGAGCACCCGCCCCGGCTGCGCACCCACGACCGGTACGGCCACCGGATCGACGAGGTCGACTTCCACCCGGCCTGGCACCGGCTGCTCGGCAAGGGCGTCTCGGCGGGCCTGACCGGAGCCTGGATCCGGCCGTCGGGGCACGTCCGCCGGGCCGCCGGGTTCCTGGTGTGGACGCAGGCCGAGGCGGGCAACTGCTGCCCGCTGTCGATGACGCACGCGGCCGTGCCCGCGCTGCGCACCGATCCGGCGCTCGCCGCCGTGTGGGAGCCGCGGCTGACGTCCACGGTCTACGACCGGGAGCTGCGGCCCGCCGAGCAGAAGGCCGGCGTGCTTTTCGGTATGGGCATGACCGAGAAGCAGGGCGGCAGCGACGTCCGCGCGAACACCACCGGGGCCCGGCCGCTCTCCGAGGCCGGCGCGTACACGCTGACCGGGCACAAGTGGTTCTGCTCGGCGCCGATGTCGGACGCGTTCCTGGTGCTCGCCCAGGCCCCCGAGGGCCTCACCTGTTTCCTGGTGCCGCGCGTGCTGCCCGACGGCAGCCGCAACGTCTTCCTCGTCCAGCGGCTGAAGGACAAGCTGGGCAACCGTTCGAACGCCTCCGCCGAGGTGGAGTTCGCCGGCACCTGGGCCCGCCGGGTGGGTGACGAGGGCCGCGGGGTGCGGACGATCATCGAGATGGTCGCGGCGACGAGGCTGGACTGCGCGCTGGGCTCGGCGGGCCTGATGCGGCAGGCGGTGGCGCAGGCGATCCACCACTGCACCCACCGGGAGGCCTTCGGCGGCCGGCTGCTCGACAAGCCGCTGATGCGCAATGTCCTCGCCGACCTCGCGCTGGAGTCCGAGGCCGCGACCACGCTCGCACTCCGGCTCGCGGCCGCGTACGACGACGGCGGCGAGCAGGAGCGTGCCTTCCTGCGGCTGGCGGTACCGGCCGCCAAGTACTGGATCACCAAGCGCTGTGCGCCCGTCGTGGTGGAGGCCGCGGAGTGCCTGGGCGGAAACGGTTACGTCGAGGAATCGGGTCTGCCCCGGCTGGTACGGGAATCGCCGCTGAACTCCGTCTGGGAGGGCGCCGGAAACGTTCAGGCGCTGGACGTGCTCCGGGCGCTGCAGCGGGAGCCGGGCGCGCTGGACGCCTGCCTGACCGAGATCGGCCGGGCACACGGCGCCGACCACCGCCTCGACCGCGCGGTGAAGGACCTGTTCACCGAACTCGCCGACCTGAGCGACATCGAGGGCCGCGCCCGCCGCCTGGTGGAACGCCTCGCCCTGGCCCTCCAGGGCTCCCTGCTGGTCCGCTTCGCGCCACCGGAGGTAGCAGACGCTTTCTGCGCCTCACGGTTGGGCGGCGAGCACGGCGCATCGTTCGGCACTCTGCCAACGAGCCTGGATCTGGAAACCGTTGTGGAACGGGCACGCCCGATTTCTTGAGACGGGCTGCGCTGTCCTCCCCCAAGGGGCGCCCACCAGGCACCCCGTGCCGCGAGAGCCGGCCAGGCCCCCGGCAGGGGTGGTGCTGCGCCGACACGGCACCACCCCCACCACCTGGGCCCGTTGAGCCCGCGGACACGACAAGTCTCGGCCACCCTCCGACCGTCCACCAGGGTTGCAAGGGGTTGCAACTTGTCGGGGCACGTGCGCGGAGTGTGTGCCTCCGGCCTGTCCGGAACGGCAGTATGAGAGGCACAGCCGGACCGGAAACCGCTGTCCGGACGGCTTGACAACTCTGTTCGACGCCCTTTCCGGGAGGACCCCCGTGGCGAACCCGCCGATGAACGTGGCGCGCCTGGCCGCCGTGGACGCGACACAGGCGGCGCGGCTGCTGAGCGAGGTGCGCGACGCCACGCTTGCCGGCCGACGTGCGAGGGTCGCGCCCCGGCCGGTGATCGAGCAGTCCTGGGGACGGATGCTGCGCAGCGGTGTCGATCCCGACCGCGACTTCAGATCCGGTCTGCTGCCCTTGGAGGAAGTGCGGCGGCGGCGCGAGGAGTCACCGCTCAGGCATGTCCTGCCGGTGCTGCGTGAGGGTCTGCTTTCGGTCGCCGATGTGGCCCAGCACATCATGGTCGTCGCGGACGCCGACGGGCGGGTGCTGTGGCGGGAGGGAGCCCCGCCGGTGCTGCGCAAGGCGGACGGCCTCGGCTTCGAACTCGGCGCGGACTGGCGGGAAGACGTCGTCGGCACCAACGGGGTGGGCACTCCGGCGGTCGTCAGGCGGCCCGTACAGGTTTTCGCCGCCGAGCACTTCGTCCGCTCGCACACCTCGTGGACCTGCACGGGCGCGCCGATCACCGACCCCAGGGACGGGCGGCTGATCGGTGTCGTGGACGTCAGCGGTCCGCTGGAGACGATGCATCCGGCGACTCTCGCCTGGGTGGACTCGGTGGCCAAGCTGGCCGAGGCGCGGCTGCGGGAGCTGCATGTGAACGCGCTGGAGCGGCTGCGGTCGGTGGCGGCTCCGGTGCTGGCCCGGCTGGACGGGCGGGCGCTGGTGGTGGACCGGGACGGCTGGACGGCGGCCGTGTCGGGGATGCCGTACGTGCGGCGCGTCGCGCTGCCCAAGTCGCTGGTGCCGGGCCGCCGGTGGCTGCCGTCACTGGGTTCGTGCGCGGTGGAGCCGCTGGCCGGGGGCTGGTTGCTGCGGGCGGCCGAGGAACCGCTCGGCACGACCACGCGGATCGTGCTGGACCTGGCCGGGCCGGGCCGCAGTACGCTGACGGTCTCCGGGTCCGCGGGGTCGTGGTCGCGTGAACTCAGTCCGCGGCACGCCGAGTTGCTGTATCTGCTCGCCGCCCACCGGTCCGGCCGCGGTGCGGCGGCGCTGGCCGGCGATCTGTTCGGGGATCCCTCACGCACGGTGACGGTACGGGCTGAGATGTCCCGGATCCGGCGGTATTTCGGGGAGCTTCTCCAGCACCGGCCGTATCGTTTTCGCGAGGACGCGGAGATCGAGGTGCTGCTCCCCGACGACCCATGTGACCTGCTGCCTTCCTCCACGGCACCGGCGATCACGCGGAGGCGGACGGCCGCGCGGGGCGGCGGGCCCGCGGCTCGATGAGCGTGTCTTCCACCGATGTGCGGGGTCTTCGCCCTGCGCGGGCTGTTACTGCCGTAGCATCCCCTAGGGGCCTCCCCGGTCGGCCACGGCGCCAACGTACGGATGATCAGGCGCAGTTGGATCGCCGGCGGCCGACGCGCACCGGCGGCGAAGGAGCCCTGGAAGAGGGGACGAGATGAAGCATCGCGGCAGACATCGCCGGCACAGACGGGGCGCTGCGCTGCGCGCGGTCCTGACCGGGACCGCGCTGGCGCTCACCGCGGCCGCCACTCTGATCAGCGTCTCCCAGGCGGACGTCACCGACAGCCCCGGAGCGCTCAGGCCGCTCTCCTCCCCCGCTCAGACCGGCGGGCTGCGGCTCCAGGAGCGGCTGGTGCCCGCCCGCGCACTGAACCGGCTCTCCGCCGCGATGGGCGCTCCGGTGGGGGTGGACGCCGTCCTGGCGAGCGCCGACCACAGGATGCGTGAGTCCGCCGACTGCTCCTCCGCCGACCGCGCGTCCCTGCCCGTCGCCCCGGCCGCCACGCGCTCCTACTGCTGGGACCCTGCCGACTCTGCCGGCACGGCCTGGCGGCCGGCGTCGGTGACCACCTCCGGGGACGCGGACGACGACGGTGTCTGGGGCGCCCACCGGGTCGTCCTCGCCGGCTGGACCCACAGCGCGGCCACCGACCGAACCGACGAGCGGGGTCTGGCCAGGGTCGCGTTCGTGAACGCCGACGACCCCGCCCGGCTCGCCTACCGCTGGGTGCTGCTGGTGGTGCCGGTCGACGGCGGCCGTGACTACCGGGGGCTCGACTCCGGGATCTCCGGGATGGTCTGGTATCAGGACAAGCTGCTGGTCACCGCCAGGACCGGCAGCGCCGAGGCACTGTACGTCTACGACCTCGGCCGGATCCAGCGCACCAGCGTGGACGGGCCCGTGATCGGCCGGGTGCCCGGCGGCTGGTCCGCCGACGGTTACCGGTATGTGATGCCCGCGGTCGGCTCGTACCACTTCGTCGCGGGCCGCTGCGCCCGCTCCGGGCCGCCCTGTCCCGGAGCGCTCGCCCTCGACCGGGGCACGGTGCCCGACAGCCTGGTCGCCGCGGAGTGGACCGCGCCGGACGGGGACCGGAACGCGCGGCTGTGGCGGTACGCGTTCAGCACGGATCCCGCGCGCGGCGGCCTGCTCGCCGCGGATGCCGCGGGGCGGGTGCAGGCGGTGGAGGCGTACCGGACGCGGGCGGCCGGGATCCGGGGCGTGCTGTCGTACCGGCAGCCCGGGGCGGAACAGCCGTCCTGGTATGTGGGACATCTGCCCGGCTCAGGGGACGGGCACGGCGGCCTGTGGCGGCAGGACTCCAGGGGAGCGAAGGCCGCGCACTGCGGCGCGGACGCCTCACACCGCTGCTGGGCGCAGTCGGCCGGGTCGCTGTCCTACTGGCAGGAGACCGGCGAGGTGTGGTCCCTGTCGGACCGCATGCTCTTCGCCATACCTCTGCCAGACCTTGACCGCGCCCTGAGCTGACCGGACCGTCGCCGACCGGGTCCGGCCACCGGACCGCCCCGGCCACCGCTTTGCCGGTTCAGCCGCCCCGGCCTCCGCTGAGCCGGGACGGCCGCCGCGGCCGTCCGGGGCCCGGGCCGGCCGATCGACAGACCGGCTGTCGGGATGATTCCCTGGCCCGCATGAGCAGTGTTCCTGTCACCACGTGGTCCCTGGCGCAGACCTCGCCGGACGATCTGCTGGCCGCCGCCGCGCCCGAGGGCGACGTCCGGGTCGTCCGTGCCGAGGTGCCCTCCCCCGAGTTCAGCCGCTTCCTGTACACGTCGGTCGGTGGCGACCTGCGCTGGACCGACCGGCTGGGGTGGACGTACGCCCGGTGGCAGGAGCATCTGGACCGGCCCGGCGTGGAGACCTGGGTGGCCTACGACCGGGAAACCCCGGCCGGCTTCGTGGAACTGGACCCGCAGGACGAAGGTGTCGTCGAGATCGTCTACTTCGGTCTGCTGCCTGCCTTCCGGGGCCGGCGCATCGGCGGGCATCTGCTGTCGTACGGAACGGCCCGCGCCTGGGACCTGGCCGAGCGGTGGCCGCAGCGGACGCCGACGAAGCGGGTGTGGCTGCACACGTGCAGTCTCGACGGCGAGTTCGCCATGGACAACTACCTGCGGCGCGGCTTCAAGCTGTTCGACACCAAGGTCGAGCTGGAGCCCGACGTGGCGGCGCCGGGGCCGTGGCCCGGGGCGCACCCCGCCTGATAGCCCGTCCGACCTGGCGGGACAAGCCCTCCCGCAGCGTATGTGAGCGACGACACCCTTGTTCCACATTCCGGGACAAGGGTGTCCGCATTTTGGATAAAGCTGGACTGTGTCCAGATCGCCGTGACACGCTTCCGTCATGTCTGGAACTGGAATTGCCTTGGTGAGTCGGCGGCACGTCGACCTCGGCCGCATGTCCAGCGCCATCTGTCCGGCGAGCTGAGCCCCCAGCACCGCCGCGAACCCCCGTACCTGATTCTCCTTGCGCAAGGACGCGCACGCCTGCCCGCGTGCGCGCATCTGTGCAGGTCAGAGCTGATTCCCACCGGTCCCGAAGGACGTAGAACCATGGCCGCCACTCCACCGAACCCCGCCGCCTCCGCGCCCCGCCGCAAGGTGAGCCGTCACCGTGGTGAGGGTCAGTGGGCCGTGGGGCACTTCACCCCGCTCAACGGCAACGAGCAGGTCAAGAAGGACGATGACGGTCTCAATGTGCGGACACGCATTGAGACGATCTACTCCAAGCGCGGCTTCGACTCGATCGACCCCAGCGACCTGCGCGGCCGGATGCGCTGGTGGGGGCTGTACACCCAGCGCAAGCCCGGGATCGACGGCGGCAAGACCGCGGTCCTGGAGCCGGAGGAGCTGGACGACCGCTACTTCATGCTGCGGGTCCGCATCGACGGCGGTGCGCTCACCACACAGCAGCTGCGGGTCATCGGCGAGATCTCCCAGGAGTTCGCGCGCGGCACCGCGGACATCACCGACCGGCAGAACGTCCAGTACCACTGGATCCGGATCGAGGACGTGCCCGAGATCTGGGACCGGCTGGAAGGCGTCGGCCTGTCGACCGTCACCGCCTGCGGTGACACCCCGCGTGTGATGATCGGCTCTCCGGTGGCGGGCATCGCCGAGGACGAGATCATCGACGGCACACCGGCGCTGGAGGAGATGAAGCGCCGCGTCCTGAACAACAAGGCGTACTCGAACCTCCCGCGCAAGTTCAAGACGGCCATCTCGGGTTCGCCGCTGCTGGACGTGGTGCACGAGATCAACGACGTGGCGTTCGTCGGCGTACGGCACCCCGAGCACGGGCCGGGCTTCGACGTGTGGGTGGGCGGCGGCCTGTCCACCAACCCCAAGCTGGGCGTGCGGCTCGGCGCCTGGGTGCCGATCGACGAGGTCCCGGACGTCTACGAGGGCGTCGTCTCGATCTTCCGTGACTACGGCTACCGCCGGCTGCGCAACCGCGCCCGGCTGAAGTTCCTCGTCGCCGACTGGGGCGCGGAGAAGTTCCGGCAGGTGCTGGAGGACGAGTACCTGGGCGGACGCAAGCTGATCGACGGGCCCGCCCCCGAGCAGCCGGTCCAGCAGTGGCGCGACCACATCGGTGTGCACCGGCAGAAGGACGGCCGGTTCTACGTCGGTTTCGCGCCGCGCGTCGGCCGCGTCGACGGCGCCACGCTGACGAAGATCGCCGATCTCGCGGAGGCGCACGGCTCGGGCCGGGTGCGGACCACCGTCGAGCAGAAGATGATCGTCCTCGACGTCGAGCAGGACAAGGTCGACTCGCTGGTCGAGGGGCTGGAGGCACTGGACCTCACCGCCCGGCCGTCCTCCTTCCGGCGCGGCACCATGGCCTGCACCGGCATCGAGTTCTGCAAGCTCGCGATCGTCGAGACCAAGCAGCGCGGCGCCACGCTGATCGACGAACTGGAGCGCCGCCTGCCGGACTTCGACGAGCCGATCACCATCAACCTCAACGGCTGCCCCAACGCCTGCGCCCGTATCCAGGTCGCGGACATCGGTCTCAAGGGCCAGCTGGTCCTCGACGACCGGGGCGAGCAGGTCGAGGGCTACCAGGTGCACCTCGGCGGCGCGCTCGGCCTGGAGCCGGGCTTCGGCCGCAAGGTGCGCGGTCTGAAGGTCACCGCGGACGAACTGCCCGACTACATCGAGCGGGTGCTCAAGCGGTTCCAGGCGGAGCGCGAGGACGGCGAGCGGTTCGCCGCCTGGGCTTCTCGCGCTTCAGAGGAGGCACTGTCGTGAGCGAGCGGGCCGCACCTTTCTACTGCCCCTACTGCGGCGACGAGGACCTCCGGCCGAGCGAGGCTCTGGAAGGCGGCCACGGCGCCTGGGAATGCGCGGCATGCAACCGCGCCTTCCAGCTGAAGTTCCTCGGGCTGCTCGCCCGGGGCCTTCAGCGAGCCGACAACGGAGGGGACGAGCGGATATGACGACGGCTGAGGAACAGCAGCGTACGGCCGGGGAGTTGAAGGCACTCGCCGAGCAGGCGGGCCGTGACCTGGAGGACGCCTCCGCGCTGGAGATCCTGCAGTGGGCGGTCGACACCTTCGGCGCGAAGTTCTGCGTCACCTCGTCCATGGAGGACGCCGTGGTCGCCCATCTCGCCTCGCGCGTGCTCAAGGGCGTGGACGTCGTCTTCCTCGACACCGGCTACCACTTCCCGGAGACCATCGGGACCCGCGACGCCGTCGAGGCCGTGATGGACGTCAACGTCATCACCCTCACGCCGAAGCAGACGGTCGCCGAACAGGACGCGGAGTACGGCCCGAAGCTGCACGACCGCGACCCGGACCTGTGCTGCAGGTTGCGCAAGGTACAGCCCCTGGAAGAGGGGCTGAAGGGCTACCAGGCGTGGGCGACGGGCCTGCGCCGCGACGAGTCCCCGACCCGGGCGAACACCCCGGTCGTCGGCTGGGACGAGAAGCGGCAGAAGGTCAAGGTCTCCCCGATCGCCCGCTGGACCCAGGACGACGTGGACGCCTACGTCGCCGAACACGGCGTCCTCACCAACCCGTTGCTGATGGACGGCTACGCCTCGATCGGCTGCGCCCCGTGCACACGCAGGGTCCTGGAGGGCGAGGACGCGCGCGCCGGCCGCTGGGCCGGGCGGGCCAAGACCGAGTGCGGGCTGCACGGATGACGACCGATCAGATTCAGGAGAACGACGTGACCACCGGAGCCACCGTCTGGCTCACGGGTCTGCCGAGCGCCGGCAAGACCACCATCGCGTACGAGCTGGCCGGCCGGCTGCGCGCCGAGGGCCACCGCGTCGAGGTGCTCGACGGCGACGAGATCCGCGAGTTCATCTCGGCGGGCCTCGGCTTTTCGCGCGAGGACCGGCACACCAACGTGCAGCGCATCGGCTTCGTCGCCGAACTGCTGGCCCGCAACGGGGTCAAGGCGCTGGTACCGGTGATCGCGCCGTACGCGGACAGCCGGGACGCGGTGCGGAAGCGGCACGCGGAGAACGGGACGTCGTACCTGGAGATCCATGTCGCGACCCCCGTCGAGGTCTGCAGCGTGCGCGATGTGAAGGGGCTGTACGCCAAGCAGGCCGCGGGCGACCTCAAAGGGCTCACCGGGGTCGACGACCCGTACGAGGAGCCCGAGACGCCGGATCTGCGGATCGAGTCGCAGCACCAGACCGTGCAGGAGTCCGCGGCGTCGGTGTACGCCCTGCTGAGCGAGAGGGGACTGGCATGACGACCGTCGCCAAGGCCGCGACGGGCGGCGAGGGCACGGAGAGCCCGTACGCCCTGTCGCACCTGGACGCGCTGGAGTCCGAGGCGGTGCACATCTTCCGCGAGGTGGCGGGCGAGTTCGAGAACCCGGTGATCCTGTTCTCCGGCGGCAAGGACTCGATCGTCATGCTGCACCTGGCGCTGAAGGCCTTCGCCCCGGCTGCCGTGCCGTTCTCGCTGCTTCATGTGGACACGGGACACAACTTCCCGGAGGTCCTTGAGTACCGGGACCGTGTGGTCGCCGCACATGGGCTGCGCCTCCATGTGGCGTCCGTCCAGGACTACATCGACCGGGGTGTGCTCAAGGAACGTCCCGACGGCACCCGTAACCCGCTGCAGACCCTTCCCCTGACGGAGAAGATCCAGAGCGAGCGGTTCGACGCGGTCTTCGGCGGCGGCCGCCGGGACGAGGAGAAGGCCCGCGCCAAGGAGCGGGTGTTCTCGCTGCGCGACGAGTTCTCCCAGTGGGACCCGCGCCGCCAGCGCCCCGAGCTGTGGAACCTGTACAACGGCCGGCACGCCCCCGGCGAGCACGTCCGGGTCTTCCCGCTGTCCAACTGGACCGAGCTGGACGTGTGGCAGTACATCGACCGTGAGGGCATCGAGCTGCCGCAGATCTACTTCGCGCACGAGCGCGAGGTGTTCCAGCGGGGCGGCATGTGGCTGACGGCCGGCGAGTGGGGCGGCCCCAAGGACGGCGAGCGTGTCGAGAAGCGGCTCGTGCGCTACCGCACGGTCGGTGACATGTCCTGCACGGGCGCCGTCGACTCCGACGCCACCACGCTGGACGCCGTGATCGCCGAGATCGCCGCCTCCCGGCTCACCGAGCGCGGTGCGACCCGCGCCGACGACAAGCTGTCCGAGGCCGCGATGGAAGACCGCAAGCGCGAGGGGTACTTCTAAGCATGAGCACGACCACGACCGAGGCACTCTCGGCCACCACCCTGCTGCGGTTCGCCACCGCCGGCTCCGTCGACGACGGCAAGTCCACGCTCGTCGGGCGGCTGCTGCACGACTCCAAGTCGGTTCTCGCCGACCAGCTGGAGGCCGTGGAACGGGCCTCCGCGAGCCGCGGCCAGGACGCCCCGGACCTCGCGCTGCTCACCGACGGCCTGCGCGCCGAGCGGGAGCAGGGCATCACCATCGACGTGGCGTACCGCTACTTCGCCACGCCCCGGCGCCGGTTCATCCTGGCCGACACGCCCGGCCATGTGCAGTACACCCGCAACATGGTCACCGGTGCCTCGACGGCCGAGCTGACCGTGATCCTCGTCGACGCCCGCAACGGCGTGGTGGAGCAGACCCGTCGGCACGCGGCGATCGCGGCCCTGCTGCGGGTCCCGCACGTCGTGCTCGCGGTCAACAAGATGGACCTCGTCGGGTACGAGGAGCACGTCTTCGCCGCGATCGCCGAGGAGTTCACGGCGTACGCGATCGAGCTGGGCGTCCCCGAGGTCACCGCGATCCCGATCTCGGCGCTGGCCGGTGACAACGTGGTGGAGCCGTCCGCGAACATGGACTGGTACGGCGGCCCGACCGTCCTGGAACACCTGGAAACCGTTCCCGTCAGCCATGATCTGGCGCACTGCCACGCCCGGCTGCCCGTGCAGTACGTGATCCGGCCGCAGACCGCCGAGCACCCGGACTACCGGGGCTACGCGGGCCAGATCGCAGCCGGCACCTTCCGGGTCGGCGACGAGGTCACGGTCCTGCCGTCCGGGCGGACCACGCGGATCTCGGGCATCGACCTGCTGGGCGAGCCGGTGGACGTGGCATGGACGACGCAGTCGGTGACGCTGCTGCTGCAGGACGACATCGACGTCTCGCGCGGTGACCTGATCGTGCCGACGAAGGACGCGCCGGCGACCACACAGGACGTGGAGGCGACCGTCTGCCATGTGGCCGACGAGCCGCTGACCGTCGGCCACCGGGTGCTGCTCAAGCACGGCACCCGCACGGTCAAGGCGATCGTCAAGGACATCCCGTCCCGGCTGACGCTGGACGACCTGTCCCTGCACCCGCACCCGGGCCGGCTCGTGGCCAACGACATCGGCCGCGTGAAGATCCGTACCGCCGAGCCGCTGCCGGTCGACTCCTACGCCGACTCGCGCCGCACCGGTTCCTTCATCCTGATCGACCCGAGCGACGGCACCACGCTGACCGCGGGCATGGTCGGCGAGTCGTTCGCCTCCCCCGAGCCGGTCAAGGACGAGTCCGAAGACGACGGCTGGGACTTCTGAGCATGAAGACGACCGACGTCTACTCGACGTTCGCGAAGGAGGGCGGCCGCATCGGCAGCGGCGCCCTCGGCAGCGGGCAGGGCGGAGTGGCGCGATGTGTGCGGTGACGTACGCGCACCGCTTGCGCGCCCCGTCCCCCCACCCGGTGTCGTCCCGGAAACGACGAAGACCCCCTGCCGAACTCCCGGCCACGACCTGAGAGACCGTGACCGCCGGGCCAACGAGAGGAAACCCTCCCGTGCCTGCCAACCGCTCCAAGCTGTTCCGCCGCGGCATCGCCGCGCTCGCCGCACTCCCCCTGCTCACTCTTGCAGCCTGCGGCTACGGGTCCGAGTCCAAGAACGACGACACCGCCAAGATCGCCGCCGGGGCCAAGAAGATCGACGGACTCGACTCCGTCAAGATCGGTTACTTCGGCAACCTGACGCACGCCACCGCCCTGATCGGCAACCAGAAGGGCTTCTTCCAGAAGGAACTGGGCGCCACCGAGGCCAAGTACCAGCTCTTCAACGCCGGCCCGTCCGAGATCGAGGCCCTGAACTCGGGCTCCCTCGACATCGGCTGGATCGGCCCCTCCCCGGCGATCAACGGCTACACCAAGTCCGACGGCAAGAGCCTGCGCATCATCGGCGGTTCGGCGTCCGGTGGGGTCAAGCTGGTCGTCGACCCGAAGAAGATCAAGTCCCTGAAGGACGTCAAGGGCAAGAAGATCGCCACCCCACAGCTCGGCAACACGCAGGACGTGGCGTTCCTCAACTGGGTGGCCTCGCAGGGCTGGAAGGTCGACGCGCAGAGCGGCAAGGGTGACGTGTCGGTCGTCCGCACGGACAACAAGGTGACCCCGGACGCCTTCAAGTCCGGCTCCATCGACGGCGCCTGGGTGCCGGAGCCGACCGCGTCCAAGCTGGTCGCCGAGGGCGGCAAGGTGCTGCTGGACGAGTCGTCGCTGTGGCCGGACAAGAAGTTCGTGATCACGAACATCGTCGTGCGGCAGGCGTTCCTCAAGGAGCACCCGAAGGCGGTCGAGGCCGTGCTGAAGGCCTCCGTCGAGGCCAACAAGTGGATCAACGCCAACCCGGACCAGGCGAAGGCGGCGGCCAACAAGCAGCTGGAGGCGGACTCCGGCAAGGCGCTGCCGGCGAAGGTCCTGGACCCGGCGTGGAAGTCCATCCAGTTCACGAACGACCCGCTGGCGGCCACCCTCGACAGCGAGGCGCAGCATGCCGTGAAGGCCGGCCTGCTGGAGAACCCGAAGCTGGACGGGATCTACGACCTCACGCTCCTGAACAAGGTCCTCAAGGCCGAGGGCGGCAGCAGCGTCAGCGACGCCGGGCTCGGCGTCAAGTAACCCCCGTAGCCGATGAGTTCCCAGGAGGTGACGACCATGGCCACGACCTTCGCCAAGGCCGCCGAGTCGGTCGAGCACGCGGCGCGCATCGAGCACGTCTCGAAGTCCTTCGCGGTACCCGGTGGACAGCAGCTCGTCCTGGACGACATCAGCCTCGATGTCGCTCCGGGCGAGTTCGTCACCCTCCTGGGGGCCTCGGGCTGCGGCAAGTCGACGCTGCTGAACCTGGTGGCCGGGCTGGACCAGCCCTCCGCCGGCAGCATCACGACCGACGGGCGTCCGGCCCTGATGTTCCAGGAGCACGCCCTGTTCCCGTGGCTGACCGCGGGCAAGAACATAGAACTCGCCCTGAAACTCGGCGGCGTCGCGAAGAACGAGCGGCGCGACCGGGCCGAGGAACTGCTCGAACTCGTGCGGCTCCAGGGCGCGTACGGCAAGCGGGTGCACGAGCTGTCCGGTGGGATGCGCCAGCGGGTCGCCATGGCCCGGGCGCTGGCCCAGGACAGCCGGCTGCTGCTGATGGACGAGCCGTTCGCGGCGCTGGACGCGATCACCCGTGACCTGCTGCACGACGAGCTGACCCGGATCTGGGCGGAGACGGGCCTGTCCGTCCTGTTCGTGACGCACAACGTCCGCGAGGCGGTGCGGCTCGCGCAGCGTGTCGTACTGCTGTCCTCCCGCCCGGGCCGGGTGGCACGGGAGTGGCAGGTGGACATTCCGCAGCCGCGGCGCATCGAGGACGCGCCGGTCGCCGAACTGTCCCTTGAGATCACCGAAGTCCTGCGTGGGGAGATCCGCCGCCATGGCCAGCACTGACACGACCAAGGCCGTCCTGCAGGACGCCGCGAGCGTCGAGGCGGGCCTGGACGCCCTGGAGTCCGGTGTCGTCGGGCGGACCCCGTTCCGGCAGACGTTCGGCAACAAGATCCTGCCTCCCCTCGTCGCCACCCTGGTGGTGCTGGTGGTGTGGCAGGCGCTGATCTCCTTCAAGATCGTCGACGATCCGACGAAGCTGCCCTCCCCCGCCGACGTGGGCAACGAGTTCAAGGACGCCTGGCTGCAGGGCAAGCTGCTCGGCTACATCTGGACCAGCGTTTCCCGGGGCCTGCTGGGCTTCCTGTTCGCGCTGGCCATCGGCACTCCGCTGGGGCTGCTGGTGGCCCGGGTGAAGTTCGTGCGCGCCGCGATCGGCCCGGTGCTGTCCGGTCTGCAGTCGCTGCCGTCGGTGGCGTGGGTGCCGCCGGCCGTGATCTGGCTGGGCCTGGACAACTCGATGATGTACGCGGTGATCCTGCTCGGCGCCGTCCCCTCCATCGCCAACGGCCTGGTGTCCGGCATCGACCAGGTGCCGCCGCTGTTCCTGCGCGCCGGCCGCACGATGGGGGCGACGGGGCTGAAGGGCGCCTGGCACATCGTCCTGCCGGCCGCGCTGCCGGGCTATCTGGCGGGTCTGAAGCAGGGCTGGGCCTTCTCCTGGCGTTCGCTGATGGCCGCGGAGATCATCGCCTCCTCGCCCGACCTGGGCATCGGCCTGGGCGCGCTGCTGGAGAACGGCCGCAACGCCAGCTCCATGTCCATGGTGTTCGAGGCGATCTTCCTGATCCTGTTCGTCGGCATCGCCATCGACCTGCTGATCTTCAGCCCGCTGGAGCGGTGGGTGCTGCGCAGCCGCGGCCTGCTGGTGAAGGGCTGAGACACACCATGCACCGTCCGGTCCCCCCCGTCCTCGTGGTCGTCGCCCACGGCAGCCGTGACCCGCGGCACGCGGCGACCGTGCACGCCCTCGTGGAGCGGGTACGGTCGCTGCGGCCCGGGCTGCGCGTGGAGACCGGCTTCCTGGACTTCAACGTCCCGTCGGTGCAGGGGGTGCTGGAGTCCCTGGCGGCCGAGGGCGTACGTGACGTCGTGGCCCTCCCTCTCCTGCTGACCCGCGCCTTCCACGCCAAGGCGGACATCCCGGCCGTGCTGCGGGACGCGCCGCCCCGGCTGCGGATCCGCCAGGCGGACGTGCTCGGCCCCTCCCCGCTGCTGCTGACGGCGCTGGAACGGCGGCTGTACGAGGCGGGGCTGACACCCGCCGACAAGTCCTCGACCGGGGTCGTGCTGGCCTCGGCGGGGTCCTCCGACCCGGAGGCGATCGCAGTGATCGCCGACATCGCGCGGGAGTGGTGGCACACCGGTTGGTGCGCCGTGCGGCCTGCGTTCGCCTCCGCCGGTTCTCGCGCGGGATTCCCCCGCACCGAGGACGCCGTGGCCGAGCTGCGCGCCCTCGGCTGCGAGCGGGTCGCCGTCGCGCCGTACGTCCTGGCCCCCGGTTTCCTGCCGGACCGTATCGCGCGGGGCGCGGCGGGGGCCGACGTGCTGGCCGACGTGCTGGGACCGGCGCCCGAGGTGGCGCGGGCACTGCTGGAACGCCACGACGCGGCATGCCGGCCGGTGCTGGCGGCCCTGGGCGCCTGACCGTTTCGGCCCGCCCCGGCAGACCCTGCCGGCAACGCCCAGAGCCCTGCCGGAACCGCTGCCGGGCCCACCCGGACCCACCGGCGGCGCGCTCGCCGGCCACCGCGTCAGACCGTGCATCCGCGTCCGACCGTGCCGGTCCGCGTCAGACCGTGCCGCTGCGGGCCGGTCCGAAACGGGCCTCGGCGGCGGGGCCGCGGAGGCCGGTCACAGGCCGAGCGCGTGCGTGAGCTGCTGGGTGAAGGTGAGGCTTCCGGTGCCGGCCCCCGCCGCGACGGCGACTGTCTCCAACGCGGTGCGGATCCGCCCCCTGTTGGGCGGCAGGCCGTCCTCGGCGGACAGCGCCAGCTCGGCCTGGATGCTCTCCCCGCACCCCGTCAGCCCCGGGTACTCGGCGCGCAGTGCCTGGGTGAGCCGCTCGGCGACGGCCATGAGGGTCTCCAGATCGGGTGTGCCGTTCTTGGTGTCGATACGGCTGTAGTCGCCGAAGCCGGCCGGGCCGTTGAGGTGTCCGAAGTTGTAGGTGCTCATGTCCTGTCCTCGCTTGTGGCCCGAACGGGCCCTCGGGGGTGGGGCGTTGGCCCTGACTGGCCGAAGATGCCGGGATGGCTGACGTTACCGATGTTGTGGGTGTGCGTGCTGCCGAGGACGGGGAGCCGGTGCGTCATCCACGGCCCCCGCGGTCCGCAGAGGCTCGCCAGGCTGCGTGGCACTTGGGCGTCCGGATCGATGACGTCCGAAAATCGCCACCCGTCCGGGTGACCGGTGTTCGTTGACCGGGTTCCCGGACACCGGCGTGAAGTGAGGCCGGTACGCGCGCGGAGAACGCCCCGTCGACGTCGCGAGCGCCGTCGCCGTCGCCGTCGAGGTACACCGACGCGCACGGCCGCCGGGGCATTCCGTCGCCGCGGTACCGCGGCAGCACCGCCCATGGTGTGCCCGTCACGCTCATCACGTCCCCCTCCGGCCGTCGGCGCGCTTCACCCTAGGGACAGCCCGAGGTGTTTGTCGCGAGGTTCGGCGAGCGCCGGCCTCGGGGGACGTGGGCGTGGTAGGGGCCGCCGGGCCCGGCGTTCCCCTGTGACGTCGGACCGCGGCGGCTTCTCGTTCTGCGCCGACCGCGGCTCCTGTGTCACACGATCGGTGAACTCATCGGATCCGACGGGCGTTTATCGGCCACCTCGCTTCCCGGTCAGTCGAAGCGGAGGGCGCCGGTGCGAGTGCGCTTGAGTTCGAAGAGTTCGGGGTGGCGGGCCAGTACGCAGAAGCTGTCGAAGAGTTCGGCCGCCTCGGCGCCGCGCGGTACGGCACGCAGCACGGGCCCGAACCACACCGTTCCGTCGATGTGAAGGGTCGGCGTCCCCACGTAGCCGCCCGAGTCCGGCTCGGTACCGGCCGTGTGACTGCGGCGTACCGCGTCGTCGTACGACGGGTCGTGGGCCGCGGCCGACAGCTCGGCGGGTAGCCCGAGTTCGGCGAGCGCCTCGGTGATCACCTGGTCGAAGTCCTTGGTGCCGTGTTCGTGGATCCGGGTGCCGAACGCGGTGTACAGGTCGCGCAGCACTGTCGCGCCGTGCCGTTCGGCGGCGGCCACGGCGACCCGCACCGGACCGATGGAGCGGTCCACCAAGTCCCGGTACCAGTCGGGCAGTTCGTTGCCCGTGTTGTGCAGGTACAGGCTCATCACCCGGAACCGGAGGTCGAGCGGGCGCAGCCGCTCGACCTCCAGCAGCCAGCGGGAGGTGATCCAGGCGAAGGGACAGGCCGGGTCGAAGAAGAAGTCGATCCGGGTCGGGGCGGGCTCGGCGGTAACGGCAGTAGCGGCGGTGGCGCGGTACGTCATGACGGCGACGCTACTCATCCATTGGGGTGGCGTCCCGACCCAATCATCCCTCCGGTCATTGGTCCAATTCCTCGGGGCCGCCGGCCTCCGCATGCCCGGCCGCCGGGTACTCCGGGTCCACGGCGGCGATCTCCGTCCCGCGCAGGCGTTCCGGCTCTGCCACGATGTCGATCCCGGTGATCCGGCCGTCCGTCCCGAAGGCGAAGGCCAGGACCAGGCGAGGCCGTCCGTGCTCCACCATGACCAGGCCGAACTCGCCGTCCAGCAGGGCGAGTCCGGTGATCCGGGCGCGGCCCATGGCCGCCATGGCGCCCTGGGCGACGGGTTCGGCACCCCGCACCGTGATCGGTTCCGGTGTGGGGACGACCAGCGCGTCGGCGTGCAGCACCACGTCCGGGTCGAGCAGGGCGACCAGGGCGGAGAAGTCGCCGCCCCGCGTGGCGGCCAGGAACGCCTCGACGGCCCGGCGGCGACGTACGGCGTCGGCGCCGGGCGCGGGCGGCCGGCCCTGGACGCGACGTCGGGCCCGGCTGGCCAGTTGCCGAGTGGCGGCCGGAGTCTTCTCGATCAGCGGGGCGATCTCCTCGAACGGCACGGCGAACATGTCGTGCAGCACGAAGGCGACCCGCTCGGCCGGGCCGAGGGTGTCGAGGACGACCAGCAGCGCGACTCCGATCTCGTCGGCCAGCAGCGCCTGACGGGCGGGGTCGCCCGCATCGGCGGAGACCGGCGGTGTGTCGTGAGCGCGGTCGCCGGACTGGTCGCAGGAGGCGTGGTCGTAGGCGTCGAGGAAGTCCTCACGCCGGTTGCGGCGGGCCCGCAGCAGGTTGAGGCAGACCCGCGTCACCACGGTGGTCAGCCAGCCGGTGGGGTGGCGCACCGCGTCGAGGTCGGCCTGCCGGGCCCGCAGCCAGGCCTCCTGCAGGGCGTCGTCGGCCTCGGCGGCCGAGCCGAGCAGCCGGTGGGCCACGGCCGTCAGATGCGGCCGGTCCGCCTCGAACCGCGCCGCGAGCCGCCGCTCGGCATCCCCTGTGAAGTCGTCCATTTCTCCCCGTCCCCCTCCGGCAAGCCCGGCGCGAGCGGCTCACGCCCGCCGGGGCCTACAGAACGCCAATCCGGCCGGAAGATCAACCGGCAAGACACATCGCCGCAGACCGGAAGGCACATCGCCGCAGACCGGCTGAACGGCCGTCAGCCGGCCGACCCCACCGCCTCGTCCGCCAGGCGGACCAGGTCCGCGGCCGGCATCGACCCGGGGGCCCGGCGCTCCCGGGCGAACCGGTTGGCAAGCCGCTGGAGCAGTTCGTTCAGCGGGGTCGGTACGCCGTGCAGCCGGCCCAGCAGGGCGATCTCCCCATTGAGGTAGTCGGCCTCGATGGTGCCGGTGCCGCGGGCGAGGGACTGCCAGGAGGAACCGCCGCCGCGTGGCGCCCAGGACAGCGGCACGAGGGTGACCTTGTCGCCGCGGGCCGCGCGCTCCTCCTCGGCGGCCGTGTACGCGATCCCGGCGGCGTCGAGGACGGCCGCCCCTTCCGCTCGCACGCGCGCGTACAGCGCCCGGGCGGGCTCGGTGTCGCGGGTTCCGGTCAGCGCCTCGATGGCGTTGCTGAGGTTCGCGAGCAGCTTGGCGTATTGCCAGCGGGCCACGTCGGGCACGACCGGTGCCTCGAAGCGGGCGTCCGCCAGATCGGCGGCGATCCGGCGGGCGGTGTCGTCGGTGCCGTGCGGAAGGCGGCCGAGGTGCAGGATGCCGGCGAGCGGGCTGCCGGCGGCGGAGACGACGCCGGGCTCCTCAAGGGCCGAGGGCAGCCAGACGCAGACGCCGTACACCTGCCGGAAGCGGCGCAGGGCCAGCCGTCCGCTCTCCACGCCGTTCTGCAGGCAGACGAGCGGCAGCCGTTCGGCCGCCGTGCCGCCGCCCGTGACGGGCGCCTCGGCCCAGTTCTCCAGAGCGGCCATGGTGTCCTGCGTCTTCACGGCGAGGACGAGGACGTCGTCGGCGCGCAGTTCGCCGAGCGGGCCGGGCCCGTCGACGGCGGGCAGCCGGTACGTCAACTCCCCTTCCGGGACCCGCAGTCGCAGTCCGTGCTCGGCCAGTGCCGCCAGATGGCTGCCGCGTGCCACGAGGACGACCTCACGCCCGGCCTGGGCCAGCCGCCCCCCGACGGTCCCGCCGACCGCTCCCGCCCCGATGATGATGTAGCGCATGGATCAGAGCCTCGCACACCCGGGTCAGGCAGGCATGGGTGTGCGACCTTGCCCCTGGGGCATGGGGAAGCGTGCCGGACAATGCCCGCGCGCCGTTCCTCGGCCCGTGGACCGTCACGCTCCCGGAGCCGTCAGCTCGACCAGTTTGAGCACGGTGTTCCAGTTCCGGCTCGTGGCGATCAGGCCCTTGGTCAGGCGCGGGCGGGACAGGGCCTCGGCGAGCTTGGAGCGGCCGAGGCCCTCGGGGGCGTACAGGTACAGGCAGCGGTCGCCGAGGCGGAACTCCTCGGGGAGGTACGCGGCGGCGTCGATGTCCGCGTAGCGGTCCGGGGCGACCGGTGCGGAGAAGTAGGTGACGTGCAGCTGCCTGGGCTCCAGGTCGGCGGCCGGGAACGGGCAGGCCTCGGCGACGGCCTTCAGATAGGTGTGGTCGCGCACGAGCACGTCGACCGGGAAGCCGAACCGCTCCTCGATCGCCCGGCTCAACTCCGCCGCGAGCGACTCCTCGTCGCCGTGGCCGGTGGTGAACACGGCCTGGCCGCTCTGCAGATGGGTCCGCACGCCGGTGTGGCCGAGGCCGGTCAGCAGCGTACGGAGGTCGGCCATGGGCACCTTCTTGCTGCCACCGACGTTGATTCCGCGCAACAGCGCCGCGTAGGTCGTCATCCGGCCAGCGTAAAGCGGCCGTCGTGCCCCGTGGGGGTGGGCACGACGGCCGGGCCCGCGCAGGGCGGGACTGCGCGAAACTCTCGCCGATCGGCGGGTGCTGGATCAACCTCTACACGCACCTGTGACTTGTTCAACAAAACTTTGTAATCACAAACCGCCGCGCTGACGGCGGAACGGACAGCCCATGTCCTCCGGTGTGCGCCCCCGGTGCGAGAACCCCGAGACGCATCCCCGAGAAGTGCCCATAGGTGTAAGGGGCCACTGTCCTCCCCGGCGATGAGCGGCGGGCCGCCGAGTTCACCGGGCAGCACGACGAGCGGCGTTCGTCCGGCTCATACGGTCGAACTGCAACTAGCGCAGACGTGGCGGCAGGGGGCCGCCACCGCACAGAGGGGGAAGGCCCGCGATGGGGAACAGGGATGTGCGGGTGCGGGGGCTGGCCGCCCGTGCCGGCGGCTGGAGCGCCCGGCACCGCTGGGCGGCCGTCGGCATATGGGTGCTGTTCGTCGTGCTGGCGATGGGACTCGGCTCGGCGGCGGGCCGGGTCGACGTGGACGAGAGCAACCAGCTCAAGGGCGAGACGCACACAGCCGCCGAGATCATCGACGACGCGGGGATCAAGCAGCCTGCCGGGGAGACGGTCCTGATCCAGGCCAAGGTCGGTGCCCTGACGGCGACTTCGGCCGAGTTCCGGGCCGCCGTCGCCGACGTGATCGAGGCCGTCAAGGGCACCGGGAAGGTCACGGCGGTGACCTCGCCCTACGACACCCGCACCGTCTCCCGGGACGGGCGCAGCGCGCTGGTGCGGTTCGACATGCGCGGCGATGCGAAAACGGCCGTCGACCGGGTCGAGCCGGTGCTGAACGCGGTCGCCGGGGTGCAGAAAGCGCATGGTTCGCTGCGGATCGAGGAGATCGGCGGCGCCAGCATGCAGAAGCAGTACAAGGACGCCTTCGGGGACGACTTCCAGCAGGCCGAGTACTCGGCGGTGCCGGTGGCGCTCGGCATCCTGCTGATCGCCTTCGGGGCGCTGGTGGCGGCGCTGCTGCCGGTGGCCCTCGCGATCACCGCGATCATGGCGACGATGGGCCTGATGGGCCTCGTCAGCCATCTGCAGCCGATGAGCGACACCGCCAACTCCGTGATGCTGCTGGTCGGTATGGCCGTCGGCGTCGACTACTGCCTGTTCTATCTGCGCCGTGAGCGCGAGGAGCGGCAGGCCGGGCGGGACGCGGGCACCGCCCTGAGGATCGCCGCCGCCACCAGCGGCCGGGCGATCATCGTCTCCGGCGTCACGGTGTGCGTGGCGATGGCGGGCATGCTGTTCACGGGGCTCGCCGCGTTCGAGGCGATGGGCCTGGCCTCGCTGATGGTGGTCGCGGTCGCCATGGCCGGCTCGGTGACGGTGCTGCCGGCGCTGCTGTCGCTTCTCGGTGAGCGGGTCGAGAAGGGGCGGATTCCGTTCCTCGCGCGCCGGCGCGGCAGGCGGTCCCCGGACGAGGGCAGCCGGTTCTGGACGGCGGTCCTGCGCGGTGTGCTGGCCAGGCCGCTGGTCTCCGTCGTCGTGGCGGCCGGTGTGCTGCTGGCGATCGCGGCGCCCGCGCTCGGCATGAAGACCCAACAGCTCACGCTGGACCAGGAGTTCGGCAAGTCACTGCCGATCGTGCAGACGTACGACCGCATCAACGACGCGTTCCCGGGCGGCAGCGAGCCGGCCCAGGTCGTCGTCAAGGCCGCGGACGTCAACGCCCCCGGCGTACGGCAGGCGCTGGCCGACTTCAAGAAGCAGGCCATCGCCTCGGGTGCCTCGCGCGGCCCGGTCGACATCAGGCTGTACGACGCGCAGAACGTGGCCCTGGTATCCGTGCCGCTGGTCGGCGGATCGGACATGGACCGGGCGGTCGAGAGCCTGGACAAGCTGCGCGACGAGGTACGGCCCGCCACGCTGGGCAAGGTCGACGGCGTGCAGGCGCCGATCACCGGGCAGGTCGCCGGCAACCACGACTTCAACGACCAGCTGCTCGGCTCCGTCGTCCCGGTCTTCGCGTTCGTCGTCGTCTTCGCCTTCCTGCTGATGCTGCTGTCGTTCCGCTCGCTGACCGTCGCGATCACGTCGATCGTGCTCAACCTGCTGTCGGTGGGCGCGGCGTACGGCATCCTCGTCGCCGTCTTCCAGCACGGCTGGGGTGCCTCGCTGGTGGGTGCCCAGGGGGTCGGGGCGATCGTGACCTGGCTGCCGCTGTTCCTCTTCGTGATCCTGTTCGGGCTGTCGATGGACTACCACGTGTTCGTCGTCTCCCGGATCCGCGAGGCCCGGATGCGCGGCCGCAGCACCACGGACGCGATCCGGCACGGCGTGGTCACCACGGCCGGTGTCGTCACCAGCGCCGCGGTCATCATGGTCGCCGTGTTCGCGATCTTCGGCACGCTGTCGATGCAGTCCATGAAGCAGATGGGTGTGGGCCTGGCCGCGGCGGTCCTGATCGACGCGACGGTCATCCGCGGAGTGCTGCTGCCGGCGGTGATGGCACTGCTCGGCGAGCGCAACTGGTACCTGCCGAAGTGGCTGCGCCGCCTGCCCGACCTCACCCACGACGAGGCGCCGGACGCGGTTGCCTCCCGGCCGGTGCGCGAGGAGGCGGAGCGGCTGCCGGTCTGATCCGGCGCACAACCCGCCGGGGCGGCCGGGACCGGGTGCGGGGGCGTGGGGCTGGTCGCACCGTTCCCCGCGCCCCTTCGGGGCGTTGCAGGTGGCCTACTCCCGCGCGCGGCCCTTCAGTTCCGCCTCGATCAGGTCCGCCGCCCGGAGCGTGCCGCCCTCCTCGGCCATCTCCGCCTGGATCTCCTTCAGACGGCGGGCCACTTCCGGATCGTCCACGAGGGCGAGCGCGGCCTCACGGAGACGCTCACCGGTGGCCTCCTGGGTGTCCAGCCGCCGAGCGACACCGAGTCCCTGCAACATGTCGGCGTTGCCGAACTGGTCGACGGCCTGCGGGACCGCGATCATCGGCGTGGCGGTGGCCAGCCCTTCCTGGCTGCCGCCCGCGCCCGCGTGTGTGACGAACAGGTCGGCCTGCCGCAGGATCGCCAGCTGCGGTACCCAGCTGTGCACTTCCACGTTGTCCGGTACGTCGCCCAGCTCGGCGAGGTCCACGTGCCGGCCGACCTGGAGGACCAGGTGCCAGCCGGGCAGGCCGCCGAAGGCGCGGACGCATTCGCGGTAGAACGCGGGCTGCTTGGTGAAGGCCGAGCCCAGTGACACCAGCACGACCTTTCCGGCGGTGGCCGGCCGCTGCCACTCCCCCTGGTCGGAGCGGTCGCCCTGGCAGGCGCCGACGAAGGCGTACACGCGGGCGTCGACACGGTCGGCGTGCGGCTGCAGTGCCTTCGGGATGAGGACGATCGAGCGGGCCGGGCCGATGAAGGAGTCCGGGTGCTGAGTGATCCCGTTCTCCGTCAGCCAGGCCTCGAAGCGTGCGTAGTAGGCCTGCCCGCGCTCGGTCTTCCTCGGCTCGGCCCACAGCGGCTCCATGACCTCCTCCTCGTACCCCTGCCAGGCGACGAGGTTCGGCGAGAGGGAGACCGCCGGGACGCCCCAGCGGTGGGCCAGCACCCGGGCCGGGTACGAGGCGATGTCGTGCAGGACGAGGTCGGGTTCGTCGCCGGCGTAGGCCTCGATGAGCTGTGGGAGCGCCTGGATCGCGTCGGCCAGGAACGGCTCCACGTTGTCCAGCAGCGTGGTCCCCCAGGCCTCCGGGTCGGCGTCGGGTCCCGGCAGGGTCGAGGTGTACGGCACGGGCCGGGCCCCAGTGGCGGCCACCTTCTCGGCGAACACCGGCGGGACGGCGTACGTGACCCGGTGCCCCCGGGCGACGAGTTCACGGATCACCTCCAGGCTGGGGTTCACATGGCCGTGCGCGGCGATGGAGAACATGGCGATGTGGGCGGGAGCGGTCATGATGCAGACGCTAGGCGAGACGATACGTCTCGTTCAATGCAATTTCCGCTCGGTGGTCCGCGCTCAGCGCTGATAGCGGGCCAGGACCAGGTTGCCGTCCTGCACGAGGCGTCTGCGCAGCTCGGTGAGGCCGATCGCGCCGCTGTAGTACTCCTGGAAGGCCGGGGTGGCCACCTTGTCCTTCCACTCGGGATAGCCGCGCACGGACTGGGCGGGCGCCGGGCGCAGGTGCTCCGCCAGGGCCGCGCCGGTCGCCCAGCCGTTCTCCGCGGTGTGCAGGGCGGGGTCCTTCAGCGCCTGGGTGCCGGTGGGCAGCATCCAGTCGCCGAGCGCGAGACGGACCATGTTCCCCGGCCGCAGCAGGAAGCCGAGGAACGCGGCGGCCTCCTTCTTGTGCGGGCAGTCCGCGGAGACGGACAGGGTCTGCGGACTGACCCCCTGGGTGAGCCCGGCAGCGCCCGCCGGAGCGGGCAGCACCTCCCAGCGGAAGCCCTTCGGGGCCTGCTGCACGATCTGCTGACGGTAGGAGAAGCCCAGCGGTACCATCGCGTACCGGCCGCCGAAGAAGCCGGGCAGGGTGTCCGAACCGCCGCTGCCCAGCGTCGAGGCGGGAGCACTGTGGTCGACGGCGACCTGGTCGCGGACCGTGCCGGGTACGACCGCGTCGCCGGAGCCGAAGCGCACGGTCACTCTGCCGTCCGCGCCCCGGTGGAAGAGCCGGCCGCCCGCCGACAGGGAGAGGTTCAGCGTGGCGGAGACGGGTTCCTTCAGCGGCCAGGCCACGCCGTACCTGCCGGGCCCGCTGAGCCTCTTCGTCACCTGCCGGAACTCCGCCCAGCTCCAGGGATGTCCGGGAGTCGGGATGCGTACCTTCGCCGAGCGCAGCCTGGTGGCGTCAGCGATCAGCACCCGGGGTTCCTGGAGGAACGGCACGCCGTAGATGCCGTGTCCGAAGGTGGTCGTGTCCCAAGCCGCCGGAGGGATACCGGACTTGAGGTCGGCCGGCAGCAGATCGGTCAGGTCGGCGAGGTAGCCGCCGTAGGCGAAGTCGGCCAGGTCGTCGGAGGCGTCGTGGATGATGTCCGGTGCCTCGCCGCCCTCGAAGGAGGTGAGCAGCTGGTCGTGGACGCTGTCCCAACTCCCCTGGATGTACTCGACCTTGACCTCGGGGTGGGTCCTGTTCCACTCCTTCACCAGGGCCTTGGTGGCGGCGACGGACTCCTGCTGCCAGGCGAGGGACTGGAAGCGCAGGGTGATCGGGCCGCCGTCGTGGTGGGCCGGTGACGAGCAGCCCGCGAGCAGCAGCAGGACGCCGAGGAGCGCGACCGACATGCGGGGGATGCGGGTCGTGCGGGGGATGCGGGTCATGAGGGTCCTCATCAGCTCTTCACCGCCCCGGCGAGCAGGCCCGTCGTGATCCGCCGCTGAACCAGGGCGAAGACGGCCAGGGAGGGAAGCGTGGCCAGGAACGCGGCGGCGGCCAGCGGGCCCAGATCGGCCACGCCCTCCGCACCGATGAAATGGGTGAGGACGACCGGCAGGGTCTGTTTCGCGGGGCTCTTGAGCAGCACCAGCGCGAAGAAGAACTCGTTCCACGCGGTGACGAACGCGAACAGGCCCGTCGCCGCGATGCCGGGCGCGAGCAGCGGCGCCGTCACCGACACGAGGGTGCGCAGCCGCCCGGCGCCGTCGACGGCCGCCGCCTCCTCCAGCTCGGCGGGCACCGCCCGCATATGGCCGACGAGCATCCACAGCGCGAACGGCAGCGCCCACACGACGTACACCACCACCAGCCCGGTCAGGGAGTCCACGAGGCGCAGCTGCTTCAGCACCAGGAACAGCGGAATGATCACCAGCACGAAGGGGAACGCCTGGCTGATCACCACCCATCCGGTGGCGGCCCGGGCGAGCCGGGTGCGGTGCCGGGCCAGGACGTACGCCATGGGTGTGGCGACCAGGACGGCGACGGCGGCGGTCGCGAGTGCCACCAGCAGGGAGTTGAGCGCGGCGTGCGCGAGGGGCTGTTCCCGGAAGGCCTGCCGGAGGCCTGCCGGGGTGGGGTGGCGCGGGATCCACGTCGGGTGCAGACTGCCGAGCTCGCGCGGGGACTTCAGGGCGGTGGACAGCAGCCACAGGAGCGGGAAGGCCAGGAACAGCAGATAGCAGAGCAGGGCGGCGTACTGTCCGGCACGTGCCGTGCGGCGGGTCCTCATGCCTGCGCACCTCCGCGCAGCCGGCCGGCCAGGAACACCGCGAGCAGGATCGATACGACGGCGACGAGCACACAGCCCATGGCCGCCGCGTAGCCGAACTGGCCGTAGCGGAAGGCCTCTTCGTAGGCGAACAGCGAGGGCAGCCGGGTCTTGCCGCCGGGGCCGCCGCTGGTGAGGACGTAGACCAGGGCGAAGGAGTTGAGGTTCCAGATGAGGTTGAGCGCAGTGATGGCGAGGGCCACCGGTCTGAGCGCGGGCCAGGTGACCGCGCGGAAGCGGCGCCAGGCCCCGGCGCCGTCGACCGCGGCGGCCTCGTGCAGTTCGCGCGGGACGTTCTGCACTCCGGCGAGCAGGGCGACCGTGGTCTGCGGCAGGCCGGCCCAGACGCCGGCGACGATCACCGCGGGCAGGGCGGTGGCCAGGCCGCCGAGCCAGTCGTGGCCGTCGCCGAGGCCGAGGTCGCGCAGGGTCTCGTTGAGGATGCCGGCGTCCGGGTTGTAGACGAGCCGCCACATGATGCCGACGACGACCTCGGGCAGCGCCCACGGCACGATGGCGAGCGCGCGGGCCAGCCATCGCAGCCGTAAGTCCTCGTTGAGCAGCAGGGCGAGGCCGAGCGCCAGCAGGAACTGGGGCACGGTGACGCCCGCCGCCCAGACCAGGCCGATGCGGAACGACTCCCAGAAGAGCGTGTCGTGCAGCAGGTCCTGGAAGTTGAGGGCACCGATCCAGCGGGTGGCCTGGGTGCGGCCGGACTGGGCGTCGGTGAACGCCAGCAGGACGCCGTAGAGCAGCGGCCCCACGCTGAACAGGAGGATCGGGATCAGGGCGGGCAGGACGAGGAACCAGATGCCCTGTCCGGCTGCACGGCGACCGCCCGGTCGTCGCACGTCGGCCACTGATGTCACGGAATCAGCCCCTTTGCCTGCTCCGATTGGCGTGTTCATGGTGATAAAGGCCCGATACCTCGTCAAGGGACCGCGCACACCGTTCGACCTGGACGAATGCAAGACTGGCCGGGTACGGCACACGCACCACAGCTGGACGGTACGGAGGCGGCACGATGGACGAGGCACGGGCACGGGACGTACTGGCCACGGCGGGAGTGCTGCCGGGCCCGGCCCGGCACGCATCTCTCCTCGCCCTCGGTGAGAACGCGGTGTTCGCCGCCGGTGACCTGGTGGTGAAGGTGGGCCGCGACGCCGAGCTGCTGCAGCGGGCCCGGCGTGAGCTGGACATCGCCCGCTGGCTGGCCGAGGCGGGCGTGCCGGCGGTACGGGCGGCCGAGCCGGAGCCACGGCTGGTCGACGGCCATCCGGTGACCGTGTGGCACCGGCTGCCCGAGGCGGTACGCCCCGCCGAGCCGGGCGATCTGGCGCGACTGCTGCGGATGGTGCACGCACTGCCTGCTCCTCCTTTCGCATTGCCGCCCCGCGAGTTGCTGGGCGGTGTGGAGCGGTGGCTGCGGCTGGCGGGTGACGCGATCGACGGCGAGGACGCGGCGTACCTGCGTGCGCGCCGGGACGGATTCGCGGCGGCCGCGGCGGCGCTGACGCCGCATCTGCCGCCGGGGCCGATCCACGGCGACGCGTTGCCGCGCAATGTGCACGTCGGGCCGGACGGGCCGGTCCTGGTGGACCTGGAGACCTTCTCCGCGGATCTGCGCGAGCACGATCTGGTGGTCATGGCGCTCTCCCGCGACCGGTACGGGCTGCCCGCCGAGGCGTACGAGTCGTTCGTCGACGGATACGGGTGGGATGTGCGGGAGTGGGAGGGCTGTGCGGTGCTGCGCGGCGCCCGGGAGACCGCCAGCTGTGCGTGGGTTGCGCAGCATGCACCGAGCAGTCCGAATGCGTTGGCCGAGTTCCGGCGGCGGGTGGCGTCGTTGCGGGACGGGGACGAGACGGTGCGGTGGTATCCGTTCTGAGGGCGTCTCGTGGCCCGGTGTTCTGAGGTGCTCGGCGTTGGTACCGGGGCCGTGCCCGCAGCCGAGCAGCGCCCGGAAGGGGCGCGGGGAACTGCGCGACCAGCCCCCACCGGCCCGCAGGCGAAGCCGGCCCGCAGGACCTACGCCGGCTGGCTTTCCGTCAGCTCCCGGAGGGGCCATGTGCCGTCGATCACCGCGTCCGGCTCGCCCTTGCGGCGCAAGAACGCCTGGAAGTCCGCCGCCCACTCCGCGTACCACTCGATCTGCCGCTGGTGGAGCTCGACCGGACTCAGGGACGCGATCTTCGGGTGGCGGTCGGCTATCGCGGACGCGAGCCGCGCTGCGGCGAGGGCGTCGGCCGGGGCCGTGTGGGCCGCGTCGAGGGATATGCCGTACTCGGCACACACCGCTTCCAGGTTTCGCTTGCCGCGGCGGTAGCGGTCGACCCAGCGGTCGATGGTGTAGGGGTCGATGACCGGGGCGGGGGCGAGGCCGCCCAGGCGGTCGGAGAGGGACGGCAGGGCGTGGCGGCGCAGCTCCGCGGAGAGCAGGGTGAGATCGAACGCGGCGTTGTAGGCGACGACCGGGACGCCCGTCCTCCAGTACCCCACCAGGACGTCGGCGACGGAGTCGGCCACCCGGTCGGCCGGGTGGCCCTCGGCCGCCGCACGCTCGTTGCTGATGCCGTGCACCGCCACCGCGTCGGCCGGGATCTCCACGCCCGGGTCGGCCAGCCATTCCCTGCGTCCCCCGGGCTCACCGGCCCTGACCTCGATCACCGCGCCGGTGACGATGCGCGCCTCGCGCGGATCGGTCCCGGTCGTCTCCAGGTCGAAGCCGATCAGCAGCTCCCGGTGCCAGCCCATGGGCGGCCCCCCTTCTTGGTGGTGCTTTCCCCCAGTGGCCTCCACCATCGCACGCGGCACTGACAATCCGAGGATCGCGTTCCGCTTGCCGTCACGGGCCGTTCAGGACACCGGCCGCGAATCCATCCAAGCCAGCTCGAACTCCTCGCGATAAGTCGGGAAAAGTCCCACTTCGCCCACGTCATCCGACTTGACCACCTTGCTGCCGTTGCGCAGCACCAGTACCGGCGACTCCATCCCGCGCGCCCCGCGCAGATAGGACTGCACCACGGCGATGCCGTCGGCGCCGTCGCCGTCCACCAGGTAGGCGGTGAAGCGCGGTGTCTCGTCGTAGACCTGGATCTCGAAGGCGCCCGGGTCGTGCAGCCGGGAGCGGACCCGGCGCATGTGCAGGATGTTCATCTCGACGGACCGGCTCAGTTCGCCCCGTTTCATCCCGAGTTCGCGCTCGCGGCGCTTGACCGAGCTGGAGGCCGGGTTGAGGAAGAGCAGCCGTACCCGGCAGCCGGACTCGGCGAGCCGGAGCAGACGGCGGCCGGAGAAGTTCTGCACCAGCAGGTTGAGGCCGATGCCGATCGCGTCGAGGCGGCGGGCGCCGCCGAAGAGGTCCTCGGCCGGGAACTGGCGCATCAGCCGCACCCGGTCCGCGTGGACGGCCACGACATCCGCGTACCGGTCGCCGACCAGGTCCTCGACCGCGTCCACCGGCAGCCGGCGTGCGGAGGGCACGTCACCGCCCGCGCCGAGCATCTCCAGCAGCCGGGCCGAGGCGCGCTCGGCCTGGTTCAGGACCGCCTCGGACAGGGCCCGGTTGCGGGAGACGACGTTGCGGGTGACCTCCAGCTCGTCCAGGGCGAGTTCGAGGTCGCGGCGCTCGTCGAAGTACGGTTCGAAGCACGGCCAGTGCTGCACCATCAGCTCGCGCAGCTGCGGCAGGGTGAGGAAGCTGAGCACGTTGTCGTCGGCCGGGTCGAGCAGATAGCCCTTGCGGCGGCTGACCTCCCGCACGGCGACCGCGCGCTGTACCCACTCCTGTCCGGCCGGGCCGGCCGCGGCGACCACCCAGTCGTCCCCGTGGACGGGTTCGTAGATGGGCCGCAGCACGGCGGCCACGACCGCGCGCAGGCGTTGTTCGACGAGATTCAGCCAGATGTAGGCCCGGCCGGCCCGCTGGGCGCGGGTGCGCACCTCGCGCCAGGCGTCGGCGTCCCAGTCCAGCTCCGGCCCGATGGATCCCGCGTCCATCGGGCGGGCCAGGGACACCGCGCCGGGCGGGACGTCTGCGGAGTTCCCCTCGTGACCCTCGTCACCAGGGGGCAGCTCCAGCCCTCCCGAGCCCACCCGTGCACCGCCTTCCGCCCCCCGGGCCTTTCCCGTCTCAACGATCAAGGAAGGGTACTCCGCGAGGGGACGGCGGTGCAGCCGGATGGACAGGTCGGTTTCTCAACCGCTTTCGTCAACTACGCTAGTGCCAATGGCCGTTCTGCCCTGCCAGGTCACGGGGAGTGAGCGGATTCATAGCCGTGACGTCCCGCGGGGCGATGGTGAAGCCCTGCCAGTGCACCGGCATGGGCTGCTGGTCCTCGTCGCGCGCGATGTGGTGGAAGCCGACGTTCATCCAGATCACCGGGTGGGTCAGGGTCTGTCCGCCGATCCACTTGTCGACCGCCGCGGGGTGTCCGCGGCCGCAGATCGCCGGATTGTCGCTGGCGAACAGCTCGCAGGGGTTGTACTCGGTGACGTACAGGTCGTGCCGGGTGTAGCCGCGGCCGGGGTACTTGGTGGTGGCTCCGGGGACGATCTCGTACGAACGGGCGTGCCCGTCCTTGTTCTTCCCCGTCGCGCTGACCACCCGCCACCAGCGGTAGTCCTTCAGGTCACCGGCGAGTTCCCGGGTGACCTCCGTGCGGGTGGTCTTCGTGGTCGGGCCGCGCTGTCCGGCGGTGCGGGGGCTGACGGCCGAGTCGTACTGCTCGACCCTGGTCTTGGACGAGCCGTCGAGGCCGAAGTCCAGACGCCAGAAGACGTTGTGGCTGTGGCTGGTGGCGTAGGCCTTGGCGCCCTTGCCGACGGGCCAGCCGCGCCCGTCGCCGGCGTCGTAGTCCTCCCAGGACAGGCTGCCGGTCGCACCGACGTTCATGGCGATCGTGCCGTCGTCCTGGAAGCGCCACTCGGTGATGTACTCGTACCAGCCGACCTGGTTGACGGTGTAGACCAGGAAGTCCTTGCCCTGGGCCTGGTGGACCTTGTCCGTGCCGGTGTCGTGCAGGCGGTAGGCGTGACCGCGGGAACGGGTGGTCGTGCACAAGCCGTTGACGTCCGGGTGCTCCGGGTCGATCGCGTCGGGGACCTTGACGGTCTTGATGGTGCCGCCGGGGCACTCGGCGGGCGACAGGTTCATCAGCGCCTGGGCGAAGTCCTCGTCCGTCAGGTCGCTGTACTCGTGCTGTCCGTCGTCGTAGGGGACATGGATCTGGCCGAGTCTGGCGCTGTTCAGCACCCTGATCGGCTTCGGTTCGCCCCTGGGCTGGTAGCTGATCTTCTCCAGGACGAGGCCGGCCTTGCTGTCGTAGTGCCAGCACATGCGCCACGTCGTGCCGGTGGAGAGCTTCTGTTCGAGGCGGTGGGCGGCGCTGCAGTCGGCGGCGGGCGCGGCGGCGGCCGGCCCCGGCCGGGCGGCGGCCGGTCCGGCGGCGGTCGTGGCGCCGGCGGTCAGCGCGGCCACGGCCAGTCCGACGGCCGCGGCCCTGCGCGCACGACGGAATCCGTACTCGGGCATGACGGGATGACTCCCTTGCAGGAGATGCGATGGCTCCCTGCAGGAGATGCAGGGAGATGCCGGGAAAGGGGCGGTCAGCCGTGGTCGAGGGCGGTGACCTTGCGCGCGCTCAGATCGATCACCAAGGACCTGGTGTCGATCCAGGGCCCGTTCCTGACCTTGGTGAACAGCCGGACGCACCGGTGTACGCCGCACGGGTCGAGGGCCGCTGGCTGGGCGCCCGGAACCGCCCGGTAGATGCCGCCGCTGAGCAGCAGCTGGTCCGGGGAGGTGAGGTCCCTGCCGGTGGCGTCCTTGTAGTCGGCCTTCAGGCCCGCGCCGAGCGGGGCGGCGATCAGGAGCCGGGCCGCCTCGGCGTTCTCGGCCCGGCTCGGCGGCGGCTGGACGCCACGCTGGGTGCCGGTCCGCTCGACCTTGCCGGTGTCCAGGTCGACGGTCTTGGTCACGAGCGTGTCGTTGCGGTAGTCGTAGAAGGTGATGTCGGCCCGGCGCGGCGCGCCGGGGTCGTCGGCCTCGCCGGGCTCGGGTTCGGCGAGGTCGGCGCTCAGGCGCTGCGGCCCGCGGCCACCCGCGGCGTTCTCGCCCGTGTGCAGCAGCTGCCCGGTCAGGGCGATCCGCTCGGCCCGCCGGACCTCGTCATCGGTCAGCGGGTCGCGGCCGGTGCCCTTGCCGCCCTCGGCCGGCGCCTGTTCCACGACGGCGGGCCGGACCCCGTCCGGGCCCTGACCGTCCTGCGTACCGCCGCCGCGAGCCCCTCCCGACGCGTCCGCCCCCGCCGTGCCCGGCAGGGCGATCGCGACGGCCGCGGCGGTCCCCACCGTCGCGACGGCCACTCCTGCCACTAACTTTCCCAGATGGCGGTGCACTGTCTCACGCACATGGCCCCCTGCTCCCCGCGGTCCCACGGGGGTACCTGTTGCCCCACTGGTTCGGCACACGGCGGGTACGAGCGCCGTCGTGTGCGCTGGTCGGTGGGTAAGAGGGACGCAAGACACGGGAGGTTCCGTCACTTTCGGGAGACTCGGGGGCCAACGCGGCCCCAGGGCGGCGGCACACCTGGGAGAGTCGTATCCATGCAGGTCTGGCCTGGAGAGGCGTATCCGCTCGGCGCCACCTATGACGGCGCCGGAACCAACTTCGCGGTCTTCACGGAGGCCGCGGACCGAGTAGAGCTGTGTCTGCTGCACGACGACGGCTCGGAGACGGCGGTGGAACTGCGCGAGAGCGACGCGTTCGTGCGGCACGCGTACGTGCCGGGCGTGATGCCGGGGCAACGGTACGGGTTCCGGGTGCACGGCCCGTACGATCCCGGGCGCGGGCTGCGCTGCAACTCCGCGAAGCTGCTGCTCGACCCGTACGCGAAGGCGGTCAGCGGCGCGATCCGCTGGGGCGAGGAGGTGTACGGCTACCACTTCGGCGCGCCGGACAGCCGCAACGACCTCGACTCGGCGCCGCACACCATGGCCTCCGTGGTGATCAACCCCTACTTCGACTGGGGCGACGACCGGCCGCCGCGCACCGAGTACCACCACACGGTGATCTACGAGGCCCATGTGAAGGGCCTGACCATGCGTCACCCGGGGCTTCCGGAGGAGCTGCGGGGCACGTACGCGGCGCTCGCGCATCCGGCGGTCATCGACCACCTGACCAAGCTGGGGGTGACGGCGCTCGAACTGATGCCCGTACACCAGTTCGTGAACGACCACCGGCTGGTCGACCTGGGTCTGAGCAACTACTGGGGCTACAACACCATCGGCTTCTTCGCCCCGCACAACGCGTACGCCTCCTGGGGCGACCGCGGCCAGCAGGTGCTGGAGTTCAAGTCGGCGGTCCGGGCGCTGCACGAGGCCGGCATCGAGGTCATCCTGGACGTCGTCTACAACCACACCGCCGAGGGCAACCACCTGGGTCCGACACTGTCCTTCAAGGGCATCGACAACCCGTCGTACTACCGGCTGACGGACGACCGCCGCTACTACATGGACACCACGGGCACCGGAAACTCGCTGCTCATGCGGTCCCCGCACGTGCTCCAGCTGATCATGGACTCGCTGCGGTACTGGGTCACCGAGATGCACGTCGACGGCTTCCGCTTCGACCTCGCGGCCACGCTCGCCCGGCAGTTCCACGAGGTGGACCGGCTGTCGTCGTTCTTCGACCTGGTGCAGCAGGACCCGGTGGTCTCCCAGGTGAAGCTGATCGCCGAGCCGTGGGACGTGGGCGAGGGCGGCTACCAGGTGGGCAACTTCCCGCCGCTGTGGACCGAGTGGAACGGCAAGTACCGGGACACGGTACGGGACCTGTGGCGGGGCGAGCCGCGGGCCCTCGCGGAGTTCGCCTCCCGGCTGACCGGCTCCTCGGACCTCTACCAGGACGACGGCCGCCGCCCGCTGGCTTCGATCAACTTCGTCACCTGCCACGACGGCTTCACGCTGCACGACCTCGTCGCGTACAACGACAAGCACAACGCGGCCAACGGCGAGGACAACCGGGACGGCGAGAGCCACAACCGGTCCTGGAACTGCGGGGTGGAGGGCGAGACGGACGACCCGGAGGTGCTCCGGCTGCGCGCCCGGCAGATGCGGAACTTCCTCGCGACGCTGATGCTGTCCCAGGGCGTGCCGATGATCAGTCACGGCGACGAGTTCGCCCGCACCCAGCGCGGCAACAACAACGCCTACTGCCAGGACAACGAGATCTCCTGGGTGCAGTGGCCGGAGTCCTCGGAGGGCGACCTGCTGGAGTTCGTCCGTGCGATGGTGTGGCTGCGCCGGGACCACCCGGTCCTGCGCCGGCGCCGCTTCTTCCACGGCCGCCCGGTGGAGGGCACCCACGGCGAGCTGTCCGACATCGCCTGGTTCACCCCGGAGGGCGCCGAGATGACCCAGCGGGACTGGGACTCGGCGCGGGCGTCCGCGCTGACGGTGTTCCTGAACGGCAACGCGATCTCCGAGCCGGGTCCGCGCGGGGAACGCATCACCGACGACTCGTTCCTGCTGATGTTCAACGCCTCCCCGGCGCCGCTGGACTTTCTGGTACCGGTCGACCACGGCCGGCAGTGGCAGGTGGTCGTCGACACCGCCCAGCCGGACGGGGTGCCGCCGGGGTCCGGTGCGAAGGTCGGGGCGGGCGACCGGATCACCTTGCCCGACCACAGCCTGACGGTGCTGCAGCGGCCGGCGTAGCGGACCGGACGGGCCCGGGCAGCAGCCCCCGGCGGGGCTGCTCGTCCGGTACACGCGTGTGGGTGAGTGCAGGGGCCGGTGACACGAAAGCCGACAGGCTGGGTACGTACGTTTTCATGACTTCTGCGCGCCCCGGACCGGAGGTGCCCACGGCCACCTACCGGCTGCAGCTCCAGCCCTCGTTCCCGTTCGCCGCCGCCGCGGCGGCCGTACCCTACCTGGCGTCGCTCGGCGTCTCGCACCTGCACCTGTCCCCCGTGCTGGAGGCCGTGCCCGGATCCCCGCACGGCTATGACGTGGTGGACCACGCGCGTGTGCGCGGCGAACTGGGCGGCGAGGAGGGCCTGCGGTCGCTGGCGCGGACCGCGCGGGAGCACGGGCTCGGCCTGGTGGTGGACATCGTGCCGAACCACATGGCCATGGCCCCCCGCCACAACCACGCCCTGTGGGAGGTGCTGCGCGAGGGCCCCGGCTCGCCGTACGCGCGCTGGTTCGACATCGACTGGCAGGCGCAGGACGGCCGGGTGCTGCTGCCGGTGCTCGGCGGTCCGGTCGGCTCCCAGCTGGAGCACCTGGTCGTCGACGGCGACGTGCTGCGCTACCACGAGCATGCCTTCCCGCTGCGTGCGGGCACCGGGGAGCTGCCGCTGCCGGAGCTGCTGGACGCCCAGTGGTACCGCCCGGTGTGGTGGCGGCTGGCCCGCACCGAGCTGAACTACCGGCGGTTCTTCAGCATCTCTGAGCTGATCGGGCTGCGCGTGGAGGATCCGGAGGTGTTCGACGCCACCCACGCCAAGATCCTCCAGCTGCTCGACGAGGGCGTGATCGACGGGTTGCGCGTCGACCATCCCGACGGGCTCGCCGATCCCGACGGCTACCTCGCGCGGCTGCACGAGGCCAGTGGCGGGCGCTGGACGGTGGTGGAGAAGATCCTCGCCGACGGCGAGCGGCTGCCGGCGTCCTGGCCCGTCGCGGGCACCACCGGCTACGACGCCCTGCGCCAGGTCGACGGACTGTTCACCGACCAGACGGGGGCGTACGAACTGCTGGGCCGCTACCGGGCCTTCGCGGCCCCGCAGACGGACCGGGGCGGCAACTGGGAGGCGACGGTACGGCGGGCGGCCTACAAGGTGCTCACGCACGAGCTGGCCGCCGAGACCGACCGGCTCACCCGGGTCGCCACCCGGCTGTGCGCCTCCTCGCCCGACCTCGCGCTGCGCGACCGGGCTCCCTGGGCGCTGCGCACGGCCGTGGAGGAGCTGCTGGTCCGGATGCGGGTGTACCGGCCGTACGCCTCCGGTGACGCGGCCGCCGTCGTCACCGAGGAGGCCGCCGAGGAGGCGCGGCTGGCCTTCGTGGTGCCCGAGGAGGCGGAGGCCGTCGGGATCGTGCGCCGGCTGCTCGTCGAGCCGCCCGGTGACCCGTCGGCGCCGGACCACGCCGACCGGGTGGAGTTCCGTACCCGGTTCGCGCAGACCGCGTCGGCGCTGCGGGCCAAGTCGGTGGAGGACACGGCGTTCTACCGCTACGTGCCGCTGCTGTCGGCGACCGAGGTGGGCGGCGATCCGGGCCGGCCGGGTGTGTCCCCCGAGGACTTCCACGCCCACTGCGCGCGCGTGCAGCACGACTGGCCGGCCACCGGCACGGTGGTCTCCACGCACGACACCAAGCGCAGTGCCGACGTGCGTGCCGCGCTGGCCGTGCTCACCGAGTGCCCCGGCCGGTGGGCGGAGCTGCTGGCCGAGGTGAACCAGCCCGGGGAGGGCGTGGGCGTACCGGACGGGCAGCTCGCCTGGGCGGCCTGGCAGACGGTGTTCGGGCTGGGCACCGCCGAGGAGGAGCGGGTGCAGCAGGCACTGCTGAAGCATGTGCGCGAGGCGGGCATGTACACCAGCTGGACGGAGCAGGAGCCGCCGTACGAGGAGGCGGTGGCCGCGTTCGTCGCCGCCGGGCCGTGCGGGGCGCCCGGGGAGCGCGTGGCCGCGTTCCGCAAGGCGCTGGAGCCGCACGTCCGGGCCAATGTGCTCGGCACCGCCCTGGTCCATCTGACGATGCCGGGGGTGCCGGACGTCTACCAGGGCACGGAGGGCGAGTACCGGGCGCTGGTGGACCCGGACAACCGGCGTGCGGTGCCGTTCCCGCCCGAGACGCCCGGCGAGAAGGACGCGCTGACGGCGGCGGCCCTGCGGCTGCGCGCCCGGCGTCCGGACGCCTTCGGCAGGGCCGCGTCGTACGAACCGCTGTCCGCCGAGGGCCCGGCGGCCGAGCACTGTGTGGCGTTCGCACGCTCGGGCGAGGCGGTCACGGCGGTCACCCGGCTGTCGCTGCGGCTCGCCGAGACGGGCGGCTGGCGGGACACCCGGCTGACGCTGCCTCCCGGACGGTGGGCGGACGTGCTGACCGAGGGGCGGGAGTTCACGGGGCACGCGCGCGTGGCGGACCTTTTCGACCGGCTGCCGGTGGTCCTGCTGGAGCGGGTCGCGGAGGGGTGAGACGGCTCAGCGGACCGGCTCGGCGGGCGGTCGGCACTCCTCGTACGGCCGTTCCGGGAGGTCTCCGAGGACGGCCCAGGTGGTGCGCAGGAGGTCCACGAAGGCCTCGGCGGCCCCGGTGGGCGGCACGCGCGCGTAGACCGCCAGGGGGCGCTTCCAGGCCGGGTCCGGGCTGAGGACCGTGCAGTCCTCACCGACGGCACCGCGCACGACGTGGGCGGGCGCGACGCACACCCCGACGCCGGCTGCGGCCATCCGCACGGCTGTCGAGGTGTGCTCGGTCCACACGGCGGTCCGCGGCGCGAACCCGGCCCGCCCGCACGCCCAGTCGAGGAAGCGCGCGCCGTGCACCACGGGTTCCATCGCGCAGCGGATCCACGCGCGGTCGCTGAGTTCCGGCAGGGTCACCGTCGTACGGCCCGCGAGCCGGTCGTCGAACGGGACCACCAGGACGAGTTCCTCCTCGCCGACCGGTACGACGGTGCCGGGCGGGTCGGCGGGCTCCGGCCCGAACGCCAGGTCGGCGGTGCCGCGCTGCACGGCCTCCTCGAGCGCCTCGGCGGTGGCGTACTCGTGCAGGCGCAGCAGGACCCGGGGGCGGACCGTGCGCCAGCGGGCGAAGACGTCGGGCAGGACGCCCACGGCGAGGGAGTGCAGCGTGGCGATGTGGAGTTCGCCGCCCTCGGCGCCGGCGGTGGCACGCGCCGCGCGGCGGGCCTGCGCGGCGCTGCGGACGGCGAGTTCGGCGTGCGGCAGGAAGGCCCGTCCCATGGGGGTGAGGCGCACGCCGCGGGCCATGCGCTCCAGCAGGGCGCCGCCGACCGATTTCTCCAGGGCCTTGATCTGGTGCGAGAGCGCGGGCTGTGTGACGTGCAGGGCCTCCGCCGCGCGGGTGAAGGACGCCTCCTGGACGACCGTGACGAAGTACTCCATCTGCCGCAGGCTCAACTCCCCCGCCTTTCATGAAGATCCTGCATGACATCCACAACAACATTGCCTTGGACTCATGGCAAGGGGTGGACGGAGGGTGGATGCCATGATCGTCAACACACCGGATGTCATCGTCATCGGCGGCGGAACGGGCGGGTACGCCACCGCCCTGCGCGCCGCCGCCCTCGGGCTGGACGTCGTCCTCGCCGAACGCGACAAGGTCGGCGGAACCTGTCTGCACCGGGGCTGCATACCGAGCAAGGCGATGCTGTACGCCGCCGAACTGGTCGACGGCATCGCCGAGGCGCGTGAGCGGTGGGGTGTGAGGGCCACGCTGGACTCGGTCGACTGGGCGGCGCTGGTGGCCACACGGGACGACATCGTGGCGCGCAACCACAAGGGGGTCGAGGCGCATCTGGCGCACGCCGGCGTGCGGGTGGTGCGCGGCAGCGCACGATTGACGGGTCCGCGCACCGTGCGTGTGGAGAGCGCGCGCAGGGAGTCCGCGCCGGGCGTGCACGACTTCTCCGCGCGCCGTGGCATCGTGCTCGCGACAGGCTCGCGCCCGCGCACCATCCCGGGGCTCGTGCCGGACGGACGGCGCGTGGTGACCAGTGACGACGCCCTGTTCGCGCCGGGGCTGCCGGCGTCCGTCCTGGTGCTGGGCGGGGGCGCGATCGGCGTGGAGTACGCCTCCTTCCACCGGTCCATGGGCGCGGAGGTCACTCTCGTGGAGGCCGCGGAGCGGATCGTGCCGCTGGAGGACGCCGATGTGAGCCGGCATCTGACGCGCGGCCTGAAGAAGCGCGGGATCGATGTGCAGCCGGGCGCCCGGCTGCTGGACGCGGAGGTGCTGGACGACGGCGTACGCGCGCGCGTGCGCACCGCGCGGGGCGAGACGCGCACGGTGGAGGCGGAGCGGCTGCTGGTGGCCGTCGGCCGGGCGCCGGTCACCGAGGGTCTGGGTCTGGACGCGGCCGGCCTGACGACGGACGAGCGGGGGTTCGTCGTACCGGCCGACTGGAACCGGCTGGAGACGGCCGTACCGGGCGTCCATGTCGTCGGGGACCTGCTGCCGCCGCCCTCGCTCGGCCTCGCGCACGCCTCGTTCGCGGAGGCCCTGCTGGTCGCCGAGACCCTGGCCGGGCTCCGGCCGGCCCCGATCGACTACGCGGCCGTGCCCCGGGTGACGTACTCCTCGCCGCAGACCGCCGCGGTGGGGCTGAGCGAGACGGAGGCACGCGCGCGTGGGCGCGAGGTCGAGGTGAACACGATGCCGCTGACCGCCGTGGCCAAGGGCATGGTGCACGGCCGGGGCGGCATGGTGAAGGTCGTCACCGAGGCCGGCGGCGGGCAGGTGCTCGGCGTGCACCTGGTCGGCCCGAGCGTGTCGGAGATGATCGCCGAGAGCCAGCTGATCGTCGGCTGGGACGCCGAGCCCGCGGACGTGGCCCGGCACGTGCACGCGCACCCGACGCTGTCGGAGGCGGTGGGCGAGGTGTTCCTGACGCTCGCGGGGCGCGGCCTGCACCAGCAGTGAGCGCCCGGCACGCAGCGCCCGCGCCGTGCCCCCGCGCCCGAGTCCGGGCGCCCCCGGTAGCCTCCCCCGCCGCATGCTTGACAGTTGACCCGCCGCGTGCGGGACTTGGAGGGCGAAGCCGGGCGGAACAAGTCGGGGGTGAGTCTTCTGCCGGAGCTGCGCTATCCCAGCGTTCCCGAACTGATCGCCTCCGCACAGGCGTTGGCCGCTCAGGAACCCGGGCTGTGCTCGCTCAGGCAGGTCGGCGTCTCGCGCGCGGGAAGACCCCTGCACCTGCTGTCGGTGGGGCATGCCCGGCGGACGGTTCTGGTGGTCGCCGGTGCCCACGCCAATGAACCGACCGGGGGCTCCACCCTGCGGGTGCTTGCCGAAAGAGTGCTGGCCGAGCGGGAGCTGCGGGCGGACACGTCCTGGCACTTCCTGCTGTGCGCGGATCCGGACGGTGCGAGCCTGCATGTGACACCGGCGCCGCGCAGCCTGCTCGACTACCACCTCGGCTTCTACCGGCCGACGGGCGCCGAGCAGCCGGAGTGGTCGCCGTCCGTGCTGCCGCCGGACCGGCTGCCCCCCGAGACCCGGGCGCTGACCGGGGTGATCGACGAGCTGCGGCCCTACCTCCAGGTGACCCTGCACGGCACCGACCTCGGCGGCAGCTGGGTGCAGCTGACCAGGGACGTTCCGGGGCTCGCCGAGCCGTTCGCCAAGTCGGCGGCGCAACTGCACATCCCGGTGGAGACGGGCGCCTCGGACGCCGCCGGCTGGCCGGCCTCCGGCCCCGGGGTGCATGTCATGCCCGGTCCGGACACGGGCGCCGCCTACCCGAGCATGCCCGACGACGCACGGCACAGCACCTGGTACCACGCGCACCGGTACGGCGGTCTGACCGCCGTGGTGGAGGTACCGATGTGGGCGAGCGACCTGGTGGACGATCCGGCGCCGCACCCGGCTCCGGCGGCGGCGATGCGGCGCCTGGCCCAGCGGCTGCTGCGGGACTCGCAGGAGGTGGAGCGCGTGCTCGGCGACGCGCTGCCCCGCCTCGACGGTGTGGACGGCCCACTGCTGCGGGCGGCGCGCTGGGCGCTGGAGCTGATCCCCGGCCTGGCCGAGGACTGGATCCACACCCCGCCGGCCGGTACGACGATGGCGTACATCGGCAGTGTGGACGCCTTCGGGCGGCGGCTGCCGCTGCGCGCGGCGGCGATGCTGCTGCGGGTGCTGCGGGAGACGGACGACCGGGCGGCACCACGGCTGGAACAGCTCGTCACCGCCTGGTGCGATGCTTTCGCGGCGCGCTTCAGGGCCCGCTGGGTGCCCTTGGAGCACCAGGTGGAGCACCAGTCCCGGACAGTGCTCGTGGCGGCACAGCAGGCCCGTGAGCGGGTGCTGTGAGGCCGCCCGCGCCGCCCCGCGCCGCCGGTGTCGCGTCTCCCGCCGGTCCGGCTCAGTGGTCCACGGCGAACACCGCTCCCGTCCGTGCCTCCATGACGCACTTGCTGGAGTAGGTCTCCTGGTAGTCGATCGGACGTCCGTTCCACTGCCCGTGCGCGTGGACGGTCACCGGCGCGAAGATCATCGGGCAGAAGACCTTCTTCTTCGGGATGCGGGCGATGTCCCCCTCGACTGAGGCGAGTTCGGCACAGGCCTCGGCGGCGCGCGCGTACCCCAGGGGCAGCGGGTCGCACAGCAGCAGTGTGCCGTGCTTGTCGCCGGACTGGACGTTCTCACCGCGGACGACGGTGAGATAGAGCCAGTTGTCGCTGAGGGGGAACGTGCTGCGGGGTGCCGCCTGGGCCGGGGCCGCGGCGAGCAGACCGGCGGCCGCCAGCAGGGCGCCGGCCGTCGCTGTGACTCTGGTGATGTACGTCATGCCCCTTGCATCGGCACGCCGGCGCGCGTTCCGCAGTCCGGCTCACCCGATTGGGAGGGCACGCGCGCGTGAGCGTGCGCCGGGTCGCGCACGGCCGGCCGTCGCCGCTCAGCTCGTGGCGAGCCTGAACGCCGTCCGGCCGAAGGCCACCTGGTCTCCCTCGCGGACGGCGACCGAGCCGATCACCCGGCGGCCGTTGACGGTGGTGCCGTTGGTGGAGCCGAGGTCCCTGAGGACCCACAGGCCCCCCTGGTGGCTGAGTTCGGCGTGCACGCGGGAGACGGTCTCGTGGTTCAGGCGCAGTCCGCACGCCGGATCACGGCCGATGCGCAGCGGGTGGGCGTGCGTGGGGTGCGGCAGCAGCAGCTTGGGCAGCCGCTCGGCCTGCCAGGCGCGGCGCAGCCGTACGGTGAACCCGGAGACGGCCTCGACGGTGCCGAGGACCGCACGGGAGAAACGGTTCTCGCGGGGCAGGTCGGCGACGAGGGCGGCCAGTTCGTCGGCTCGGCGCGCGGCCAGCGCCAGCTCCATGCGGCGTACGAACGTGTCGTGCGAGAGCCGGCCCAGGGCGACGCCGTCACGCAGCACCCGCAGCGCCTTGTCGCGCTCCTCGTCGGAGAGCCGCGCGGGGTAGGTGGAGAACTCGAAGGACGACGTCACGCAGGTGATTGTCGGACAGCGAACCCCGGGTGTCCAGAAAACGGGGAATCGGAGCCGGTCCGCGCGCACTTCCGCGACACCCACCCGGAAAGGGCGGATTCGAAAGCGGATCGATCGTCCGGGCGGGCACGATGGGGACGCGGGACATCACGGTGATCAGGCGAGACATCACAGACGAAGGGGAACCGTCCGTGCAGTTCGAGGTGTGGGCACCGCAGGCAGAACGAGTGACGCTCCATTGCGAGGGCGGCACGCGCGCGTTGACGCGCGATCCCGGCCGCGCCGGCTGGTGGACGGGGGAGGCGGAGGCCGGGGACGGAGCCCGGTACGGGTTCGCGCTGGACGACGGTCCCGTGCGCCCCGATCCGCGCTCGCGCCGCCAGCCGGACGGCCCCGACGGGCTGAGCGCGGTCGTGGACCACGGGCGCTACGCCTGGCGTGCACGGTGGGCGGGGCGCGGGCCGGCGAGTGCCGTGCTGTACGAGCTGCACGTGGGCACGTACACCCCCGAGGGCACCCTGGACGCGGCGGCCGACCGGCTGGAGCACCTGGTGGAACTGGGCGTCTCCCACGTCGAGTTGATGCCGCTGTGTCCGTTCCCGGGGCGGCACGGCTGGGGTTACGAGGGAGTGTCGCTGTGGGCGGTGCACGAGCCGTACGGCGGTCCCGAGGCGCTGAAACGCTTCATTGACCGGGCGCACGGACTCGGTCTCGGTGTCGTCCTGGACGTCGTGCACAACCACTTGGGCCCGTCGGGCAACCATCTGCCCGCCTTCGGACCGTACTTCACCGACACGCACCACACACCGTGGGGCTCGGCGGTGAACCTGGACGCGCCCGGTTCGGACGAGGTGCGCGCGTTCCTCGTCGGCAGCGCACTGGCGTGGCTGCGGGACTACCGTATCGACGGGCTGCGCCTGGACGCGGTGCACGCACTGTACGACACGCGCGCGTGCCACTTCCTGGAGGAGCTGTCGGCGGCCGTGGACGGCCTCGCCGAGGAGCTGGGCCGGCCGCTGTTCCTGATCGCCGAGTCGGACCTGAACGACCCGCGGCTCATCACCCCGCGCGCCGAGCACGGACTCGGGCTGCACGCGCAGTGGAACGACGACTTCCACCACGCCCTGCACACCGCGCTGACCGGCGAGTCCCAGGGCTACTACGCCGACTTCGCCCGGGCTCCGTTCGCCGCGCTCGCCAAGACGCTCACCGGCGGCTACTTCCACGACGGCACGTACTCGTCGTTCCGGGGCCGGCACCACGGCCGCCCGCTGGATCGTGCGCGGGTGGCGGGGCACCGGCTGCTCGGCTACAGCCAGACCCATGACCAGGTCGGCAACCGCGCCCAGGGCGACCGCCTGTCCGCCCGCCTGTGCCCCGGCCTGCTGGCCTGTGCGGCGACGCTGACACTGACCTCGCCGTTCACTCCGATGCTGTTCATGGGCGAGGAGTGGGCGGCGGGCACGCCCTGGCAGTTCTTCACCGACCACACCGATCCGGAGCTGGCCGAGGCGGTACGGCGGGGCCGGCGGCGGGAGTTCGCGGCGCACGGCTGGGCCGAGGAGGACGTACCGGATCCGCAGGACCCGGCGACCCTGGAGCGGTCCTGTCTCGACTGGTCGGAGCCGGAACGCGAGCCCCACGCACGCGTGCTCGCCTGGTACCGGCAGCTGATCGCGCTGCGTCGCGACCAGCCCGACCTCACCGACCCCGACCTGGCCGACACGAAGGTGGCGTACGACGAGCGGGCCCGCTGGCTGGCCTTCCGGCGCGGTGACGTCCGCGTGGCGGTGAACCTCGGCAAGGAACCGGCGGCCATCCCCCTGGGCACCCGCCCCACGGTGGTCCTGGCGGCCTGGGAGCCGGTGCGGCTTCCCGGACCGGACGGCCTGCTCCAGCTCCCCGGGGAGTCGTGCGTGGTGCTGTCGCAGCCGTGAGAAGCCGGCCCGCCGGGTGGCGTGCGGCCGTGCGCGGCTGCGGCTGCGTCGTGACCGGTCGCGCGCACGCGGTGGAGCCGCATGTCGATACGGCCCCGCGCACCTCCGGGGCGCGCTACGGCTCCGGCTCCTCCTTGAAGTCCGACAACCGCTCCAGCAGGATCGGCTCCCAGGCCCGCCGCAGCTGCGTCCGGAGCAGCGCGGGGGAGCCGGCCGCACGGCCTTCCAGATGGTCGGCGAGCCGGATGACCGTGTCGCAGCGGGCGAGCCACAGGCCGCGCAGACAGGGGCGGGCGCCGTAGCCGGCCAGGGTGGCGGCGCGGACGGCCGCCGGGGAGCCGACGGCGACGGCGAGCCCGGCGATGTCCTCGGCGGGGTCGCCCCAGGCCGCCCGGGTCCAGTCCAGGATGCCGCGGACCCGCCCGTCGGCACTGACCACCACGTGCTCGCCGGTCAGGCCGTGGTGGGTGAGGACCGCGGTGCCGGGCTGCGCGGTGAGCTGGGCCGCGCCGGGCGGGGTCAGCTGGTGCAGCCGGGCGGCGTCGAACTCGTCGGCGGCGGCCAGTCGTTCGGCCGCGTGTACGGCGATGCGGCGCAGCGCCTCCAGGGAGCGCGGGGCGGTGCGCGACACGCCGAGCGCCTCGGCCTGCCGTACCGGCACCGCCCGCAGCCCGGCGAGAAGCCCGGCGAGGTCGGCCTCGCCGACGGCGGAGACGTCGTGCTCGTCGGCCGTACCGCCGGGCACCTTGGTGTCCAGGGTGTAGGCGAGGCCGGGCGCCCAGTCGCCGTGCGCGACGCTGGTGGGGACGGCGACGGGCACGTGCGGGCGGACCAGGTCGCGCAGGCGCAGTTCGCGGCGGCGGCCGGCGGAGGTCTCGCGGTCGGGTGCGAGGCGCAGCACATGGCGGGTGCCGACCCACCACGTGTGCGTACGGCCCTCCGTCACGGGCCGCACATCGGGTCCCTCGGTGCCGTTGCCGCCCTCCTTGAGCAGCGAACGGACCAGTCTGCGGACGGTGTCCGCGGTGGGTGTCGGTGCGTGGGTCATGGGTCGCGCGTCGCCGTTCCTGGATGTCCGGATGTCCTGGATGCCGTCGAGGGTGTGGTCCCCTGGTTCGCTCGCTCGTGGTCTCTCAGTCCACTATGACCATGTCACGCGTGGTGTTGTTGAGGCGGCGCGCGCCGTCCTCGGTCACCGTGACGATGTCCTCGATGCGCACCCCGAAACGTCCGGGCAGGTAGATGCCGGGCTCCACGGAGAAGCACATGCCGGGCACGAGGGGCTGCTCCTCGCCCTCGATCATGTACGGCGGCTCGTGCGTGGTGACGCCGATGCCGTGCCCGGTGCGGTGGATGAAGTACGCGCCGTACCCGGCCTCGGTGATCACCGCGCGGGCGGCCCGGTCGACCTCCTGGCAGGCCGCACCCGGCCGTACGGCCCGGTATCCCGCCTCCTGGGCCTCGCGCACGATGTCGTGCACCCGGCGCTCCTCCTCGGTGGGCTCGCCGACGTGGACCGTGCGGGTGGTGTCGGAGCCGTAGCCGTCCTTCAGGCCGCCGAAGTCCAGGACGACCATGTCGCCGTGCTGGATGACGCGGTCGCCGACCTCGTGGTGCGGGTTGGCGCCGTTGGGGCCCGAGCCGACGATGGTGAAGTCGACCTGCTCGTGCCCGAAGCGGCGCAACAGGCCGGCGAGGTCATGGCCGACCTCGGACTCGCGGCGGCCGGCGAAGGGAACTTTGCGGATCTCCTCGAACGTTGCATCGGCAGCCGCTCCGGCGGCGGCGAGGAGTTCCAGTTCCGCGGCGTCCTTTACGGCGCGCAGCATGGGGAGGGCGTCGGTGAGAGCGGCGTAGGAGGTGTCGGGCAGGGCTCGCTGCAGGCCCAGCAGGTGCAGGGCCCAGGTGTTGTCGCTGATGCCGAACCGGCCGTGGTCGTCGAGGAGCGCGGCGGTGACGGCGTAGGGGTCCTTGCCGTCGGTCCAGTCGCGCAGGGTGAGCGCGGACGCGCCGGCCGCGTGCTCGGCGTCCGGGGCCTCCAGGGTCGGCACGACGAGCACGGGATCCCGGCCGGGGACGAGGACCAGCGCGGTGAGCCGTTCGGTGACGGCGGTGGGTGTGTAGCCGGTGAGCCAGACCATGTCCGGTCCCGGTGCCACGAGCAGCCCCGCGAGGCCGGCGTCGGCCGCGGAGCGCGCGGCGCGCTCCATGCGGGCCCTGTAGTCGGCGGCGGTGAAGGGCGCGGGCGTACTACCGGTCATCCGGGCCTCCGGGCGCGGGTGGGGAAACGGGCGAGGGCGTCTCGGGCAGCATCCTGCCCGGCCGGACAGGGTCACGCGAGCCGATCGCCGGTGCTCCACGCGGGGCACGCTGGGCGCGGAAGGGACTCGGCATGGGGCCATCATGGCCCGCGGTGCGGAAGGTGACCAGCGAGATTCCCGGAGTGACCGAGGGAGTGTGAGGCGGGGGCCGGCACCGGCCCGGCTCAGATCACCAGTCCCGGCAGGACCGTCAACTGCTGGTACCCGCCGCGGCTGTGACGCACGGTGAGGAGCACCGGCTTGCCGGGCCGGGCACGGGCGACGGCCCGGGCGAGGTCGGCGGCGGTGTCCACGCGGGTGGAGCCGAACTGCAGCAGGACGTCCCCGCGAATCAGTCCGGCCGCATAGCCGGGGCCGGGCACGTGCACGCCCACGACCACTGCGCCCGCCTTCTCGGCGTCGACGGCCTCGACGCCCAGGATCGCCACGGGTGCGGCGGCCGGAGCGGGGGTCGGGGTCGCGGCGGGGGTGGAGCGGGCCGGCGGCCTGGGCGGCGGGGCCTGGCGCTGCTGCTCCGCGAGCCTGCTCATGCCGATCACCGCGGCGCCGACCGTGCCGATGCCGACGCCGGACAGCACCAGCAGGGTGCCGGTGCACAGGCCGAACAGCACGGTCCGCAGCCGCCGTCCGCGCCGGCGCGCGGCGTGCGGGCGGTGGGCCGGGCCGGGGGTGCCGCCGCCCTGCCGCGGATCCTGACCGGGCATCGGCTTGGGACGCAACGCAGTCTGTTCCATGGTTCGCTCGCCTCCGGCTGGTGCTCTACCCGGGGCAGCGGGCCGCGACGAGACACGAACGAGTGAGACTGGCCGGAGGGTGGCGGAGGGTAGCCATCACACAGTCCTCACGCCGCTCCCACCAGCTTCCGCACCATCTGCGCCGCCGCTCCCCGCGGACTTCCGCCGTGGACGAGTTCGGTGCGGTGGACCAGCCGGGGCGCGGTGAGCGGGACGGCGACCGTGCCGGGTACGGCGGTGGCGGCCCGGTGCGGCAGCAGGGTGAGGCCGTGTCCGGCGGCGGCGAGGGCGGTGAGGGTGCGCAGGTCGGTGCCCTCGTAGCGCAGGGCCGGGCGGAAGGCGCCGCCGGTCGCGGCGCGCAGGTGGTCCAGCGGGAGGGTCGCGTCGGGCGCGTCGAGCCACCGGGCGTCGGCCAGGTCGGCCAGGCGCAGGCCGGTCCGGGCGGCGAGGGGGTGCCCGGCGGGCAGCAGGACGCTGACGGGTTCCTCGGCGACGCCGTGCGTGGTCAGCGGCGCCACGTCCGGCAGTCGCAGCGGATCGCTCGGTGCGGCCAGCCCGTCGACCAGGCCGAGGTCGGCCGTGCCGGTGGCGACGGCGGCCGGGATCTCCGCGCGGGGCAGGACGCGCAGGGTGACGCCGACCGGCGGCAGGGCGGCGAGGACGCCGGCGCCGAGCGCGGTCGGGGTGGTGGCGAGGGTCAGCCCCTGCTGGGGCGCGGCGGCCATGCGGACGACGTCGGCACGCGCCGCGTCCAGGCGCAGCAGCAACGGGCCCGCATGCTCCAGCAGCCGCTCCCCGGCCGCGGTGGGCACGACGGGCCGCCGGGTCAGCAAAGGCGCGTCCAGGTCCTGTTCCAGCGCGGCGATCTGCTGGGAGACGGCGGACTGGGTGTAGCCCAGCTCGCGGGCGGCCTCCGAGAAGGAGGCGAGGCGGGCCACGGTGACGTATGTGCGCAGCAGATGCGGGTCCATACGGCCCAGGGTCTCATCAGCGTTGCTTATCGATGGTCCAGTAATCATCGTTGGACGTGAAGTCATGGGCGAGCCGAGGATGAGGGCCATGACGAACACCGCCACCATCGCCCTCGTCGGCGACCGGTCCCCCCATGTCGTTTCCCACACGCGCGTGCCGCTGCTGCTGGACGCCCTGGCCGCACGCGACCGGCTGGTCCTGGACGCGTACTGGATTCCCTCCGAGGACGCCGAGGCCGAGGGCGCGGTCCGGGGGTTCGACGCCGTGTGGGTGCTGCCGGGCAGCCCGTACCGCAGCGAGGCGGGTGTCCTCGCGGCCGTGCGCACCGCACGTGAGGAGGGCATTCCGTTTCTCGGCACGTGCGGCGGCTTCCAGCACGCGCTGCTGGAGTTCGCCCGCAACGTCTGCGGTCTGACCGGGGTCGCGCACGCCGAGAACGACCCGGACGCCACGGATCTGCTCATCGAGCCGCTGGCCTGCTCGCTGGTGGGCCACGAGGCGGCGGTGACGATCGAACCGGGCTCGCTGGCGGAGTCCGTGATCGGCTCGCCGCGCACGGTCGAGCGATACTTCTGCTCCTACGGCCCCTCCCGGCACCTCGACACGCTCCGCGCCCACGGGCTGCGGTTCTCCGGACACGACGAGGACGGCCAGGTGCGGGTCGCCGAACTGCCGGGCCACCCCTTCTTCCTGGCCTCCCTGTTCCAGCCCGAGCTGGCCGGGGACGGCTCGCGCCCGCACCCGGTGATCCGGGCGCTGGCACAAGCCGCGGTCGAGCACGCGGCGTCCGGGCTCGACCGACCGGCGTGACCCCGACCGCCCCGCGGCTGCACCTTCCGGGGCGGGTGCCGTGGCTCAGCCCGGGTGGCCCTCGCCGTGGCCGCCGTGGGCACCGCCGTGGTCGAACTTCATGGCCTCGGGCGGCATCACGACGAAGGGCCGCATCATGCCCATGTCCTCGTGCTCCAGCAGATGGCAGTGGTACATGAACCGGCCGTACGCCCCGTCGAAGCGGCCCATGACCCGCAGCATCTGGCTCCCGGGCACCCGGAAGACGTCCTTGTGGCCCCGCTCGTTGGGCGCGAGCGGGATCGCCCGGCCGGTGTCGTACCGCAGCGGAGTGCGGGTGCCGCCGACGGCCGGGTCGAAGCCCGAGACGTCGTAGGCGTCCCGGCCGAGCAGCTGGAAGTCGGCCAGATGGATGTGCATGGGGTGGACGATGGGCGCGAGGTTGAGGAAGCTCCACTGTTCGTAGCCGCCCTCGGCGATGGTGAAGCCGAGGGCGTCGTTGAACGTACGGGAGGTGCGCCGGTACGTCTTCGTGGTGCCGTCGGGCCCGGTGACCTGGACGATGCCGTCGGCCGGGAGCGTGAGGCCGCTCGGGTCCTCGACCTCGGTCATCTCCCAGATCTCCGGGTGGCCGCCGGCGCCCTTGGTGGCGGGTGGGGTGAGCAGGACCAGACGGTGGCCGTGCGGGAGGTCGTGGGTGAGGCGGCGGAAGGAGCCGGAGAGCACTTCGGGCAGTTCGAAGGTGTCCTCCTCGCACGTCTCGCGGACCCGGAACTCCAGCACCGCCGGGTAGCGCACGTCGCCGGCCGGGTCGGGCACGCCCGCCGGCTGGTTGCGGCCCTTGTTCACCAGCCGCAGGGTCCGGCCCGCCAGCGCGCGGAAGTCGACCAGCAGGTCGAAGCGCTCGGCCGGCGCGGCGGTCAGCGTGGGCAGGTCCCCGTCGAAGTCGATCGGCACCGGGCGCGGCAGCAGTCCGCCGTCGCTGCCTATCTGGTGCACGACCCCCGGCACCGGATTGCCGTCCTCGTCGGTCAGGACGAGTTCGAAGATGCGCGCGTTCGACGCGTTGACCAGCCGGAAGCGGTACCAGGCGGCGTCCACCTCGGTGTACGGCCAGATGCGGCCGTTGACCGTGGTGTAGGGGCCGGTGAACGGGATCGAGACGGGCCTTCCGGTCTCCGGATTGCTCTGCTGGACGATCACCGTCTTGTGCAGCAGCCGGCCGTTGAGGCGGCCGTCCTCGTCGGTGTCGAGGTTGCGGTCGGCGATCAGCAGCGGGATCTCCCGCTCCCCGGACGGCAGGTGAAGGGCGTCCTCCTCGTCGTCACGGACGAGGTAGGTGCCGTACAGGCCCGTCATCACGTTCCACCGGGTGATGTTCATGGCGTGGTCGTGGTACCACCACTGCACCGCCTGGTGGTCGTTCGGATACTCCGACAGCTGGGCGTCGCCGTACCCGACGGCGTTGTCCGCCCAGCCGTCGTTGCCACCGCCCGTCTGGGCGCCGTGCAGATGGGTCACCGTCCAGGCGGGCAGGGCGGCGACGTCCTTGTTCGGCTCGGCGCCCTCGCGGCCCGGCTCGGTGGAGGCGGGCGGGGTGCCGGGCGCGCGGGCGGGCACCTCGACGGAGGTGACCGGATACTCGCCGTCCTTCGGTATGCGGTTGGTCCAGGCGATGCGGACGCGCTGTCCGCGCCGCACCTCGATGGTCGGGCCGGGCACCTGGCCGTCGTACCCCCACATCAGGGTCGGCGGCAACTGCGGGTGCAGGCGCACCCAGGTCGGGCGCACCGCGATCTCGGTCTCGCGCAGGACGTCGTCCGCGGCGGGGCGCAGGACCGGCGGGACGGTCAACCGCGCGGTGTAGGGCACCAGTTCGTCCGCCGCCGGAGCCCGGTCCCCCGCCGTCTCCTCGATGAGCCTGTCGACGATCTCGGTCAAGGTCGAACACCCCCGTGTGTTCGTCGTCTGTTGTTCCCCTTACTTCACAAGACTCCCGAGGGCTCACCGAAGTTCCCAGAATGCCCCGTTCCGTACGCGAAGATTCCGCGACCGTCAGCCGAGCGACAGGGCCGGTACGGCGGGTGCGCGGTCGGGCAGGAAACCGTGCGACCGGCGGCCCAGCCACTCGGCCTTGTAGCGGTCGACCTCGCGGTGCCAGTGCAGGATCCCCGCCAGCCAGTTCTGCAGATCGTGCACATAGCCGTCCATGGCGGCACGCGCCTGCTCCGGCAGTGCGAAATCGTCGTACAGCACGGGCAGTTCGTGCGCGATGACGTGTTCGAACTGCTCCATGCGCTGGGTCGTCAGGTCGTGTACGACACCGAGCGCCGTCGAATGGTCGACACCGAAGAAGTTCTGCACCACCAGGACGGCGTTGTGGATCTCACCCTCGTACTCGATCTCCTTCTGGTACGAGAAGATGTCGTTGAGCAGGCAGGCGTAGTCGAAGGCGGCGTTCTCCAGCGAGCGCACCGGGCCGCTGCGGTACATCTCCGGCGGGACGGCGGGGCCGTGGCCCATCCGGCACAGGTTCAGGGTGAGGTCGGAGCCGAACGTGGCGCGCCGCATCTCCAGGTAGTCGACCGGGTCGGGGATGCGGTTCTGGAGCTGGTTGGACAGCTCCCACACCCAGCTCTCGGTCATCATGTCCACGGAGGCCTTCAGGGTGCGCCGCTCGTCGGCGGTCATACCGGCCGTCGTACGCGCCCACAGGTCGGTGAGCCCCCGCTCCATCGCGTCGGCCGGGACGAGGGCCGGCTCGCCCTCGACGGGCATGCACTGCGACAGCCGGGCCGTGGCCAGACGGGCACCGGCCAGGTCCCGGCGGTGGCCGTACACCAGCGGGTAGTAGTCGTCGCCGTACGTGCCCCAGGCGATCCACTGGGCGCTGAGGTCGAGGGCCTCCGGGGCGGCGTCCGGGTCGAGGCCTGCGGAGCACAGCGCGGGGTCCGAGGCGGCGAGTCTGTCCTCGTCCCAGACGCCCTCCTCCAGGATGCCCATGCGGTGCGACCAGGCGACGAGACGGCGGCGGGCGGCGTCGAGGTGGGGGCTCAGCTCCAGCCGGTAGGGCATGCGGAACTCGGGCAGCAGGGAGGGGCCGACCTTCTGGTGGGGCACGTGGGTGTAGGCGCGCAGGCGCTCCTGGGCGGCCGAGGCGAGGAGCGCGCCCACGTCGGCGGCCGAGGTGCCCGGGCCGCTCGGCAGCTGCCAGGGCGAGCCGGAGCGCGCGCTCTTGTTCATGTAGCGGCTGGAGCGCATGTGCCATTCCTGCCCGCCGGACTGCCAGTCCTGAAGTCCCTTGGTGTAGGCGGCGATCGCTGCCGCCTCGGCCGGGCCGAGGCCCATCTCCACGGCGACGGCGGGGACTTCGGTGAGCGCGGTGTGCTCGAACTGGTGCAGGCGCGAGGTGAGGATGTCGTTGACGGTCTCGGCCGCCTCCTGGGTCGTACAGCCGAAGAAGGTCTCCAGGACGAGCACGCCGTTGCTGTTCTCGCCCTCCTCCTCCACCTCGCGCTGGTAGGAGAAGAGGTCGTTGCGCAGGTGGACGGCGTCGGAGAAGGTCTCCATCAGGACGCGCAGCGGCCGGGTGCCGGCGACGGCGGCCGGCACCTCCGCGGTCGCGTACTCCACGAGCCCGGCCGACCAGGGGGCGCCGCCCACCTTGCGGCGCATCTCGATGTACTCGACGGGGTTGGCGATCCGCCCCTCGTTGATGTTCGACAGCTCCCACATCGACTCGTTGAGGAGGTGCTCGGTGGCCACGGAGAAGCGGCGGCGCCAGTCCGCGGACATGCTCGGAACCGTGCGCGCCCACAGGTCCTTCAGGCCCGCCTCGACGGGATTCTCCGGCTCGGGCACGGGAGTCGACAGGTCGAGCGGCATGAACAACGGCAGGCGGTCCAGGTGGGCCTTCCCGGCGGCGCGGTCCTGGGTGCGCTTGTACATGTCGAGGAAGTGGTCGTCGAAGAAGAACACCCACACGTACCAGTCGGTGATCAGTGAGAGGGCCGGTCCGTCGCAGTCGGGGTGGGTGTAGGCACACAGGAGTCCGTAGTCGTGCGCCTCCAGGTCGGCCTGCTCCCAGATGCCGGAACCTTCCAGCATGCCCATCTCGCGTGCCCACTGGGTGGAGTGGGCGCGCGCCTCGTCGAGGTGCGGGTTGAGCCGCGCGGGATACGGCATGTAGAAGCGCGGGAGTTCGAACGGCTGCGTCATGGCCGGGGCCCTACCCGTGGTCCCCCACACCCATCCGCCGCCCGGGACATGATCACACCATCGCGTGAACGGCCCGCGGAACGCCCCCCGGCCGGCCCTCTTGCCGTGCCTTCGCGCTCGGGCCACGGTGGGCGCATGACCTCCTTCGTGCTGCCCCATGAGGTGCACGGCGCCGGCGCCCACGAGGTGCTCGCCGTGCACGGCCGGTTCGCCGACCGGTCCGCGTACGCGGGCCGGGAACGGTTCCCGGTGGTCGGGCACTCCATCGGCGGGGCGGTGTGAGGGTGGGCGAGGTGCCGGCGGTGCCCGATGTGTTCGATCCGCGCCGGTACGCGTCCGGTGTGCCCCATGACGACTACCGCGTGCTGCGGGATCACCATCCGGTCGCCCGGCAGGAGGAGCCGGAGGTGCTGGGCTGGCCGGCCGGGCCGGGGTTCTGGGCGGTGACCCGGCATGCGGACGTCGTCCGGGTGCTGAAGGACGCCACGACGTACTCCTCCCACCTCGGCGCGACCCAGATCCGCGACCCCGACCCGGAAGACCTGCCGTTCCTCCGCAGCATGATGCTCAATCAGGATCCGCCCGAGCACGGCCGACTGCGTCGGCTGGTGAGCCGGGCGTTCACACCGGGCCGGGTCGACCGGTTCGCGTCGCTCGCCCGGGACCGGGCGCGCACCCTGCTCGCCGGTGCCCTTCGGCGCGCGCGGGAAGGGAACGGCACGGTCGACCTGGTGGCCTCCGTCACCGACGAGTACGCCCTGCTCAACCTGGCGGATCTGCTGGGCGTCCCGGACAGCGACCGGCGGCTGCTGCTGCACTGGACACAGCGGGTCATCGGCTACCAGGACCCGGACGAGGCCGGTCCTCCGGTGCTGGACGAGGCGGGCAAGCCGGTCAACCCGCGCTCCCCGGCGATGCTGAAGGACATGTTCGGCTATGCGCGTCACCTGGCAGCGCACAAACGGCGTCACCCGGCGGACGATGTCATGACCACCCTCGCCGCCGACGCCGAACTCACCGACGCCGAGCTGGGGATGTTCTTCTTCCTGCTCACCGTCGCCGGCAACGACACCGTGCGCAGCGCGGCCCCCGGCGGGCTGCTGGCGCTGGCGGAACACCCGGAGGCCTACCGGTCACTGCGCGCAGGAAAAGCCGAACTGCCCATGGCCGTCGAGGAGTTGCTGCGCTGGCATCCGCCCGTGCTGACCTTCCGGCGGACCGCGGTCCGGGACACCGAGCTGGCGGGGCGACGGATCCCGGCCGGTGACAAGATCGTCGTCTTCCACGCCTCGGCCAACCGGGACGAGCGGGTCTTCACCGACCCCGCCCGGCTCGACCTGGCCCGCTCACCCAACCCTCATGTGTCCTTCGGCGACGGCCCGCATGTGTGCCTGGGCGCCCACTTCGCCCGGCTTCAGCTACGGCTGCTCTACGAGGAGGCACTGAGCGCACTTCCCGAGCCGCGGCTCGCCGGACCGCCCCGACGGCTCGTGTCCAACTTCATCAACGGCATCAAGTCACTGCCGCTGCAGATCACTTGAACTCGACCGCCACGTGGCGTCGACGGCCACGTGGAGGTCGGCGGTCAGGTCAGGTCGACCTGGATCAGCGCGTGCGTGCCACTGGTGCGCCAGCGTCGGCCCTCGGTCGCCACCAGCGCGGCTTCGGTCCCCGCGGACAGGCCGGTGATCACGTCGGACTTCAGGGTGCGCAGCGCGGCGACCGGACCGGGGAAGTAGGCGGTCGTCTCCTGGAAGGGCGTGGTCGGCGGCCACAGCCGGTCGCCCACCAGGCGGCGGTAGTTGAGATCGCCCTTGAAGACGGTCAGCGTGGCCGCGGCGAACTCGGCGCGCAGGTCGTCCGGCATCTCCGCATACGGCAGCGGTGCACAGGAGAACGGGTGGGCGCGCACGGTGAGGCGGCCGTCGGCCATCGCCGACCAGAGCACGCGCGCGTACTCGACGGCCGCGCCGGAGGCGGTGCGCAGCCGGTGCAGCGCGTCGACGACGTCGGCGGTCGTGGCGTCGGACACGTAGTACGGGTACGGCTTGACGTGCAGCACCGCCCGCGCCGCCCGGCCCTCGGCCAGGAGGTGGGCGATCAGCAGCAGGTCCGGGACGAGTTCGCGGCCGGCGTTGTCGGCGACCAGGACGAGCGTGGCCGTGCCGCCGGGCGGCAGCAGCGACCACAGGGCCGCGCTGTCGTCGGCGACCAGTGCGGGGGCCTGGTCCCGGGCCTCGGCGCCCTCGGCACCCTCGACGGAGAGCCGGAAGCCGAGGTCGGCGCGGTTGCCCCACAGTGAGCCGTACAGCAGGGCGCGCGCCCGCTCCTGCTCGGGCAGGCCGGGCAGGACGTCCAGCGCGGCCAGTTCCTCGTCGGTCTCCGGTGCGTCGAGTTCGGCGCGTTTGAACGGGCGGAAGGGGTCGATGCCCTGCCAGGCGCCGGGGCCGAACCAGCCGACGGCGTCGAGCAGCCGGCGGTAGAAGTAGCTCTCGGACCACAGCCACGGCACGTCGTACCAGGAGCGTCCGGCGCAGCCGGACAGGCCCCACTCCTGCCACCGGTCCCCGTCCGGGGCATCGGCGGGCAGCGGCTCGACCGTCCCCTGTGTGCAGCTCTTCAGCAGCTCGTCGAGAGCCTGGTGCTGCCCGGGGCCGTACGGGAAGGCGTCCCGCACCTGCCGGATGATCGCGGGGTGGCGCTCGGCCAGCACGCTGTGCGGGAACGAGCCGGGTTCGTTGCCGAGGATCACGGGTGCGAACGGGGTGTCGGGCATGTCCCTCACGGTATCGCGGGCGTCAGGCGGTTCTGATCTCCCGCTCCAGCTGCGTGGCGAGGGTGACGTAGCGGGGGCGGCGGTGCACCGGGACCAGGCCCCGGATCAGGAGGTGCCACATCTCGGCGACCCGGCGCGGAAGCCGTGCCACCGGTTCGAGCGAGCGGCCGGCGACCCGGGTGCCGACGAAGAAGAAGACGAGGGAGTGCGCGACGACACCGACGTCGAGATCGCTGTGCACATCGGCCTCCCTGACGGCCGCGGTGAACTTCCGGGTCGCGAAGTCCAGCCACTCGGTGAACGGGTGCCGCAGCGGCGGCCGTACGGCGACGTCGGCGGTGGCGAGACGCAGCGCGGCGCGCGGCACCGGATCCTCCACGGCGAGCCGGGCGACCCCGAAGGTGGTGCGCATCAGGGCCTCCAGCGAGGAGTGGCCACGGCTTTCGACCTCGGCGACGAGCTTCTGCGCGGCTCTGGCATTGAGTTCGAGTATGGCGTGGGCGAGGTCCTCCTTGGCGGCGAAGTGGAAGTACAGCGCACCCTTGGTGACCTTCGCGTGTGCGACGATGTCGCTCAGGCTGGTGGACTCGTAGCCGTGCCGGTCGAACAGATCGGCGGCGGCCGTGATGATCGTTGCCCGGGTCTGCTCGGCGCGTAACTGCCTCGCCATCCTGGACCCCCTCCTCGCGACTCGAACGAACGGGACATGCGGTTTGTTTTTAGCCCCTTGCACACGATAACTCACCCATGAGCAGCGGGAGTCCGGGGTACGGGCCGGGGGCGCGACACGTGTCACCGGCGGATCCGGCAGCGGACGGTTCTTCGGCGGTCCGTGGACGGACGAGACCAGAACAGCTCCTCCCCTTCGTTTCCCGGCTGCCCTCGGCAGCCGCGGGACGGCGGGGTGCCGGACCCATGATCGCCACGATACGAGGCCGACGGTCGGCTCCTCAACGGGGACTGGAAGCAGGCGCGAAACATCCCAACCGGTCGGTGCTTTCGCGCCCCTGGCCCACCGATGCGCCGGTCCGGAGAGTGTGTCGATGCGCCGGTTCGGAGGGTGGCGATGCGCCGGTCCCGCTATCAGGGATGCGCTGATCCGCGGATCACCTGTGCGCCGGTTCGCCGGTTCACAGATGCGCCGGTTCACAGGTGACCGACGCGACTGATCCGGCTGAACGCACGGGCCGCCTCCGCCGTACTGGACACCGCAGATCCCGTTCCCGCACAGCCGAGGAGACGTCCCGGAATGATTCGGATGATGCGGATGACTCGGGTGACCCGGATGACCGCCCGCCTGAGCGTCGCGGCGGCCGCCGCTGCGGCCCCGCTTCTGCTCCTGTCGTGGGCGGCGGGGCCTGCCCAGGCGCACGGAGCCCCCACGGACCCGGTCAGCCGGGTCTACGCCTGTTCCCCCGAGGGCGGCGACGCCACCCGCTCGGCGGCCTGCCGGGCGGCGGTCGCGGCGAACGGCGCTCCGTTCACGGCGTGGGACAACCTGCGCGTGGCAGGGGTGAACGGCCGTGACCGGCAGGTGGTTCCGGACGGCAGACTGTGCAGCGGGAACCTGCCGGCGTACCGGGGCCTCGACCTGGCCCGGCCGGACTGGCCGGCGACCCGGCTGACGCCCGGCGGCAGACTGACGATGACGTACGCCTCGACGATCGCGCACACGGGGACGTTCAGGCTGTACCTCACCAAGCCCGGTTACGACCCGCAGAAACCGCTTACGTGGTCCGATCTGCCGGAGCGGCCCTTCGCTCAGGTCACCGATCCGCCCTTGCGGAACGGGGCGTACCACATCGATGCGACGCTGCCGACCGATCGGACAGGGCGTCAGATCCTGTACACCGTCTGGCAGAACAGCAGCACGCCGGACACCTACTACTCGTGTTCCGACGTGGTCTTCACCGGGAAGGAAGCGAAGGGGACACGGCACGCGGACGCGCAGACGGCACCGGCGACGACGGCACGTCCGGCTCGCTCCGCCTCCGCCACCGCTGCGCCGGCGGCGGAGGGCACGCGTGCGGGCTCCGGCCCCTCTGCGGCCGTACTGGCGGGCGGCGCCGCCGCGGTGCTGCTGCTCACCGGGGGTGCCGCCCTGACAGTACGACGACGACGCCGCTGAACTCGCTTCTGGGCGAGGTCAGTTGACGTACACCGGGGAGCCGCCGTCCGTCACGGGCGCGTACTTGGCGGTGAAGTAACCGTTTGCGAAACACAGTGACGAACCGGACGACTTGGTGAACTTCTGGTTGGTGAAGCCGATGCTGCTGTTGGTGTTGTCGGTCTTCCCGGTCAGACCGGGCGCCTGGTAGACGCAGGTGATGGTGCCCAGGAGGGTGCGCAGTTTGACCGTGGTCTGGATGGTGGAGCCGCTCGTCGGCGACACGGTGAGGGTGCCGTCGGAGGCGACGGTCGCCGTGTAGGGCAGGTTGTCGACGGTGATGCTGCTGACGCCGGTCACACCGGCGACGTTGCTGGTGCAGGAGCTGGGGTCGAAGGTGTGCCCGGTGACGGACTCGGTGGCCGTGCCCGGGGTGGCCGGGTTGCCGGTGACCGTGGCGGTGAACTGGGAGGACGTGCACTTGACGCCGCTGGTACCGGTCGCGCTGGAGTAGAGCGTGGCGGACGTGCCGGAGGCCAGGGGCGCGGTGAGGGTGTCGCCGGTCGCCACGGCGGTGCCGCCCGCGCTGCCCGTGGTGAGAACGGCGCTGCCGTCGGCGGAGGCGGGAGCGGCCACCGCGAGGGCGAGCGCGGTGGCGGTGCCGGCGAGGGCGAGGAGGGATCGGGTGCGCATGCGGGTGCCTCTTTCCTGGGTGGGGTCCGGGTGAGGTGGGTGAGGGATGGCGGGTGCGCCGTGAAATGCGGCGCGGTGAAGCGTGGCGCCGTTAGGCGTGGCTCGATGAACGCGGTGCCGGTGGTGTGCGCGGTGCCGCCGGCGCAGGGCCGTGGCGCCTTCTCCGTACGCGACGGACCGGCGACGGCGGCAGCCCGGACAACGCCCGAGGGCCCCGGGCGCCGGCCGAAGGCCCGGGGGAAGGCCTTCGGCCGGTCCGGCAGGGAACGGCCGGCAACAGCCGGGAGCGGCCGGGCACGACCAGGGGGGAACGTGCGCAGCCGCACCGATGTGAACGGTTTCCCTGGGCTGAGGTGAGCGGTCGGCTGAGACCGCCGGGGACACGACCGGTGCCGCTCGGCGGATCCGGCGCCACGGATCCGTGAAACAGGGAGAGTTGTAGACCTGATCAACCGTCAACGTCAAGGAGTTCAGGGGCAGTTGTGCCGTGCGGTCGCACCCCGCGCACACCCGACACCCTTTTTTCACAACTCCCTTGACCCTTCAAAGTAACCGGCGGTAACTTCCTCGCAGGCTACTGCCGCGTAACGAGAAAGCCCTTGCTCCGCCGGGGCGCGAGGAGGCGTACGCGGCAGTCGCTGTCCGCGCCAGGACATCGCGCCACTGAAGCCCAACCCGCATTGATCCATGCCCATGGGAGCAGACATGGCCTCGTCCCCGGACGTCCCGTCCGTCGGCAACACACCCGAGAACCCGGGAAACGGTTCACCGTCCGAGGCGCAGCAGGCCGCGCCGTCCGAAGCACCGCAGGCTGCGATCGCCGGTGTCACCGAGCGACGGGGCCGGGTCCGGGCCCGCCGGGCCGCGGTGATGGCGGTACCCGCCACGCTCGTCGCCGCCGGTCTCGCGGTGCTCACCGCACAGGGGGCGCTTGGTGTGCAGTTCGCGATCTCCGGCATGCCGTTCACGGTCACCGCGACGGAACTCGACGGAACCGGTTTCGAGCAGTTCGGCGGCCTCGACAACATGGCGGACGGCAGCCCGAACGCCGGGGACAGCGGCGGTCAGGTGCTGGTGGTGACCTCCGCGATCAGGGAAGCCACCCTCACCAAGCTGTGCCAGAGCGTCGATCTCGGCGGCACCAACCTGCTGATCACGGCGGGAAGCGGTGCGGCCAAGGTGACCGCGCACGACCTCACCACCGACTCCACGGAGCTGTCCGGCAACGCGGCGTTCAAGAACATCGAGATCGGCAACGACGCCAGCACACTGAACAAGGCGAACGCGAAGGGACCGATCGGCGTCTTCAGTCAGCAGGCCGACACCGTCCACATCGGTAATCTGCGGCAGACCAACTACGCGACCACAGCCGGTGTGTTCAGGCTTCCCGGCCTGAAACTGCGTTTCAGCGACTCGGGCTGCTGATCCCGGTGACCGGCCGTCCACGTCAGGGAGCGCGGGACGCATTCCGTGGCTGGCGGGCCCGTCGGCCGTTCTGGGGCGGGCTGCTGCTCGCCCTGGCCTCCGGGGAGATCCTGCTCACCGAGAAGGCCTCACTGAAGGTCGTGATGCACGTCGGGATGCAGGGACTGGCCGGCTACCTGCTGCCGACGCTGCTGGGTCTGCTGGGCCTGCTGATCCTCTTCAACCCCGCGCAGCGGCTGTTCTACTCCCTCACCGGCGTCCTGGTCTCCCTCGGCACCTGGGTCACCTCCAACCTCGGCGGCTTCTTCGTCGGCCTCCTGCTGGGCGTCACCGGCAGCTGCCTCACCTTCGGCTGGCTCCCCGACCAGGAACCGCGCGTCAGCCGCCGCAGGCGCCGCAAGCAGGCGCATGCCCGGTGATGCGGGAACTTCCCGGCCGTCCCATGAGTTTCTACGGTGTTGTAGAAGTTGCGCCGGTGTGCCGTGGCAGCACCCGGCTGTGGACATGAGGAGTGCGCATGGCTCTGTGGGACCGCATCAAGGAGTCCGCGTCGCAGATGCAGACCCAGTTGGTGGCGAAGAAGAACGACCTGAAGAGCGGTGCGTTCCGCGATGCGAGCATGGCGATGTGCGCGCTCGTGGCTGCCGCCGACGGGACCGTGGACCCCTCGGAGCGGCAGCGGGTGGCCCAGCTCATCGCGACGAACGAGGTGTTGCAGAACTTCCCGGCGGACGACCTCAGGCGCCGCTTCGAGGAGAACCTGAACAAGCTGACGACCGACTTCGCCTTCGGCAAGGTCAGCGTGCTGCAGGAGATAGCCAAGGCGAAGAAGAAGCCGGCCGAGGCGCGGGCCGTGATCCAGATCGGCATCGTGATCGGCGGCGCGGACGGCGACTTCGACAAGACGGAGCAGGCCGTGGTGCGCGAGGCGTGCTACACGCTGGATCTGCCGCCGCACGAGTTCGACCTCTGAGCGACTCCGGACGAGCGAGGATGGGGGCGTGCTCGACGATCTCGACCGTGCCCTCATCCACGCCCTGCACCTGGACGGCCGGGCGCCGTTCAGCAGGATCGCCGAGGTGCTCGGGGTCTCGGCGCAGACCGTGGCCCGCCGCTACCGCCGGCTGCGCACGGAGGCCGGGCTGCGCGTGGTCGGCCTCGCCGATCCGGACCGGGCGGGCCGTACGCAGTGGCTGGTGCGGCTGACGGCGACGGCACGCTCGGCGCAGGACATCGCCGCGGCGCTGGTGCGGCGGCCGGACACGTCCTGGGTGAAGCTGACTTCCGGGGGCACGGAGATCACGGCGGTGATCCACGCCCCGGCCGAGGACGCCTCCCCCGGCTCCCTCCTGCTGCACGACGTCCCGCGCACCGGCGGCATCACCGCCGTCTCCGCGCACTGTCTGCTGCACACCTACCTGGGCGGCCCCGCCAACTGGCGGCGCAGCGCCCAGGCCCTGGACGAGCAGCAGCAGGCGGCCCTGGACTACCGGGAGAGCGCGGAGGCGGTACGGCAACCGGGCCCGGAGGACGGCGAGTTGCTGGCCGCGCTGGAACGGGACGGGCGGACCGGACAGGGGGAGCTGGCCCGGGTGACCGGCTGGTCGCCCGCGACCGTGGCCCGGCGGCTGTCCGAACTGCGCGCGGCGGGCGCCCTGTTCTTCGACGTGGAGGTGGACGCCGGGCTCTTCGGTGTGCGGACCCGGGCCCTGCTGTGGCTGTCGGTGCGCCCGGCGGACCAGGACAAGGTCGCCCTCGCCCTGGCCGGCCATGACGAGCTGGCCTTCGTGGCCGCGACCACCGGCCGCACCAACCTGGTCTCCCAGGCGCTGTGCCGCGACCCGGCCGACCTGCACCGCTACCTCACCGGGCGGCTCGGTGCGCTGCGCGAGATCGACGCGCTGGAAACCAGCCCGGTGCTGCGTACGCTCAAAGCGGCGAGTCCGGTGCTGACGGATCTGGCCCGGGTACGACGCGGACGTCCTGCCGGGTGAGGCCGTGCGCGGCTGCGGGTGCGTGCGGGCTGGTGGCGCCCACGCGACGGAAGCGCATGTCGATACAGCCCCGCGCCCTTCGGGGTGCTCACCGTCATCACCTGCGCCCCGCCGGCACCGACGAGCGAAACACACCCGGCCGGCTGTGGCTCAGGGCACTTGAGTGCCCTCCCCCGCCCCGACCCTTCCGCTCGCCGCCCAGGCAACGGCCAGCAGCGCCACCGCCACCCAGCAGGCCGCCTGCGCTGCGCCCACGCCCTTCCCCGCCAGGCACACGCTCCCCAGCACCGCCACTCCCAGCGTCGCCCCCAGCTGCTGCACCGCGTTGAGCAGCCCGGCCGCCGAGCCGACCTCGTGCGGGCGCAGGGGGCGCAGGGCGAGGGTGAAGAAGGCGGGCGTGAACAGGCCGGCACCGAGGCCGACGAGGGCGAGGGCGGGCAGCAGTACGACCGGACAGTGGCCCGGCGCGGTCGTCCGGTACGCGGCCACGGCGGCGAGCAGTCCGGCCAGCAGCACCCCGAGCCCGTACGGCATGACCCGGCGCCCGTACCGCCGTACCAGCCGTGAGCCGGCCCACCAGGAGGCGAGGGCGAGCCCCGCGGACCACGGCAGCAGGCTCAGCCCGGACGCCAGGACGCCCGTGCCGGCGTCGAGTTGGAGCTGCAGGACGACCACGACGGTCAGCCCGTTGGTCACCGCGAAGAAGGCAGTGGAGGTGACGAGAGCGGCCGGGAAGCCGCGGTGGGTGAACAGGCTGGGCTCCACCAGGGGACGGTCCGTGCGCCGTTGGTGCCGGGCGAAGGCGGTGAGCACGAGCAGTCCGGCGCCCAGCAACAGCCAGTCGCACAAGGCGAGTTGACGGAGGTCGCCGCCGATCAGCGGGTATACCAGGAGTCCGGTGCCGAGTGCCGCAAGCGCGGTGCCGGGCCAGTCGAGGGCCGGCCGGTGCGGGGCGCGGTTCTCCGGCAGGTTCCGGGCGAGGGTCAGCACCACTGCGGCCAGCGGCACGTTCACGAGGAACGCGGACCGCCAGGACGAGCCGAACAGGTCGGCATGCGTCAGCACACCGCCGACGACGGGGCCGCAGACGGCTGCCAGGCCCATCACCGGCCCGATGCTGCCCAGCGCCTTCGCCGTCTCCTCCCCCGAGAACATCGCCTTGATCAGCCCGATGGTCTGCGGAATGATCAGCGCCGCCGCGGCGCCCTGTACGGCCCGGAAGGCGATGAGCAGCCCCGGCGACGGCGCCAGGGCGCAGGCGACGGACGCCGCCGTGAACACCGTGACGCCGAGGACGAACATCCGGCGCCGGCCCGCGATGTCCCCGAGCCGCCCGCCGGTGATCAGCAGCACGGCGAACGGCAGGGTGTAGGCGGCGCCGAACCACTGCACGTCCGAGACGGGTCCGCCCAGATCGGCGTGGACGGCCGGTGCGGCCACCTGTACGACGGTCGCGTCCAGCAGGTTCATCGCTTCGCCGAGCAGCAGGGCGACCAGGCCGGACCGGCGCCTGCGGCAGGGAGTGGCGGCAGCCACGCTTTCCGTGATCATGGGGTTCCTCTCACGCTCGCTACGGGGCCGGCAGCCGGCCCCGTAGCGAGGGTGGGAGATCACGGGAGGCGGACTCCAACGGGAGCGGCGTGCTTGCGGATTTCTTCCATCAGCACCACCAATCCTGAGGAAATCCCACAGGCAGACGCGGGCCCGGCCGTCAGGCGAGGCCGGCGGACCGCAGCCAGGCCTTGGCCACGTCCAACGGGTCCTTGTTCTGGGCCTGGACCTGGGTGTCGAGCTCCAGCAGGGTCGCGGTGTCGAGCTTGGCCGAGACCGCGTTGAGCGCGTCGACGCCCTTCTTGGGCAGGGCGCTCTTGTGGACGAGCGGCTGGACGTTCTCGAAGCCGAAGAGGTTCTTCGGGTCCTGCAGGACGACGAACTTCTCCTTGGTGATGGTCGGGTCCGTGGTGAAGATGTCCGCGACCTGCACGGCGTCCTTCTTCAGCGCCGCCTGGGTGAGCGGGCCGCCCGCGTCCAGCGCCCGGAAGGACTTGAACTGCAGCCCGTAGACGGACTTCAGGCCCACGAGGCCCTGCTGCCGGGCCTGGAACTCCGGAGAGGCGCCGATCACCAGGTCCTTCGCGAGGTCCTTCAGGTCGGCGATGGACGACTTCCCGGTGAGGTGGTACTTCTTCGCGGTGGCCGCGTTGACCGTGACCGAGTCCTTGGACTGCGCCGCCGCGGGCTGCAGCAGGGCCAGCTTGGAGTCCAGCTTGGCCTCGATGGCCGTCGTGGTGGCCTCGGCCGTCTTCGGCCTCGCGTTCTTGTCGAGGTAGGCCAGCAGGGCGCCGTTGTACTCGGGCAGCACCGACAGGGAGCCGTTCTTGATCAGCCCGTAGGTGGTCTCGCGGCTGCCGATGTTCGGCTTGTACGTGACCTTGACGCCCTTGGCTTTGAGGGCCTCGCCGTAGATGTCGGCGAGCAGGGTGCTCTCGGGGAAGTTGTTGGAGCCGACGACGACGGTGCCGTCGCTCGCCTTGCTGTCGTTCGTCAGGGGGTTGGAGTTGTCGCCCTTGGAGGCACAGCCCGCCAGCAGAGCCGCCGCCGCGAGGGCGACCACCGCCGCGCCTCGGTTCCTCCGGATGGACCTGCTGATGCGGTTGGTGGAAGTCACACACCGATCCAATCCAGCCGGATCTCGGTCAGTCAAGGGCCGCAGATCACCGATTGGCCTCGATCTGCGGCCGGTTGTGGGCAGTTGGGTGCGGCAGCGGTCCGGCAACGGCCCGCACCGGGCCGTGGACGTCAGCCGCTCCGGCGCACCCCCGGTGACACCGTGAGCCGCGATGCCGCCCAGAACACCACGAGGGTGGCCAGGGCGAGTCCGGCGACCAGCGTGGCGCCGCCGACGACCTTGTCGTAGTCCTTCTGGTAGAGGCCGTCGATGATGTACCGGCCGAGACCGCCCAGGCTGACGTAGGCGGCGATGGTGGCGGTCGAGACGATCTGGATGGCCGCCGTGCGCAGGCCGCTGAAAATCAGCGGGAGCGCGACCGGCACCTCCACCTGGAACAGCACCCGCGCCTCGGACATGCCCATGCCCCGGGCGGCGTCCACGGGCGAGGGGTCGACGGAACGGATCGCCTCGTAGGTGGTGACCAGGATCGGCGGTACGGCGAGCACGACCAGCGGGATCATCACCGGCAGCAGACCGAAGCCGATCCAGATGAACATCAGGACCAGAAGACCGAAGCTGGGCAGGGCCCGGCCCGCCGTGGCGATCAGGGCGAGGGCGTTGCCGCCCCGCCCGTAGTGTCCGGTGAGCAGCCCGACGGGCAGTCCGACCGCGGCGGCGATGAGCAGGGCTTCCAGCGAGAACCTGAGGTGCTCGGCGAACCGGGTGGGGATGCCGTCGTAGCCGTGCCAGTGGGCGCTGTCACTGAAGAAGGCGCGGGCGAAGTCGAGGACGTTCACCGGGCGGCTCCCTTGCGCGGCATCCAGGGGGTGAGCAGGGTACGGACCAGGACCAGCAGGGCGTCGGCGAGGATGCCGAGCACCGCGATGGTCAGGACGGAGTTCACGGCCAGGGCGGGCCGGTGGTAGGTCTGGGCGTCGTAGAGCATGTTGCCGAGCGCGCCCTGGTTGCCGATGAGCATGCCGACGCTGACGAGGGAGATGCTCGACACGGTCGCCACCCTCAGGCCCGCGATGATCGCGGGGACGGCGATGGGCAACTGCACCTGGAAGTAGCGGCGTACCGGTCCGATGCCCATGGCCTCGGCGGCGGCCAGGGTCTCCTGCGGTACCGAGCGGACGCCGTCCACGATCGCGGGGACGAGCACCACCAGGCTGTAGAGCGCGAGCGGGATCATCACCGTCGTCTCGCTCTGCCCGAAGTAGTCGATGAGCACGACGAAGAAGGCCAGGGACGGGATGGCGTAGAGGACCGTGGTGATCCCGAGGACGGGCGGGTAGATCCACCGGAAGCGCACGCACAGCTGGGCGACGGGCAGCGAGATGATCAGACCGGCCAGCACCGGGATCAGCGCCTCGCGCAGGTGCAGGCCGACGAGTCCGAGGTAGCTGTGCTGGAGGTCGCTCGGCAGGTCGAAGAAGCCGTTCATCGTGCGGCCTTCACCCCCGCGCCGCGCGCCACCCGGCTGTGCGCGGCGCGGATGGCCTCGCCGATGACCTGCTGGGACACGACGCCGACGGCGCGTCCCTCGCCGTCCACCGCGACGGCCCAGCCGGTCGGGGAGAGCACCGCCCCGTCGAGCGCGGTGCGCAGCGAGTCGCTGCCGGGCACGAATGGCCGCCCGTGGTCGATGAGTTGGTCCCGGTCGATGGCGCCGGCGGTGAGCCGGTCCGGCTCGCTCCAGCCGAGCGGCCTGCCGTCGGGGTCGGTGACGAGGAGGTAGGGGGCGTCGGCGCGGGAGGCGAGCTGCGCGGCGTCGGCGTCGACCGCGACGACCGGCGACGTCTGCAGCTCCAGGCCGGCGGACGGGAAGAACGACAGCCTGCGGATGCCGCGGTCGGCACCGAGGAAGTCCTCCACGAAGGCGTCGGCGGGTGCGCTGAGCAGTTCGGCGGGCGGCGCGAACTGGGCGAGCCGCCCGCCGGTGCGCAGCACGGCGACCATCGTGCCGAGTTTGATCGCCTCGTCGATGTCATGCGTGACGAAGACGATGGTCTTGGCCAGCTCCTCCTGGATGCGCAGCAGTTCGTCCTGAAGTTGCTTGCGCACCACGGGGTCGACGGCGGAGAACGGCTCGTCCATCAGCAGCACCGGCGGATCGGCGGCGAGCGCCCGGGCGACGCCGACGCGTTGCTGCTGGCCGCCGGAGAGCTGGTACGGGTACCGCTTGGCGAGCGAGGTGTCGAGCCCCACCCGTTCCATCAGCTCGGCCGCCCGTTGCCGGGCCTGCCGCCTGGTCCGGCCGAGCAGACGGGGCACGGTGGCGATGTTGTCGAGGATGGTGCGGTGCTGGAAGAGGCCGGCGTTCTGGATGACGTAACCCATCGAGCGGCGCAGGGTGTTGACCGGCTGCTGCCGGATGTCCGTGCCGTCGAGGAGGATGCTGCCCTCGGTGGGCTCGACCATCCGGTTGATCATCCGCAGGGTCGTCGTCTTGCCGCAGCCGGATGGACCGACGAGGACGGTGATCGCGCGGTCCGGTATCTCCAGCGACAGCTGGTCGACCGCGACGGTGCCGTCCGGATACCGCTTCGTGACTGAATCTATCCGTATCAAAACGCCGAATGCCCTTCGGGTTTGGCGGATTTCCGCCGCTTCCGGCCACGGTCGTCGATGCGCAGGCCGTTGCGGGGAGAGTCTAGACGGCGAGTGTTTCAGTGCTCTGGCGGCGAACGACCGGTCAGGCCACCGGCGGACGCGCCCGCCCCGGGCGCACCCGGCACCGCCGGACGACCGCAGGCCCTATGGCGGGGCCGCGTCGGCCGGAGTCCCCTGTCGGCTGTGCGGGCGGGCGGCCAGTGCGGCGACATCGTCCTCCGCGTGCCGTGCGTCCAGCCGGCCGAGGATGGTGTCCAGAACGTCGTCGAGCCCGTCCCCGGCGGGGAAACGGACGGCGGACAGCCGGGCCAGCGAGCGGTCGATGTCCTCACCCCGCCGTTCCACGAGTCCGTCGGTGAACAGTACGAGCGTCTGGCCGGGTTTCAGCCGCTGGGTGGTGGACTCGTAACCGCCGAGCCCGGTACCCAGCGGTGGTCCCACCGGGACGGGCACGATCGAGGCCTCGCCGCCGGAGGTGATGAGCACGGGCGGCAGATGCCCGGCGCTGGCCAGCGTGACCTGCCGGCGCCCCGGGTCGACCCGGGCGAGCAGACATGTGGCGGGCCGCCGCTCCGCCTCCCGGGAGGCGATGTCGTCCATCTGCCGCAGCACCCGGTGCGGAGGCAGATCGGCGGAGGCGATGTAGCGCAGGGAGGAGCGGTAGGCGTTCATGTCGACGGCGGCCTCCAGGCCGTGTCCCATGACGTCACCGACGACCAGCAGGGTCCGCCCGAAGTGCAGCCGTACGGTCTCGCACCAGTCGCCGCCGACCAGGACGCCGCCGCCGGCCGGCAGATAGCGGATGGCGATGTCGAGGTTGGGGTGCGGGCGGCCGGGCTCGGAGAGCAGGGCGCGTTGCAGGTCGCCGGCGGTGCGGCTGACGCTCGCGTAGGCGCGGGCGTGCCGGATGTGGGAGGCGGCGCGCTCGGCGAGCAGGCTGAGCAGCTCGGCCTCCGCACGGCGCAGGGGCGGCGGCCCGCAGCGCGTCCACACCAGGACGCCGTACGCGTCGTCTCCGCTGATCAGCGGCGCGCACAGGGCGATCGCGGCCCCGGCGCCGCCCGCGCGCTCCAGCCATGGCTCCGGCTGCGCGCCGAGCGCCGGTACGCCCGCGTCGCGGGCCACCGCGGCGGCCCATCGGGCGTCGGGCAGCGCATGGGCGTCCCCGGTGATCGCCTCGTACCCGGTCACCGTCCGGCCGGTCAGGCGCATCACGGCGGCCGTTCCGCCGGCCAGCCGTACGGCGACCCGGGTCAGCTCGGCGCAGGTCGTGGCCTCGTCGAGGGTCGTACCGATCCCGGCGAGCGCCTCCCGCAACACGCCCGTCCGCGCACCGGCCGTCACGACATCGCCGACCGGCACACCCCCGACGCGCTGCACGACCTCCGCGGCCTGGGCGGCCTGGGCGGCCTGCGCTGATTCCACTGAGCCCGCGGAATACCCGGCCGCCGCGGACGTCGCGGCTCCCTCCTGGCCGCCGCCGTCCTCGCGGTGGCGGTCGCCGTCGGCGGGCTGAGGCCTGCGACGGGACTGCATCCAGCGCGCCACACCCAACACCCTCACAGGGTCTCAAACCGGAGCGAACGGGGCACAGCCGCTCCCTACGGCGCTGGGCCGCAGCCTGGAGCTCGCGTCAGCCCTGGTCGGGGGTGAGGCGCAGGGAGATCGAGTTGATGCAGTACCGCTGGTCGGTCGGGGTCGGGTAGCCCTCGCCCTCGAAGACGTGCCCCAGGTGGGAGCCGCAGCGGGCGCAGCGCACCTCGGTGCGGACCATTCCGTGGGAGCGGTCCTCGACCAGTTCCACCGCGTCGGTGTCCTTCGGGTCGTAGAAGCTCGGCCAGCCGCAGTGCGACGCGAACTTGGTGTCCGAGGTGAACAGTTCGGCGCCGCAGGCGCGGCAGGAGTAGACGCCCTTGGTGGTGGTGTCCGTGTACTCACCGGTGAAGGCCGGCTCGGTGGCGGCCTGCCGCAGCACGGCGTACTCGGCCGGGTTCAGCTCCGTGCGCCACTGCTCGTCCGGCTTTTCGACGTCGTACGACATGAGCCTCAGCCCCTTTACTGCGACAGGCGGTCCAGGATCAGCGGGCCCAGGTCGGTCACGTCGCCCGCGCCCATGGTGAGAACCAGATCGCCGGGCTTCGCCATTCCCGCGATCACGGCGGGGATCTCGGTCTTGTCGTGCACGGCGGTGACGTCGGCGCCGGCGGCGCGCGCGGCCTCGATGATCAGCTCGCTGGTCACGCCCGGGATCGGGTCCTCGCGGGCCGGGTAGATGTCCAGCACGACGGAGGCGTCGGCGAGGGCGAGGGCCTGGCCCATCTCCTTGCCCAGCTCCTGCGTGCGGGAGAAGAGGTGGGGCTGGAAGACGACGAGGATGCGGGCCTCGCCGGCGGCGGCGCGCATGGCCTCCAGGTCGGCGGTCATCTCGGTGGGGTGGTGGGCGTAGGAGTCGATCACCTGGACGCCGGCGGCCTCGCCCTTGAGCTGCAGGCGCCGCTTGACCCCGGTGTAGGCGGCGAGCGCGGGCGCCAGCTCGGCGGCCGGGATGCCGAGCGCGGCGCCGGCGGTGAGCGCGGCGACGGCGTTGAGGGCGTAGTGGCGGCCGGGCACGGAGACGGTGAAGGTCAGCTCCTGGCCGTCCAGCAGCGCGGTGACCCGGCTCTTGAGCCCCTGCGGTACGACGGCGGTCACGCGCACGTCGGCGTCCTCGGCCTCGCCGTACGTCACCGTCCTCACCGTCCCCGCCAGCCGCCGGGTCAGCTCCCGCGCGCCCTCGTGGTCGGCGGAGATCACCAGTGTGCCGCCGGGGACGATCTTCCCGGCGAAGGTCTCGAAGGATTCGTAGATCTCGTCCATCGAGGCGTAGTTGGCGTGGTGGTCCAGCTCGACGTTGAGGACGATCGCGACCTCGGGCGCGTACTTGTGGAAGCTGCGGTCCGATTCGTCGGCCTCGGCGACGAAGATGTCGCCCTCGCCGTGCAGCGCGTTGGAGCCCGGTGCGTCGAGGTCGCCGCCGATGGCGTACGACGGCTTCAGACCCAGCTCGGTGAGGGAGACGGCCAGCATCGAAGTGGTCGTCGTCTTGCCGTGGGTGCCGGCCACGGCGATCGGACGCAGCCCCTCCATCAGCGCGGCGAGCGCGTCGGAGCGGTGCACCGCCGGGATGCCCAGCTCGGCGGCGCGGGCCAGCTCGGGGTTGTCCTGACGGATCGCCGACGACACCACGACACAGCTCGCGTCGTCGGCGACGTGCTCCGCGGCGTGCCCGATGTGCACGGTGACCCCGAGCGCGCGCAGTGCCTCTGCGGTCGCCGACTCCCTGGCGTCGCTCCCGGCGACCTGGGCCCCGCGCTGCGCGAGGATCTTGGCGATCCCCGACATCCCGGCGCCGCCGATGCCGATGAAGTGCGGTCGGTCCATGGCGGTAGGAAGGCCGGGTGCCATGTGGTTCTCCCAGGATCACGGTGCGGGCTGAAGCAGGCCTAGCCTATGCCGAGCCCCGTGCTTTCTCCGACAGCCGAGGTCACTGCGCCTTGCTGTGCGAGAACAGCTTCAGCACCGGAACGCCCACCTTGTGCCGGGCCCGCGAGGCCCAGTCCCGGTGGAAGAACTCCTCCACGTAGTGGGGGTCGGTCAGCACGATCACCTCGTCGGCGTCGACGTCGGCGACGAGGGATTTCAGCGCGTCCAGCGGGTGATCCTCGACCAGCCGGCCGTCCGCCTGGCTGCCGGCGGCCCGCAGCGCCTGCACCGACACGTCCAGGGCCTGCCGGCCGACGCTCCTGGCGTCCTCCCCCTCGGGGGTCTCCCGTTCCCGCACCGCCTCGTCCAGTTCGCCGAGCGCGATGTCGTCGATGGCCCGCAGCAGGCGGTCCGCCTGGTCGCCGCGCGGCTGGAGGAGCACGTGGAACGCGACCGGCTCGTCTCCGTGCAAGGTGGTGACGAACTCCACGTCGGCGGACGTCAAGGCCTTCTCGATCATCAGAACGCTTGTGAACACCGAACGCCTCTTCTCCTCCGTGGGGCCCCGGCAAGGCCCCTGCGGAAACCATCCTGCCCCGTGATCGCACGGATTGTGCCGGACTAAGTCTGCCCGCCGGAAGCTAAACGGAACGATCTATTCCGCCGATTCAGGACCGACGGTAACGACCGAACAGGAATCCGGCCTCCTCCAGAAGGGACGCGAGTTCGAACCGGTGCGGCACGGTGACCGGCGGCCCCCCGGCGATGCGCTGCGCGTCGCCCGCGGTGAGCATGGGCGAGAGGGTCAGGCACAGCTCGTCCAGCACCTCGTCGGCGATCAGCTGGCCGAGCAGCCGGGGACCGCCCTCGGTGAGCAGCCGGGTGTGGCCGAGGCCGGCCAGGGCGCCGACGGCACGCGCGGGCTCGATGCCCGTGCCCTCACCGGCGATCAGCACCCTGGCGCCGGCCTTCTCGGCGGCGGCGACCCGGTCGGGGGCGGCCGCGGCCCCGGTCAGGATCAGCGTGGGCACCAGGGGCGAGGTGAACAGCGGGAGCGAGAAGTCCAGCTCCAGGCTCGCGCTGACGACCGCGATCACCGGCGCCGGGGTCTGTCCGGCGGCCTTGCGGGCGTCGGCGAACTCGGCACGCGCGCGTGCCGGCCGGTACCCCTCCTGCCGTACCGTTTCCGCGCCCACCACGATCACGTCCGCGAGCGCTCGCAGCGTGCCGAAGATCCGCATGTCGGTGGCGCTGGAGATGGGCTGGGAGCGTCCCTCGTGCTGAGCGGCACCATCCAGCGAGGAGACCATGTTGGCCCGCAGCCACGGTCGCGGGGCACCCGGCGCGGGCTCCGGGTAGGCGTAGGCGGCGGCCAGCTCGGCGAGGCTCCACTCACGGTCGGCGAGCGCGCCGCCCCCGTGCGCTCCCGGCATCCCGGCCGCATGGGCCCCGGTCATCCCTCCGGCCCCCTCACCCTCGGTGGTGCCGCCGAAGGCCCGGGCTGCTGTTTCGTCGGTCACAGGGAACAGGCGTCGCATGTCGTGCAGTGTGACACGGCGCTTAGCATGGATAACCGTGTCGTCCTCCACCACCGCCCCCGGATCCAGCCCTCTGACCGACGCGGGCCCCCTCTCCCTGTGCGCCCGCGAGCCGCACGTCCCCGCGGACCGGCTGGTCGCCGAGATGGTGCCGCCGCCGCGGTTCGACTCGGTCCGCTTCTCGACCTACATACCGGACCCGAACCAGCCCAGCCAGACCGAGGCCGTGCAGGTGCTCGACGGCTTCGCGGCCGGGCTCGGCGGGGCGCACGCCTCCGGCGCGGGCAGGCGCGGCTTCTTCGGCTTCGGCAGGGCCAGGGCGCCCAAGGTGCCGGCCGGCCCGCGCGGGGTCTACCTGGACGGCGGCTACGGCGTCGGCAAGACCCACCTGCTCGCCTCCCTGTGGCACGCCACCCCGGCCGAGCCCGCGCTCAAGGCATTCGGCACCTTCGTGGAGCTGACGAACCTGGTCGGCGCCCTCGGCTTCCAGCAGACCGTGCGCACGCTCTCCGACCACCGCCTGCTGTGCATCGACGAGTTCGAACTGGACGACCCGGGCGACACGGTCCTCGTGTCGACACTGCTCGGCAAGCTGGTCGAGGCCGGCGTGGCGCTGGCCGCCACCTCCAACACGCTGCCGGGCAAGCTCGGTGAGGGCCGGTTCGCCGCCGCCGACTTCCTGCGCGAGATCCAGGGTCTGTCCGCCCACTTCCGCACCCTGCGCATCGACGGCGAGGACTACCGCCACCGCGGCCTGCCCGAGGCGCCGAAGCCGTTCACCGACGAAGAGGTGACGAAGGCGGCCTACGCCACCGCGGGTGCCTCGCTCGACGACTTCCCGCATCTGCTGGAGCACCTGGCCAAGGTCCACCCGAGCCGGTACGGCGCGCTGACCGACGGGCTGCGGGCGGTGTGCCTGACCGACGTCCAGCCGGTGCCGGACCAGTCGACCGCGCTGCGGCTCGTTATGCTGGCCGACCGGCTCTACGACCGCGAGGTCCCCGTGCTGGCCTCGGGCCTGCCGTTCGACAAGCTGTTCAGCGAGGAGATGCTGAAGGGCGGCTACCGCAAGAAGTACTTCCGCGCGATCTCCCGGCTCACCGCACTGGCCCGCGACGCGAAGGGTCTCGTCGGCTCCTAGTCAAGAGCCGGATCGCGCCACGCGACCGGCACTTTTCACGCTCTCTTGCGTTCGTAACGCGCCGTTAACCCTGCAAAGGCCTTTGCAGGGTTAAAGTGCTTCTTGACCATCCATTGACCAATGCTTGGTCCGTACTAGACGTGCGACGCGGTGGAAGGGGGGCGCATGTTCCGAGGTACGACGACCCGGACCCGCTTCACTCTCCTCGCCGTGCTCCTGCTCGCGCTCCAGCTCTTCGCTCCGACAGGAAACTTCGCACCCGCGCATACGGTCCGTCAGGCACTGGCCAAGGCCGAGTCCGGAATTCCGTCCTCCGTGCCCCCGGTGCACGAGGAGAAGGACTCGGTCCGCGCCCCGCACCGCTCGGGCGCCCCCATGGGCGCCCCGCACCTCCGCGACCGGCGACGCGGCTCGGCCTCCGGCTGGGCCCAGCGGCCTTTGCCGATAGCCGGCCGTGCGTCCGGCACCGATGCACCGGACGCACCCGGCGCGCCGTACCACCGCGCCGCGAGCACCTCCAGAGACCACGCCCCGGCAGCGCTTCAGGTCTTCCGCTGCTGACCGGCGTTCACCTTCTGCAACTTCCCCCACATACAACGTCGTTCAAGTCCGACGCGTCCCTGCAGGCGCGCCAGGAGGAACTCACACACATGCAGCCCCTCATCGACAACGCCCGTACCTTCGGACAGCGCCCTGAGGAGTTCGCCAAACTCGCCGAAGGCCAGTCCCCGCAGGTGCTGTTCATCACCTGCTCCGATTCCCGGGTCGTCCCGGCCCTGATCACGGGCGCCCGCCCCGGCGAGCTGTTCGAGCTGCGCACCGCGGGCAACATCGTGCCGCCCCACACCTCGCAGCACCCCACCAGCGAGGCGGCCACCATCGAGTACGCCGTGGAAGTGCTCGGCGTCCGCGACATCGTCGTCTGCGGGCACTCGCACTGCGGCGCCGTCGGCGCGCTGGTGCGCGGTGACGACCTGACCGCCGTACCCGCCGTGCGCGACTGGCTCGCGCACGCCACCCCGCGCCCGACCGGCGCGGCCGAGGATCCGGAGGTCGCCGAGGGCGTGCAGGCCCATGTCCTGACCCAGCTGCTGCGGCTGCGCTCCTACCCGTGCGTCGAGCGCCGGCTCGCAGCGGGTCAACTGACGCTGCACGCTTGGTACTACGAGGTGCACACCGGGACCGTACGGACGCACCGCCCGCAGACCGACACCTTCGAGTCCCTGTGAGCGCGCCGATGACCAGTAAGAACCCCATATCCCGATTCCCGTATCTGCGGCAGGACTTCGCCGCCTCCCTCGTCGTCTTCCTGGTCGCGCTGCCGCTGTGCGTGGGCGTGGCCGTCGCCTCCGGGGTCCCGGCCGAACTGGGCCTGGTCACCGGCGTCGTGGGCGGCCTCGTCACCGGGCTCATGCGCGGCAGCAGCCTGCAGGTGTCGGGTCCGGCGGCCGGAATGACCGTGCTCGTCTTCGAGGCGGTCAAGGAGTTCGGCCTGCCGGCACTCGGCGTGATCGTGCTCGCGACCGGCCTCCTCCAGGTCGGCATGGGCCTGCTCGGGCTGGGCCGCTACTTCCGCGCCATCTCGGTCTCCGTCGTCGAGGGCATGCTGGCCGGGATCGGACTCGTGCTCATCGCCGGGCAGTTGTACCCGGCGCTGGCGGCCAAGGCCCCCGGCTCCGGACTCGACAAGATCGCCGGGCTGCCCGGGGCGCTCCGGCACGCCCTCGGCAACGGCACCGCACTGGCCTCGCTGTCGGTGTGCGCGGGCACGGTCGCCGTACTGCTGCTGTGGAAGCACGTTCCGGCCAAGGTGCGGACGCTGCCCGGTCCGCTGGCCGCGGTCGGCCTCGCCACGGTGGCCACGTTCGCGCTGGCCCTGCCGGTCGCCACGGTCGAGGTGCAGGGCCTGCTGGGCTCGATCCAGCCGCCGCCGCTGAGCGCGTTCGGCGAGCTGGCGGGCGTCGGGATGCTCGGCACCGTCGTCGCCTTCACCCTGATCGCGTCCGCCGAGTCGCTGTTCAGCGCGGCGGCCGTGGACCGGCTGCACTCCGGGCCGCGCACCGAGTACAACAGGGAGCTGATCGCCCAGGGCGCCGGCAACACGGTGTGCGGCCTGCTGGGCGCGCTGCCGATGACCGCGGTGATCGTGCGCAGCGCGGCCAACGTGCAGGCGGGGGCCCGTACGAAGGCCTCCCGTGTCCTGCACGGCGTGTGGCTGCTGCTGTTCGCCGCGCTGCTGCCCGGCGTGCTCGCCCACATCCCGATCCCGGCGCTGGCGGGCATCCTGGTCCACTCCGGCGCCAAGCTGGTGCCGGTCCGGGCGCTGGCCGTGCTGTGGCGCGAGCACCGGGGCGAGGCGCTGGTCCTGTCCGTCACGGCGGTCTCGATCGTGGCGGTCAGCATGTTCGAGGGCGTGCTGATCGGTCTCGCGCTGGCCGTGGTCAAGACCGCCTGGGAAGCCTCGCACGTCAAGCTGGAGGTCATCGACAAGGGTGCGGGTCCGGTCGACGCGTATCTGTCCGGCAACGCGACCTTCCTGCGGCTGCCGAAGATCCTGGACAGCCTGGAGTCGCTGCCCCAGGACCGCCCGGTCCGCCTCGACCTGTCCGGCCTGCACCACCTGGACCGCGCCTGCCGTACGGCCCTGGAGAACTGGGCGGAACGGCACAGCGCGGCAGGGACGGAGCCGGTGGAGCTGACGGTGCCGACGGGCTGAGTGCCCCGCGGGGGCCGTACCGGGGTTCCTGGTTACGGCCCCCTCGCCACCACCCGACTCGATCGGCCTGGAACTGGCATATCGTTACAGCAGCGGACAAACAACAGACCTCTCGGTGAGGAGGTCATCATGCTCCAGGATCTGCTGGGAGCGATCGCCGCGGCCGGCGGGGCCGGCGTGGTGTACCTGGCGATGGCGGCCCGCGTGGTCAAGCAGTACGAGCGGGGCGTGCTGTTCCGGCTCGGGCGCGTCACGGGTGAGGTACGGCCGCCGGGCCTGAACCTGATCATCCCCTTCGTGGACCGGCTGCAGAAGGTCAACATGCAGATCGTGACGCTGCCGATCCCCGCGCAGGAGGGCATCACCCGGGACAACGTCACCGTCCGCGTGGACGCGGTCGTCTACTTCCGGGTGATCGACGCGGAGAGCGCGCTGGTGAAGGTGGAGGACTACAAGTTCGCGGTCTCGCAGATGGCCCAGACGTCCCTCAGGTCGATCATCGGCAAGAGCGACCTGGACGATCTGCTCTCCAACCGCGAGAAGCTCAACCAGGGCCTGGAGCTGATGATCGACAGTCCGGCCGTCGGCTGGGGCGTCCAGGTCGACCGGGTGGAGATCAAGGACGTGTCGCTGCCGGACACGATGAAGCGGTCCATGGCCCGCCAGGCCGAGGCCGACCGGGAACGCCGCGCCCGGATCATCAACGCGGACGCCGAGTACCAGGCCTCCAAGAAGCTGGCCGAGGCCGCGCAGCAGATGGCCGACACACCCGCCGCCCTCCAGCTGCGGCTGCTGCAGACGGTGATGGCGGTGTCGGCCGAGAAGAACTCCACGCTGGTCCTGCCCATCCCGGTGGAGCTGCTGCACTTCCTGGAGCGGGGCAACCAGCAGCAGCTGGCGTCGAACGGTGACGGAGAGCCTCGCTCCGGCTAGCGTGCGGCTTCCCTCCGGGACGCGGCCACGGCTGGCGGAGTCGGCAGTTGCGGGCGCACCATGCCGTGGTGAAGGAAAGCGCGAAGGATCTCAGGGGGTTGCTGCGCCTTCCGCCCGGCGAGCCGGTGGTGCTTGCCGGGTATGACGCGCGGGCCACTCCCGGCGCCCCCGGCGGGAAGCGGGCCGGGCGTGCCGACAGCGCCCGCATGGGCAAGCACCTGGCGAACCTTCAGGAGCGGCTGTGGGCGGCGGGCACGGCGGGGGACCGCCGGCGGGTGCTGCTGGTGCTGCAGGGCATGGACACCAGCGGCAAGGGCGGCACGGTCAAGCACGTCATCGGTCACCTCAATCCGTCCGGCTGCCGGATCCAGGCGTTCAAGGCGCCCACCGAGGAGGAACGGCGGCACGACTTCCTGTGGCGGGTGCGCGCGGCTCTGCCAGGGCCGGGCGAGATCGGAATCTTCGACCGCTCGCACTACGAGGACGTCCTCATCGCCCGCGTACGGCATCTGGCCCGGCCCGCCGAGATCGGCAGCCGTTACGGCCTCATCAACGACTTCGAGCGCTCCCTCGCCGAGGACGGCGTGACCGTGATCAAGTGCTTTCTGCACGTGTCCTACGAGGAGCAGCGGCGCCGGCTGCTGCGCCGCCTGGACCGCCCGGACAAGCACTGGAAGTTCGACCCCGGCGACATCGACGAGCGCGCCCTGTGGCCCGCCTACCAGGAGGCGTACGAGCTGGCCCTGGAGCGCTGCGCGGCGCCGTACGCGCCCTGGTACCTGGTGCCGGCGGACCGCAAGTGGTACCGGAACTGGGCGATCAGCCGCCTGCTGCTGGAGCACCTGCGGGAACTCGACCCGCACTATCCGAAGGGCGACTTCGACGTGGCGGAATGCCGGGAGCGGCTACTGAAGGGCGCTTGACGCCTTTTGCCTCCAGACCGGACTTTTCACGCAAAAACCCGGCGCGTCGCTGCCCGCTTTGGGTTATTTTCACATAATCTCCGTGACTGTAAGAGGTCGCCCCGTTGCAGACCGCATCCACACTCACGTCATGGAGATGACATGCACAGACTTCGCAGGGCTGCCGTGCTCGTCGCGGCCCTCAGCACCGTCGGGTTCGCCGCCGCCGGCACGGCCTACGCCGACGACCATGAGCACGGGGACGACCACGACAAGGGGGGGTGGCACGTCATGCAGAGCTCCAACTGCAAGGACCACGACTTGAACCTCGACGTGCTCGGCGAGGTCGGCATCCTCAACGGCCTGCTGGGCAACGCGCTCAACGGCGAAGGCGACCCGGGTGCGCAGGCGACGCACATCGGCTCGACCATGGGCTGCAGCAACAAGGCCTGACCCGGGCCGGCTGAGAACTCCCTGACGGCGGGAAGCGGCGGCAGGCCGGACATCCGGTGGGCCGGCCCGCCGCCCACCGCCGACAGGGACAGGGCGTGGTGACCTCATGCGCAGCTGCGTGTGAGGTCACCACGCCCTCACTTCGTTGGGGAGCGATTGCTGAAGCCGACGGGGGTGGGTACCCGGCGGCCATGCAGGAGCAGCGGCACGTCACCGACTCCTACTGGCTGCGGACCGCGCCGGCGCCGCCCCGTCCCGCCCTGGACGGGGACCTGGACGTCGACGTGGCCGTCGTCGGCGCGGGCATCGCCGGACTGAGCACCGCATACGACCTGACCCGGGCCGGACTGGGGGTGGCGGTGCTGGAGGCCGGGCGGGCGGCGGGCGGGGTCACCGGCTACACCACCGCCAAGCTGACGGCCCAGCACACCCTCGTCTACGACCGGCTGCGGCGCACCCGCGGCCCCGAGGGGGCACGGCTGTACGCCCGCTCCCAGTCGGAGGCGATCGAGCACGCGGCGTCGCTGGTGGCCGAGTTGGGCATCGCCTGCGAGTGGGAGACCCGGGACGCGTACACGTTCGTGCGGGACCGGGCGCGCGTGGACGAGCTGCGGGCGGAGGCGCAGGCGGCGCGGGAGGCGGGGCTGCCGGCCGAGTTCACCACGGAGACCGGGCTGCCGTTCCCGGTGGCGGGCGCGGTCCGGGTGACCGGGCAGGCACAGTTCCACCCGGTCAGGTATCTGCGGGCGATCATCGACGATCTCGTCGCGCGCGGCGGCCGGCTGTACGAGGAGACACGGGTCGTCGGCCTGCAGGAGGGCGGCGAGCCCTGCCGTCTGACGACGGAGTCGGGTCACACGGTCACCGCACGGGACGTCGTGATCGCCACCCACTACCCGGTGTTCGACCGGGCGTTGCTGTTCGCCCGGCTCTCCCCGCGCCGCGAGCTGGTCGTGGCGGGTCCGCTGGGCGCGGGCGCGGATCCCGAGGGCATGTACATCACACCGGAGGAGAACACCCGCTCGGTGCGCACCGCACCGTACGGAACGGACGGGCAGCGGCTGCTCGTCGTCACCGGGGAGCACTTCACACCGGGCACCGGCGATGTGCGGGCCGGCTTCGAGGCACTCGCCGCCTGGGCCGAGGAGCACTTCCCCGGGGTGGCCCTGGACCACGCCTGGGCGACCCAGGACAACGACTCCACCGACACCGTGCCACTGGTGGGTCCCTTCCACCCGGGCGCCCGGCACACCTGGGTCGCCACCGGCTTCGGCGGCTGGGGGCTGAGCGGCGGGATCATGGCCGGGCAGTTGCTGACCGCGCTGATCACGGACCGGGACTGCGCCTGGCGCGAGCTGTACGACCCGCGGCGGCTGAAGTCGGTGGTGCGCGAGGCACCGTCGCTGCTGAAGACACAGGCGGAGGTGGCCCGGCACTTCATTGGCGACCGCCTGAAGCCGCCGGCCTCGGTGGACGACCTGGCACCCGGCGGCGGGGCGGTGGTCCGGGCGGACGGCGGCCGGCTCGCGGTGCACCGGGACGAGGAGGGCGCGCTGCACGCGGTCTCGGCCCGCTGCACCCACCTCGGCTGTCTGGTCTCCTTCAACCAGGCCGAAAAGGCCTGGGAATGCCCGTGCCATGGTTCCCGCTTCGCCGTCGACGGCACGGTGCTCCAGGGCCCGGCGGTACGGCCGCTGGAGCAGCGGGACCCGGGGCGTATCACTCCACTGCGGGACAAATAATCACACAAGTCGTCAGTTAGTCATATTTTCATACCGTGATCCCACAACTACGCCGTATCACCGCCGTCTGCGCAATGGGCGCGGCTCTCGCCGCCTGCGGTACCGCGGACCCGGCGGGCAGCGCCCGCCGGGACCCGGCCGAGTCCCCCGTCCCCGCCTCCCCGTCCGCCTCGCATCCTCCCGTGCTGACCCCGGGCCCCGGCGGCCTGACCCCGGTCTTCGAGCACGGCCCCCGCACCCTGGGGAAGACCGTCGCGCTGACCTTCGACGCCGACATGACCGCCGACGAGGGCCCGCGCGCGGCGGCCGGCGAGCACTTCGACAACCCGGACCTGATCGGCACCCTGCGCACGCTGAAGGTGCCGGCGACGATCTTCATGACCGGCCGGTGGGCCGACGAGTACCCGACCGAGGCCCGCAGCCTCGGCCACGACCCGCAGTTCGAGGTCGCCAACCACTCCTACAGCCACTACGCGTTCACCAGCGACTGCTACGGCCTGCCCACCGTCGACGCCGGCAAGATGCGCTCGGACGTGGAGCGGGCGTACGCCTCCCTGCACAAGGCGGGCGTGGAGCACGCGCTGCCGTACTTCCGCTTTCCCGGCGGGTGTTACGACCAGCGGGCGCTGCGCGCGCTGAGCGGGCTCGGGGTGACCGCGGTGCAGTGGGACGTGGTGAGCGGAGACGCGTTCGCCACGGACGCCGACGCCGTCACCCGGCAGGTGCTGGACGGGGTGAAACCCGGCTCGGTGGTCGTCATGCACTGCACCCGCAGCGCCGCCCCGACCACCGAGCGGGTCGTCCGGGCGGTCGTACCGGAACTGCGCAAGCGCGGGTACCGGTTCGTGAAGGTCTCCGAGCTGATCGGCGAGACGTCCGGCCATCGGTGACCGTCCTACGCTGGAGGCATGAGCGACGAGGACTACTGCACGATTGTCGACGCCGCCAAGCCACCCCAGGCCGACGGGCCGCCGTATGCCGACTGTGTGCTGTGCCGGGAGCCGACGGAGTACCCGGAGTCGTACAAGGGCATCACGTTGTGCCCCCGGTGCGAGTGGCAGGAGGCACAGCGCACCGCCTGCTCAGGGTGACTCAGGGCACGGATCAAGGGCGACGGGGTGTGTCCGTGTCGGCCGGGGTCGTCTCGGTCCTGGTGTAGAGGATTTCACGGGCCTGCTCCGCGGCGCGGGTCAGGCTCTCGGTGATGAAGTCGAGAAAGCGGGCGACGTTTTCGAGACGGGCGGCCGCGGGGGTGTCGGGGCCGAGGACGGCGACGCCCTGTCGTGCGGTTTCGACGAGCTGGTCGTTGGATCGGGCACTGCGGATCATCGACTGGTACCAGAGGTCGTCGTCGACGATGTAGCGCTCACGGCGGCGTTCGTCGCGCTCACGGCGGACGAGGTCCATGCTCGCGAGGAACGTGATCGCTTTGGAGACGGACGCCGGGCTGACCTGGAGGCGCTGGGCGAGTTCGGATGCGGTGAGGCTGCCCGCGTCCGTCATGTAGAGGCAGGCCAGCACTCGGGCCGTCATCTTGGGCAGCCCGGAAATCATGAAGACGGTGGTGAGCTTCTCCTGGTACTCGGCCACGGCCTCGGCGTCGCGTCCATGGGGCTGGGGCAGCGACTCCGGCCCTCTGGGAGAGGCGGGCCTGCGCCGGTGAGCGCGGCGTTCGGTGGCGCGGTGGGCCAGGTCGGCGCGGTAGGCGGTGGGGCCGCCGTTCCGCATCACCTCACGCGTGACCGTCGAGGTCGGACGTTCGAGGCGTCGGGCGATCTCCGCGTAGGCGAGGCCGTCGGCCAGCCCCAGCGCGATCTGCTGGCGTTCCTGCTGGGTGAGCCTGCCTCCCGGCATCGCGGTCTCCTTGGTGATCGTTCGTGGTGTCCGTGAGCCCCCACTATAGCGTTCGCTTACAACCCATTGCAACGATAGCCCCCGCTCCGTTGCGTTACCCTGCAGACTCGTTGCAACACTTTCACGCCTGTTACCTGCAGAGATGTCAATCAAACGCAATGAGAACGTTGCGTCGCCTTGGAAAGCAACGTAGCTTTTCCGGTGTCAGAAACGAACCAGCGCGCACCGGAGACCACCATGCAGAAGTTCGACACCCCCGCCCCGATCTCCGCCGTCCTGCACATCCCCGCCGGACGCATCCAGCTCATCGCCGCCGACCGCACCGACACCGCCGTCGAGGTCCGGCCCGCCGACCCCGCCAAGAGGCGCGACGTCCAGACCGCCGAACACACCGACGTCACCTGCGCCGACGGCGTCCTGCGGATCACCACCGCGGAACCCAAGAACCAGCTCTTCGGCCCCTCCGGCGCCCTCGACGTCACCGTCAAACTGCCCGCCCACTCCCGCGTCGAGGCCCACACCGCCGGCTGCGAACTCCGCGGCGTCGGCCGCCTCGGCGACGTCACCTTCGAAGGCGCCCACCGCCGGACAAAGATCGACGAAACCGCGAGCCTGCACCTCACCGCAACCGACGGCGACATCGAAATCGGCCGCCTGGGCGGCCCCGCCCGGATCAGCACCGCACGCGGCGACATCCGCATCACCCAAGCCGCACACGGCACCGTCGAACTGCGCACCCACTCCGGCGACATCACCATCGGCGCCGCCGCCGGCGTCTCCGCCACCCTGGACGCCGGCACCAGCTACGGCCGCATCAGCAACACCCTCAAGAACACCGGCACCCCCGCACTCGACATCCGCGCCACCACCTCCCACGGCGACATCACCGCCCACAGCCTCTGAGCGAGTGCAACCGGTCCCTCGGGGCCGGCCCACCGCAACCGCACGTCAGACGCAGCGCCGTGCCCCTTAGGGTTGGCCGGTGTGAGCCAGAGTCTGCCGTCTGCCGGAGTCAGTCCCTTCCAGGCCGAGCGCAACCCTCGCGACGAGGCGCCGCAGTTCGTACTGCCGCTCGTGGTGCGGATCGAGCGAAGTGCGCCGCCTGCCCGTACCGATGCGCTGGAAACGGCCGCCCGGGCGGTGCTCGCGCTGCTCGCGGACGAGCGGGCACACGGTGACGGGGAGTGGGCCGAGTCGGTGCGGAACTGGGAGGACGCGCGGATCCGCAAGGTCGTCCGGCGGGCCCGGGGCGCCGAGTGGCGGCGGGCCGAGGCGCTGCCCGGGATCGCGGTGGCCGGTACGTCCGCGCAGGTCCGCGTCTTCCCGCCGATCCCGCTCGACGGCTGGCCCAAGGACCTGGCCAAGCTCCAGGTGTCCGGCACCGAGCTGGACGACCCCGAGCCGCCCGGCGGGACCGATCCGGCGCAGCCCGTGCTGTGGCTGAACCCGGAGCTGGAGATGTCGGCGGGCAAGGCGATGGCTCAGGCCGGGCACGGCGCCCAGCTGGCCTGGTGGGCGCTGCCCGAGACGGAGCGCACCGCCTGGCGGGACACGGGCTTCGCCTTGGCCGTCCGCACGGCCGACCCCGCCGACTGGCCCCGGCTGACCGGCAGCGGACTGCCGGTGGTCAGGGATGCCGGCTTCACGGAGATCGCCCCGGGCAGCTGCACGGTCGTCGCCGACCATCCCGCACTGCGCTAGCCGGGGCCACTCCCCCGGGTCACGGACGGCGGGGGCCGAACCTCAAATGTTGCTCTGAACCCGGTGCGCGGGAGGTTCGCGTCCGGTCGCCGGGGCCATACCCCCGTCATTCGGAGGAGGGGTGGAACCATGCGGCGACTGGGTACGGGGATCGGCTGGCGGCCGGAGATCGCGGACGCCGTGGAGCGCATGCCGGGCATCGACTGGGTGGAGGTCGTGGCGGAGAACGTCTGCCCCGGCCACCTTCCCGCCTCGCTGCTGCGACTGCGCGAGCGCGGGGTGACCGTGGTCCCGCACGGCGTCTCCCTCGGTCTGGGCGGCGCCGACCGTCCCGACGAGGGCCGGCTGACGGCGCTCGCCGAGCGGGCGGAGGCGCTGGGCGCGCCGCTGGTCACCGAGCACATCGCGTTCGTCCGTGCGGGCGGCCCGCTCACCGCCTCGCCGCGCCTGGAGGCAGGGCACCTGCTGCCGGTGCCGCGCACCAGGGACGCCCTCGACGTGCTCTGCGAGAACGTGCGCATCGCCCAGGACTCCCTTCCGGTGCCACTGGCGCTGGAGAACATCGCCGCGCTGTTCTCCTGGCCGGGCGAGGAGCTGACCGAGGGGCAGTTCCTGTCCGACCTGGTCGAGCGGACCGGCGTACGGCTCCTGATCGACGTGGCCAACCTGCACACCAACCACGTCAACCGGGGCGAGGACCCCGCCGAGGCGCTGGCGGCGCTGCCTGTGGAGGCGATCGCCTACGTCCATGTCGCGGGCGGCTTCGAGCGGGACGGCGTCTGGCACGACAGCCACGCGCACCCCGTGCCGCGCCCGGTGCTCGACATCCTCACCGACCTTGCCTCCCGCACCGCCCCGCCCGGTGTCCTGCTGGAACGGGACGAGAACTTTCCGGAACCCGCCGAGCTGGAGCGCGAGTTGGCCGTGATCCGGGAGGCGGTGACGGCCGGGCACGGGCGTGCGCACGGGGCTGCGAGGGCTGTCGCCGGCACCGACACCGGCGTCGGCTCGGCGGGTGGGGGTGTCGCGGTTCTGGCGCGGCCGGCGGCCGGGGCACCGTCAGCGGCCGAGGCACGGTCAGCGGTCGGGGCGCGGGGGCGGGTCGGGGTCGCCCAGGCCGCCGTGCTCTCCTCACTGGTGGCCGGGACGCCGGTGCCCGAGGGGTTCGACCGGGTGCGCATGGGGGTGCAGGCGCGGGCGCTCGCGGCGAAGCGGGCGGATGTGGTGGCGAAGGTGGCGCCCGAGCTGCCGGTGATTCTCGGTGACGGGTACCGGGGGGCGTTCCTGGAGTACGCGCGGGTGCGGCCGATGAGTGGGGGGTACCGGCGGGACGCGCTGGACTTCGCCGGTCGTCTGCTGGAGGCCGGTCGGCCGGAGGACGCGGGGGCCCGGCGGGCGCTGCGGGAGTGGTGGCTGGACCGGGCGGGGCCCGCGCCGAGGCATGCCGGGCGGGTGGCGCAGGTGGCGCGGAGGGTGTTGCTGAGGAACCGGGGCTGACCGGAAAGGGGGTCGTTCACCGGCGCCGGCCGGGTGCCGGCGGCCCTGCGCAGGCGGACAGCACGGCACCTCCCTCAGACGCGCGGGGAACTGCGCGGGCGACCGCGGCGCACCCGCAGCCGCCGACGCACAGTGGCACCTCCACGACAAGGCGCCACGGCCCAGGCCCTGCAGGAACCCGCAGTAATATGCCAAGCCGCACCACCCCTGCACACTCGCGTACGGTGCGCTACAGGAGGCGCCATGCGACCCCGCCCCCCGGTCAAGGGCCGAGGCATATTCAGCGGTACCGGACTCGTCATCGCGGCCCTCGCGGCGACCGCGGCGGCGCTGCTGTACCCGCTCTGGTCGTACGCCGACCGCCAGGGCGCGGCCGGCGCGAACGTGCTGAGCGCGCAGACCGTCACCACCCCGTACGGCCCCCTGGCCACGCAGGACCGGGACTTCATCACCAAGGTGCGGCTCGCGGGACTCTGGGAGCTGCCCGCCGGCGAGCTGGCGGAGCAGAAGGGGACCACGGCCGCCGTACGCACCGCGGGCCAGCACCTCGTCGACGGCCACACCTCGCTGGACGCGCATGTGCGCACCGTCGCCACCCAGCTCGGCGTACCGCTGCCCGACGAACCGAACGAGCAGCAGAAGCAGTGGCTCGCCACCCTGAGGGCGGCGAAGGGGGAGGATTTCGACCGCCGGTTCGCCGACATCCTGAGGCTCGCCCACGGCCGGGTGTTCGCGCTGGTCGCCCAGGTCCGGGCCGGCACCCAGAACTCCCTGGTCCGTGATCTCGCCGACGACGCCAACGCGACCGTCCTGGACCACATCAAGATCCTGGAGGCGACGGGGTACGTCGACTTCGCGGCACTCGCGCGGGACCTGGCGGCCTCGCCCACACCCGTGCCCTCCCCGCCGGTGGTCGCCCCGAGCGCCGCCGTGCCGGTCGTACCCTCACCGGCCGAGTCGTACTCCCTGCCGCCCGCCGCCGCCAGCCCGCCGCCCGCGACGTCCAGCCCCTGACGCGGACTCAAAACGGAACGTCACATACCGCTAACACTGTGTCCGGATATTGAACAGGGCATGGTGTTCACCCAGGCCTCTGGCATAGAAACACGTCATGTTCTGGGTCCTTCTCCTGCTCCTGGCCTGGGCTTTCGCCGGTACGGCGTGCACCCGGCTGTGTCTTGCCGCCGTTCGCGCCGCGGCCCTGGACACGGATGCCGCGGCACCGGACCGGGAGCACGATCTGACGCTGTACGAGGCGGCCTTCCTCTCCGGCGGCCCGGCCCGGGTCGCCGATGTGACCCTGGTCTCCATGGCCCGCCAGCGGCGCCTGCTCCTCGCGCACACCGGCTGGGCCACCGTGGTGGACCCGCGTGGGCGCGACGAGATCGAGCAGTCCGTCATAGGGGCCATAGGGCCTGAGGGACAGTCGCGGATCGCGCCCGTGCGGGCGCGGACGGCCGGCGCCGAGGCCGTGCGGCGGCTCGCCGACCGGCTCGTGCGCGCGGGTCTCGCCGTCCCCGACGGCGCCGCCACGACCGTGGGCGCCGCCGTCCGCCAGGTGCGCGCCGCCGCGCCGGCCGTGGCGGCGCTCGGCCTGACCGCGCTGCTGCTGCCCGTCCAGACCGGGACACCGCGGCTGCTGGTCGGTCTGTGGTTCGCCCTGCCCCTCACGCTGGCCCTGAGCTGCCTGGCCATCGCCCGGTTCGAAGTGCCTCCGTCCGCGCGCTGGGCCTCCCCGGCCGGGCAGCGGCTGCTGGGCGCGCTCCCCCGCAGGCCGGCCGCCGACGAGCGGTCGTTCCTCACCTCGGTCGCCCTGCGCGGGATCCGCGCGATCGGCGAGCCGGAGCTGCGCGCCGCGTTCACCCACCGCGACCATCCCTGGCGGGAGTGACGGCGCTGCGGGGGCGCACAGGGGCATTGACGCCGACACCGGCCCGATGGTGCTTGCCTTCACCGGGGGCCGACCGAAATATCCCTTCTGTTGTCGCCGGGCCGTGGCAGCCGTGCCATCGCCGCCGTTGCACCGAAGGGATACGCGATGAGAGCTGCCGCCCTGTACTCGGCCGCCGGGACCCTGCTCCTGACCAGCCTGGCCGCAGCCCCGGCAGGCGGCGCGCCCGCCGCCGCGGCGCCCGGTGCCCCCGGCGCGGCCGAGCTGCGCGGCACCGAGGTGGCCGTGGCCCGCGCCGAGGCGACCGGCATCGCCTTCGGCACCTGCTCCCCCGCCGACGTACCGCACGCGCCGAAGAACCTGCGGTGCGGCACGGTGACCGTCCCCCTCGACTACGCCCGCCCGAACGGCAGGCAGATCACCCTGACCGTCAGCCGGGCCCCGGCGACCCAGAAGGACCCGCACAACAGCAAGCGGAAGGTCCCCCGGCAGGGCGCCCTCGTCTACAACCCGGGCGGCCCCGGCGGGTCCAGCATGTACTTCCCGCTGGTCGGCACGGCTCCGGAGTGGAAGCGGATCGCCGCCGCCTACGACCTGGTCGGCTACGCCCCGCGCGGCGTGGGCCGTTCGGCGCCGCTGTCCTGCGAGGACCCGAAGCACTACTTCAAGGCGCCCACCGCGTCGCCGGCGCACCCGTCGGAGGCGTACAAGCGCGAGCGCATCGCCGAGGCGAAGGCGTACGCGCGCGGCTGCGCCGAGCGCTCCGGGGACAAGCTGCGCCACTACACCTCCCTGAACAACGCCCGAGACCTCGACGTGCTGCGGGCCGCGCTGGGCGAGAACCGGCTGACCTTTCTCGGGGCGTCGTACGGCACCTACTTCGGTGCGCTGTACGCGACGCTGTTCCCCGCGCACGTACGGCGCATGGTGCTGGACTCGGCGGTGAACCCGGACCCGGCCAAGATCTGGTACCGGAACAACCTCGACCAGTCGGCCGCCTTCGAGGAGCGCTGGGCGGACTTCCGGGACTGGATCGCCCGGCACGACGACGTCTACCGGCTCGGTGACACCGCCGAGAAGGTCCAGCGCAGCTACGACACCGCACGGGAGCGGCTGGCCGCCAGGGCGGCGGGCGGGAAGGTGGGTCCCGGCCAGCTGCAGAACGCGTTCCTGCGGGCCGGGTACTACGACGACTTCTGGCCGGGCCAGGCCCAGGCCCTGTCGGCGTATCTGCACGGCGACCCGAAGCCGCTGGTGCGGCTGGCGGCGCCGGACCTGAGGACGGCCGCGGAGGCGGAGAACGGCAACGCGGTCTACACGGCCGTGGAGTGCAACGACGCGCCCTGGCCGACGGACTGGAGGGTGTGGGACCGGGACAACACCCGGCTCGCCCGGGTGGCGCCCTTCGAGACCTGGGACAACGCGTGGATGAACCTGCCGTGCGCCTTCTGGCCGGCGCCCCGCCAGCAGCCGCTGGACGTGCGGACCGGACTGGGTGAGCTGCCGCCGGTGCTGATCCTGGCGGCCGAGCGGGATGCGGCGGCGCCGTATCCGGGTGCGCTGGAGATGAACCGGCGGCTGGCCGACTCGGTGCTGGTGACCGAGCGGGATGCCGGCACGCACGGCATCGGGGGCGGCGCCAACACGTGTGTCAACGCGTATCTCGACGCCTACCTGCTGGAGGGGCGGGTCCCCGGGCGGCGCGCGTCGTGCGCGCCGCACCGGTTGCCTCCGGCGGTGGGGCCGGCGAAGAAGGCCCAGCGCGGCACCCTTCGGAGTGGTCGGCGCTAGGCGGCCCGGGCGGAGCCGCACATCGACACAGCCCCGCGGCGCCCCTTCGGGGGCGCTTTCAGGCCAGGCCCGCCACCAGATCCGCGATGCTCTTGCGGCGGCCCGTGTAGAACGGGACCTCCTCGCGGACGTGCATGCGGGCCTCGGAGGCGCGCAGGTGGCGCATGAGGTCGACGATGCGGTACAGCTCGTCGGCCTCGAAGGCCAGGAGCCACTCGTAGTCGCCGAGGGAGAACGAGGCGACCGTGTTGGCGCGCACGTCCGGATAGCCGCGGGCCATCTTGCCGTGGTCGGCGAGCATGCGGCGGCGGTCCTCGTCGGGCAGCAGATACCAGTCGTAGGAGCGCACGAACGGGTAGACGCTCACGTAGTTGCGGGGCGTCTCGTCGGCGAGGAACGCCGGGATGTGCGAGCGGTTGAACTCGGCCGGGCGGTGCAGCGCCATGTTGGACCACACGGGCTCCAGCGCGCGGCCGAGCTTCGTGCGGCGGAAGAGGTTGTACGCCTCCTGCAGCTGGTCGCTGGTCTCGGCGTGCCACCAGATCATGAGGTCGGCGTCGGCGCGCAGGCCGGAGACGTCGTAGGTGCCGCGGATGGTCACGTCCTTCGCGGCGAGCTGGTCGAACAGCTCCTGGACCTCGTCGGCGTAACCGGCGCGGTCCTGCGGCAGCACGTCCTTCAGCTTGAAGACCGACCACAGGGTGTAGCGGATGACCTCGTTGAGGTCCTTGGCCAGCTTGCCCTTGTTCGGGATCCTGCCGGACTCGGTGGTGGGGGCGTCGTCACTCATGGCCCCTATTCTCCCGCTCCGCCGTGGAGGCTCTGCACCGGGTTGGCCGTGAGCTCCCGGACCCGGCTCAGGTCACCGCCCAGCTGATCCACCGCCGCGTACGCGCTCGCGATGCAGGCCGGGATGCCCACGCCGTCGTACTGCGCGCCGCACACCGCGAGGCCCGGCAGCTTGGCGACGTGCTCGCGGATGCGGGCTACGCGCGCGTGATGCCCGACCGGGTACTGCGGCAGGCCGTCGGTCCAGCGGGTGACCCGGGTCTGCAGGGGCACGGCGTCCAGGCCGGTGGCCTCCCGCAGGTCATGCCGGGACACCTCCACCAGGGCGGCGTCGTCCCGCTGGAGGATCTCCGTCTCGCCGAACCGCCCGACGGACGTGCGCAGGACGACCACGTCGGGGTCCTCCTCGGCGATCCAGCCCCACTTCTGCGAGGCGAAGGTCGAGGCCTTGATGGTGCGTCCGTCGACGGGCGGCACGAGGAAGCCGCTGCCCTCGGGGAGTCTCAGGTCCCGGCGCCGGTAGGCGAGGGTCACCAGGGCCATCGAGGCGTACTCGACGGCGGCGAGTTCGCCCGCCGCGGCCGGGGCCTCGGCGCGCAGGAGGCCGGCGGCCGCGCCCGCGGGGACGGCGAGGACGACCGCGTCCGCGTGCAGCACGCGGTCACCGGCGACGATGCGCCACGCCGCGTCCCTGGTCCCACCCGCGCCCTCGCCCGGCTCCGCCGTCCCGCCCCGGCGCAGCTCTCGCACCGGCGTCCCGGTGAGGAGCTCTCCCCCGCGCGCCCGCACCGACTCGGCGACCGCGAGCGGGAGGCTGCCCACCCCGCCCTCGATGCCCATGAACACCGGCCCGGTCTGCTGGGCGGCGGCGGCCTTCGCCTGGATGTCGCGGACGGCCTCGGTGAGCGACGCGTGGATGCGGGCGGCCTGGAAGAGCTGCGGGACGGCCGAGCGCATCGAGATGCGGTACGCGTCGCCCGCGTACACCCCGCCGAGCAGCGGCTCGACCAGGCGGTCGACGACCTCCCGGCCGAGCCGGGCGGCCACGTACTCCCCCACGGCCACGTCGTCACCGAGCTCGGTGCGCGGCAGGTCGGCGTCGCGCTCGATGCGGGCGAGGCCCTCGTCGGACAGCACTCCGGAGAGGGCGGCGGCGGTGCCGGGCACGCCCATGACATGGCCCTTGGGCATGGGGCGCAGGGCGCCTCGGGTCCAGATCGAGGCGGTCGCGGTGGCCGGCGGCTGGAGCCGCTCGGCCAGGCCCACCTCGCGCGCGAGGGCCACCGCCTCGGGCCGGCGGGCGAGCATCGACTCGGCGCCCAGATCGACCCGGACACCCGCGATCTCCCCCGGCAGCAGCTTGCCGCCGACCCGGCCGGAAGCCTCCAGCACGGTCACGCGCATGCCGCGCCCGAGCAGCCGGTGGGCGGCGGCCAGCCCGGCGACACCGGCTCCGATGACGACGACATGCCCCGTACGCGTACCCGTTGCGCTCATGCACCCACTCTCTCAGACCCCACGGACACCGCGGCCAGGGCCGGGGTCATGGGCGGTACGGCCCGGTGTCCGCGCCGGGTCCGGGCCGTGGACGCGCTGTCGGGCGGCCGGCACGTGTCCGTCACGGTGCTGCGCGGGATCGCGCTCGCGCTCGGCGCGGTCCTGCCGGTCGCGGCCCTGCTGACGCTGCGGTGGCTGCGGTGCGTACGCCCCCGGCAGCCGCGCCGCCGGGAGCCCGCGCCGGCGACGACCGCGCTGTCTCCTGCCGTCGGCCCGCCCGGTGCCGCAGTCCCTCGCCGAAGCAGCCCGGCCAGGACCGACATGTCCCCGCCCCGTAGCGTGTTCCCATGAGCATGAGCGGTGGGCGGGACGGCAGTGGCCGGGAACGGCTGGTGGTCATCGGCGGCGACGCCGCGGGCATGTCCGCGGCGTCGCAGGCGCGCCGGCTGAAGGGGCCCGGCGAACTGGAGATCGTGGCCTTCGAACGCGGCCACTTCACCTCCTTCTCGGCGTGCGGCATCCCGTACTGGGTGGGCGGCGCCGTCCCCGGACGCGACGCCCTGATCGCCCGCACGCCCGAGGAACACCGCGCGCGGGGCATCGATCTGCGGCTGCGCAGGGAGGTCACGGAGATCGACGTGGCCGGACAGCGGGTACGCGCGCGTGACGTCGATTCCGGCGCCGAGTCCTGGACGCCGTACGACAAGCTCGTCATCGCGACCGGCGCACGCCCGGTCCGCCCCGACCTGCCCGGCGCGGACGCCCCCGGCGTGCACGGCGTGCAGACCCTGGACGACGGCCAGGCGCTGCTGGACACGCTGGCACGCACGCGTGGCCGCAGAGCGGTGGTCGTCGGGGCGGGCTACATCGGCGTGGAGATGGCCGAGGCGCTGCTCCGCCGCGGCTTCGAGGTGACCGTCCTCAACCGCGGCAAGGAACCCATGTCGACGCTCGACCCGGACATGGGCCGGCTGGTACACCGGGCCATGGAGGGCCTCGGCATCACCATGGTGAACGACGCGGAGGTCACCAAGATCCTCACCGGGGAGGACGGCCGGGCCCGCGCGGTCGCCACGCAGGACGCCGAGTATCCCGCGGACGTGGTGATCCTCGGCATCGGTGTCCGGCCGGAGACCGCGCTCACCAGGGCCGCGGGCCTGCCGCTCGGCGCCCATGGCGGTCTGCTCACCGACCTCGCGATGCGGGTGCGCGGCCACGAGAACATCTGGGCGGGCGGCGACTGCGTGGAGGTGCTGAACCTGGTCTCCGGCCAGGAGCAGTACATCCCCCTCGGTACCCATGCCAACAAGCACGGTCAGGTCATCGGCAGCAACGTCGGCGGCGGTTACGCGACCTTCCCGGGCGTGGTCGGCACGGCGGTCAGCAAGGTCTGCGACCTGGAGATCGCACGCACGGGTCTGCGCGAGAAGGACGCCCACCGGGCCGGTCTGCGGTACGAGACCGTCACCATCGAGTCCACCAGCCGCGCCGGTTACTATCCCGGCGCCTCCCCGATGACGGTCAAGATGCTCGCCGAGCGCCGCACGGGCCGGCTGCTGGGCGTCCAGATCGTCGGCAGGGAGGGCGCCGCGAAACGGGTCGACATCGCCGCGGTGGCGCTGACCGCGCAGATGACGGTGGACCAGATGACGGCCCTGGACCTGGGCTACGCCCCGCCCTTCTCACCGGTCTGGGACCCGGTTCTGGTGGCAGCGAGGAAGGCGGCGGCGAAGGTACGCGTTTCCTAGGCTGTTCCGCTGATCCGTGGCAGTGTGGACACGGCCGCCGGCGGCTGCTCCGCGGCGGGTTTCGCGTGCGACGCCGACGGCCGGGTGGACCGCAGCCGGTAGCTCACCGCCTCGTCCAGCGTCACCGGCCGCTGCATCTGCGAAGCGAGCCGCCCCGCTTCCTGGCCGAGGCGTGCGACGTCCTCCCAGGGGAGCCGCACGACCAGAGAGAGCTCCGCCTCACCATCGGGCAGCGCGTGCATCGGAGGAGTGATTCGCTCGTTCATCGCCTGATCCTCACGTCGGTTGACGAGAGATACGCACACTCCCCCCGCGCCGTTCACCGATTCGCCCGCCCCATGCCGGGCACTACTTCTGTGTGGTCATCCCCGTCCATGACGTGAATCCGGTGCGCCGCACCCCATGGGTGACGTACGCGCTGATCGCCGCGAACGTCCTCGTGTTCGTCACCACGCCCGGCATCGCCGGTTCCGTGGCCGGCGGCAGCGACCTGGCGCAGCTGTGCCATCTGCAGGCGTTCATGGACCACTACGCGGCGGTCCCCAGAGAGCTGATCCACCATCAGATACCCCGGCTGGTCCCGACCGGCGACGTCGGCATCGGCGCGCACGGCCCGGGCTGCGTCGTGGCCCCGCCGTCCTACGACAAGTCGCCGCCGTTGTCGGTCTTCACGGCGATGTTCCTGCACGGCAGCTGGTTGCACCTGCTGGGAAACATGCTCTTCCTGCTGATCTTCGGCAACAACGTCGAGGACCGGATGGGCCACATCCGCTTCTTCCTCTTCTACGTCGTCTGCGGTTACGCCGCCGGCTATGGCTTCGCGCTGCTCAACGCCACGTCGGGGGACCCGCTGATCGGTGCGTCGGGCGCGATCGCCGGGGTCCTCGGCGCCTACATCGTGCTGTGGCCGGGGGCGAGGGTCTGGGTCCTCGTCCCGTTCCTGATCTTCCTGCCGCTCAGGCTGCCCGCGTGGCTGGTGCTGGGATTCTGGTTCGTGCTGCAGGCGGTGTACTCGTCCGGGCACGGGGTGTCCGGGGCCGGCACGGTGGCGTACGCCGCGCACGTGGTCGGCTTCCTGGCCGGCATGCTGCTCGCCTGGCCGCTCAAGCCCGGCACCCCGCCTCCGCCGGAGCCGCGCGGCCTGCTGTTCGGCAGGCGGGCACGGCCCCGGTACACCTGGTGAGTCAGCGCGCGGTGGCGGTGTGCACGTAGTCCACGAGGCGGGTCAGCGCGTCCGGGTCGGTGTTCGGCAGGACGCCGTGGCCGAGGTTGAAGACGTGGCCCTCCAGGCCGGCGGCCGCGTCGAGCACCTCGCGGGCCCTGGCCTCGACGGTGTCCTTGCCGGTGAACAGGACCGTCGGGTCGAGGTTGCCCTGGAGCGCCTTGCCGGGGCCGACGCGGCGCTGCGCCTCGTCCAGCGGGATCCGCCAGTCGACGCCGACGACGTCCGCGCCGGCCTCGCCCATGAGCTTCAGCAGCTCACCGGTGCCGACGCCGAAGTGGATGCGCGGGACGCCGTAACCGGAGACGGCCTGGAAGACCTTCGCGGAGGCGGGCATGACCGAGCGGCGGTAGTCCGCCGGGGCGAGGGCGCCGACCCAGGAGTCGAAGAGCTGGACGGCGCTCACGCCGGCCTCGATCTGCACCTTCAGGAAGGCGGCCGTGATGTCCGCGAGGCGGTCGAGCAGGTCGGCCCACAGCTCGGGGTCGCCGTACATCATCGCCTTGGCGTTCTCGTACGTGCGCGAGGGACCGCCCTCGACCAGGTAGCTCGCGAGGGTGAAAGGCGCGCCCGCGAAACCGATCAGCGGGGTCGCGCCCAGCTCCTTGGTGAGCAGGCCGATCGCCTCGATGACGTAGGGGACGTCCTCGGGCGTGAGGTCGCGCAGCCGGGCCAGGTCGGCGCGGGTGCGGATGGGCTCCTCGACGACCGGGCCGACGCCGGGCTTGATGTCGAGGCCGATGCCGATGGCCTTGAGCGGGACGACGATGTCGCTGAAGAAGATCGCCGCGTCCACGTTGTGCCGGCGTACCGGCTGCAGGGTGATCTCGGTGACCAGCTCGGGTCGCATGCAGGAGTCGAGCATGGGGATGCCTTCGCGCACCTTGCGGTACTCGGGCAGGGAGCGGCCGGCCTGACGCATGAACCACACGGGGGTGTGCGGCACGGGTTCACGCCTGCACGCCCTGAGGAAGGCGCTGTTGTACGTGGCTGTCTGCTGCATGCTGTCGTTGGCGGTCACGTGGGCAAGTCTCGCACGACGGCGGCGGGCGACGGCGCGGGGTGTCTTGCCCTGCACAAGGCCTCGCTTCCCCTTACTCTTCCCCGCATGGCTGCGGCTCACGGACGAATGTCGGACAGCGCTGACGGAATGGACGACGTGAAGGACACCGAGGAGGCGGACCGGCGCGCGAGCACCTCGGGTCCGCAGGCTTTCCGGGCCGCGGTCGATGCCCTGCGCAGCAGCCGGCTGCGGCCGCAGGTCGAGGTGGAGCCCACGCCCGCACCGCAGCGGCTCGCCCCGTACGCGTACGCGCTGGAGGCCGTGGTGATCGACGGGGAGCAGGAGCTGGCCGACGGACGGCTGGTGCTGCTGCACGATCCGGCGGGCCATGACGCCTGGCGCGGAACGTTCCGCCTGGTGACGCTGGTGCGCGCGGAGCTGGAGCCGGAGATGGCGGCCGATCCACTGCTGCCCGAGGTGTGCTGGTCGTGGCTGACGGGTGCGCTGCAGGCGCGCGGGCTCGGTTATGGCGAGCCGAGCGGGACGATCACGCGCGCGAGTTCGCACTACTTCGGCGGTCTCGCCGACCGTCCGTCGGCCTCGCAGATCGAGATCAGGGCGTCCTGGACGCCCCGCGAGGGGCTCGCCGGGGTGCCGGACACGGCCTCCCACCTGGCCTCCTGGTGCGATCTGCTGGCCCAGGTCGCGGGCCTGCCGCCGGCTGGTCCGGGGGACGCCTCGGTGGTGACGCTGCCGCAGCGCAGGGGCCCGCAGCCACGGTGATCAGGTGAGCCGACCGGCGGGTGCCGGCGGCGTCATCCGCATGGGCGCCTTATTGACCATCCCTTTGTCGATACGGCCACTTTCCGACGCGGAATCGCATCGTCTCGGGCCGACTCGATCTTCGGATGATCGATCGTGCGTCCGAATTGCGCAGATTGTTACTCACTAGATCGTGATCATTCTCTAAAGGCGGACGAGTTTGCTGCCGAAGACGACTGTGACCTTGAAAGCACGGTTCGTCCCGGCTTCATCCCCACAAGCCGGCCCCGTCCCCCACCCAGGAGGCCTGGTGTCCGTTCTCCTCGAGCAGCCCGCAAGCCTGGTCGCCTACCGCCCGAACAAACCGACCGCCATGGTGGTCGTGGCCGACCCGCGCGTCCGCTCCACCGTCACCCGTCATCTGTGGGCTCTCGGCGTGCGCGATGTCATCGAGGCCTCGTCCATCGCGGAGGCGCGCCCCCGCATCGGCAACCCGCGCGACATCTGCGTCGCCGACGTCCACCTGCCCGACGGCTCCGGCCTGACCCTGCTGTCCGAGACCCGCGCCGCGGGCTGGCCCAACGGGCTGGCCCTGTCCGCCGCCGACGACATCGGCGCCGTGCGCAACGCCCTGGCCGGCGGGGTCAAGGGGTACGTCGTCACCGGCACCCGGACCAACATCGGCCTGCCCGCCCGGCCCGGCGCCGCCCCCCTCGGCGCCGCCCGGATGCACCGCCGCCCCCCGGGTGCCCCGAGCCACCCGGGCGGCTACCGCGAGCTGTCCGGACGCGAGGTCGAGGTGCTGCGGCTGGTCGCGGAGGGCCAGTCGAACAAGGCGATCGGCGTCTCGATGGGCCTCTCCGCCCTGACCGTCAAGAGCCACCTCGCCCGCATCGCACGCAAGCTGGGCACGGGCGACCGGGCCGGCATGGTGGCCGTGGCCCTGCGCACCGGGATCATCCACTGACCCGTCCGGAGCGCGGCCGGTTCGCTCACGTGAATCGCACCGTTCACCGGCCTGACTGGTTTACGACCCTCCCACGCCCGTCGACGGAACGTTCCGGCGACGGGCGGCGTCCGCGCACGGATACCCTTGATCTGTCCGGGCACGGCCCTGACCTGCGCGAAGAGTCATCCAGCCTGCCTCTCAGGGCACATCGGGGGCACATCGCCGAGCGCTGCTTCGACTGCGGCTCGGGTCGTGTCCTCGTCTTCCATCCAGAGGTGGGTGTACGTGTCGAGTGTGATGCTCGGCTTCGAGTGCCCCAGGCGCTTCTGGACGGTCTTCACGGACTCGCGGTGCTTGATCAGCAGACTCGCGTAGTAGTGGCGAAGATCATGCAGTGTGGTCCCGGCTGGCACCCGTTCGTCACGGCCCGCAACCTCCAGCGCGGCGTTCGCGCGCTTCACGATGCCGGACCATGTCCGTGCCCAAGGAGAGCGCTGCACGGGTCTCCCCTCCGCGTTCGGGAAGATCAGTAGCGCATTTCGCTTCACGGGCTTGCGCGGGTCGGTACGGTCCCAGACCTCCACCTCCCGTGGCGGCGATGCCGCCAGGAAGGCCGCCACGGCGTCTACAGCGGCCTTGGCCAGCGGCACGGTACGTACGGCCTCATGGGTCTTAGCCGGCCCAAGGAAGACGCCTCCTGCGCCCTTCCCGGTGATGTCGCACAGCTGCTGGTCGACCCGCACCTCACGGCGCAGGAAATCGACGTGGCGGACTTCGAGGCCGAACAGCTCGCCCTGCCTGAGGCCCGAGCAGGCCGCGAGGAGCACCAGCGCTCGCTCGCGGATGGTCGGGGCGGCGTCGATGAGTGCGCGCACGGCCACGTCGCCGGGCGGTACCACCTCGGTCCGACGCCTGGTCGGCAGCTTCACGCCGTCGCATGGAGAGGACCGAATGACACCGTCCAGCACAGCCGAACGCATGACAGTAACGATGATCGCGTACGTGTTCCGCAGGCTCACCGGGGCGAGCACCTGGGAGCGGTCCTTGATCCACGCCTTGATCTCAGACTGGCGTATGTCGGCTATCGGACGTTGCCCAAGCGCCGGGTACACGTGTGACTCCAGCCTCTGCCGGACGCTGGCCGCGGTGGAGGGCCGGTGGACAGCCGACGCCCGCCAGCGCTCGGCCACCGCCCGGAAAGTCTCTCGTCCCGCCTTGCGGTCGATGAACTCTCCCCGGTTGAGGTCTGTCTCTACGGCAGCGGCACGGGCATCAGCGTCCGGCTTGCGCGCGTAGTTCTCCTTGCACTGCTTCCCCGACGCATCCCTGTAGCGCACCTGCCAACGGTTACCTCGGCCATGGTCAGCAGACGGCACCAACACTCTCGTCTTGCTGCTGTGTACCCTGCACGGCTCTGCGCCTTCCCCGGGCCGGGACAGATGCCACCGGTCAACTACCTGGGCCATCGTCGACCTCCTCTTCCAGCACCTCGACCGCGATCGTTGCCGGAGCCGCGAACATGATCTTGGCGAGTTCTTCCTCCGTCACGTACGGCCGGTTAGTGGCCAGCCAGGACAGACCGGAGACGGGGACCCGCTTCCTGGCGACCAGCGGCGTCAGCCCGTGCATCCAGCGCCAGGCTTCCCGCCATCCGGGCACGGTGAGCCTCTCCGCCAGCCGTACCGTCTCGGTCTGGTCGCCCTCGGGGGGAAGCATCAGCGTGACCGGAGAAACCCCCAGCGCGGCGGCCAGAGCCACCAGTTCGTCAACCGTGATGCGACGCTTCTGCGTTTCGATCTTCGTGATGGTGGATGCGGTCATCGGAACGCCCAACTTGGTTACCGCTGCAGCCAGTTCGGCGGTCGTCTCACGGCGCAGTCGAGCAAGGTTCTCCGCCACCTGATCACCGACGGGTCCGCGTTCACTGTGCTTCCTCATTTCTGCCACCTAGGCAGAATCTCATCCTCTCTAGCATTCCACAAGCGACACTGGCATGCTGCTGGAAAGAGCTACGCAGGGAGGAAAGATGCCAAGCAAGCAGAAGCTCGTGACACGTGTGGAACTCGCCGAGTACCTGGGACTGCCGATCGCGACGCTCGCCCAGTGGTCCTACCGGGGCACCGGTCCGCGCTCAATCAAGGTGGGGCGTCACGTCCGCTACCGCTGGACCGACGTCGAGCGGTGGCTGGACGAGCAGAGCCGGGGAGCCGCCGCATGAGCCCCAGCCATCGCTACAAAGCCCTACTCGACGTCGATCTGTTCCCCTTTGCGCCCGTTCGGCGGGAGTTGCGCGTCCTGGACTCCGCCCCTGATGGCGCGAGGAGACACCGCCGGCCAGGGTCGTCGAGGGAGTGATCGACCTTAGGGCCACGCTGCCCGTTGTGCCCGATCGACGCCTATGCCGAAGCGCTGGCCGACGCTCTGGCGGACCTGAAACGGAACCTGCTGACCCAGCAAGATCAAGCGAAAGGAGACCGGGCCACGCCGCGCGGACCCGCAACCTGGGCATGCCAACTATGAGCCAGAACAGCAACGAGGCCGCCCCCAACGAGAGCGGCCCCGAACCCACGACCAGTGTACCGACGTCTCAGTTCCGTAGGCCGTCACCGACGCTCTGCCTGGACCACGATCAGCACGAGCCGTGCCTCCACCGCAGCCACTGGGCACAGACTGACATCCGCGAACTCACCTTCCACTCACTCGCCGCCGTCGCCGCCGAGGTAGACGCAGCAGGCCCGCCGCGCTGGCTGTTCAAGGGCGTCATCGTCGCAGGCGACTACGGCGTCATGTCGGCAGAGGACAAGGCCGGGAAGACCTGGGCGGTCATCGACGCCGCCGTGTCCTGCGCGGCCGGGCTGGCATGGTTCGTAGAGTTCGCATGCGAAGACCCGGGACCCGTCCTCGTGTTCTTCGGGGAGGGCAGCCGCAGGAAGGCCGTACGGCGCATCCGGGCGGTCGCCGAATCCAAGGGGCTCACGCGAGAACAAGCGGACGCCCTGCCCATCGTCCTGTGCTTCCGCGCGCCGCGACTGGGCAATGCCGAACACCTGGAACTCATTCGCCAGGCCGCCGCTCTGCACCGCCCGAAACTCGTCATCGTCGACCCGCTGTACCTCGCCGCAGGGGGAGCCAAGGGCAGCGACCTCTACTCGATGGGCGAACTGCTACAGAAGGCGCAGCACGTCGCCCAGGAGATCGGCGCGAGCCTGATCATCTCCCACCACTGGAACAAGGGTGGAACGGGCGACGGCCACGACCGGGCGAGTGGCGTTGGCCCCGGAGCATGGGGCCGGTTCCTCATCTCCGTCGCGGTGAAGTCCCGCCGTAGCGACCCCGCCACGGGCGAAAGCACCGTGTGCCAGAAGTGGTCGCTGCGCGGCGACGAGATCCCCGACACCGAGATGGGTCTGATTCGGCGCGTCCACGAAGAGATCCCCGGCGACCTCTCCAGTGCCATGCACTACTCCGTCCAGCGAGATGACTCGGCGACGAGCGGGAGCGGACGGCAGGACGATCTGTCCCCGGCTGAACGCAAGCTCCTGGAGGCGATGCGGACCGCTGGGCGGCCAGAAATTGTGCGGCAACTGGTCGACCGAGTAGCCGCCAAGCACGGTCACGGACTGCAACGAGAAACGTGTTCGCGGGCTCTCAACCGCCTCGCCGGAATGGGCCTGGTCGACCAGATAGCCCCGGAACGGGTCGGGATGGCCGCCCAATGGTTCGTGGTCGACGAAGCCGCAGGTCAGGTTGCGTGACCGCCTGACATCACGCGTGACCGGTCACGTGTGCGTGCGTGTGACCGGGCCTATGGGGCCGGTCACGCCATCACGCGAGCGCACGTGTGTCGATTGGGCACGCCTTACGCCGTCGCTCTCAGTGAGCCCTCCGCCATTGCTGAAGCTTTCCCCGAAAGGATCAACGAACCATGGGCCGCAGGAAGTTCAGCAAACCCCGTCGCCCTCGTAGGGATTGGACGGACCTGGAACGGGCCGCTGACGCTTACAGGTGCGGTCACTGTCACTCAACTACGAGCTGGGCGAAGTCCAAGGACGACGCCATCGGCCGTCTCACCATCCAGCACGACAGCACCTGCCCCGTCCTGGCCGGAAGCCTGTCCGATCTCCCCGATGCGGTACGGGCCGCTAACGCCACCGGTGGGATGGTCATCCTTGACGCCTCGACCGGCCAACACGTCACGGTATACGGCGACGACGACCAGAAGGCCGCGTTCATCGCCGCTCTGTCTGCGCGGGGAGATCACTTCTTCCCTCCACGACCGGATGACATCTCCGGCCATCGAGGAGGCCCGGATACGGGCGTGCAGCCGTAATATTCGCCGACGCCGACCGCGTAGTAGTTACCGGCCCGCGCCACAAACTGGTCGCAGGGGCCATCACGTATTACCTTGCGCTAAGCCGCGAAAGCGGGAGTGGTTGCCTGCGAACCATGCGACGTTCCGGGTCCATCGGAGGCGATTGAGCCCGGTGGCAGCAGCCCGGCTCATCGGGAGTTTTGGCGCGCGAAAAAATACGGATCACTGCGCGGGGTCGTCCGGTCGAGAAGCGACCTTGCACCTCCCTCCCCCCATGAGTAGGAGGTCCACGAAGCTACTTTGATGAATTTCCTGGATCCCTCACTGCCCATCGCGTGGCGTGACCGAAGGACTGAACGACGCTGAAGAGCGCAACGCGAACTTGAAGAAGCTGCGATTGCAAGCGAGCGCCAACAGGGCTGTGAGGCATCAGTCTCAGTTTGCCAACAAGCATCTTTCTGCTACTGGTCAACAAGCTCTAGCTGCGACCTCGACTGTGATGTGCGCCTGAAACCAGATGTGAGTGCTCCACCTGCTGCGCGCAAGGCGACGCCGACAGGAGCTGCCGACTCTCGCTCCCATGATCGCGGCAACACACACCGGGGGCGGGGCGCTGGCGTAGCTGAGCGATCGCGGCAGACCCGCGCCATCGACCGTTTCTCTCTCTAATGCAAAAATCCGTCCGGTCCGTACAAGAGGCTGGCCGTTCGGTTCGTGACGCGGCCCGCCAGGTCAAGGGAGGGCACGCATGCGTGGGCTCGGAGACCATCTCACAATCGGTGAGCGGATCGCTTTCCACCGGCGACGCCGCGGCTACACCCAGCAAGTCCTGGCCGGCTTGGTGGGCCGCAGCACCGACTGGTTGGCTAAGGCGGAGTCAGGCCGGCGCAAGCCTCCCCGTATCGACATGCTCGCCGAGCTGGCCCGCGTGCTCCGAGTACCACTCGGTGACCTGCTCGGGAAGCCTGTGCTGATGGAGGACGAGCGGCAACAAGACGACATACCCGCTGTCCGGGACGCCTTGATGAGCCCACGCCGCTTGTCGCGCCTGCTCTTCGGACCAGAGGCTGAGAATCAGCTCCCGACCCCCGGCCCAGTGGCACCTCGCGTCGAAGCAGCTTGGGACGACTATCAGGCCGGGCGGCTTGGCAAGGTGATCGCTGCGCTTCCGGGACTGCTTCAAATTGCACAGGGACTCGAAGATCGTGCTGTTCGCTCCACCGCAGAGCGCATGGGCTCCTGGGCAGGCTCCGCGCGCGTCCACCACCTTGCAGCAACGACCCTCGCCAAGGTGGGTGAGTCCGACATCTCGTGGCTCGCTGCTGAGAGGGCCATGAGAGCTGCCGACGAGTCGCAGGATCCATTGGTCCTGGCCTCCGCTGCCCGGTCGGGCACCCATGCCCTTCTGGCGAACGGCCGGTACGAAGACGCTCTGGAGCTGGCGATGACGGCGTCAAAGTGGCTGTCCGCTCGAATCGAGGAGAGCGATCCGGCTGCATTGAGCCTGCTGGGCATGATCCACCTCCGAGCGGCTATCGCCGCAGCTCGGCATCAGGATCGTTCGACCGCCATGAGTCTCTTGGCCCGTGCCGAGGAGCTGGCCGACCAGCTTGGCTCGGACGAGAACTACTGGCACACATGCTTCGGCCCGACGAACGTGATGCTGCACCGGCTATCGGCGGAGCTGGATCTCGACAACGTGTCGTATCTGGTGGAGCACGGTGATATCGATGTGGACCACATAGCTGCGGAGCGCAGCGTCTCTCACCGCATTGACTACGCCCGAGCCCTCTCTCTGACCGGGCGGGTGGACGACGCATTCACGGAGCTGCGCACAGCCGAGTCAACCTCGCCACAGCTCGTGCGGAACAATCCTCGTGTCCGTGACACGCTGCGCGACCTGATCAAGCAAGCTCCGGTTACGGGCGGAGCTCCTTCGTCGGAGCTGTTCATGATGGCTCAACGATGCAGGGCGGTGCAGTGAGCACAAGGAAAAGCCGGGTGTTGGGAGTCGTGGGTACCAGCGCCGGAGGAGTCGAGAGCTTGCGCACCGGGCTCGTGGAGCCGGCGCTGGCGCGGGGCTGGCGAGCGGCGGTAACACTCACACCGACGGCAGGTCGCTGGCTGCGCATGAGTGGCGAGGTCGCCCGCTTGGAAAAGCTGACAGGCCTACCCGTCCGGGATGAAGCACGGCTGCCCGGTGAGGTAAGTCCGCACCCGAAGGTGGACTGCTACGTGGTGGCCCCCGCGAGCGCCAATACGGTGGCCAAGCTCGCGACCGGCATCGCCGACAACCAAGCGCTGACACAAGTAGGGGAAGCACTCGGCACTCTCGGACTGCCCGTAGTGGTGTTCCCCAGGGTCAACGCGGCTCATGTACGCCACCCCGCCTGGAAGCGTCACATCGAGACGCTACGAGAGGCCGACGTGCACCTGGTCTACGGGCCGGAGATCTGGCCTCTGTACGAGCCACGCGAGGCGCCTGCCGGGCGCGAGTTGCCCTGGACCGCAGTACTCGACACCGTCGAAAACGTCCTGAGCTGACTCGGTTGGCGGGCTCTGAGCTGCGGTAACTACGAACCCGGACAGTTTGTCAGGGCTATGGTTCCTCGCGGCGCCGAAGCTATCTCCCGTTGTTCCCCGCCGGGCCTACCGACGCCCGTGCTGGGCCATCTGCCGCCCATGAGACGGGAGTTCGCCATGCCCCGAACGAGCATGACCCTCGGCAAGAGCCGCCTGGCCATCGAGACCGGCGCTCATGAGCCCGGTGGCACAACCATCGTGGAACGCAAAGGACTTGGTCACCCGGACACCCTCGCCGACCACCTGGCCGAGCGGCTCTCCCGTGCGTACAGCCGCTACACCGTTCACCACTTCGGTGCCGTGCTGCACCACAACTTCGACAAGCTCGCCCTCCTGGGCGGAGCCAGCGAGGTGCGCTACGGCGGCGGCGAGATGACGGCTCCGATCCGGGTCCTGATCAACGGGCGAGCGGCGCCCGCCTGCGGCGGTGAGAGCATTCCCGTACTGGAGATCGTCGAGGCGGAGGTCCGGGACTTCTTCACCGAGCGCCTCCCGGAGGTGTCAGATCACCTCGACCTCTCGTTCAACATCACGAGCAATTCGAGTCCCGGCGCCGTGCTGACCGGGGACACGGTGCCCGACCGCACCCGTTGGTTCAATCCGCGATCCATCGACGACCTGCGGGAGCGCAGGGTCCGGCTCTCGAACGACACATCCCTCGGCACCGGCTGGGCACCAGAGAACCCCTTCGAGGCGTTCGTACGAGAGCTGGTGGACCACCTCTCCGGACAGAGCGACTTCAGGCGGGCACACGCCTGGTGCGGCTCCGACGTGAAACTCATGGGCTACTGGGACGGCGAGTCCGCCGACATCGTGCTGTGCGTGCCGCAGAAGTCGCGGCATGTCGGTAGCCGGGTGGAGTACATCCGCAACGCGGAGACGGTCCTGGCCGAGTGCCACCGACTCGCCGGCATCCGGCTGCCCGGCGCCGAGGCCAGATTCCGTCTCAATGCCCGAGACATGCCTGAGAAGGACGAGCTCTACCTGACGTACACGGGAAGCTCGATCGAGTCCGGTGACGAGGGAGTCGTGGGGCGTGGCAACCGCGTTAACGGCTTGATCACGCCGTTGCGTCCGATGAACCTGGAGGGCGCCAACGGCAAGAACCCCGTCTATCACGTCGGCAAGCTCTACAACATCGCCGCGCAGCGCCTCGCGCAGCGTCTGCACGAGGCGACCGACGGACACGCCGAGGTTCACCTCGTGAGCACCACGGGGCAGCGGCTCGACGAGCCCTGGCGCATCCTCGTGCGCTTGTCCTCACCCGACGTCGAGATCGACAAGGTCCACGCGCTCGTCTCCGAGGCCCTCGACGGGTTCCCGGCCCTGACGGACGAGCTGGTCTCAGACGGGATCGTTCTGAGCTGATGACGCTGCAAACGCTCGGAGAAGTGCCGCCGGGTTGTCGGCGGCGCCTTCTCGACCACTACGGCCCAGCGGCGGAAGCCTGGCTGCGAAATGCTCCGTTCCTTCTGGCCGAGGCAGCAGAGCGCTGGAAGCTCTCGCTTACGAGCTACCACGACGCAGGACACGCCTCTGCCGTCGCACTGGCCACCGCCATCGATGAGACGCCGTTGATTCTCAAGGCGTGGTACGAGCCTCTCCGCTACCGCCACGAGACCGCCGCACTGCGTACGTGGGCCGGCGGGCCTACCGTCAACTTGATCGAGTCCGCGGATGACCTCTCCGTGGCCGCCTTGGAACTGGTGGGCGGCCGGCCTGGGGGCGCAGCCTCCATCGGACGCGAGAGGCAAATGATCGCCGCTGCAATCCACGGGCTGCATGACTTCGGCCGGAGAAGGCCACGGCCGGATCTGCCGAGCTTGGCCTACTTCCATCGGGAGATCATGCTGCCCCGTATCCGTCAGCGAGCAGACAAACTCGATCTTGGTGCTGGACGGGCGTTGGTGGAGGAGGCGTGCGCGGGACTCCCCTTACTTCGGGACGATCCCGCACGAACAACCGTTCTGCACGCTGATCTGTACCGAGAGAACGTGATCTTCGACCGTGCTGGGCATCCCCGACTGATCGATCCGCACCCCCTGGTGGGAGATGCAGCGTTCGACTGGGCCTTCTGGACGGTGTACTACGACCTCCAACACGAGGTGCCCGAGCGATTGGCGACTGCCGCGCGCATCTCACGTATCCCCGTCCCGGACATCACCCCCTGGTGTAGGGCACTCGCAGTCGACGGCTTCCTTTACTACATGGAGATCGACGACCCCGCGAAGCCGAAGATCGAGAAGGTTCTGTCCTCGTTCTTGGCCTCCGATCTGGAGGGCGATCGATGACGACGTACGTCCTCCGTCACGGCCAGACCGACTACAGCAAGCAGCACCTCGTCAACGGGGACCCGTCCCGCAACATCACGCTCAACGAAGAGGGCCTGACGTCCTGTCGGCGGCCGTGGTCTGAGCTCCCGCTCCATAGTGTGCGCACCTGGCTGGCGAGCGAGTTCCCGCGTGCCCAACAGACGGCCGCTCTGCTCACGGGCGTGCCAGCGCCAGACCTCGTCGTGGAAGCACGCCTCAACGAACTGGACTACGGAACGTTCGAAGGCGGCCCGTTCCTGGACTACGCCGCATGGCTCGACGCGCACGGCGGATCGCAACGCCCGCCAGGTGCCCGGGAGTCCCAGCGAGACGGCATCCGACGGATGCTCTCGGGGGTTCGTGCGGCGCTGGAGTACCCAGGCCCTCGCGTCCTGGTCTGTCACGGCCTTCTCGTGTCAGTCCTCCGCTGGCACCGCGACCGGACTCCGTCCGAGGCCATGCCGTTGTTCTTCCCGGAGGCCCCCTGCATCGAGCTCCTCTCGGTCCCCGACGACGTACTGCCCGACTGGATCGGAGCCCTTATGACCAATCTCGACGGGGAGGAACCACAGGATCCGGAGGCGCGCGGCAGCGCCGCGATATTGCGGATCGGACAGGGTTCGGCAGTTGCTACCTTCGACGCAGTAGCCCACTCGCCGGAGAAAAAGGAACCTCCCCATGCATGATGCCCGCGCCCTTCTCGAAATGGGTGCCGAAGCGGTTCGTCGCCTCGCTCGCCGCGGATACTCGCTGGACCTGTCGTCGCTGGAGAGTCTCCAGTCTCGGCGCAACCAGAACATCCGCTCGGCTGACGAGCTCCGGGCAGAGTCCAAGCGGGTGGCAAGCGAGGTCCAGCAGACCGCGAAGCAGGGCGGGGACATCTCGAAGCTCAAGGACCGGGCTCGCGAGATCAAGGAGCAGATCCGCGAGATCGAGGCGGATCAGGAGCAGATCCAGGAAGAGCTCCGTTCGCTCCTCCTCACCATCCCGAACCTCCCTGACGACAGGGCCCCCGACGGCGACTCCGAGGAGTTCGCGGTCGAGGTTCGGCGGGTTGGAACTCCACCGTCGTTCTCGTTCGCTCCGAAGGACCACGTCGACTTGGGCGAAGCCACCGGCATCCTCGACTTCGCCCGTGCCACGAAACTGTCGGGTCCTCGCTTCGCCGTCTCCCGCGGCGCAGGGGCGGCCCTGGAGCGAGCCCTCACCACGCTCTTCCTCGACATCCACACGCGTCGGCACGACTACGTCGAGCACTCGGTGCCTTTCCTGGTCACCCGGAAGACCATGACCGGGACCGGTCAGCTGCCGAAGTTCGAGGAAGACCTGTTCAAGACAGGCGTTGCGGATCGCGAGCTGTTCCTGATCCCGACGGCCGAAGTACCTCTGACCAATCTCTACGCCGACGAGATCATCCCGCCCGCCGAGCTCCCGGTCGCGATCACCGCGCAGACTCCGTGCTTCCGCTCGGAGGCCGGCTCGTACGGCCGCGACACCCGGGGCCTGATCCGCCAGCACCAGTTCACCAAGGTGGAAATGGTGCGGATCTGCGACCCCGAGGAGGCCGACGCCGAGCTCGAGAAGATGATCGGCCACGCTGAGGCCTGTCTGAAGGAACTCGGTATGGCGTACCGCGTGGTCACCCTCGCCGCAGGCGACACCGGCTTCTCCGCCCAGCTCACCTACGACCTTGAGGTGTGGTTCCCCAGCCAGAACACCTACCGCGAGATCTCGTCGGTCTCGAATTTCGGCACCTTCCAGGCACGCCGCGCGAACATCCGCACCCGCGGTGCGGACGGAAAGCCCAAGCTGGTCGCCACGCTGAATGGCTCGGGCCTTCCGATCGGCCGGACCATGGCTGCGCTGCTGGAACAGTGCCAGCAACAGGACGGCTCGATCGTCCTGCCTGAACCACTCGTCCCGTACCTCGGCTTCCGCCGTATCTCGGCGGACGGAACACCGGAGGCATAGTGCTCGTCGGCGTCTGCGACTTTCCAGGTAGCTACGCTTTCCCCCCTGCCGGATACGGCGGGATCGAACGATGGCTATGGGCGGTCGCAGTGGGCGCCCGAGCCGCAGGCGCCGACGTACACCTCCTCGGTCCGGGATGGCTCCCGAATTTGGAGCCGGACTGGATACGCAAGCCGGTCAGGCTCGAAGATGTCACGCCAGGCTCACTGGCTGATCGGGAACTCAAGGCCACGGGTTATGACCTTCTGGTCGTAGGTCACGAGCACCCATCGCTACCCGCCTGGGCGCGCACCTGGAGTGAGCTGGAGTGCGACGTAGCCACTTTCCAGCACTCCCCTGTGTTCCAACACACCGACACCGCATTCGACGGCAAGCGGTCACGGCTCTACTGCTACTCGCCAGAGATGATCGAGCGGTATGCAACCCATAGGCCCATCGCGGAGTTGGCTGTCCACCTTGGCCTTGACGAGGAAGAGCCCCCAGCCACACGGGGACAAGATCTTGTGTGGCTGGGCCGTATCGACGAGGAGAAAGCTCCCCACCTTGCGGCCAGGGCGGCGCAGATCCTCGGCCGCCGGATACGCATCGTCGGTCCGGTCTTCAGCAAGGATTACGTACGGAGCCACGAAAAGATCCTCACCGCCGGCAATGTGGAATTGGTCGGCGAACTCGGCGGCCCAGCCAAGACGGCCGCTATCAGGAACGCGTCCGTGTTCGTCTACACCTACGCACGTAGCTACGTGGAGGCCGGCGCGGCCGTCTTCGGCGAATCCATACGGGCCGGAACACCCATGGCAGCACTGACCTGGCGTGAGGGGACCTGCGCACAAGCCGCTCTCTGCGACCGCACGGGCACGATGGCCGTCATACCTCCCGATGTGGACGACGAGACGGCATCACAGGCCCTCGCGGAAGCGATCGAGCGCGCTGCCGAACTCGACCACGCCGAGGTACAGGAGATCGGCAAGCGTCGTTTCGATCCCACACGGCACTTCGAAGCCTTGGCGGCCCACTGATGTTGGCCGATCCGACCATGCTCGACGTAACTATCGCGCTCCGCCAAGTGCTTGGCCCAAGCTGGGAGTTCGCGACCGACGGCAGGTCCCTGGAAATCTGTCACCGTCGCCGAGGCTCGCCGTACGCTGCGCCGCGCCGGCCACCGTCCTGGACGGAGCTCCTGGCAACCTTGGAGGATGCCTTCGCTGTCCGCGGCGTTCCTCGTGATGAGTGCATCCCACTGCGCTGGGGCCGCGAGACGGAACTGGCGATCTCCGCGGTCCAGGCCCTCGATCCTTTCCTCAAGGACGGTCGTCCCGTGACCTACCGCAGCGGGTTCCTGCCCCAACCAGTGGTCCGATTCACTGGTGAGAGAGACCGCAATGGGGATCTCCTTGACGGCTACCTGACCTCCTTCGTCAACATTTCGCGCGTCCAGCCGATCCAGAGCATTAGCGAGTACGCCGAGGCCCTGGACGACTGGCTGTACGTCCTCTCGCGGCTAGGCTTCCACGCCCGGCATGTCAGCCTCTACGGCCAGCTCAAGGTCTGGCACCGCCGGCAGATCTCCGGAGTGACTCTGATGTTCCGCCACCTCAATCTCGACATCGGCGACCTCGTGCTGCTCTGGAACACCCAGAACCCTCAGCGGATGGCTGTCGACCTCGGTACGGGCCTTGAGCGCTTAGCTTGGGCACGGACGCTCCGCCCATGGGACGAACTGATCCACGATGCCCTGGCCGGAGCTGCACCCCCGCGGACCTTGGACGCGCTCCGCACGGCAACGCTACTGCTTGGACACGGCATCATGCCGGCTGCCCGTGGTGCTGGTGGGGCGGCTCGACGGGTCCTTGCCATGATCCCGTCGGAGTCGATACGTCTCGGAGTGAGCGTCGCCATCCGCTCGTCATACGAGTTCTGGACGACCGTTGCGCCGCTCACTGTCCCATGGCCCGCCATTGCCGCCAGCATCGAGCACGAAGTCACCCGTCGCTAACCGCGAGGCAGCTTCGCGAAGTTGCATCCACGCGGTCGGCATTGGAGCTGCCCGGGACCGGCGATGAGCGGCACTCTCAACTGGGCCCCTGCATCGGTCGGCGGCTATGCAGGGCACCGGCCCGATGCCAGAGGCGAGTGTCCCGTCCGCCACACATGACCGCCGTGGAGACAGCTCTGTCGCCGCTTCGACTCGCTCCTGCGCCCCCAGTTGTCAGTGGCACGTCCTACGGTGACTCCGTGCGGGACCATAGCTCGAAGTCTGCGAAAAGTGACGCCACGGGGCCGGTAGGCTCAGTCGGCGTGACCGCCGACACCAACACCCCGATCAGCCTCCGCAAGCTGGAGGACCACCTCTGGGCTGCAGCAGACCTCTTCCGTAACAAGGTCTCGAACCAGAAGGATTACATCCTGGCCCTTCTCTTCTTCAAGCGGGCCTCGGACCTGTACGCGGAAGAGACCGCAGCAGCGCTGGCGGAGCTCGGAGACATCGACGATGCCAAGGAGCTCGCTCGCGACAGGGCATACCACGTCCTCGAGATCCCACGAGGCCACCAATGGGACGACGTTCGCGGGACTGATCCCGCGGCGATGGGACAGGCACTCAACGATGCGCTGTCGGCAATCGGTCGGGCCAACCCGAAGCAACTCGCAGGCGTCTTTGAGCGCACTGACTTTGCTGACGAGATGGCACTCCCCGCTGACGATCTAGTTCGAATCGTCGATCATTTCCACGAACTCGGCCGACTCAACTCACAGCGCGTCTCGGCGGATATGCTTGGTCAAGCCTATGAGTGGCTTATCGCCAAGTTCGCCGCCGCATCAGGAAAAGGCGGTGGAGAATTCTACACGCCGGCTGAAGTCGGGAATCTAATGGCCGTCCTACTCGATCCCCAGGACGACGATGACATCCATGACCCCACTTGTGGTTCTGGCGGTCTACTTCTTCAGTGTGTCAACCATGCTCGCCGTCAAGCAAGGAATACGCGTTCCCTCTCGCTCAGCGGGCAAGAACTGAATCCGGAGACATGGGCGATCGCACGCATGAACATGCTGCTCCATGGCGTCGGGGAGGCTAGCGAAATTAAACTAGGAGACACGCTAGCCGCGCCCTCCTTCCTCGACGGCAACAAGCTGCGCACCTTCGATATTGTAATCGCGAACCCTCCCTTCTCCTCAAAGAACTGGGGGCACGAACGTTTCAAGTCCTCCGCAGATCCATTCGATCGCATTAAACACTTGCCACCGAAGAGCCATGGAGAAATGGCCTTCGTTCAGCATATGATTGCCAGCCTGAACAGTCGTGGGCGCATGGCCGTGGTGCTTCCAAACGGCGTGTTCTTCCGAGCTGGTGGTGAACTGGCTGTTCGTCGTGACCTTGTTGATGGCGACCTGATCGAAGCAGTGATCCAGCTACCGAAGGACTTGTTCTACGGCGCTATGATTCCTGCGTGCGTACTGGTATGTAATCGAGCTAAAGCAACTAACAGGACTGACCGAATCCTCTTCATCGATGCGTCTAACGGGTTCGAACGACGTGACACCAAGAATGTGCTCACTTCCGCCGCGATCGAGGAGGTGGCCAAGCATTTCCACTCCGGAGAGCCGAGGAACGGTTTTGCAGCCTGGGCTACGCGCGAACAAGTGATTGATCTTAGTTACAACCTAACGGTTCGCCGTTATGTCCGTAGCAAGACGAGCGTGGAGTCCATCGACCTATCTACGTCGATGCAGAACCTAAAGAGCGCTATCGACCGTAGTCAGGCTTCAGATACCGATGTCCTGGCACTCCTTGCCAAGTTGGGGGGCTGACCATGGGGCGAGGGCACTGGAAAACGCTGACACTCAGCGACGTGCTGACGCCAAGCGCTCGGCGTGTAAAGGTCTCCGAGAGCCGCGAATACCCAAATCTGGGGCTCTACTCCTACGGCCGCGGCGCCTTCTCTAAGCCCCCCATCAGCGGAGCAGCCACCTCGGCACCTGCACTCTTCCAAGTGCAGGCAGGCCAGTTCATCTACAGTCGCCTGTTCGCGTTCGAGGGCGCATTTGCAGTGGTTCCTGACCATATGCACGGATGGTTTGTCTCGAACGAGTACCCAACTTTTGACATCAATCAAGACCTGGTACTCACTGACTACCTGCGCGCGATCATGTGTCGGCCAGGCACATGGAGTGCACTTGCCGACATGACCGTCGGAATGGGCCATCGACGGCAACGGCTTCACCCGGATGAGCTGCTCGCATTCGAAATCACTCTGCCCCCTATCGATGAACAGTACGACATCGTGACAGCGATTCGGACACTGGAGTCTGGAATCGCGGCGGCCCAATCACTGCAGGTGGAGTCACAATCCTTCCTGGAGTCGCTGAGAGAATCACTTCTCGTAGAGAACGGCGATTGGATCTGCCGCGACGACTGGCGAGTCGTTCCGCTCGAAGACGTTTGTCGAGTAACCCTGGGATTTACCAAGGGCCGCAAACTTGTCGGCCCTATCCAGGAAGTTCCGTATCTTCGAGCCGCGAACGTTCAAGATGGATTCTTCAACCTCAATGACGTAGCAAAGATCGAAGCATGTCAAGCCGATCACGATAAGTATCTGCTCGCCCCCAACGACATTCTCCTATTGGAGGGCGGGAATCTGGAACATGTCGGACGAGCATGGATTTGGGCCGGGGAAGTTTCTCCTTGCCTACACCAAAACAGCACAATCCGAGCAAGAATCCTTAATGAGCAGGAGTGCAGTCCACGCTTCATTGCTTGGGCACTAGGAGCAAGTCCGGCCAGGGAGTTCTGTCTGGATGAGGCCACCCAAACCAGCAATGTTGCCCACCTAGGACTGGCCGGCGCACGCCAGATCCCGATCCCGCTCCCCCCGCTGGCTAGGCAACTGGAGATCGCGGATGAGTTGGATGTGGCGCGCTGCCATCTGGTGTCGGCAATCCGGAAGGTACAGCGATACGAGGCATTGCGCGCAGATGCAATCGATGCTCTCACGTCCGGCCAGGCGAGCGTTCACGTTTAGCTAACTAACAGCGAAGCCAAGGGGAGGGGAAGATCAGGTGATCGGCAGGGAAGCGCCAATCCAAGCGAAGATCGTGGACTATCTTCAAACGCTGGGCTGGCACTACAAGAGCAGGCAGCAAATAGCATCCATGCGCGCAGGGCGCATGGGGGAAGCCTTGGTTGAACCACTCCTGGTTGACTCCCTGTGCAAGCTGAACGGAATATCCGAGCAAGCCGCTCTGCAAGTCGTCGAGAGATTGAGGAGGGTGGTAGATTCCGAGTCGTTCTTGGAAATTCTCCGGGATGGCATTTCCGTATCATTCAGAGCAGATGAGAAGGCTCGCCGGTTAATTGTCGTTGACTGGCAGAATCCGGAACTCAACACTTTCATCGTTACCACAGAGTACGAACTCAGGACAGGCGCCCTTCGAGAGCCGCGCCTCGATGTCGTATGTCTGGTCAATGGTATTCCGCTTGGCTTGGTTGAGACCAAGGCAGCCACTGTGAGCTGGAAAAAGGCGGTGGGCGATTTCCAGCAATACTGGACTGACGCTCCTGAGCTAGAGCGTTTCGCGGCGGTTTGTGTTGCAACCAACGGATTCACCTTCCGCTGTGCTCCGAGCGGCGCGCTGAAGGCATCTCAGTATGCCGAGTGGAAAGATCCCTGGCCACACACCGTTGCCGATGAGACTCGAGATCTGGAGATCGGGCTACTTGGGGTATTCAACCCGGGCCACCTGGTCGACATTGCGGCGAACTTCCTTGTATTCGAGACCCGAAAAGGGGCGACCACAAAAAAGCTGGCACGCTATCAGCAGTTCAGAGCGGCAAACAAGATCGTTCAGCGGGTTCTGGACGGCACCCACAATCGCGGCATTGTGTGGCATACGCAGGGTTCCGGTAAAAGCCTGACTATGCTTTTTGCCGCTCGCAAGCTGCGTAATGTAGGTCTCGGGAATCCAACGGTTCTCATTGTGATCGATCGCGTCGACCTTGACGACCAGATCAACGAGACGTTCTCTGCGGCATCTTTCCGGGGTGTAGTTCGAGCGGAAACTCGATCTGGCTTGCACAATTTGCTCACTTCCGACCGGCGAGGCGTGATCATCACCACGGTTGAGAAGTTCGATGAAAGCATGCACGAGCTGGTCACTCGCGAGAATGTCATCGTCTTTGTCGATGAGGCGCATCGCACGCAGGAAGGGCTGTTCGGCATTCGGATGCGAGCAGCGCTGCCTAAGGCGAAACTCTTTGCCTTCACCGGTACCCCGATCGAAACGCAGGACCGATCAACGCGTAGGGCATTTTCCCCCGAGATTAACGGGATTTACGAGGAATACCTGGACGTCTATTCACCGCGTCAGGCAGTTGAAGACGGCGCGACTGTCGAGGTTCGTTACGAGTATCGGGGCGATGATTGGGGCTTCGATGGTGACGAGTTGAACGCAGCCTTCGAGGCGTTCGCCGAACTCGAAGGGCTTACCGACTCTGAGCAGGAGCGGATAAAGGCCGATGCTGCGCGTCTGTCGGTGGTTGCCAAGGCACCTGAACGGGTCGACGCGATCGCTGAGGACATCGCGGCCTACCTGCGGAAGCGCACAGAGCCTCAAGGGTTCAAGGCCCAGCTTGTGGCCATCGACAGGGAGGCGTGCACTCTATACGCCGATGCACTGATTCGCCACGGATTGCACCCCGAAGAGCTAGCGGTAATCTATACACGCGACCCAAAGGGCGACACCAAGAATTACCGGCGCTGGTATGCGAGTGAACAGTGGCGCCGTCACCAGGCAGCGGGAGTCGGCAGTCCCAACCCTGTGCCTCCCTCCCCACGTCAGCACGACATCTCTGAATCACAGGCAAAGAGAAAGCTTATCGAGGGGTTCAAGTCGCCTAGCTCCCCCGTAAAGGTGCTGATTGTATGCGATATGCTCTTGACCGGCTTCGATGCGCCGATCGAGCAGGTGATGTTCCTCGATAAACCGCTACGAGGGGCGAAACTCCTCCAAGCAGTCATGCGTACTAACCGACCCTACCCGGGTAAGGATCGCGGCATAGTTGTGGACTATGCAAACGTCTTCTCAAAGCTCCAACAGGCGTTTGCAGAGTTCTCCCCGAATGAGATCGAGCTGGCCGTCCTCGACCTCACTGCGCTGCGTGCTACTTTTCCCGTAAGGATCGCTGAGGCGCTAGCTCTTCTGGCCGGCATGCCGGATGGACTAGAAGAGTATGAACAGATGATGTGGCTTGTGCACCGCTTCAATGAAGATGTAGACGCGGCCACAGTCTTTGAGGAACGGTTCCGGCTTGCTCAGTCAGCCTACGAGGCTCTGGCGCCCGACCCGCTTCTCGCAGGCCACCTCGCGGACTACAGCCGTCTGGTGAGGATGCGCGCCCTTTGGCGGCATGGTGCGCGACTTGGTGACGAAGATGGCTACGACCTAGACGAATACCGCACACATACGCGCGCCCTTGTGCAAGAGGCCGTGTCTCTCGAACGGCTAAGGCGTGAGGCGCCCGTCTACCGCATCGACGGCAACTTCGTGCGTAACCTCCAGGAGAGAGGCGGCACTCCTGAGGAAAGGATTGCTGCTGTCGAGTCAGCCATTGAATTTGAAGTTCGTGAGCGGGGGGAAAGCGATCCAATCGCACGGTCCCTGGCAGAGAGACTTGAGCGGCTTCGCCGGAAGAGGCAGGAGTCGACTCAGAGCACTTTGGAACTTCTCAACAACCACCTGCGCTTGGCTGACGACTGGGCAACGGAAAGGGCTGGAGCAGCGTCGCACGGTTTGTCTGAGCGAGCCCATGGGTTCGTGTCAGTCGCGCGGGCTGCTGCAGGGGATGAATTGTCGGAGTCTCAGCTGCTGGATCTAGCCCGGCGTATTGACGCGGTCGTCACCCACAACGCGTCGTTTCCTGGGTGGCGCGACCGAGACGACGTACTCCGGGCTATCCGGCGTGCAACGATCAATCTGTTGCTATCCGAACCTTCTGCACGGAAACTCGTTTCGACCAGCTTTGTTGACGATGTAGTCGCAGTTGCCGTGGCGGTGGGGCGATGACCCAGAAGATGCTAGAGCGGCCACCGCGCAACGTCGCGCTCGACGATCTCGTGGTAAAAGTGCGTGTGCGCGAATCGAAGCGTGCAAGTAAGATGCGTCTCATCATGGGACCGCAGCGACCCGCCGAGGTCATTGTTCCTTCTCGTGCCAGTGATCGAGAGGTCGACGAATTCATCAATTCAAAGCGGGCGTGGCTTAAAGAGAAGGGAACACTGGTAGAGCATATCCGCGCGAATTCTTCTGAGTTGAAACTTAATCAGCAGGGGGTAGTCTGGCTCCTCGGTAGCGCTCAGCGGCTTCAGCACCAGCCTTTGGGCCGTGCGATAGTACGTCGTCAGGGGGAGAGCTTCGTGGTCGGCGGAAGTCTTGAGGAAGCCACCGCCGCCGTGGATCGCTGGTATCGAAGGCAAGCACGTATACACCTTGCAAGCCTCATCGACACAGAGGCCTCTCGGTTGGGCGTGGAATACCGGTCCGTCGGCATTCGAGATCAGCGCACGCGATGGGGGTCATGCTCCGGATTGGGAAACCTTTCATTTTCTTGGCGTCTTGTAATGGCGCCACTCGAGGTATCTCAATATGTGGTGACTCACGAACTCTGTCACCTCCGTCAGCCAAACCATTCGAAGGCGTTCTGGCGTCTTGTTGACGCTGCAGCCCCGGGATGGACTCAACCTGCACGATGGCTGCGGGCTCACGGTGAAGAACTGCGAGGCTATCGACCTAGCCACGCCCTCTGACGCTGGTGGACGGAGCGTTCCAGTACACGGCGCGTCACGTCATATACGCCGTGCATTTAGGCCGTCACGTGCAGCACCCGCATGTGGTTACTGCGGTCTACGAAACAGCACCCAGAGCACGGTGAAGATGCCGCACAGAAGGAATGTGGGGAGGGAGAGCGCCAGCGTAAGTGTTGAGCTCGCGCCCGCGAGATTGCAAACTGCAGCTACACTGAGCCCGCCAATGGAAGCAGAGACGAGCATCATAAGCGTTCCGATTGACCTACTGAGGTCTGAGCCGGCGCGCGCCTGAGCCGCTATCGCGGCTTCCCCACCCGGCAGGGGCACCCTCAGTTCAAATCGTTCGAGATCGGAGCGCTCACTCGGCACTTCTTTCTCGCCCAGCATCCACTCCGGATCGTAGGCTGGCTCGAGAGTGCCATGAGAGTTCAGGTCGGGAATACTCTCCTCTGACTCTGGTGCATTTGGTTCGCTGCGAGCCAAGCCGCTCCCCGCAGGTGTATCCAAGTATTCGACATCGGGGTCCGAGCGGCGGCTTGGCAGCTCTGCCCCCGCCAGATCCCAGTCTTCCCCGTCGTCACCTTCGTCATCATCGTTGTACCTGAAGTCTGCGTTGGCTCTATCGCCTGGTGTCTCCCGCTCAAGCCACCCTTGCGACTCCCACCACTCGAACAGTTCTTCGTCGTCCGCCATGGCGGCCTCCAGGACCTTCGTGGTGATCAGGGCCTCCAAGACCATCATCCAACGAAGATCCGGCTTGCGCTTCCGGAGCTGGAGCGTATGCTCGATTGATGTACGAGATGCATACAGTAGATGCATCGAGCCCTTGGAGGTCAAGCCATGAGTGACATCGCTCACCGCCAAGACACAGAAGGCAGCCAGCCAGCGTTCACGCCTCCCAAGCCGGAGCGCCTTACTCGCGCGACCGTGAACCTGACTCCCAAGTCCGTGCGGGCGATCAAGCAGGCTGCGGATCTTACGGGCGACACAAGGACCGACATCATCAACCGCTCCGTCCAGATCTACGGAGAGATTCAGCAGGTCCTCAGCAACGGCGGCGAGCTCTATGTTCGTCCAGAGAAGGACGCTGACCTGCAGCAACTACGCATCTGGTAAGGGATAGCGGTGCGCTGACAGCATCCGTCCTGGACAGCATGCGGACAGCCGGACGTCGCGCCTCTGGCGAAACCTTGTCACTGAAGGCAGCGGCGTCCGGCTAAGCCAATTGGTCTCTTAGCCTGGCAAAGACTCCATCACGCCGGGAAGCGCCGCCTGCCCGCAGTCCCCCGCGGCCCCGCAACAGGCCATACGCAATGGCGGCACGCGTCCGGACGTTGATCGACGGGATACCTGGCCCGGGCTGCGCATCGCGTGGTAGTGATCGTGGTCCTGGCTTCGCCGATCTTGTCGGGGCACATCCAGGGCACACTAGGATGAGAAACACCCGGAAACCCCGACAAGTGGTGAGAAGTGGTTTCCGCAGGTCAGCCGAACTTTCGACCGAAACCGCAGGTCAGCAGACCGCCCAGTACGGATACCCTTGACAGGTGACCGACGCCCAAGAGACCGCAGCAGACAGCTCCCTGCGCACCACCGGAGGCACTCCTCCGGACGGCGCCGGATCTTCTGTGACGGGGGCGCCGACACCGCTGCTCGAACCCCGCGAGGGCATTCCGCCCGTCGTCGCCGACGCGACCGCGCTCGCCGAGGTGGTCGCCGCCTTCGCCGCGGGCTCCGGCCCGGTCGCCGTCGACGCCGAGCGCGCCTCCGGCTACCGCTACGGCCAGCGGGCCTATCTGGTGCAGTTGCGCCGCGAGGGCGCCGGGAGCGCGCTGATCGACCCCGTGGCCTGCCCCGACCTGTCCGCTCTCGGCGAGGCGCTGTCCGGCGTCGAGTGGGTGCTGCACGCGGCCACCCAGGACCTGCCCTGCCTGCGCGAGATAGGCATGGTCCCGACCCGGCTGTTCGACACCGAGCTGGCCGGCCGGCTCGCCGGGTTCCCCCGGGTCGGCCTCGGCGCGATGGTCGAGAACGTCCTCGGTTTCGTCCTGGAGAAGGGCCACTCCGCCGTCGACTGGTCGACCCGGCCGCTGCCCGAGCCGTGGCTGAGGTACGCCGCGCTCGACGTGGAACTCCTCGTCGACCTGCGCGACGCCCTGGAGAAGGAACTGGACCGGCAGGGCAAGCTGGAGTGGGCCCTGCAGGAGTTCGACGCGATCGCGACTGCGCCGCCGGCCGAGCCGAGGAAGGATCCGTGGCGGCGCACCTCCGGAATGCACAAGGTGCGGCGGAGGCGGCAGCTCGGTGTCGTACGGGAGCTGTGGGAGACGCGGGACCGTATCGCGCAGCGGCGGGATGTGTCCCCCGGCAAGGTGCTGAGTGACGCGGCCATTGTGGAGGCCGCGCTCGCCCTGCCCGGCAATGTGCACGCGCTGGCCGCGCTGAACGGGTTCGGGCACCGGATGGGGCGGCGGCAGCTGGAACAGTGGCAGGCGGCGGTGGATCGCGCCAAGGCCCTGCCGGACGCCGCGCTGCCGCAGCCGGGCCAGCCCGTGACCGGGCCTCCGCCGCCGCGGGCCTGGGCCGACAAGGACCCTGCCGCCGCGACGCGGTTGTCGGCGGCCCGGGCGGGGGTGACCGCCCTTGCCGAGCGGCTCAACATGCCGCAGGAGAATCTGGTGTCTCCGGATACGGTTCGGCGCATCTGCTGGGAGCCGCCGAAGGTGCTGGACGCCGGGTCCGTGGAGCTTGCGCTTGCGGGGTACGGCGCGCGGCCGTGGCAGGTGGAACTGGTTGCGCCCGTGCTGATGAGTGCGCTGGCGGCGAAGGGCGCCTAGCCGGCGCCCAGCCGCCGTAGCAGTTCCCCGCGCCCCTTTCGGGGCGCCTCATCCGGTCGAAAGGGGAAGGGCACGTAGAAGTCGTTGCGGTCGGGGGCGGCGCCGCCCTGTCCGAAAGCGGAGCGCCACCGATGTGACCTTCACCGCTCCAGTCGCGGGGACTGGGCAGTCACGTTACTCGTAAGTAGCATGTCTCCTGAGCGCGCGCTCAGCGCAGCGCGGCAGTGCCATCCCGCATCTGGAGGAGAGCCATCGTGCCTCGTACCGTCAGGGACGTCGTCTTCGTCGACGGCGTCCGCACCCCGTTCGGCAAGGCGGGCCCGAAGGGCATCTACCACGAAACCCGTGCCGACGACCTTGTCGTGAAGGCGATCCGGGAGCTGCTGCGCCGCAACCCCGGTCTGGACCCGAAGAAGATCGACGAGGTCGCCATCGCCGCGACCACGCAGATCGGTGACCAGGGTCTGACCCTGGGGCGTACGGCCGGCATCCTCGCGGGCCTGCCGCAGTCCGTGCCCGGTTACTCGATCGACCGCATGTGCGCCGGCGCCCTGACCGCCGTGACGACGACCGCCGGTTCGATCGCCTTCGGTGCCTACGACGCCGTCATCGCCGGCGGCGTGGAGCACATGGGCCGCCACCCGATGGGCGAGGGCGTGGACCCGAACCCGCGGTTCGTCTCCGAGAAGCTGGTCGACGAGTCCGCCCTGTTCATGGGTATGACCGCGGAGAACCTGCACGACCGGTACCCGCAGATCACCAAGCTGCGCGCCGACGAGTACGCGGTGCGCTCGCAGGAGAAGGCCGCCAAGGCGTACGCCAACGGCAAGATCCAGCAGGACCTGGTGCCGATCTCGGTGCGCCGGACCAACCCCGAGAGCGGTGAGACCGGCTGGGGTCTCGTCACCGCCGACGAGCCGATGCGGCCGGGGACCACGCTGGAGAACCTGTCGGGTCTGAAGACGCCGTTCCGTGTGCACGGCCGGGTCACCGCGGGTAACGCGGCCGGTCTCAACGACGGTGCCACCGCGTCGATCATCGCGAGCGAGGACTTCGCCCGCGAGAACGGCCTGCCGGTGAAGATGCGGCTCGTGTCGTACGCCTTCGCGGGCGTCGAGCCGGAGGTCATGGGCTACGGCCCGATCCCGGCCACGGAGAAGGCCCTCGCCAAGGCGGGCCTGTCCATCTCCGACATCGGTCTGTTCGAGATCAACGAGGCCTTTGCCGTGCAGGTGCTGGCCTTCCTCGACCACTACGGCATCGCGGACGACGACGAGCGCGTCAACCAGTACGGCGGCGCCATCGCCTTCGGTCACCCGCTGGCCTCCTCCGGCGTCCGCCTGATGACGCAGCTGGCCCGCCAGTTCGAGGAGCAGCCCAACGTCCGCTACGGCCTGACCACCATGTGCGTCGGCTTCGGCATGGGCGCGACGGTCATCTGGGAGAACCCGCACTTCGAGGGGGACAAGTGAGCACCACCACCGAGCTTCTGAAGCAGGCTGCGGACCTGTTCCCCGACGAGGTCGTCACGAGTGCGCACGTACGCCACTTCGACCTGCCGTCCGGTGCCGGGCGCTTCGCGCTGATCACGCTGGACAACGGCTTCGACCACACCAAGCCGACCACCTTCGGCCCCGGCTCGCTGGCGAACCTGAACACCGCCATCGACCAGGTCGAGAAGGAGGCGGCCGACGGCGAGATCGTCGGTGTCGGCATCACCGGCAAGCCGTTCATCTTCGCGGTCGGCGCCGACCTCAAGGGCGTGGAGATCCTCAAGGAGCACGAGCACGCACTCGCCATCGGCAAGGGCGGCCACGAGGTCTTCAAGCGCCTGTCGAACCTGGCCGTCCCGACCTTCGCCTACTACAACGGCGCGGCGATGGGCGGCGGCGTCGAGGTCGGTCTGCACTGCACCTACCGGACCGTCTCCAAGGCGATCCCGGCGTTCTCGCTGCCCGAGGTCTTCCTCGGTCTGGTCCCCGGCTGGGGCGGCTGCACGCTGCTGCCGAACCTGATCGGCGCCGACAAGGCCGTCTCGGTGATCATCGAGAACTCCCTGAACCAGAACAAGCAGCTCAAGGGCAAGCAGGTCTTCGAGCTCGGAATCGCCGACGCGATCTTCGAGGGCGCCGACTTCCTGGAGCAGTCGCTGATCTGGACCGCCCAGGTGCTCAAGGGCGACATCGAGGTCGAGCGTCCGGTGATCGACCGTGGCGAGGCCTGGGACCAGGCCGTCGCCAAGGGCCGCTTCATCGCGGACTCCAAGGTGCACGGCGCGGCCCCGGCCGCCTACCGCGCCCTCGACATCATCGCGGCCGCCAAGAACGGCGACCTGCAGCAGGGGTACGACGCCGAGGACCAGGCCCTCGCGGACCTGATCATGGGCGGCGAACTGCGCGCGGGCATCTACGCGTTCAACCTCGTCCAGAAGCGCGGCAAGCGCCCCGCCGGCGCCCCGGACAAGAACCTGGCCCGCCCGGTCACCAAGGTCGGCGTCGTCGGCGCCGGTCTGATGGCCAGCCAGCTCGCCCTGCTCTTCCTGCGCCGTCTGGAGGTGCCGGTCGTGCTGACCGACATCGACCAGGAGCGTGTCGACAAGGGTGTGGGCTACGTCCACGCCGAGATCGACAAGCTGCTCGGCAAGGGCCGTATCAACCAGGACAAGGCCAACCGCCTCAAGGCGCTGGTGACCGGTGTCCTGGACAAGGCCGAGGGCTTCGCGGACGCGGACTTCATCATCGAGGCCGTGTTCGAGGAGATCGGCGTCAAGCAGCAGGTGTTCGCGGAGGTCGAGGCGGTCGCCCCGGCGCACGCGATCCTCGCCACCAACACCTCCTCGCTGTCCGTGTCGGAGATGGCGTCGAAGCTCAAGCACCCCGAGCGGGTCGTGGGCTTCCACTTCTTCAACCCGGTCGCGGTGCTGCCGCTGCTGGAGATCGTCCGCGGCGAGAAGACCGACGACGCGTCCCTGGCCACCGCGTTCGCCGTCGCCAAGAAGCTGAAGAAGACCGCGGTCCTCACCAAGGACGCCCCGGCGTTCGTCGTGAACCGCATCCTGACCCGCTTCATGGGCGAGATCCAGAACGTCATCGACGAGGGCACCCCGGTCGAGGTCGCCGAGAAGGCGATCGAGCCGCTCGGTCTGCCGATGTCCCCGCTGGTGCTGCTGGAGCTGGTCGGCCCGGCGATCGGTCTGCACGTCTCCGAGACGCTGCACGGCGCGTTCCCCGACCGCTTCAAGGTCTCCCCGAACCTCAAGGCGGTCGTGGAGGCGGGCAAGCGCGGCTTCTACGTCTACGACAGCGGCAAGCCGGAGCTGGACCCGGAGGTCGCCGCGCTGCTGAAGCAGGGTGATGTCGTCCTGACCGAGGAGCAGGTGCGGGCGCGGGTGCTCGACGCGGTGGCGCAGGAGATCGGGCTCATGCTCGACGAGGGCGTCGTCGCCGAGGCCCAGGACATCGACCTCTGCCTGATCACGGGCGCCGGCTGGCCCTTCCACCTGGGCGGCATCACGCCGTACCTGGACCGCGAGGGTGTCTCGGAGCGCGTGAACGGCAAGAAGTTCCTGGCTCCGGGCGTGGCCAGCGTCCCGGCGTAACGCTTGACCGGTGAACGCCGGGTGCCCGCATTCCTGTCGGGGTGCGGGCACCCGGCGTTCCTGTGTGCCGGGTCAGAGCGCGCACCAGGGGACACGGCAGACGTGCGGGGTCGTGCCCTCGGGGCACAGGGCCCTGATCACCGACTCGCGGACGGCGCGCCAGCCTGGTTCAGACCTGCCGCCACGCCTCCAGCGCCAGACCCGGCTCGTCCTTGCGGCGCGTCAGCAGCAGTTGGCTCGTGGACGGGGACAAGGCTGCCGCCGCCACCCGGCCGTCGGCATCCGTGGTGAGGCACACCGTCGCGTCCACGGGCAGGATCGGGCCCGACTCGGTCCACCAGGCGCCCGCCGACTCCAGTTCGGTCGGGTAGGCGGCGAAGGCGACACGGCCGCCCGCCGAGCGCTGGGCGAGCAGGGTGCAGTCGTGGCCGTCGAGTTCGCAGCGGATCGCCGCGACCGGGCCGGGGCCCGCCGCGGGCAGCAGGACCGCCGGCTTGCCGCCGGGGCGCCAGGCGCACAGGTCCCCCGAGGTGTCCGTGAAGAAGACCGTCGTGCTCTCGGGTGAGGTCGCGAGGGCGCGCAGTGTGCCGGGGCGGACCGGGGCCTTCAGCGGCTCCTGCATGACCGGCCGGCCGGTCGGCTCCTCCTGGCGCCAGTGCAGGATGCCGTCGGGTACGGCCGCGTACACCTCAACCCTGCCGGACTCCCCGGTCACCGCCGCCAGGCCGTCCTGGACCTTGCTGCCGCGCAGGTCCCGCCAGGGCTCCCAGCCGCCCTTCTCCATCTGGACGATGTGGTGCACCCCCGCGCCGTTGTTGCGGACGAACACATGCGCGCGGCCCTGGGCGTCGACGGTGACGGCCGGTGTGCCCGTACGGTCGCCCTTCTTCTTCGGGTGACCGATCGAGTTCCAGTCCAGGGGCGCGAGCAGCGGCCGGAAGTGCGTGGAGTGCACCAGGCCCGACTCGCCCTCGGCCGTGGGCCGCCAGGCCACCAGGTGGGCATAGCCGTCCGCGCCCTGGCCGACACCGACCGAGGGGTGCAGCAGCTGATCGCCGCCCACCTTCCGCGGGTCGGTCCAGGGGCCGCCGGGAGCGCGCTCCGCCCGCACCAGGACGGTGTCGCCCGACAGCTGATAGACACTGAGCCGGCCGTCGCGGCCGCGCTGGAGCCAGTCGCCGTTCACCGGTTCACTCTAAGCCGTGGGCCCGCAGCGCCTCCCGCCCGCCTGCTCACAGCCGCTTCGCGCTGCGGAACAGCTTGGCGTAGAAGCCGTTGCCGTCGAGGCGCGAGACACCGCCCTGGTCGCCGATGGTGGGTCCGTTCTGCTCCTTGCGGCTGGAGATGAAGACCTTGTGGCCCTCGGTGTCCGGGCCGAGGTAGATCGCGGAGTGGTCCATGTGGTTGGCGGTGCGGTGGTCCATCTTGAAGAACAGCAGGTCACCGGGCTGCAGGACGTCGATGTGCTGCGGCCGCACGTACCAGGGGCTCGGGCCCTGGAGCTTGATGACGTCGACGCCCTCCTTGCCGCGGGCCATGCCGTCGGCGGTGCGCGGCAGCCCGTCGCCGTGGATGTTGTCCGACATCAGGGGGTAGCGGGCCCGGTAGCCGTAGACCAGCCGCAGATAGCCGGAGCAGTCCACGGCGCGCAGCCGGTCCTTCTGCGGGTACATCGTGACCCCGTCCCGGAAGGTGTACGGGATGCCCAGGTAGTCGTAGAAGTCGGTCTGTTCGTAGCGGTCGACGCCGTCGGCCTTGAGGGGGCCGTAGGTGGCGTGGCCCGCGTACTGGACGCCCTGGTCGTCCTTCTTGGCCGGCGCGCCCTGGATGTACGAGAAGGCGAAGGCGAAGACGTCGTCCTCCTCGCTGCCGTAGTACTGCTTGAACCAGTCCTTGAACCACTGCTGCTTCTCGGCGCCCTTGGTCCAGGTCTCCGGCATCAGACGCACCCAGTCGTCGGTGACCACCTTGGTGGTGGTGTTGGCCGGTTCGGTGAAGGTCCGCGTCGGGCCCTTGAGGGTGGCCGTACGGGCGCCGTCCGTGAAGGTGGCGATGACGGCGCCCTTGCCGTCGCGCAGCACCGAGCGCGCCGGGTTGTTCAGCCGTTCCCAGGTCTGCTTGCCGGTCGCCTTGCCGTTGCCCGAGCTGTTCAGGTTCTCGGTGATCGTCTGGGCGGCCGGGAGCTTCGCCTGCTCGTCCTTGCGCAGTTCGTAGGTGAAGTACGCGCTGCCCGCGAGCAGCGCCAGGACCGTCGCCGCGTGGAGGACGGGGCGGCCTTTGCGCTTCGGCATGGTGGAGGCTCCAGGGGTACGTGAGGTACGGAAGGGTTCAGGCGGTCGGCATGGCGCCCAGGAGGATGCCGGCGGTCAGGACCACATAGGTGGCGAGCGAGACCGACGCGACGGACAGCAGGGTCGCGCCCTTGGGCTGGCGGACCAGCTGGTAGCCGATCAGGCCGGGGACGATGAAGCCGAGCGTCTGGTTCGCGTACAGCAGCGGGAACTCCATCTGCAGCACGATGATCACGGTGGCCTGGATCAGCACACCGCTGAGCACGACGGCCGCGAAGAGCCGCTTGCCGTACAGGATCACGAACTTCTGCATGAGCAGCGTGGCGAGGTAGGTCAGCACGGTGACGCCGATGACCAGGGCGGCACGCTGGAGGTCCTCGATGAGGGTGAGCGCGAGCCAGCCCGGGGTGATCATGCCGCCCGGCGACAGATTGGTCGTCAGGTAGCACATGAGCGAGAACATCAGGCCCAGGCCGATGCCGATCGCGGCGATCTCGGGGGTGAGGACGGAGGGGATCAACGCTGTTCTCCTGGGCTGTGCCACTGCTGGCTGTCGTCGGCGGAAGGCTGGGGCGGGACGCGGGGTTCGAACAGCCCGCGGGGCTGGCCCGCATCGGCCGCCCGGCCGCTGTCCGCGGGTGCCTGGGGCAGGGCGGGTAGGGGCCGGCCGCCCCGGTCCGGCTGGGGATCGGTCCAGGTGCCGTGCGACTGCGCGTGCTCGTGTCCGGTCCGGTGCACCGGTTCCTGGTGCGGGTGGGGGTGCGCGCTGTCGCGCTGCCCCGGGAGCTGGGGGACGTACGGCTGCTGGTGCTGCGCGTAGCGCGACTCGTACGCCTCCGAATAGTGCTGGTACGGGTCGATGCGGGGCGCGTACAGCTGCATGGTCTCGGAGGGGTCGACCGCGGCGGGCGCCGTCTCGGTCCGGCCGGCCGGGGCGGCGGGCGCGGCGGCCACCGGTTCGTCGGCGCTGTCGTCCGGCGGCAGTTCGGCGAGGTGCTCCAGCAGGATCTCGCCCTGGCCGTGGATGTTGCCGATCGCGACCATCGACGAGTCCGGGCCGAGCATGTCCAGCATCTTGCCCATGAACTCCTCGGGGTCACGCTTGTCGCCGCCGAGGTCGACGGCGCGCGAGCGGAACTCGGCGGGGATGGCGTCGATGGCGGACTTGGCCGGGTGGCCGATGACGAAGACCCGCTCGGGGTCGAGGTCGGGGATGATCTCGCCCATCTGCCCGTTGCGTTCGACGCGGTCGGGGCGGCAGTTGATGACCACGTTGAGCGGGCGGTGGATGGCGCCGAGGTCGAGCAGCTGGTTGATGTTCATCAGCGTCGACTCGGGGTCGTTGGCCGCGAAGACGTTGGCGAAGCGCAGCTTCTTGCCCTCGGGTGTCCGGTAACGCTCGACGGAGAGGACACCGGGGTCCGGCGGGGCGTCGTACATGCCCTGCAGGGCCGTCCCGCGGTCCACGCCGAGGAGTTCGGCGACGGCGAGGG
>NZ_JBITZN010000012.1:0-308614 GCF_044546895.1 Streptomyces sp. NPDC053069 | reverse complement strand
ACGCCCGGTTACATTCCGAACCCGGAAGCTAAGCCTCACAGCGCCGATGGTACTGCAGGGGGGACCCTGTGGGAGAGTAGGACGCCGCCGAACAATTCTTCAAAAAGGTCGGATCCTGAACTTCGGTTCGGGGTCCGACCTTTTTATGTTTTCCTTAACGTGTCGTTCACGTCGCGCACCCAGCATCCAGCACATGGGAACTGCTGCAATGCTCAGGGCCGCCGGTGTCGGAGTCGGTGACGAGGTCGTCGTGCCGGCCTTCGGGAACGTCGAGGTCGCCGAGGCCGTGGCCCTGGCCGGTGCGCTCCCGGTGTTCGCCGACATAGATCCCGTGACGTACTGCCTCGATCCCAGTGCTGTCGAGGCAGCCGTAACTCCGCGTACGGCCGCCGTCGTTGTCGTACACCGCTTCGGACGGGGAGCCGATCTGGGGCGGTTGCACGCGCTGGGGCAGCGGCACGGGCTGCTGGTGCTGGAGCAGGGCGAGTCCGAGGCGCCGTACGACGAGACAGCGCAGCGCAGGGAACGGGCCGCGTATCTCGACGCCAAGTTGAAGGGCGTACGGACGCCGGACGGTGGTGACGGGCACACGTATCAGCAGTACGTCGTGCGGGTGCCGGGAAATGGCCGGCCGGACCGGGACGCCTTCGCGTTGGCTTTGCGGGCCAAGGGAGTTGAGTGCCGAGTGCCGGTCAAGACGCCGGTGCACCGGCTGCCGGAGTTCCGTCGGTGCGTGTCCCTGCCGGAGACCGAGCTGGCCGCCGACGAGACACTGACACTGCCCGTGGACGCCTCGCTCACCAAGCGGGAGATGCAGCGGATCGTGTCCGCCTGCAATGCCCTCGGGGGCCTCCTCCAGCCTGCCTTCTGAGCGGGTGCCCGAACGAATTTGGGAACTCGGGCCTGCTCGGGGTACAGTTTCTTCGTCGCCGCGAGGGAAACCTCGAAAACGACCGGCCCCTATAGCTCAGTCGGCAGAGCGTCTCCATGGTAAGGAGAAGGTCAACGGTTCGATTCCGTTTGGGGGCTCCAACAAAAAGGCCCACCCTTCCGGGTGGGCCTTTTTCGTGCTTCCTCACACGTCCTTGTGGATTCCCGGGACGCGCATCGCCAGAATCGCCATGTCGTCCGACGGGGCGTCCGACGCGAAGCGTTCCACCGCGCGCATGATGCGTGCCGCGACCGCGCCCGCCGTCAGCCCCGTGCACGTCGTGAGAACGTCGGCGAGGCCGTCGTCGCCCAGCATGCGTGTGCCCTCACGGCGTTCGGTGACGCCGTCGGTGACGCAGAGCAGCACGTCACCGGGGTCGAGGGTGACGGTCTCCTCGTGCAGCTCCAGGTCCTCGATCACGCCCAGCAGCGGCTGCGGTTCGGCGGCCGCCGTGACCGTGCCGTCCTGGCGCAGACGCAGCGGCAGCGGGTGCCCGGCGCAGACCACCTTCAGCTCGGCGCTGCCGTCCTCCTGTGGGCGCATCTCGCCGTACAGGAGGGTCAGGAAGCGGCTGCGGTCGCCTTCGTCGAGGATCGCGGAGTTGAGGCGCTGCAGGACGGCGGGGCCGCTGAGGCCCTCGCGGGCCAGCAGGCGCAGGGCGTGCCGGGCGAGGCCGGTGACCGCCGCCGCGTTCGGGCCCGTACCGCACACGTCGCCGATGGCGAAGCCGTAGGCGCCGTTGCCGATGGGGAAGAGGTCGTAGAAGTCACCGCCGACCTCGTTGCCCTCGCCGGCCGCGCGGTAGATGACCTCGACCTCGACGCCGTCGATGTGCGGTGTGCCCGGCGGGAGCAGGCTGCGCTGGAGGGCCTGGCTGATGGCCGTGCGCTCCGAGTAGAGACGGGCGTTGTCCAGGGCGAGGGCGGCCCGGCGGGAGAGGTCTTCGGCGAGTTCCAGGATCTCCTGGCGGAAGTGTTCGTCGGTGGGCTTGCCGAGGACCAGCATGCCGATGACGCGGTTGCGGGCGACGAGCGGGAGCACGACCGTCTCGCCGCCCACCGCGGAGGCCGTGGCGAGGGTGGGGCCGATGCCCGCGGAGATCTGGTGCGTGGGTCCGCCGGCGAGGCCGAGGCTGCGCATCGAGCTGCGCAGGGCGGCCTGGTGGGCGACCTCGGCGGGGGTCGTCCAGACGCGGGCGCCGGGCGTCGGCACCGGGTCCGGGGGCTGGATCTTGGAGAGCAACGACTTGATGCCGTCGATCAGTTCCTCGTCCTCGTGCAGGACGTACGAGAGGTACGGCTCCGAGGCCTGGTCGGCGATCGTGTAGACGGCGCACCAGGTGGCCAGGGTGGGGACCGTCATCTGGGCCATCAGGGCCAGCGTCTGGTCGCGGTCCAGGGTGCCGGCCAGCAGGTCGGAGGCCTCGACCAGGAAGCTCAGGGAGCCGCGGCGCAGCCGCTCCAGCTCGCCCAGGCGGGCCGACTCGACGGCCAGGGCGATGCGGTCGGCGGCGAACTGCAGGCGCAGTGCCTCCTCGTTGGAGTACCGGCCGGGTGCCTCGGCGGCGACGCCGAGCGAGCCGGTCAGGCGGCCCTCGACCTTCAGCGGGACCGTGACGACCGAGCGCATGCCCGTGCCGTTCAGCAGTGGTACGGCCCCGGGGACGGATGCGAGGTCGTCGTGGACGGCCGGCATGCGTGCGGAGCCGTAGCGGCCGGGGCCGGCCTCGACGGGCACGCGCGCGAAGCGCTGGCGGGCGGAGGGCAGGCCGGTGGACGCGCGTACTTCCAGCTCGGTCTCGTCGTCGGTGGCCAGCAGCAGGAACGCGGAGTCTCCGTCGAGCATGTCGCGGGCGCGCTCCACGGTGCGCTGCAGCAGGCCGTCGAGGTCGTCCGGGGCGGGGGAGCCGATGAACACCTCGAAGGGGTCGGCGCTCTGCCCGTCAGAGGTCTGGTTCTGGTCGCCGGCCGGGACGCGCGACGGGGTCTGCAGGACGGCGCGTTCGTGGTCGCGGACCAGCAGGCACACGGTGGAGGGTTCGCCGCCCGTGTCGCGGACCCGCAGGTGGGAGGCGTAGACCGGGGCCACCCGGCCGTCGGCGCCGCGGATGCCGTAGCTGCCCTCCCAGCGGGAGAGTTGGAGGGCCTCGGCCACGCCGGTGCCGGTGCCGGGAGTGTGCGGCCAGGCCGCGAGTTCGGCGAGGGGCCTGCCGACGACTTCGCCGGCCGTATGGCCGAAGAGGTCCTCTGCGTCCTCGTTCCAGGAGGTGATGGAACCCTTGCGGTCGACCTGGACGACGGCGACGCGGACCCGGCCGTCTGCCAGCGGGAGCAGGTCGGCGGGCAGGGACGGGCCGGCGGTTCGGGTGCCGACCACGCGTTCGGGGAGGTTGAGCTGGAACCAGACGTTCTTGTGGGTGGGCGTGTAGTCGACGCCCCAGCGGGTGGCCAGGGCCGCGCACAGCTGGAGTCCGCGGCCGCCCTCGCGGTCGGGGCTGCCCATCGCGGCGACGCTGTTCTGGAGGGGGACCTCGCGCTCGGGGTAGCGGTCGGAGACCTCGATGCGCACGCCGTCCTCGGTGCGCAGGCACAGGACGTCCGCGTGCGTGCCCGCGTGGACGACGGCGTTCGTCACGAGCTCGCTGGTGAGGACGACGGCGTCGTCGACGATGTCGGCGAAGCCCCAGCCCTGCAGAGTGTCGCGGACGAAGGACCGGGCGGTCGCGACCGATCGCCCGACGGGCTCGAAGGTGGCGGCCGCGCGCGCGGTGATCACAGAACTCCTCGGCCGGTTGTCTACGTGCAGGGCTGCGTGGCCGGCCGGCTCGCTCCGCTGCTGTGGCATCAGCGCGTCCGTCGGCTGTGGCTCCGGGGGCTGTTCCCCGGGGATGACTCCGGTGGTCATGGTCTGCGGCTGCCCCTCCGATGCCCGCTCGTTCTCGTGCCACCGCCCAGGCCGGTCGGACCGGTGCGGCTGGACAGCCGCATGCAAGGTTACTTACCTTCGCCGTCCGAGCGGGTGCCGGTCGCCGGTGTTTACCCCCCAGGGTGTGCGGACGATGTGCGAAGCTGCCGAACTGTTATGGCCTGGTTCGGGCAGGGTGAAACACTGGGCAGGCTTCTGATGAAGGTCGGGTCGGACTGCGTGTGTTCCGTGCACGGCGGGCAGCAGCCCCTGGTGTGGCCGGATCTCGTCTGGCAGAAATACGCAGCAGTAACAGATACGCAGAAGTAACAGGTACGCAGAAGTAACCGGTATGTCGACGACCGGCACGCCGGGCGGAAGCGGCCGAGCACAGCAGTAACGGTCTACCCCTCCGGGAGGGACACAGTGGAGTCTGGCGCGGCGACGCGTGGCACGAAGACGCGCGCGAAAGGCGGACCGTCCCTGGGCAGGCGCGGCGGCACCACGGAAGTGGACACGGCTGCCCTGAACCGGCTGCTGGCGGCTCTCGTCTCGATGCGGGACGGGAACTTCCGCAAGCGGCTCACCGTCTCCGGGGACGGGGTGATGTCGGAGATCGCGGCCGTCTTCAACGAGGTGGCCGACCGGAATCTGCATCTGACCGGTGAGCTGTCCCGGGTGCGGCGCATGGTGGGCCGTGAGGGAAAACTCACGGAACGACTGGAGACGGGGGCCTGTGAGGGCTCCTGGGCGTCCGCGATCGACGCCTCCAACGCGCTGGTGGACGATCTCGTCTGGCCGGTCTCGGAGGTCGGCCGGGTACTCACTGCCGTGGCCGAGGGTGATCTGTCGCCGCGGATGGAGCTGCGGACGCAGGCACCGGACGACGGTACGGGGCATCCGCTGCGGGGAGAGTTCCTCAAGGTCGGCCGTACCGTCAACAACCTGGTCGACCAGCTGTCGACGTTCACGGACGAGGTCACGCGCGTGGCCAGCGAGGTCGGCACCGAGGGCAAGCTCGGCGGTCAGGCCCAGTTGCGCGGTATGTCGGGTTCGTGGAAGGACCTGACCGAGTCCGTCAACACGATGGCCAACCGGCTGACCGCACAGGTGCGCGACATCGCGCTGGTGACGACGGCGGTCGCGCGCGGTGATCTGTCACGCAAGGTCACCGTGCATGTCGCGGGCGAGATGCTGGAGCTGAAGAACACCGTCAACACGATGGTGGAGCAGCTGTCGTCGTTCTCGTCCGAGGTGACGCGGGTGGCCCGTGAGGTGGGCACCGAGGGCATCCTGGGCGGTCAGGCGCAGGTGCCGGGTGTGGCCGGTGTCTGGAAGGAGCTGACCGACTCCGTCAACACGATGGCGGGCAACCTGACCGCGCAGGTGCGTGGGATCTCGCAGGTCACGACCGCGGTCGCCAACGGTGACCTGTCGCGCAAGGTGACGGTTCCGGCGCGTGGCGAGGTGGCGCAGCTCGCCGAGACGATCAACCAGATGACCGAGACGCTGCGGATCTTCGCGGACGAGGTCACGCGCGTCGCGAACGAGGTCGGCGCGGAGGGCCGGCTGGGCGGCCAGGCGAACGTGCCCGGCGCGGCCGGTACGTGGAAGGACCTGACGGACTCCGTCAACACGGTGTTCCGGAACCTCACCATTCAGGTGCGGGACATCGCGACCGTGACGACGGCCGTGGCCAGCGGTGATCTGTCGCAGAAGGTCACGGTCGACGTGGCCGGCGAGATGCTGGAGCTGAAGAACACCGTCAACGGGATGGTGGACCAGCTGTCGGCGTTCGGTGCCGAGGTGACGCGGGTCGCCCGGGAGATCGGGGTCGAGGGCGAGCTGGGCGGTCAGGCGCAGGTGCCGGGCGCGGCCGGTGCCTGGAAGGACCTGACGGATTCCGTCAACACCGCGTTCCGCAACCTCACCGGGCAGGTGCGCAACATCGCCCAGGTGACCACGGCGGTGGCCAACGGTGATCTGTCCCAGAAGGTCACCGTGGACGTCTCCGGCGAGATGCTCCAGCTGAAGAACACCGTGAACACCATGGTGGACCAGCTGTCGAGCTTCGCCGACCAGGTCACGCGGATGGCCAGGGACGTGGGTACGGAGGGCCGGCTGGGCGGTCAGGCCCGGGTGGACGGCGTGTCCGGCACGTGGAAGGAGCTGACGGACTCCGTCAACTTCATGGCCGGCAACCTCACCTCCCAGGTGCGTCAGATCGCCCAGGTGACGACGGCCGTGGCGCGCGGTGACCTGTCGCAGAAGATCGATGTTGACGCGCGCGGCGAGATCCTTGAACTGAAGAACACGATCAACACGATGGTTGATCAGCTGTCCGCCTTCGCCGACCAGGTGACCCGGGTCGCGCGCGACGTGGGTACGGAGGGCCGCCTGGGCGGCCAGGCGCAGGTGCCCGGCGTGGCCGGTGTGTGGCGGGACCTGACCGACTCGGTGAACGGCATGGCCGGCAACCTGACGGCCCAGGTGCGCAACATCGCGCAGGTCGCCACCGCCGTGGCCCGCGGTGACCTCTCGCAGAAGATCACCGTGGACGCGCGCGGGGAGATCCTGGAGCTGAAGAACACGCTGAACACGATGGTGGACCAGCTGTCGTCGTTCGCGCAGGAGGTCACGCGGGTGGCCCGCGAGGTGGGTACGGAGGGCATCCTCGGCGGTCAGGCCGAGGTGCAGGGTGTCTCCGGCACCTGGAAGGACCTCACGCAGTCCGTGAACTTCATGGCGAACAACCTGACGATCCAGGTGCGCAACATCGCCGAGGTCACGACCGCGGTCGCCAAGGGTGACCTGTCGAAGAAGATCACTGTTGACGCCAAGGGTGAGATCCTTGAGCTGGTCACGACGGTCAACACCATGGTTGATCAGCTGTCCAGCTTCGCCGAGCAGGTGACCCGGGTGGCCCGTGAGGTGGGCACGGAGGGCATTCTGGGCGGCCAGGCGCATGTGCCGGGCGTCACCGGTATCTGGAAGGACCTCAGCAACAACGTCAACCTGATGGCCAACAACCTGACCATGCAGGTGCGGAACATCTCCCAGGTGGCCGCGGCGGTCGCCAACGGTGATCTGACGCGTCAGGTCACCATCGAGGCGCGCGGCGAGGTGGCGCAGCTCGCCGACACCATCAACACGATGGTCAAGACGCTGAGTTCGTTCGCCGACCAGGTCACCAAGGTGGCCCGTGAGGTGGGCACGGACGGCATCCTGGGCGGTCAGGCGCACGTGCCGGGTGTGGCCGGCACCTGGAAGGACCTCACCGAGTCCGTGAACCAGATGGCGTCCAACCTGACCGGCCAGGTGCGCAACATCGCCATGGTCACCACGGCCATCGCCAAGGGTGACCTGACCAAGAAGATCGACATTGACGCTCGTGGCGAGATTCTTGAGCTGAAGACGACGATCAACACGATGGTTGATCAGCTGTCCAGTTTCGCCGAGGAAGTCACGCGCGTGGCGCGCGAGGTGGGCACGGAAGGGCAGCTCGGCGGTCAGGCACGCGTGCGTGACGTCGACGGCACCTGGCGGGACCTCACCGAGTCGGTGAACGAGATGGCCGGGAACCTGACCCGGCAGGTGCGTGCCATCGCGCGCGTGGCGACCGCGGTGACCCGCGGTGACCTGAACCTGAAGATCGACGTGGACGCCTCCGGCGAGATCCAGGAACTGCAGGACTACATCAACAAGATGATCGCCAACCTGCGCGACACCACGATCGCCAACGAGGAGCAGGACTGGCTGAAGGGCAACCTCGCCCGTATCTCCGCGCTGATGCAGGGACGCCGGGACCTGGAGGACGTGGCCTCGCTGATCATGAGCGAGCTGACGCCGGTGGTGTCCGCCCAGCACGGCGCGTTCTTCGTGGCGATGTCCCTCATGGAGGGGCAGGAGCTGGGCGCCGAGGCCGAGGACCGGTACGAGCTGCGCATGCTCGGTTCGTACGGCTACTCGATGGGCTCGATGCCTACGTCGTTCCGGCCGGGTGAGGCGCTGGTCGGTACGGCCGCGCAGGAGAAGCGCACCATCCTGGTGGAGAACGCGCCCAGCGGGTATCTGAAGATCTCCTCGGGGCTCGGCGAGGCCCCGCCCGCGCAGGTGATCGTGCTGCCGGTGCTGTTCGAGGGCAATGTGCTCGGTGTGATCGAGCTGGCCTCCTTCACGCCGTTCACGCAGATCCAGAAGGACTTCCTCAACCAGATCGCCGAGATGATCGCGACCAGCGTCAACACCATCTCGGTCAACACCAAGACCGAGCAGCTGCTGAAGCAGTCGCAGGAGTTGACGGAGCAACTGCGCGAGCGCTCGGCCGAGTTGGAGAACCGGCAGAAGGCGCTGCAGGCATCCAACGCCGAACTGGAGGAGAAGGCCGAGCTGCTGGCGCGGCAGAACCGCGACATCGAGGTGAAGAACACCGAGATCGAGGAGGCCCGGCAGGTTCTGGAGGAGCGCGCCGAGCAGCTCGCGGTGTCGATGCGCTACAAGAGCGAGTTCCTCGCCAACATGTCGCACGAGCTGCGTACGCCGCTCAACTCGCTGCTGATCCTGGCGAAGCTGCTCGCCGACAACGCCGAGGGCAATCTCTCGCCGAAGCAGGTGGAGTTCGCGGAGACCATCCACGGCGCGGGCTCGGATCTGCTGCAGCTGATCAACGACATCCTCGACCTGTCGAAGGTCGAGGCGGGCAAGATGGACGTCTCGCCGACGCGTATCGCGCTCGTCCAGCTCGTGGACTACGTGGAGGCCACCTTCCGGCCACTGACCGCGGAAAAGGGCCTGGATCTGTCCGTACGGGTCTCCCCGGAGCTGCCGGCGACCCTGCACACCGACGAGCAGCGGCTGCTGCAGGTGCTGCGCAACCTGCTGTCGAACGCGGTGAAGTTCACGGACTCCGGGTCGGTGGAACTGGTGATCAGGCCGGCCGGCGCGGATGTGCCGGTGGGCATCCGGGAGCAGCTGCTGGAGGCCGGCTCGCTGACCGATCCGGACGCGCCGCTGATCGCGTTCTCGGTGACGGACACCGGCATCGGTATCGCGGCCAGCAAGATGCGGGTGATCTTCGAGGCGTTCAAGCAGGCGGACGGCACGACCAGCCGCAAGTACGGCGGCACCGGCCTCGGTCTGTCCATCTCCCGGGAGATCGCACAGCTGCTCGGCGGTGAGATCCACGCGCAGAGCGAACCGGGCCGCGGCTCGACGTTCACGCTGTACCTGCCGCTGCACCCGAGCGAACTGCCGCCGCAGGGCTACCAGCAGTCCGTGCCCCCGCTGGAGGCCGGCGAGCTGCTGGCCTCCGAGGCGGAGCAGTCCTTGGAGCTGTCCGCCGTGGAGATCGAGACCCCGGCCGAGGTGAAGTCGTACCGCGAGACGCAGAACGGTCCCGCGGCGCTCTTCCGGCGCCGGCGGCGGAGTCTTCCGCAGGGCGAGCAGCGGCCCGAGCACCGGATGGCGCTCCCGGAGCAGGAGAGCACGGCGCACTTCGCGCGCGGGGTGCGGTTCGGCGGCGAGAAGGTCCTGATCGTCGACGACGACATCCGCAATGTGTTCGCGCTGACCAGCGTCCTGGAGCAGCACGGGCTCTCGGTGCTGTACGCCGAGAACGGCCGCGAGGGCATCGAGGTGCTGGAGCAGCACGACGACGTGGCGGTCGTGCTGATGGACATCATGATGCCGGAGATGGACGGCTATGCGACGACCACGGCGATTCGCAGGATGCCGCAGTTCGCCGGGCTGCCGATCATCGCGCTGACCGCGAAGGCGATGAAGGGCGACCGGGAGAAGGCGATCGAGTCGGGTGCCTCCGACTACGTCACCAAGCCGGTCGACCCGGATCATCTGCTGGCGGTGATGCAGCAGTGGATGGGCGGGGAATGACACGATCGGCACGCCGGGATGTGAACGGCCGGGGAACCCTCGGCGCGTGTCGGGAGTTGCCCGGTTGAGGTCACTGCGCACGGACGGCTTAGGGTGGCTGGAGACGTATGGGAATGCGGGATTCCGGGAACCATCCCGGCCTCCGCCACGTTTCCGGTACGTGCACAGTGACATCGCGGTGACAGGGTGTGGCGACAGGCGGGGTGCGGCTACGATGACCGGCACAAGGACGGGCGGCGAAAGGGAGTCGTCCCCTGGGGCGGCGCCCGGTGTACCGCCGGGGCGAGGAGGGCGGGCCATGGTGCAGAAGGCCAAGATCCTCCTGGTCGATGACCGGCCGGAGAATCTGCTGGCGCTGGAGGCCATCCTCTCTGCGCTCGATCAGACGCTGGTGCGGGCATCGAGCGGGGAGGAAGCGCTCAAAGCACTGCTCACGGACGATTTCGCGGTCATTCTGCTGGACGTCCAGATGCCGGGAATGGACGGGTTCGAGACCGCCGCGCACATCAAGCGGCGCGAGCGGACCCGGGACATCCCGATCATCTTCCTCACGGCGATCAACCACGGCCCGCACCACACCTTCCGCGGTTACGCGGCAGGTGCGGTCGACTACATCAGCAAGCCGTTCGACCCGTGGGTGCTGCGCGCGAAGGTCTCGGTGTTCGTCGAGCTGTACATGAAGAACTGTCAGCTGCGCGAGCAGGCGGCACTGCTGCGGCTGCAGTTGGAGGGCGGCGGCAAGGGCGCGGTCGGCGGCAAGGAGTCCGCCGGGCTGCTGGCCGAGCTGTCCGCGCGGCTCGCGGCCGTCGAGGAGCAGGCCGAGGCGCTGTCCAAGCAGCTGGACGACGATTCGGCGGATGCGGCCGCGGTGGCCACGGCGGCGCATCTGGAGCGCAAACTCACCGGATTGCGGCGAGCGCTCGACGCCCTGGAGCCGGGCACCGGCACCGGCGGTGCGTCGGTGCCGGCGCAGAACTGACATACGCCCGGGCAGCGGTTGCCCATGAGCGCGCGTCAGTTCCGCGCCCCGGCAAGGGCGACACGAACGGGTGAAGCTGTGGGCACACGTGTCCGCTGTCGTCTCCCCCGGTAACCTCACACCCATGGCCTCACGTCCCTCCGCAGCCAAGAAGCAGCCCGCCAAGAAGGCGGCTGCTCCCGCGAAGGCTCCGGCGAAGAAGGCCGCCCCGAAAAAGGCCGCAGCGAAGAAGGCTCCGGCCAAGAAGGCGCCCGCCAAGAAAGCCCCGGCCAAGAAGGCCGCGCCTAAGCCGGTACCCAGCCCCACCGGGGGCGTGTACCGGCTCGTGCGCGCCCTCTGGCTGGGCCTCGCGCACGCCGTCGGCGCCGTCTTCCGCGGCATAGGGCAGGGCGCGAAGAACCTCGATCCGGCCCACCGCAAGGACGGCATCGCGCTGCTGCTGTTCGGCGTCGCGCTGATCGTCGCCGCCGGCACCTGGGCCGATCTGAAGGGCCCCGTCGGGGACCTGGTGGAGATCCTCGTCACCGGTGCCTTCGGCCGGCTCGACCTGCTGGTGCCGATACTGCTCGCGGTGATCGCCGTACGGTTCATCCGGCACCCGGAGCAGCCGGAGGCCAACGGACGGATCGTGATCGGCCTGTCCGCGCTGGTCATCGGCGTGCTCGGCCAGGTCCACATCGCCTGCGGCTCACCCGCGCGCAGCGACGGCATGCAGGCCATAAGGGACGCCGGCGGCCTCATCGGCTGGGCGGCGGCCACCCCGCTGACCTACACCATGACCGAGATGCTGGCCGTACCCCTGCTGGTGCTGCTGACGATCTTCGGTCTGCTCGTGGTGACCGCCACTCCGGTCAACGCCATCCCGCAGCGGCTGCGTGCGCTCGGCGTACGCCTGGGCGTGCTGCACGACCACGAGGCGCCGCAGTACACCGAGGAAGACGCGCGCTACGACGACCAGTGGCGCGAGGCGCTGCCCGCGCGCCCCCGCAAGCGTTCGGCCGCCCCCCGGGCGTACGACCCGGAGAGCGCCGAGGAGGAGGCCCTCTCGCAGCGCCGCGGCCGTCCCCGGCGCTCGGCGGTGCCCCAGCCGGATCCGCAGCGCCAGATGGACGCCGTGGACGTCGCGGCGGCCGCCGCCGCGGCGCTCGACGGCGCGGTGCTGCACGGCATGCCGCCCTCCCCGCTGGTCGCCGACCTCACCCAGGGCGTCAGCGTCGGCGACCGCGAAGAGACCACGCCGGTGCCGGCGCCGGCACCCGCGCCCTCGCCGGTCCCGGCCGCGCGCCCCAAGCAGGAGAAGCTCAAGCCCGGAATCGTCCCCGATCTGACCAAGAAGGCTCCCGACCAGCCGCGCGACCTGCCGCCACGGGCGGAGCAGCTCCAGCTGTCCGGGGACATCACCTACGCGCTGCCGTCGCTGGACCTCCTCACCCGCGGCGGCCCCGGCAAGGCGCGCAGCGAGGCCAACGACGCGGTCGTCGCCTCGCTCACCCAGGTCTTCACCGAGTTCAAGGTCGACGCCGCCGTCACCGGCTTCACGCGCGGCCCGACGGTCACCCGGTACGAGGTCGAGCTCGGCCCCGCCGTGAAGGTCGAGCGCATCACCGCGCTGACCAAGAACATCGCGTACGCCGTAGCCAGCCCCGACGTGCGGATCATCAGCCCCATCCCCGGCAAGTCGGCGGTGGGCATCGAGATCCCGAACACCGACCGGGAGATGGTCAACCTCGGTGACGTGCTGCGCCTCGCGGAGTCCGCCGAGGACGACGACCCGATGCTGGTCGCCTTCGGCAAGGACGTCGAGGGCGGGTACGTGATGCACTCGCTGGCGAAGATGCCGCACATGCTGGTCGCCGGTGCCACCGGCTCCGGCAAGTCGTCCTGCATCAACTGCCTGATCACCTCGGTCATGATGCGGGCGACCCCGGAGGACGTCCGGATGATCCTGGTCGACCCCAAGCGGGTCGAGCTGACCGCCTACGAGGGCATCCCGCACCTGATCACGCCGATCATCACCAACCCCAAGCGGGCCGCCGAGGCGCTGCAGTGGGTCGTACGCGAGATGGACCTGCGCTACGACGACCTCGCGGCCTACGGCTACCGGCACATCGACGACTTCAACCAGGCCGTCCGCGAGGGCAAGGTCAAGCCGCCCGAGGGCAGCGAGCGGGAGCTGCAGCCGTACCCGTACCTGCTGGTGATCGTGGACGAGCTGGCCGACCTGATGATGGTCGCCCCGCGCGACGTCGAGGACGCCATCGTGCGCATCACGCAGCTCGCACGTGCGGCCGGCATCCACCTGGTGCTCGCCACCCAGCGGCCCTCGGTGGACGTCGTGACGGGTCTCATCAAGGCCAACGTGCCCTCCCGGCTGGCCTTCGCCACCTCCTCGCTCGCCGACTCCCGGGTCATCCTCGACCAGCCCGGCGCCGAGAAACTCATCGGTAAGGGCGACGGCCTGTTCCTGCCGATGGGCGCGAACAAGCCCACCCGAATGCAGGGCGCGTTCGTCACCGAGGCCGAGGTCGCCGCCGTCGTCCAGCACTGCAAGGACCAGATGGCGCCCGTCTTCCGTGACGACGTCACGGTCGGCACCAAGCAGAAGAAGGAGATCGACGAGGACATCGGCGACGACCTCGACCTGCTGTGCCAGGCGGCCGAGCTGGTCGTCTCCACCCAGTTCGGGTCGACCTCCATGCTCCAGCGCAAGCTGCGGGTCGGCTTCGCCAAGGCCGGGCGGCTCATGGATCTCATGGAGTCCCGCAACATTGTGGGACCGAGCGAAGGCTCCAAGGCGCGTGACGTACTGGTGAAGCCCGACGAGCTGGACGGCGTGCTCGCCGTGATCCGCGGGGAGTCCGGGGACTAGGGGGCAGGGGCGAAGGGCCGTCCGCCGGTCGCGGCTTACGCCGGGTGGCCGGATCGCCGTGATCCACCTGTTAGAGAACGGCGGGCAACCGTTTCCCTTTGTCGTACGTCCAGTTGAGCGAGAGGACAGGTAGTAGTCCCATCATGGGGTATCTGCCTGTCAAGCCCTCGGTGCGTCCGGCCGTTCCGATGGCGTACAAAGTCCCACCGCCCGGTTGCCCCACCCTTTCGTCCCACCCCTAGACTGAGCTTCCAGCACAGGTGGCTACACGCTCGAAAGGCGCCCCCGTGTCCATCGGCAACTCCCCTGAAGACGAGCGTCCGTTCCCCGACGAATCCCGAAAGGCCCATGTCTCCGTGGGCCGTGCCCTGCAGCAGGCGCGGATCGCGGCCGGGCTCACCGTGGACGACGTCAGCAGCGCCACTCGTGTCCGTATCGCCATCGTGCACGCCATCGAGGCGGACGACTTCGCCCCGTGCGGTGGCGATGTGTACGCCCGCGGGCACATCCGCACGCTGGCCAGGGCCGTCCGCCTCGACCCCGCCCCGCTGATCGCCCAGTACGACGCCGAGCACGGCGGCCGTCCCGCGCCCACTCCGGCCGCACCCTTGTTCGAGGCGGAGCGCATCCGGCCCGAGCGGCGCGGCCCGAACTGGACGGCGGCCATGGTCGCCGCGATCGTCGTCGTGATCGGTTTCGTCGGCTTCACCGCGGTCAGGGGCGGCGGCTCCGGAAACGATGCGAAGTCACAGGTCGCCGAGGGCAGCGGTACACCCGCCGCGAGCAAGTCCGCCTCGCCCACGCCGAAGAAGGGCAAGCCTGCCGCGCCGAGCACCGAGCCCTCCGACAGCGCCATCGCCGCCGCACCCCAGGACAAGGTGACCGTCCAGGTCAGCGCGCCGGGCGGACGCAGCTGGATCTCGGCCAAGGACCACAACGGCCGGATGCTCTTCGACGGGCTGCTGAAGAAGGGCCAGTCCAAGACCTTCCAGGACAGTTCCAAGATCAACCTGATCCTCGGCGACGCCGGGGCGATCGAGCTGTACGTCAACGGCAAGAAGATCGACGACAACTTCCAGCCGGGCGCGGTGGAACGCCTCACCTACACGAAGGGCGACCCCGTCGCGGGCTAGGCGGCCCTTCAGGAAGAGCCGTGTGACGGGGTTGGCCGCCGAGATCGGCAGGGTCCGCCGGGGAGGCCCTGACCCCGTCGACGTGGGCTGTCGGTGAGACGAAGTAGTCTTGAGCCCATGCCTGAACGCCGTACCGTCGCCCTTGTCACTCTCGGCTGCGCCCGTAACGAGGTGGACTCCGAGGAGCTCGCAGGCCGTTTGGAGGCGGACGGCTGGCAGCTCGTGGAGGACGCCGCGGACGCCGACGTCGCCGTGGTCAACACCTGTGGCTTCGTCGAGGCCGCGAAGAAGGACTCCGTCGACGCCCTCCTCGAGGCCAACGACCTCAAGGATCACGGCAGAACCCAGGCCGTCGTGGCGGTGGGCTGCATGGCCGAGCGGTACGGCAAGGAGCTGGCCGAGGCGCTGCCCGAGGCCGACGGCGTGCTGGGCTTCGACGACTACGCGGACATCTCCGACCGCCTGCAGACCATCCTGTCCGGCGGCATCCACGCCTCCCACACCCCGCGCGACCGCCGCAAGCTGCTCCCGATCAGCCCGGCCGAGCGTCAGGAATCGGCCGCCTCCGTCGCGCTGCCCGGCCACGCCCCGGCCGACCTCCCGGAGGGCGTCGCGCCCGCCTCCGGTCCGCGCGCGCCCCTGCGCCGCCGCCTGGACGGCTCCCCGGTCGCCTCGGTCAAGCTCGCGTCGGGCTGCGACCGGCGCTGCTCCTTCTGCGCCATCCCGTCCTTCCGCGGCTCCTTCATCTCCCGCCGCCCCAGCGATGTGCTGAACGAGACCCGCTGGCTGGCCGAGCAGGGTGTGAAGGAGATCATGCTCGTCTCCGAGAACAACACGTCCTACGGCAAGGACCTGGGCGACATCCGCCTGCTGGAGTCCCTGCTGCCGGAGCTGGCCGAGGTCGACGGCATCGAGCGGGTGCGGGTGAGCTACCTGCAGCCGGCCGAGATGCGCCCCGGCCTGATCGACGTACTGACCTCCACCCCGAAGGTCGCCCCGTACTTCGACCTGTCCTTCCAGCACTCCGCGCCCGACGTGCTGCGCGCCATGCGCCGCTTCGGCGACACCGACCGCTTCCTGGAACTGCTCGACACGATCCGCTCCAAGGCCCCCGAGGCCGGCGTGCGCTCCAACTTCATCGTCGGCTTCCCCGGCGAGAGCGAGGCGGACCTGGCCGAGCTGGAGCGCTTCCTGAACGGCGCCCGCCTGGACGCCATCGGTGTCTTCGGCTACTCCGACGAGGAGGGCACGGAGGCGGCGACGTACGACGACAAGCTCGACGAGGACGTCGTCGCCCAGCGCCTTGCGCGAGTGTCCCGGCTGGCCGAGGAACTCGTCTCGCAGCGCGCCGAGGAGCGCGTCGGCGACACGGTTCGCGTCCTGGTCGAGTCCGTCGACGAGGAAGAGGGCGTGTACGGCCGCGCCGCACACCAGGCGCCCGAGACCGACGGCCAGGTGCTCCTCACGAGCGGCGAAGGCCTGACCGTCGGACGTATGGTCGAGGCAAAGGTGGTCGGTACGGAAGGTGTCGACCTGGTGGCCGAGCCGCTGACCGGCTCGCTCGCGTGTCGTGAGGAGGCGGGCAGATGACCGGAGTCCCGGCATCCGCCGCGGGCGGCTCCTCCGGCGCGCACGGCGCCCGGGGGCCCGCCGCCGCTGCAGACGGCGCTGCCTCCGAGGTCTCCGGTTCTGCCTCAGGTCCCGAGGGCGGCGGCAGGGCACCGCGCGGCGGGAAGATCGCGGCTGCGGCCGTCAACCAGGCCAGCGTCTGGAACGTCGCCAATCTGCTGACCATGCTCCGGCTGGTCCTCGTCCCCGGTTTCGTGGCGCTGATGCTGGCGAACGGCGGCTACGACCCGGCCTGGCGCTCGCTGGCCTGGGCGGCCTTCGCCGTCGCCATGATCACCGACCTGTTCGACGGGCATCTGGCGCGCACGTACAACCTGGTCACCGACTTCGGGAAGATCGCCGACCCCATCGCCGACAAGGCCATCATGGGGGCGGCGCTCATCTGTCTGTCAGGCCTGGGCGACCTGCCGTGGTGGGTGACGGGCGTCATCCTCGGCCGGGAACTCGGTATCACGCTGCTGCGTTTTCTGGTCATTCGCTACGGAGTGATCCCGGCCAGTCGTGGGGGCAAGCTCAAGACCCTCACCCAGGGGGTGGCCGTCGGGATGTACGTCCTGGCGCTGACGGGCTGGCTGGCCACTCTGAGGTTCTGGGTGATGGCCGCAGCAGTCGTCCTCACCGTCGTCACCGGCCTCGACTACGTAAGACAAGCCATTGTGCTGCGCCGAAGGGGAATCGCCGAGCGTGCGGCAGCGTTGGAGGAGAAGGAAGCGTGAGCTCACCGGCCACCGAACTGGTGCGACTACTGACCGTGAGGGGCGAGACCCTTGCCGTCGCCGAGTCGCTCACCGGTGGCCTGGTGGCGGCGGAGATCACAGCAGTGCCCGGAGCGTCCAAGGTGTTCCGGGGCTCGGTCACCGCGTACGCCACCGAGCTGAAGCATGAGCTGCTGGGTGTCGACGCCACCCTGCTGGCCCAGCGAGGAGCGGTCGATCCGCAGGTCGCAGGCCAGATGGCAGCCGGAGCACGGAAGGCGCTGGGCGCCGACTGGGGCGTCGCCACCACCGGAGTCGCCGGCCCCGACCCACAGGACGGCAAGCCGGTCGGCACGGTCTTCGTGGCCGTCGACGGACCGCTCACGGACCGCCTCGGTTCCGCCGGTGGCGGAAAAGTGGAGGCCCTGCGGTTGAACGGCAGCCGTGCGGAAATTCGTATGGAGAGTGTACGGAGCGTACTCGCACTGCTTCTGAAGGAGCTTGCGGGCGAACAGACCGGGAATGAGCGGGCACAGGATACGGAACGGAACGGGGGGTTTTGATGTTTGCAGCCCTGAGTGAACACGACATCGCTCCCCGCACGGCCGCGGCGCAAGGCGGTACGGTGGGGCGAGAAGGATGCGGCTACGCGGTCCGAGGAGGGAGCCACCGATGATTCTGCTCCGTCGCCTGCTGGGTGACGTGCTGCGTCGGCAGCGCCAACGCCAGGGCCGTACTCTGCGCGAAGTCTCCTCGTCCGCCCGAGTCTCACTCGGCTATCTCTCCGAGGTGGAGCGGGGGCAGAAGGAGGCTTCCTCCGAGCTGCTCGCCGCCATCTGCGACGCGCTGGACGTACGGATGTCGGAACTCATGCGGGAAGTGAGCGACGAGCTGGCGCTCGCCGAACTGGCCCAGTCCGCCCGGGCCACCGAGCCCGTGCCCACGCCGGTCCGTCCGATGCTGGGTTCGGTGTCGGTGACCGGTGTGCCACCGGAACGGGTGACCATCAAGGCGCCCGCGGAGGCGGTGGACGTGGTCGCCGCGTGACGTACGCGTGCGCGGTCTAGCGAACGTGTGAGGCCCCGGCCGGGCTTCTCGGGACGAACCCGGGAGCGCCGCCGGGGCTTTCGTTTTACCGGTCACGAATGCGATTTGCGTCACTTTTGCTCCCGTTTGCCGGGCTCGGTCGGTGCCGTCATGGTGGAGGGACGTGACGGGGCAGAAGCACCGGAGGAAGCGGATGTACGTCGTGAAGAGCCCGTTGGCCGACGCGGACCTGAAGACCGTGGCCGAGGCGCTGCAGGGCGCTCTGGTCGACCTGGTGGATCTGTCGCTGGTCGCCAAGCAGATCCATTGGAACGTCGTCGGGCCCCGCTTCCGCTCCATCCACCTCCAGCTCGACGAGGTCGTCGCCTCGGCCCGCACCCACTCCGACACCGTGGCCGAGCGGGCCTCGGCCCTCGGCGTGCCGCCCGACGGGCGCGCCGTCACGGTCTCCTCCGGCAGCGGCATCAAGACCAGCCCGGCGGGGTGGATCAAGGACACGGACGCCGTCGGGACCATGGTGGACGCCCTGGGTGCCGTGATCACCCGGATGCGGGAGCGCGTGGGCGCGACGGGGGAGCCGGATCCGGTGTCCCAGGACATCTTCATCCAGATCACCGCTGATCTGGAGAAGCACCACTGGATGTTCCAGGCGGAGAACGCGTAAGCGGTTCGGCCGGGATCGGGCGCTCCCGGACGGGCTGCTTTCGCTGCTGCATCCGTGAGCCCTCGGTGCGCCTCCCGCGTGGCCGGTGCGGCCGTCTAGCGTCCGGCGGGAGGTGGTGGCGGGCATGGTGGGACGGATAGTGCGCTGGGTGGCCCTCCCGGCTCTGGGGGCCGTGTGGTGGTGGGCGGTGCTGAGGATCGCCCTGGGGCACGGCGCGGGCATTGTGGAAGGCGCCGTCGTGGCCGGCGGATGGGGGCTGAGCCTGCTGCCGGTGCACTGTGTGCCGGAGGGGCAGGCGACCGGTCTGCTACCGGTGGGGCGCTGGGTGGCCGCCTGGCGTGCGGGCGGCACTACCAGGGCATCGCCACACCCCCGTTCGGGCGAAGTATCTGACCGGTCGTGAACGCCGACGCGTCCGACGCCAGATACAGCACCGCGTGAGCGACGTCCTCCGGCTCACCGACCCGGCCCAGCGGTGACATCCGGGCCATCACGCCCTCGGTGTGCACCTGCGCCTCGCGGTCGTGCCGGTCGGTCATCAGGGTGCGGATCCAGCCCGGCGCGATCGCGTTGACCCGGATGCCGTGCCGTCCGACCTCGCCGGCCAGCGTCTTGGTCAGCTGGACCACGGCCGCCTTCGCCGCGCCGTAGCAGAGCAGTCCGGGGCCGCCGGTGTCGACCGCCCCGGACGCCATGGTGACGATGCTGCCCCGCATGGCACGGGCCAGCATCAGACGGGCCGCCTCCTGGCAGGCGTACAGCACGCCTTTGAAGTTGACGTTCAGTACGCGGTCGAGATCCTCGTCGCGGGTCTCCAGCACGGGGCTGCTGTGCATGATCCCGGCGATCGCCGCCATCACGTCCAGACGCTCGCAGGAGCGGACCGCCTCGGCCAGCGCCGCCCGGTCGGTGACGTCCAGGACATGGGTACGGGCCGTGCCGCCGCGCTTCTCGATCAGCTCCGCCGTGCCGTGCAGACCGTCCGCGTCCCGGTCGGCGCAGTGCACCGCCGCGCCCGCCTCGGCGAGCAGGACGGCGGAGGCCCGGCCGATCCCGCCGCCGGCTCCGGTGACGAAGGCGGTGCGGCCGGTGAGGTCGTACGGGGTGAGGGGCATGGAAGGACCGTACGAGCATTTCTGACGGGTCGTCAATTACTTGGTGCATCGGCCGGACCCGGTGACTGGTTCGGCTGCCGCCGGCGTGGTGGACACCGGGTGCGTGACGGGGCGGACGCGTCGTCAGGCGGTGCGACGGGGGTACCGGTCTCGCCAGCGCTGCGGTGCGCCGGGGGCGGGGGCGGGGCCCGTCTGACAGGTGGGGCACCAGTAGGTGGGGCGTTCCTGGCTGCCGTCGCCCTGGTCGGCCACGCGGACCGGCGTGTGGCAGCGCAGACAGGGGCGGGGCGCGCGGCCGTAGACGAACAGGTCGTACCGGTGCAAGCCCGTGGTCTGCCGGACCGGGCGGTCGCGGTTCGCCTCCAGGAGTCGCTTGGCGAGCGCGGGCAGCTTCTCGGCGCGGTCCGGGGGCAGCGCGCCGGCCGGGAGCCACGGGGTGACGCCCAGCAGGAAGCACAGCTCGCTCTTGTACACGTTGCCGATGCCGGCGAGATTGCGCTGGTCGAGCAGGGCCTCGCCGAGCGGACGGGCAGGGTCGGCGAGGAGGTTGGCCAGCGCGCGCTCGGGGTCCCAGTCCGGGCCGAGCAGGTCGGGGCCCAGGTGACCGACCACCCGCTCCTCCTCGTCCGTGCGCAGCAGCTCCAGCACCTGGAGGCGGTAGCCCACGGCCGTACGGTCGACGGTGCCGAGGACCGCACGGATCTGGTGCGCCGGGCCGCCCCGCCAGCGCTCGTCCGCGCCGTACACCTTCCAGGTCCCCTCCATCCGCAGATGGGTGTGCAGGGTCAGCCCGCCCTCGAACCGGGTGAGCAGGTGTTTGCCGCGCGGGATCGTGCTGAGCACCCGACGGCCGGTGAGGTCCACCGTCGCGTACTTCGGCACCCGGAAGTCGCTGCGGGTCAGCGCCTTGCCCGCGAGGGCCTCGTGCAGCCGCCTCGCGGCCTGCCAGACCGTGTCACCTTCGGGCATGGGTCAAGGGTGCCACGGTGTGTCTCCGGCTGCGGGTGCGCTGTGGCCGGTCACGCCCTCAGGCGCAGTCCGCGCGGTGTGGCCACGAAGCCCGCTGCCTCCAGAAGGGTGCCTATCGGCGAGGTCAGGGCCTGGGCGCCGTTGATCCGCTCGACCGTGACCGTGCCGAGAGAGCCCGCGCGTGCCGCCGCGGCCAGCGCATCCGCGGCCGAACGCAGGCGGGGATCGTCCGGAGGCGCGATGTCCGGGCCCGCGGGCCAGGCCAGCAGCGTCTTGCCGCCGCGCTCCATGTACACGGTCAGCTCCCCCTCGACCAGGACGACGAGCGAGCCCGCCTTACGGCCCGGTTTGTGTCCGGCACCGGTCGGAGGCTCGGGCCAGGACAGGGCGGCGCCGTAGGCGTTGGCGGGGTCGGCCGCGGCGAGGATCACGGCACGAGGGTCGGGCGAGGACGTGCCCGTATGACCACTGCCGTACGCCCGGTACGCCGGCGAGCCGTAGGAGCCGGCGCCGGCTCCGCCTCCGCGGGGGCCGCCGTAGCCGGGGGAACCGAAGGGGTCGGCGAGGTCGCGGGGGGAGACGTAGTCGCCCGGGGCGGGCGCGGGATCCACCGGTGGCCAGGTGAAGTCGCCGTCGAGGCCGGGATGCGCGAAGCCGCCGTCCGACCCGCCCGAGGCGCCGGGGAAGAGGTGTTCATGGGGTGCGCCGTCGCCGCCGCCGAAGTCGTCCGGGAACGCCGGTGCGGCAAAGGCGCCCGAGGGGTGCGGGTAGCCGTTCCCGGGGGCAGCGGCGGTCAGGCTCTCACCGCGTTCTCGGGCGTTGGACACCGCGCGGAGCCGGTCCACCGCGCCGTCCATGGCGAACTGGGCCGCGCCCAGGCCCTCGACCACGTAACCGCGCCGCGCCTGGCCGCTCTCCTCGAAGGCGGACAGCACGCGGTACACCGCCGAGAACCCGCCCTCGATCCCCTCCGCGGCGACCGCCCCTCGGGTGACCACGCCGTGCCGGTCCAGGAGGGTGCGGGCCAGCGCGTGGGCGCGCACGGTGGCATCCGGTTCGGCCGCCGGAAGCAGGGACCAGCGGCCGGCGACCGTCGGCGGGCCCGTACGGGACGCGGTGCGCGCGGCAGCCGTCAGGGAGCCGTAGCGCCCGCGTGGCACGGCGCGCTTGGCGCGGTGGGCGGTCGACCCCGCCGTACGGCCCGAACCCAGCAGGGAGCGCATCGGCGCCAGGGTGTCGTTGGTGAGCCGGCCCGACCAGGCCAGGTCCCACAGGGCGTCGGCCAGTTGGGGGTCGGTGACGTCGGGGTGGGTGGTGGCACGGACCTGGTCGGCGATCTGGCGGAAGAACAGACCGTAGCCGCCGGAGAGCGCGTCCAGCACGGACTGGTGGAGCGCGGTCAGCTCCAGGGGGTGCGGCGGCGGGAGCAGCACGGGGGCGGCGTCCGCCAGATAGAGCGAGACCCAGCCGTCCTTGCCGGGCAGTGCGCCCGCGCCGGCCCACACCACCTCGCCGGCGGCGGTCAGCTCGTCGAGCATCGAGGGCGCGTAGTTCGCCACACGGGAGGGCAGAACGAGCTTCTCCAGGGCGGAGGCGGGCACGGAGGCGCCCTGCAACTGCTCGACGGCGCGCACCAGTCCGTCGATGCCACGCAGACCATGGCCCGTCCCGATGTGCTGCCACTGCGGCAGGAACTGGGCGAACGCGGCCGGTGGCACGGGCTCCAGTTCGTGGCGCAGGGCCGCCAGGGAGCGGCGGCGCAGGCGGCGCAGTACGGCCGCGTCGCACCACTCCTGACCGATGCCCGCCGGGTGGAACTCGCCCTGCACCACCCGGCCGTTGCCGGCGAGCCGTTGCAGGGCGCCCTCGGTGACCGCCACACCGAGGCCGAAGCGTGCCGCCGCAGTGGCGGACGTGAACGGGCCGTGCGTGCGGGCATAGCGGGCCAGGAGATCGCCGAGCGGGTCCTTGACCGGCTCGGTGAAGGCCTCGGGCACGCCGACCGGCAGTGCCGTGCCGAGCGCGTCGCGCAGCCGGCCCGCGTCCTCGACCGCCGCCCAGTGGTCGGCGCCGGCGATCCGGACCTTGATGGCCCGGCGCGCGCCGGCCAGCTCGCGCGCCCACTGCGGATCCGCGCCGCGGGCGATCAGCTCGGCGTCGGTCAGCGGACCGAGCAGCCGCAGCACATCGGCCACGCCCTCCACGTCCTTGACCCGGCGGTCCTCGGTGAGCCACTGCAGCTCGCGCTCCAGCTCGGTCAGTACCTCGGCGTCCAGCAGCTCACGCAGTTCTGCCTGGCCCAGCAGCTCGGCCAGCAGCCGGGAGTCCAGGGAGAGCGCGGCGGCGCGGCGCTCGGCCAGCGGGGAGTCGCCCTCGTACAGGAACTGGGCGACGTACCCGAACAGGAGCGAGCGGGCGAACGGGGACGGCTCGGGGGTGGTGACCTCGACCAGGCGCACCTTGCGGGCCTCGATGTCGCCCATCAGCTCGGCGAGCCCGGGGACGTCGAAGACGTCCTGGAGACATTCGCGGACCGCTTCCAGGACGATCGGGAACGAGCCGAATTCGCTCGCCACCTGGAGCAGTTGGGCCGCGCGCTGGCGCTGCTGCCACAGCGGGGTGCGCTTGCCGGGGTTGCGGCGCGGCAGCAGCAGCGCGCGTGCGGCGCACTCGCGGAACCGGGAGGCGAACAGGGCGGAGCCGCCGACCTGGTCGGTGACGATCTGGTCGACCTCGCCCTTGTCGAAGGCGACGTCCGCCGCGCCGACGGGCGCCTGCTCGCTGTCGTACTCCGTGCCGGCCCTCAGCGGCTCCTGGTCGAGCAGGTCCAGGCCCATCAGGTCGGCATCCGGCAGGCGCAGCACGATGCCGTCGTCGGCATGCATGACCTGCGCGTCCATGCCGTACCGCTCGGACAGGCGGGCGCCGAGAGCGAGGGCCCAGGGGGCGTGCACCTGGGCGCCGAAGGGGGAGTGGACGACGACCCGCCAGTCGCCCAGCTCGTCACGGAAGCGCTCCACGACGATCGTGCGGTCGTCCGGGACATGACCGCAGGCCTCGCGCTGCTCGTCCAGGTACGACAGCACGTTGTCCGCCGCCCACGCGTCGAGGCCCGCCGCCAGCAGGCGCAGCCGGGCGTCGTCCTTGCGGAGCGAGCCGACCTCGCGCAGGAACGCGCCCACCGCACGGCCCAGTTCGAGCGGGCGGCCCAGCTGGTCCCCCTTCCAGAAGGGGAGCCGCCCCGGCACACCGGGAGCCGGGGAGACCAGGACCCGGTCGCGGGTGATGTCCTCGATGCGCCAGGAACTCGTGCCGAGCGTGAAGACGTCACCGACCCGGGACTCGTAGACCATCTCCTCGTCGAGCTCGCCGACCCGGCCGCCGCCCTTCTTGGGGTCCGAACCGGCGAGGAAGACCCCGAACAGGCCGCGGTCGGGGATGGTGCCGCCCGAGGTGACGGCGAGCCGCTGGGCGCCGGGGCGGCCGGTGATCTCGCCGGTCACACGGTCCCACACCACGCGCGGGCGCAGTTCCGCGAAGGCGTCGGACGGGTAGCGGCCGGCGAGCATGTCGAGGACCGCCGTGAACGCCGACTCGGGCAGCGACGCGAAGGGGGCCGCACGGCGGACCACGGCGAGCAGGTCGTCGAACTGCCAGGTGTCCAGTGCCGTCATGGCGACCAGTTGCTGTGCGAGCACGTCCAGCGGGTTCGCGGGCACCTTCAGGGACTCGATCGAGCCCGAGCGCATCCGCTCGGTGACCACGGCCGCCTGGACCAGATCACCGCGGTACTTGGGGAAGACGACACCGGTGGAGACGGCGCCGACCTGGTGTCCCGCGCGGCCGACCCGCTGGAGCCCGGAGGCTACCGAGGGCGGGGACTCGACCTGCACGACCAGGTCGACGGCGCCCATGTCGATGCCCAGCTCCAGACTGGACGTGGCGACCACGGCGGGCAGCCGGCCCGCCTTCAGATCCTCCTCGACCAGGGCGCGCTGCTCCTTGGAGACCGAACCGTGGTGCGCGCGGGCGATCACCGGCGGCGCGCCCTGGGCCGCGCCCGAACCGCCCATCAGCTGGGCCGGGGAGTGGTGCTCGTCCAACGTCTCGCCGGTCGCCCGCTCGTAGGCGATCTCGTTCAGCCGGTTGCACAGCCGCTCGGCGAGGCGACGGGAGTTGGCGAACACGATCGTGGAGCGATGGGACTGGACCAGGTCGGCGATCCGCTCCTCCACATGCGGCCAGATCGACGGCCGCTCGGCGCCCTCGCCCGCGTCGGCCGCCGGGGAACCGCCCAGCTCGCCCATGTCCTCGACCGGGACGACCACGGACAGGTCGAACTCCTTGCCGGACTCCGGCTGGACGATCTCCACCTTGCGGCGGGGCGAGAGATACCGGGCCACCTCGTCCACCGGGCGGACGGTCGCCGACAGGCCGATCCGCCGGGCCGGCTTCGGCAGCAGTTCGTCCAGCCGCTCCAGGGAGAGCGCGAGATGGGCACCGCGCTTGGTGCCCGCGACCGCGTGCACCTCGTCGAGGATCACCGTCTCCACGCCCGTCAGCGCGTCGCGCGTGGCCGAGGTCAGCATCAGGAACAGCGACTCGGGGGTGGTGATCAGGATGTCCGGCGGGCGGGTGGACAGGGCCCGCCGCTCGGCCGCCGGTGTGTCACCGGAGCGGATGCCGACCCTGACCTCGGGCTCGGGCAGGCCCAGGCGCACGGACTCCTGCCGGATGCCGGTGAGCGGGCTGCGCAGATTCCGCTCGACGTCGACCGCGAGGGCCTTCAGCGGAGAGACATAGAGAACCCGGCAGCGCTTCTTCGGGTCGGCCGGAGGCGGGGTCGAGGCCAGCTGATCAAGGGCGGCGAGGAACGCGGCCAGCGTCTTGCCCGATCCGGTCGGGGCCACCACCAGCACGTCCGCACCCGCACCGATGGCCTGCCACGCCCCGGCCTGGGCCGCGGTGGGCGCGGAGAACGCCCCCGTGAACCAGCCGCGGGTCGCGGGGGAGAAGCCGTCGAGGGCTCGGTGTGCGGAGCTGACCATGCGTCCATCCTGCACCCGGCCACTGACAATCGAGCTGACCTGGGCAAACGCCGTGCGGCCGGAGTGCGCGGGGGCCGGTCGCGGGTGGTGGGGCCGAGAGCGGGCGTATGGCGGGTCGAAGGGGGCGGGCCGACGAACGGAACGGCGGGGGGAGGAGCGGAGACCGGCCGGGGGAGGAGGAGCGGGGATCGGCCGAGGGGAGGAGCGGGACCGGCGGCAGGGACCACCGGGGAAGGAGCGGGACCGGCCAGGGAGCGTGGTGCGCGGCACCGGCGGTGCGACGGGCCCGCCGGGTGGGGACCCGCTGGGGCCCGGTAGGTCCACAAGGCCGTTCCTCCGCCATACGCCCGCGCGGTCCACCAGGTGCTCCGCGCCGCCGACGAGGGCAGCGCGGCGGCCCCCGACACCCTGCTGCGGGGCGTCGTGACCCGGCTGCTGCGACCGAACGGCGGCCCGTCGCCCCAGCGGCTGGTGCGCACGGCCGCGGCCGGTATCGCGGCACGCGCGTGCCGTGCTGAACGAGCGGACGGCCGAGCCGCCGGCCCGGAACGGCCGGCCACCCGACCTCGGCACCAGCCGTTCCCGCCACTGCGGGCGTTCCCTGACGCCCATGGCATGCTGCCGCCCGCATGAGTCGCGCCCCAGGGCGCCGGCTCAGCCCACGAAACGGCCGTATGCCCGCAGCGTGCACAGCGCCCCGATGGTGACCATGGCGCGTGCCTCCAGCGCGGGGGCCGGCGCCCACTGGCGCCACCGGATCGGCCAGCCGCCGTCGTCCTGCTGCTCGGCGGCCAGGTGATCAAGGGACCGTGCCATCTCCTCGTCCGTGAACCACGCGCGCGCAAGCGACTCCGGACTCCTGGCGAAGTCGTGCGGGAAGTGGTGCTCGCCGGGGGCGTAGCCGGACGCGACCGGATACGCGTCGAGCCGGTCCGGGTCGAGTGCCGCAAGCCGTTGCTCCCGCACCATGCGGCCGAGCCGGTCCGCGGCGGCCTCCGCGCGCGAGCGGTCCGGAGCGGAGTCCAGGAACGCCACGGCGGCCTCCACCTCGTACGGGTGGGACTTGTCCAGGGACTCCACTGCCTGCCAGCAGAAGTCCGTGGCCCGGAACAACCAGGCGTGCCACACCTCATTGCGGTGCAGCAGCCCGACCACCGGCCCGGTGGCGAGCAGCTCGCTGGGAGGATCGTCGACGACCGGGACGAACGGTGCCGTCGGATACCCGCGCTGGCTGGGACGGATCGCCGGCAGGGCGCCGTCCGCTGTGGAGACCGAGGTCAGATAGCGGCACACGCGCTCGATCCGCTGCCCGCCGCAGCGCCCGACGGCGTCCAGGACGCGCAGCGCGTGCGCGGTGTGCAGGGGCTGGCTCACGGGACCGCGCAGATCGGGCTCCAGCGCGTGCCCGTATCCGCCGTCCTCGTTGCGGTAGGCGTCCAGCGCCGCCTCCACCGCGTCCGGGGTGCCGTGCAGGAAGTGGTACGCGAAGAGGCGCTGTTCCAGCACGCGCGCGGTGAGCCACACGAACTGCTCGGCGCGGAAGAGCGGGGAGCGCGCCGGGGTCGGGGAGGGGAGCGGGGAAGCTCCGGTTTCGGCCATGCGTCAGACCGTAGGACGGAAAGCGGTCTCGGCAAGCGCTCCGGGCCGGGGCCCACACCCAGGGGCGGGATACTGGAGTCATGCGGTTGACGGTCTTCTGGCAGCGGATGGCGGAACACTTCGGTTCGGGGTACGCCGAAACCTTCGCGCGCGATCACGTCATGTCGGAGCTGGGTCAACGCACAGTGAACGAGGCACTGGACGCCGGCTGGGACGCGAAGGACGTGTGGCGCGTGGTCTGCACGGTCATGGACGTGCCCGGCGAGCGGCGCTGACCGCTGCCCAAAACGCCTCGGTCGTCCCTGAGCACGGTCGGCCCCACGGCACCGATCGGTCACAAAGATCGCAGGTGGGCGCCGGTTGTCGGCGGTGTGGGCGAGACTTGGCGCGTGGCACCCACTGACGAGACCCACGAGCCGCTTCCCCGGCAAGCGGCACCGACCGGTACGACACCGCCCGACCCGCCCCCGGCTCCCGGCGCCGTCGCTCCGGGCGGCCGCATGCCGCGCTGGCTGCCGCGTGCCATGGTGCTCGCGCTCGCGTTGATCGCCGCGTTCCAGCTCGGCAGCTGGGCCTTCCACCAGTTGACCAGTCTGTTGATCAATATATTGATCGCGTTCTTCCTGGCGCTCGCGATAGAGCCGGCGGTGAGCCGGATGGCCGCCCGCGGCATGCGCCGGGGGCTCGCCACCTTCCTGGTCTTCCTCGGGTTGGCGATCGCCGCCGCCGGGTTCGTCACATTGCTCGGTTCCATGCTGGCCGGCCAGATCATCAAGATGGTCGAGGGCTTCCCCGACTACCTCGACTCGCTCATCAACTGGATCAATGAGACCTTCCACATGGAGCTGCGGCGTGTGGACGTCCAGGAGGGCCTGCTCCACTCCGACTGGCTGCGCAAGTACGCGCAGACCAGTGCCGCCGGTGTCCTGGACGTTTCCGCGCAGGTGCTCGGCGGACTGTTCCAGCTGCTGACGGTGGGGCTGTTCTCGTTCTACTTCGCCGCCGACGGTCCCCGGCTGCGCCGCGCGCTGTGCTCCGTCCTGCCGCCCGCCCGCCAGACCGAAGTGCTGCGCGCCTGGGAGATCGCCGTCGACAAGACGGGCGGCTATCTCTACTCGCGCGGTCTGATGGCGCTCATCTCCGGCATCGCCCACTACATCCTGCTCCAGGCCCTGGGCGTGCCCTACGCGCCCGTGCTCGGTGTCTGGGTGGGTCTGGTCTCGCAGTTCATCCCCACCATCGGCACCTACCTCGCGGGGGCGCTGCCGATGCTGATCGCGTTCACCGTCGAGCCCTGGTACGCGGTGTGGGTGCTGGCGTTCGTAGTGGTCTACCAACAACTGGAGAACTACATGCTCCAGCCCAAGCTGACGGCCAGGACGGTCGACATCCACCCGGCGGTCGCCTTCGGTTCCGTCATCGCGGGCACCGCGCTGCTGGGTGCCGTCGGTGCGCTGATCGCCATCCCGGCGGTCGCCACCCTCCAGGCCTTCCTCGGAGCGTATGTGAAGCGGTACGCCGTCACGGACGATCCCAGGGTGCACGGGCACCGCGGCCGGGGGCCGGGTGGTCCCGGAATCCCGGCACGCATGCGCCGGCTGCGGGCCCGGCGGCCGGAGGCGGAGGAGTCGTAGGGCCGGCGAGCCTCGGAGCGCCGGCGCCGCCTGGTTCGCTTGACAGAAAAATCGAACATCCATTCCTATGGAGGCTCAGGCAAGGCTTTCGGCAGTGGACTTCGTCCCGTTTTGCGGGGGGAAGTCCCTCGGTTATCCACAGGCTGGGCCTGCGTCGGGGCGCATTGTCAGTGGCAGGCGTTAGCGTCTTTGACGTGAAGCGATCGACTCAAGCAAACCGGGTGGAACCCATGGCAGGAACCGACCGCGAGAAGGCGCTCGACGCCGCGCTCGCACAGATTGAACGGCAATTCGGCAAGGGCGCGGTCATGCGCATGGGCGAGCGGTCGAAGGAGCCCATCGAGGTCATCCCGACCGGGTCGACCGCACTGGACGTCGCCCTCGGCGTCGGCGGCCTGCCGCGCGGCCGTGTCGTGGAGATCTACGGACCGGAGTCCTCCGGTAAGACGACCCTGACCCTGCACGCGGTGGCGAACGCGCAGAAGGCCGGCGGCCAGGTCGCCTTCGTGGACGCCGAACACGCCCTCGACCCCGAGTACGCGCGCAAGCTCGGCGTCGACATCGACAACCTGATCCTCTCCCAGCCGGACAACGGCGAGCAGGCGCTGGAGATCGTGGACATGCTCGTCCGCTCCGGCGCGCTCGACCTCATCGTCATCGACTCCGTCGCCGCGCTCGTCCCACGCGCGGAGATCGAGGGCGAGATGGGCGACAGCCACGTCGGTCTGCAGGCCCGTCTGATGAGCCAGGCCCTGCGGAAGATCACCAGCGCGCTCAACCAGTCCAAGACCACCGCGATCTTCATCAACCAGCTCCGCGAGAAGATCGGCGTGATGTTCGGCTCCCCGGAGACCACGACGGGTGGCCGCGCGCTGAAGTTCTACGCCTCGGTGCGCATCGACATCCGCCGCATCGAGACGCTGAAGGACGGCACGGAGGCGGTCGGCAACCGCACCCGCTGCAAGGTCGTCAAGAACAAGGTCGCCCCGCCCTTCAAGCAGGCCGAGTTCGACATCCTCTACGGCCAGGGCATCAGCCGCGAGGGCGGTCTGATCGACATGGGCGTGGAGCACGGCTTCGTCCGCAAGGCCGGCGCCTGGTACACCTACGAGGGCGACCAGCTCGGCCAGGGCAAGGAGAACGCCCGCAACTTCCTCAAGGACAACCCCGACCTGGCCAACGAGATCGAGAAGAAGATCAAGGAGAAGCTGGGCGTCGGTGTCCGGCCGGAGGAGCCCGCAGCCGAACCGGGCGCGGACGCGGCGGTCACCACCACGGCCGGCGACGACGCCAAGGCCGCGCCCGCCCCGGCAGCCGCCAAGGCCACCAAGCCCAAGGCCGCCGCAGCCAAGAGCTGACCCGTGACACGACGAACCGACTGGGCCGAGTACGAGCACCTCACCCCCGGCGCCCCACGGGGGAGGGGCACCGGGGGCCACCCGGACTCCACACCGGGCGGTGACGACGGATACCGGGACGACGGTGACGACGGGCACCACGAGTACCGCGGAGCGGCGGGACACGGCGATGACGGCCGCGCCCGCCTGGGCGACCCGGGCGGCGGGCCGTACGGGGACGGCTCGCCCGGCAGTGGCGGCGGCCCGCGCGGCGGCCGGGGGCGTGGCCGGCGGCGGCGCGGCTTCGGGGACGCACCCGGTGAGGACGAAGGCGCCCCTTCCTCGTCGAGGGCCGAGCGGGGGGAGTCTTCTGGGGACCCGGCTGAGCGGGCACGGGCGATCTGCCTGCGCCTGCTCACCGGGACCCCGCGCACCCGCAAGCAGCTCGCGGACGCCCTGCGCAAGCGGGAGATCCCCGAGGACGTGGCCGAGGAGGTGCTGTCGCGGTTCGAGGAGGTCGGTCTGATCGACGACAGCGCGTTCGCGGACGCCTGGGTGGAGTCCCGGCACCATGGCCGGGGACTCGCGCGCCGGGCGCTCGCCCAGGAACTGCGCACCAAGGGAGTCGACTCGGCACTGATCGACGAGGCCGTCTCCCAGCTCGACTCCGAGCAGGAGGAGGCGACGGCCCGCGAGCTGGTGGCCCGCAAACTGCGCGCGACCCGGGGCCTCGACCGGGACAAGCGGATCCGCCGCCTCGCCGGCATGCTCGCCCGCAAGGGGTATCCCGAGGGCATGGCCCTCCGCCTCGTCCGCCAGGCCCTGGAGGAAGAGGGCGAGGACACGGAGTACCTCGGAGAAGGGGACTACTGAGTCCTCGGGGCGGGCGGGCTCCGGAACGCGGGTCTCTCCGGGCCCTCAAGGCCCGCGGTGGGGGTAACCCCCGTCGAAGACGCCGGGCCACCGCAGTGCTCTCCCGGGCACGCACGGACGAACCTGTACGCACGCTCCGGACCACGGCAGGCACCTTTGCCGAGGCCGGCCGCGTATGACCCCGGCCGACGCGTACAACAGAAGAGAGTCCGCCCGATGATGCTGCGATACGCCCTCCGGACAGTCCGCGCCCGAAAGGCGGGATTTCTCGGCGCTTTCCTCGCGCTGATGTGCGCGGCCGCTCTGATCACCGCCTGCGGCACCCTCCTCGACACCGGCCTGCGCGGCACCATCCGCACCGAGCGCTACGCCGCCGCTCCTGTCGTGGTCTCCGGCGACCAGTACGTCCACCAGACCACCGTCAAGCACAAAAAGGGCAAGACGAAGGTCAAGCACAAGGCGAAGCCCATCGCCGAGCGCGCCTGGCTTCCGGAGGGACTGCGCACCAGACTCCCCCATGTTCCCGGCGTGGCCCGGGTGGTGCCTGAACTCACCTTTCTCGCCCAGCCGTTGACCCCGGCAGGCACCGGCGGTCGTACCGCCTACGGGCACGCCTGGGAATCCGCCGCGTTGACGCCGTACCGGCTGACCGCCGGCAGCGCGCCCGGATCCGACGACGACCTGGTCATCGACAGCGACCTCGCGGCACGCTCCGGGCTGCGGCCGGGGGACCGGCTCACCGTGCAGTCCACGCGGGCCCCGCGTGGTTACCGCATCACCGGTATCGCCGCCCCGGCCACCGTCGTACGCCACCAGACGTCCCTGTTCTTCTCCGCTGCCGAGGCCCGCCGGCTGGCCGCGCACCCCGGGCAGGTCAGCGCGTTCGGCGTGCTGCCGGACAAGGGGACGGACCCCGAGCGGGTACGGAACGCCGTCGGGCAGGCTCTGCACGGCACCACCGCCCAGGTCAGCACCGGCACCGCCCGCGGGCCCGTCGAGTTCCTGGACGCGGCTGCCGCCCGCACCCGGCTGGTCAGCATGGGCGGTGCCATGGGCGGAACCTCGCTGCTGGTGGCGGTGCTCGTGGTCGTCGGCACCTTCGCGCTCACCGTGCAGCAGCGCCACCGCGAACTCGCCCTGCTCCGTGCCATCGCCGCCACATCCGGACAGATCCGCCGGCTGCTCGGCCGGGAGGCGCTGATCGTCGGCGCGGCGGCGGGCACCGTGGGCGCGCTGCTCGGGCTGCCGCTGGGGGGCTGGCTGCACTCCAGGTTCGTCGCCCTGGGCGCCGTACCCGACACGCTCGAACACACCGTCAGTGTCTTCCCGCCGCTCGCCGCCCTCGCCGCCACCCTGCTCGGCGCCTGGGCAGCGGCCAGGATCGCCTCCCGCAGGATCGCCCGGATCCGCCCGACCGAGGCTCTGGCCGAGGCCAGGACCGAGCGGACCCGTCCCGCCTGGGGTCGGATCACCGCCGGACTGCTGCTTCTCACCGGTGGAGTCGTCCTCGTCGTCGTCCTCACCTCCCTGCGCACCGAGCCCGCCTCGACGCCCGTGACCTTCCTCGCCGTCGTCGTCCTGTCCACCTCCGTCGCCCTGCTCGGTCCGCTGCTGGTCAGGGCTGCCGCGCTGCTGCTCACCGGCCCGCTCCGGCTCACCGGCCACGGCGGCCGCCTCGCCACCGCCAACCTGCGCGGCAACGCCGCCCGTATGGCCTCCGTCGTCACCCCTCTCACCCTGCTCATCGGAATGACCTGCACCGTGCTGTTCGTCCAGTCGACGCTGGGCGAAGCCGCCCGCAGCCAGGCCCGGGACGGCATCCGAGCCGATTGGGTCGTCGCCGCGCAGGGACCGGGCGTCCCCGCTGAAGCCGCACAGCGGCTGCGCGCAGGGCACGACACCGTCACCGAGATCGTCCGTACAACCGTCCGCGTCGGCCTCGACAAGTACCCCGCGCAAGGCGTCACCCCGGCAGGCCTGGACCGCACCTGGGACCCTCAGGTCACCGCCGGCTCCCTCGCCCGGCTCGGCCCCGGCACGGTCGCCGTCAGCCGACTGGCCGCGGACCAGCACCATGTGAAGCCCGGCAGCACCCTGAAACTCACCCTCGGCGACGGCACTCCCGCCACGCTCACCGTCGCCGCCGTCTATGCCCGCGGTCTCGGCTTCGGGGACTTCACCTTCTCCCACGACCTCGTCGCCCGCCACGTCGACAACCCGCTCGCCTCCTCCGTCCTTGTCGGCACGACCCGTACACAGACACAACTCGCGACTACTCTCCGTGAGTTCCCGGGGCTGCGAATTCTTTCGCCGGTCGAGGCCGACGCCCTGCAGGCCGATCGACAGCGGACGAACGCCGAGGTCAACTATCTCGCCATGGGGCTGGTGCTGGCCTTCACCGCCATCGCCGTCGTCAACACCCTCGCCATGTCCGTGGCGGAGCGTGTCCGGGAGTTCGCCCTGCTCCGCCTCGCCGGTGCGACCCGCCGTCAGGTGCTCCGGATGCTGCGCACCGAGGTGCTGTCCGTTCTGTTCCTCGCCACCGCGCTCGGCAGCGGGATCGCCCTCGCCGTGCTCACCGCATTCAGCGTCGGGATGACAGGCCGGGCGGCGCCGACGGTCACGCCCCTGTTCTACGTCGCCGTCGTCGGGATCGCCGGCCTCCTCGCGCTCGTGGCCAGTGCGCTTCCGGGGCGGGCGGCGCTGCGGGTGCGCGCGGTGACGGTGGCCACGGCCAAGGAGTAGGCGCCGGGCCACCCGGAGCCGCCCGCGTCAGGGACTCACCGGGTCCACCGGGAGTCCCTCCGCTCGCGTCAGGGGCTCGCCGGCTCCACCGGGAGTCCCTCCGCCCGCCATGCCTGGAAGCCGCCCACCAGGTCCGTTGCCCGGTGCAGGCCCAGCTGGTGGAGGGAGGCGGCGGCGAGGCTGGAGGCGTAGCCCTCGTTGCAGATCACCACGACGCGCAGATCGTGGCCGGTGGCCTCGGGGACGCGGTGGCTGCCCTGCGGATCGAGGCGCCACTCCAGCTCGTTGCGTTCGATGACGAGCGCTTCGGGAATCAGCCCGTCCCGCTCGCGCAGGGCCGCGTACCGGATGTCGACGAGGAGCGCCTCGCCCGTCCGCGCCGCCTCGTGCGCCTCATGTGCCTCGATGCGCCGGTAGCCCGCGCGCACCCGCTCCAGCAACTCGTCGATGCCGACCGGCGCTTGGCCGATGCTCCCGCTCACTGCCAGTCCTCCGGGCGTTCGACCTGCTCCAGGCGCAGAACCTGGCCGGTGCGACTGTAGCGGCGGATGCGTGGCAGCGGCGGGTAGTAGGCGTGGACGGAGATCGCGTGTCGGTCGCGGGACTCGTTGAGGACCTCGTGGACATGGTGACGGCCGAAGGCGCGGCCCTGACCGGCCGGCAGCCGGCGTCCGCGGTCCACGTCCTCGGCGAGTTCCAGGGTCTTCCAGCCGTCGGTCGGCAGCCGGGCGGCGAGCGAGTTCTCCCTGAGCTCGCCGGAGGCCGTGAGGAACGCGCCGACCGAGTCGGCGTGGTCGTGCCAGCCGGTGCCGGTGCCGGGCGGCCAGCCGATCAGCCAGGCCTCGCTGCCGCCCGGCCCCTCCAGCCGCACCCAGGTGCGGCCCTCCGGGTCGAGCGGAAGGGAGGCGATCAGCTCGGTGTCGGCGGCCGTACGCCGCACGAAGTCGAGGAGGTCCGCCTGCGTGGGCGCCGAGCCGACGGCAGGCGAGACGGAAGGAGAGGGCACAGACACGTACACACACCGTCCTGAAGAGCGTTCGCGGAACGGGCGCACGACGGCGCCCGGAAAGAAGGGGAGGCGAATTCAGCAGGACGGGCGACACACGCAGCCCGCATAGCGGACGAGGTCCATATGGACCCTCCGCCACAGGCGCACGCAGGTGTCGGTCATGGTCCGGAGTACAGCATGTCGGTGCACTTCGGTCAACTCACTGTCACCAGGTGGACGGAGGGTGACGGGGCACACGGTCAGCGCACGCCGGAGCCGGCCTCCGCCGTCGCCTCCTCCTTCTCGTTCTGCTTCTCGCTCTCCTTCACCGCGCCGCCCAGCGTCGCCTCCGCCGCCGCGTACAGGTCGGCCGGGCGGACCCCGCTCAGCGCGGTGACCAGGTGGCCGTCGGGGCGCACGAGCAGCACGCTGTGCGCCGGCGCGCCCGGGTAACTCTCGGCTACCAGCAGCTCGGCGGGGTGCGGCAGCGCGGTCACGGCGGCGGCGAGCCGGGGCATCACCCCGGCGGAGACCCAGTGCTTGCGGTCCCACACGCCTGTACCCGGCGCGATCAGGACGACCAGCAGGGAGCCGCGACCGAGCCGGTCGCGCAGCTGTACGAAGGAACCGTCCTCCGCGGTGACCCGTACGTCGGTGACCTGCGCGCCGGGCGGGGTGTCGACCGGGATCTCCGCCTCCAGATGCCGGGGCGCCAGCGGTGAGTCGGCGTACGCCCCCGGCGCACCGAGCGGCCCGCGCCCCAGGTGGCCGTCGGTGAGCAGTACGTCGTGGTTCCGGGCGGTGCCGGGAACGATCTGACGCAGTCCGCCGCCGCCGCGCAACACCGGCAGCAGCTGGTCGGCGGCGCGCAGCCGGGCGGCGACCAGCGCGCGCCGCTCGGCCTGGTAGGTGTCCAGCAGCGCCTCGTGCGGGCCGCGGTGCCAGACCACGCCCAGCTTCCAGGCGAGGTTGTCGACGTCCCGGAGGCCCTCGTCGAGCCCCTGGGTGCCGAGCGCGCCCAGCAGATGGGCCGCGTCCCCGGCGAGCAGGACCCGGCCGGCGCGCCAGCGGCGGGCCAGCCGGTGGTGCACCGTGTGGACACCGGTGTCGAGCAGCTCGTACGCCGGTGCGGAGCCGTCCGTCCAGCCCGCGAGGGTCTCGCGGATCCGGGCCACCAGGATCTCGGGCGTGACCAGGTCCTTGCCCGGCGGCAGCAGCCAGTCCAGGCGCCACACGCCGTCCGGGAGGGGGCGGGCGGTCACCTCCCCGGCCGAGGGCCCGGACTGCCGCCACGGCGGCATCCGATGGAGGAACGCCCGGCCCTCCCACGGAAGTTCCACCCGCAGTGCGGCGACCGCGTGCCGCTCCACCGCCGTACGGCCCGGAAAGCGGATGTCCTGGAGTTTGCGCACGGTGGAACGGGGTCCGTCGCAGCCGACCAGGTAACTGCCGCGCCACCAGGTGCCCCGGGGGCCGCGGGTGTGCGCGGTGACGCCGGAACGGTCCTGCTCGATCGCGTCCAGGCGGCTGTCCACGGCGGTCTTCACCAGCGGCTCGTCGGCGACGGCCGTGCGCAGGACGCCCGTGATCACATGCTGGGCGATGTGCAGCGGAGCGGCGGGGTCCGCCTCACCGAAGGCGATCTCGCTCATCACCTGCTTGCGCCGCAGGGACCGCCATCCGGCCCAGCGCACGCCGTGCGCACCGAGCGCCACCCCGGTCAACCGTTCCAGCAGGGCGGCCGTGTCCTCGCGCAGGACGACCGTGCGCGCCGGGCGGGGTTCGTCCTTGCCGGGGCCCTCGTCCAGGACGACGGACGGCACCGCCTGGCGGGCCAGCGCCAGGGCGAGCGTGAGCCCGACGGGCCCCGCTCCGACGATGATCACCGGGTCCATGACGCGGCGCCCCCTGCCCGTGACGATGCCCTGACGGAGACAAGTGAACAGGAAGGTGGAGCGGGGTGCACGATCACACAACGTATGCAACCCATTGGCAGAGTTTGCGTCAAGCGACCGGGGGCAGTGGCGATCACACCACTGCCCCCGGATGGCTCATGTCACCTGAATGAGCGTCAGTTCCCCTGGCCGCCGCCGTGGTGACCGCCGACGAAGGGGCCACTGAGGTCCACGCCGCCGACGGCACCTCCGGCTCCGGTCGCCGCCGTACCCCCGATGTGCGCCACGTCCTGGAACCCCAGCACCGCGCCGGTCGACTTCTTGCGCCTCCGCAGCCAGCCCTCCAGCCAGCCGGCGAACGAGGTCAGGGAGAAGTTGATGAGGATGTAGATCACCGCCACGACGGTGAGGGAGGCGATGATGTTGCCGTAGTAGCCGGCCATCGTGTTGGCCGAGGACAGCAGTTCGGGGAAGGTGAGGACCGCGCCGCCGAGGGCGGTGTCCTTCACGATGACCACCAGCTGGCTGACGATGGCCGGGAGCATCGCGGTGACCGACTGCGGCAGCAGGATGAGCCGCATGACCTGCCCCTTGCGCAGGCCGATCGCCATGGCCGCCTCGGACTGGCCCTTCGGCAGGGTGAGGATGCCCGCGCGGACGATCTCCGCGAGCACCGACGCGTTGTACAGCACCAGACCGGTCACGACCGCGTAGAACGGACGGTCGTCCGAACTGACGTCGGTGTACTGGGCGTAGAGCGCGTTCCCGAAGATCATCAGGACCAGGACGGGGATCGCGCGGAAGAACTCGACCACGACGGCGGCGGGGACGCGCACCCACACGTGGTCCGAGAGCCGGGCGATACCGAGGACGGCACCCAGCGGAAGCGCGATGACCATCGCCAGCGCCGCCGCCTCCAGCGTGTTCTCCAGACCGGGCCAGATGTACGTCGAGTACGCCTCGGTGCCGCTGAAGAAGGGCTTCCACAGGGCCCAGTCCAGCTGCCCCTTGTCGTCGAGGACCTTGTACGCCCACCACACGACGGCCGCGACGGCGACCAGGAAGAGTGCCGTGTAGAGGATGTTGCGCCGCTTGGCACGCGGGCCCTGGGCGTCGTACAGGACCGAAGTCATCGCTTCACCGCCACCTTCTTGCCGACCCAGCCGAGGATCAGACCGGTCGGCAGGGTCAGGCAGACGAACCCGAAGGCGATGACCGCGGAGATCGCCAGCAGCTCGGCCTCGTTCTCGATCATCTGCTTCATCAGGAAGGCCGCCTCCGCCACGCCGATCGCGGCGGCCACCGTCGTGTTCTTGGTCAACGCGATCAGCACGTTGGCCAGCGGGCCGACGGCCGCGCGGAAGGCCTGCGGCAGCACGACCAGGAACAGCACCTGGGTGAAGCTCAGACCGATGGCGCGGGCGGCCTCCGCCTGGCCGACCGGCACCGTGTTGATGCCGGCCCGGATCGCCTCGCACACGAAGGTCGCGGTGTAGACGATCAGACCGAGCACGGCCAGCCGGAAGCCCTGGACCTGGAAGTCGTGCGCGCCGAGGGTGACCCCCAGCGTCTGGCTGAGGCCCAGCGAGGAGAACAAGATGATCACCGTGAGCGGGATGTTCCGCACGATGTTCACGTAGGCGGTGGCGAAACCGCGCATCAGCGGTACCGGGCCCACCCGCATGGCGGCCAGCAGAGTGCCCCAGACCAGGGAGCCCGCGGCCGACAGCAGCGTCAGCTGCACCGTCGTCCAGAAGGCTCCCAGCACGTCGTACTTGTCAAGAAAGTCGAACACTGTCTCCCGCGCTTCCGCGTGTAAGGATGCCCCGGTGCGCCGCCGTCAGGAGCGGCGCACCGGGCAGGGGTTGCCTCAGCTCTTGATGTCGCCGATCTTCGGGGCGGGCTCGTTCTTGTAGTTCGCCGGGCCGAAGTTCTTCTGCACGGCCGCCTTCCAGGAACCGTCGGAGACCATCTCCTCAAGGGCCTTGTTGATCTTGTCCTTGAGGGGGCTGCCCTTCTTGACGCCGATGCCGTAGTTCTCGTTGGTCATCTTGAAGCCGCCGAGCTTGAACTTGCCCTTGAACTGGGCCTGCGCGGCGTAACCGGCCAGGATCGAGTCGTCCGTGGTGAGGGCTTCGATGGCGCCGCTCTGCAGGCCCGAGAGGCAGGCCGAGTACGTCGGGTACGTCTGGAGGTTGGGCTTGAGACCCAGCTTGGTCTTGAGGTTCTGGGCCGAGGTCGAGCCGGCCACCGAACACAGGTTCTTGCCGTTCAGGTCCTTGGGGGACTTGATCTTGTTGTCGTCCGCACGCAGCAGCACGTCCTGGTGGGCCAGCAGGTACGGGCCGGCGAAGTCGACCTTCTTCTGGCGCTCCGGGGTGATCGAGTAGGTGGCGGTGATGAACTGGACGTCACCGCGCTGCAGCATGGTCTCGCGGTCGGCGCTCTTCGACTGCTTCCACTCGATCTGGTCGGCGCTGTAACCGAGCTTCTTGGCGACATAGGTGGCCACGTCGACGTCGAAGCCCGTGTAGCCCTGCGGGGTCTGCTGGCCGAGGCCCGGCTGGTCGAACTTGATGCCGATGGCGATCTTCTTGCCGCCGCCGGAGGAGCCGTTGTCGTCCTTCTTGCCGCCGCCGCAGGCGGTGGCGCCCACGGCGAGGGCGAGTACGGCGGCCGAGGCGGCGGTGACCTTGCGGAGCTTCATGCTGAACATCCTTCGAATGGTGAGGAACGAGGTCCGTTGGAAAAAGGCGACCCAGGGCGTCCGGGTGGCACGCCGTCAGTGCTGCAGGATCTTGGACAGGAAGTCCTTGGCCCGGTCGCTGCGCGGGTTGCTGAAGAACTGGTCGGGCGCAGCCTCTTCGACGATCCGGCCGTCGGCCATGAAGACGACCCGGTTTGCAGCCGACCGTGCGAAGCCCATCTCGTGGGTGACGACGACCATCGTCATACCCTCACGGGCGAGCTGCTGCATGACCTCGAGGACCTCGTTGATCATCTCGGGGTCGAGGGCGGAGGTCGGCTCGTCGAAGAGCATCACCTTGGGGCCCATCGCCAGCGCACGGGCGATCGCCACGCGCTGCTGCTGGCCGCCGGACAGCTGGGCGGGGTACTTGTCGGCCTGGGTGCCCACACCGACCCGGTCGAGCAGGGCCCGGGCCTTCTCCTCGGCCTGCTTCTTGTCCGTCTTGCGGACCTTGAGCTGCCCCAGCATCACGTTCTCGAGCACGGTCTTGTGCGCGAAGAGGTTGAAGGACTGGAAGACCATCCCGACGTCCGCCCGCAGCCGGGCCAGCTCCTTGCCCTCCCGGGGCAGGGGTTTGCCGTCGATCGTGATGGTGCCCGAGTCGATCGTCTCCAGGCGGTTGATGGTGCGGCACAGCGTCGACTTTCCGGACCCGGAGGGCCCGATGACCACGACGACCTCGCCGCGGGCGATCGTCAGGTCGATGTCCTGGAGCACGTGCAACGCGCCGAAGTGCTTGTTGACGCTCTTCAGGACGACCAGTTCGCCGGACGTGGCCACGTCCTCCTTGGCCACCGATACTTTGGTCATCGCTCTCGGGCTCCGTCCTCCTCGGGTTTCCGAGGACAGTAGTGAGGGGCTGTGACCTGCGTCATCACATCTGAGGGAGATCTGAGCATCACGATCCGATAGCAAACGGACACGTGTCGTAGCACTTGCCCCCCGTGTGCGTATCGGCCGGGTAACGGAACCGACGGGCAACCGGAACGCTCTTGACGCCGTCCTAGTCCATCGGCGTCACTGCCATGGTGCACGCGCGCGTGAAATGCCACCTGCGCGCGAACCCAGACCGTACGACCGCTGAACCGGAGGGGGCCGGAGTGAGACTGCTGCTCGTCGAGGACGACAACCATGTCGCCGCGGCCCTGTCGGCCGTGCTGGCGCGACACGGCTTCGACGTCACCCACGCGCGCAGCGGCGAGGAGGCCCTCCAGGCGCTCGTTCCCGAGGGCGCCGGCTTCGGCGTGGTCCTGCTCGACCTGGGCCTGCCCGACCAGGACGGCTACGAGGTCTGCGGCAAGATCCGCAAACGCACCAGCACCCCGGTGATCATGGTCACCGCGCGCTCCGACGTCCGCTCCCGCATCCACGGGCTCAACCTGGGCGCCGACGACTACGTGGTGAAGCCGTACGACACCGGGGAACTGCTCGCCCGTATCCACGCCGTCAGCAGGCGCACCGTCCACGAGGACCCGGCGATCGGTGGCGACAGCGCCCTGCACCTCGGTTCCGTACGCATCGAACTGCCCACCCGGCAGGTCACCGTGGGCGGTTCGGTAATCCAACTGACCCGCAAGGAGTTCGACCTGCTCGCCCTGCTCGCTCAGCGCCCCGGCGTGGTCTTCCGGCGGGAACAGATCATCAGCGAGGTCTGGCGCACTAGTTGGGAGGGCACCGGCCGCACCCTGGAGGTGCACGTCGCCTCCCTGCGGGCCAAACTGCGCATGCCCGCACTGATCGAGACCGTGCGCGGCGTCGGCTACCGGCTCGTCGCCCCGACCGCCTAGCGGGGACGGGTGCGCGCACGTCTGCTGCCGCTGCTCATCGTCCTGATGGCGGCCGTCCTCCTCGCCCTCGGGCTTCCGCTCGCCCTCAGCCTGGCCGCCGCCCAGCAGCAGAAGGTCGTCGTCGACCGCATCGACGACACGGCACGCTTCGCGGCGCTCGCCCAGTTCGTCACCGCCGGACCCGGCGGATCGCGCCGCACCGGCACCGACGAGCGCCTGGAGGCCCTGCGCAGCGAACTGGACAGCTACTACGGCGTCTACGGCATCCGTGCGGGCGTCTTCTACCGCAACGGCTCGGCGATGGCCAACGCCCCCGGCGACTGGTTCGTACCCCGCAGGGGGGAGATGCGGGAGGCCTTCGACGAGGCGCTGCTCAGCCGGCGCAGCCACGACCCCAAGCAGGTGTGGCCCTGGCAGCGCAGCCGGCTGGTCGTCGCCTCGCCGGTGATCCGGGACGGGGACGTCGTGGCGGTCGTGGTCACCGACTCGCCCACCGGGCAGATGCGTTCGCGGACCCTGCGCGGCTGGCTGCTCATCGGGGCGGGCGAGGGCGCGGCGATGCTGCTCGCCGTCGGCGCCGCGCTGCGGCTGACCGGCTGGGTGCTCAGACCGGTACGGGTACTGGACGCCACCACCCACGACATCGCCACCGGGCGGCTGAAGTCCCGGGTCGCGGTCGCCGGCGGTCCGCCGGAACTCAGACGGCTGGCCCGTTCGTTCAACGAGATGGCGGACAACGTCGAGGACGTGCTGGAGCAGCAGCGCGCCTTCGTCGCGGACGCCTCGCACCAGTTGCGCAACCCGCTCTCGGCGCTGCTGCTGCGCATCGAACTGCTCGCCCTCGAACTCCCCGAGGACAACGAGGAGATCGCCTCGGTCCGCACCGAGGGCAAGCGTCTCGCGCAGGTCCTGGACGACCTGCTCGACCTGGCGCTGGCCGAGCACGCCGACGCGGATCTGACGCTGACCGATGTCGGCGCGCTCGCCGAGGAGCGGGTCGCCGCCTGGTCTCCGGTCGCCGGCACCAAGGGGGTCCGGCTGACCGGGAACTGCCCGCCCACGACCGCCTGGGCGGACCCGATCACCCTGTCCAGCGCCCTGGACGCGGTGATCGACAACGCCGTGAAGTTCAGCCCCGAGGGCGGCACGGTGGAGGTCACCGTCGCCGCCGACGGCGACACCTCCACGGTCGTCGTCACCGACACGGGACCCGGCCTCACCGACGAGGAACTCGCGCGCGTGGGCGACCGGTTCTGGCGCAGCGGCCGCCATCAGAACGTCAAGGGCTCGGGCCTGGGGCTGTCGATCACTCGGGCGCTTCTGGCAGCGGGCGGTGGCTCGATCGAGTACGCCCACCACGAGCCGCGGGGGTTGCGGGTGACGGTGTCCGTACCGCGACACGGGGAGCCCTGACGAAGGGACCGGTCGAGGACGGCCCGGGGTGGGCGGGGCCCCAGTGGCTAGGGCTTCATCGAGCGGTAATAGCGCCGGGCGCCCTCCTGCAGGGGGAGGGGGTCGGTGTAGATGGCGGTGCGCAGGTCGACCAGTTGGGCGGAGTGGACGTGGGCGCCGATGCCGTCGCGGCTCTTGATGACGGTGCGGGTCACCCACTCGGTCAACCGGGGGTCGACGTCCGTGCGGGTCATCAGGAGGTTGGAGACGGCGATCGTCGGGACCTCACTGCCCTGCTGCGCGGTCGGGTAGGCCGACTCGGGGATGTTGGTGGCCCGGTAGTAGCGCGCCGCCTGGCCCTCGTCGTGCAGCTTGGTGACGAGGTCGCCCTCGATCGGCACGAATTTGAAGGCGGACTCCTTCGCCAGCGTGACCAGTCCCTTGGTGGGCAGCCCCCCCGACCAGAAGAACGCGTCGATCTTCTGGTGCGCCAGCCGGTCGGGCCCGGTGTCGATGCCGTCCGCGGCCGGGACGACGTCCTTGCGCGGATCGATGCCGGCGGCCTTCAGCACCCGCTCGGCGATCAGCCGCACCCCCGAGTCGGGCAGGCCGATCGACACCCGCTTGTGCCGCAGATCCGCGATGCCCCTGATGTCCGAGTCGCTGCGCACGACGAGGTGCACATAGTCGTCGTAGAGCCGGGCCACCCCGCGCAGCCGCCCGGCACCGCGTCCGCGCCCCAGTTGGTACGCCTCCACCGCGTCGGCCGCCGCGATGGTGAAGTCGGCCTCGCCGGTCGCCACCCGCTGCACGTTCTCCTGCGAGCCGGCGCTGTTGAGCAGCTTCACCTTCAGGTCGGGCATGTCCTTGGCGAACTCGGCGCGCAGCCGCTCGCCGTACTCCTGGTAGACCCCCCGGGGAGTGCCCGTGCTGAAGACGATCGTCCCGCTCGGCGGCTTCTCGCCCAGGGGCAGCAGCCACCACAACAGCAGCCCGAGCACCACGGCACCGGCGACCGCGGCCGGCAGCGCCCGGCGCCGGCCGATTCGGGGGAACACCTTGGACATGCGGTGATCCTGCCAGGCCGGGAGCGCCGCTGACCAGGGGCGAGGTCACTCCTGCCCCCGGAGCGGACCGCGGGGCTGTGTCAGTGGCGGCCGTTACAGTCGTCGCATGAGCACTTCGCCCGCCGACCTCGTCCGTGAGTTCCACCGCGCCTTCGGCCTCGACGCCCGCAGTACGCCGACGGAGGTGGACCCCGAACTGGCCGCGCACCGTGGGGAGCTGCTCGCCGAGGAGGCCGCGGAGGTCGCCGAGGTGGCGGTCGGCGGCCCGCTGGACAGGCTCGCGCACGAACTGGCGGACGTGGTCTACGTGGCGTACGGCACGGCTCTGGTCCACGGCATCGACCTCGACCAGGTGATCACCGAGATCCACCGGGCCAACATGAGCAAGCTCGGCCCGGACGGGCAGGTCGCCCGCCGGGCCGACGGCAAGGTCCTCAAGGGGGAGCACTACCGGGCGCCGGACGTGTCGACCGTGCTGCGCCGCCAGGGCTGGATACCGGCGGCTCAGGACAGTGCTCCTCAGGACAGTCCTGCTCAGAACAGTGCTGTTCAGGACAGTGCTGCGCAGGCGGGCTCCTAGAAGGTGCCGCCCGCCAGCTTCCACTCGCGGTTCAGGGCGCCCAGCGGGATGCTCCGCTGGATGACCGGTGTGCCGAAGACGGACAGCTGGAACCGCAGGGTCCCGGACAGATCGACCCCGCCGTACACGGCCCAGGCGCCCTCGGCCTTCGCCCCGCCGCCGTCGGAGGAGGCGGTGACCGTGCCGGAGGCCTCGCCGCGCAGATACGGGGCCAGGTCGGCGGTGACACCGACGGCGCCGTAGAGGCCGACCGAGGCCTCCGCGCCGAGCGCCGTCTTCACGGTCCCGGCGGTGGTGACCGAGGCGCGCACGGGCGTGCTCGTCATGTTCGAGGAGCTGACCGGCGTCCAGCCCTTGGCCAGGCCGAAGGTGCCGCCCGCCTTGAAGTCGCCCTTGAGCTTCTGCTCGACGTCGACGGTGACCTTTCCGTCGCCGCTGATCTGGAAGTAGCAGGTCAGATCCAGGTTGACTACGACGGGGACGGGGCCCACCTGGAGGACCGGGTCGGCGTGCAGCTTGGCGAACGGGATCCGCAGCGGGGTGCCGGTGGTCATGGCGGCCCGCCCCTTGACCGCCCAGCCGGAGGTCCAGTCGCCGGACACGCCGAGGTAGGCGGAGCCGGGCGGCGCGTCGGTACCGGCTCCGCCGTAGGTGAAGTCGACCTGCGGGGCGACCTGCACGAATCCGTTCACCGAGGCGGTGGCCGAGACCGGGGCGCCCTGGGCCGCCGGTATGCCGGCGCTCACGTCGAGGCGGAGGCTGCCGAGCGGCACCGTCGCACCCTTGGGGCCGACGTGCACGTCACCGGCCTTCGCCCAGGAGACCTTCACATCGGGGAGCAGCTTGTCGACGGTGAACGACGACGGGTCGACCGGCACCTCGCCCTTCGCCGTCTCGTCGCCGAGCAGCGCGTTGAGGGTGGCCGGTTCCGTCTGCACCTCGGTGCCGCCGTCCTTCTCGCCGACCACCTTGGTGACCTTGGCGAGCAGACCGTGCGGTGCCCCGGGCGCGGGCGCACTGGCGATCACGTCGCCGACGGCGGCCTTGTGCGGGGCACCGGAGGGGGCGGGGGAAGGAGTGGAGGAGGGGGAGCCTGGTGAACTCCCCCTGTGCGCGGGCTTGTCGGAGAGCACGGCCCGCCGGGTGTGGCGGTCGTACGAGCTGATGGCGAGCGCCGTCTTGTGCGCCCGCCGTCCGGAACCGGCCGGTCCCGCAGTCGCGGTGGCGGTGGCGCCGGTGGTGGGAGCGGCGGCGACGGCGAGCGAGTGGTCCGGGCCGTCGGCGGGTCTGTCGGCGACCTCGACCTGCGGGCGGCCGTTCCCGGCGGTACCCGGCGGTTCGGCCTGCGGTGTGGGCGAGGAGCAGGCCGCGGCGAGGAAGAGGCTGGTCACGGCGAAGGCGGGCAGCAGGGCACGTCTGTGCCGCATGCGTCTGCGCATGGATGGTCCTGTGTGGAATGGGGGGTGGCAGAGAGGTACCGGCAAGCGGCCTACTCAGAGGTAGAACCGGCCGGTAACTCGTGACGAGCCCTGAGCATGCCATGCCCGTGTGCAGGGTTCCCTCACAAACCAGCTACAACTCAACGTGACCTGTACCACGGTGAGTTCACGTCGGCCGTGTCCGAAACCGCCGAGCCGGCGGGCGGGTTGGCGGGGCGCGTTGCGAAGCGGCCGCCACCCGCGTGCCGGTGGAGGCCGTCGCGGTACGGGGGCGGCCGCGCTCGGGCCGGGAGTCAGGGTCAGCGGCCGGTCAGGCCCGTGCCGCCGAGGCGGGTCAGCAGGGAAGCCAGCTGGGTGATGTCCTCGGCGCTCCAGGCCGGGGCGGTGAAGACCTCGGCGGCGGTCTCCTCGGCCGTGGCGCGCATCTCCCGCAGCCTCCGTCGGCCCGTCGTGGTCAGCGACGCGTAGGCCACGCGCGCGTCCCGGGCGTCCGCTTCGCGGGTCACCAGCCCGATCCGCTCCAGCGGGGCCAGCCCGCGGGTGACCCCCGAGGCCGTCAGGCCCAGTGCCTCGGCCAGGTCGACCCGGCGCATGCGGCCCCCGGGCGCCTGTCCCAGCCGTAGCAGCAAGGTGAAGTCGGCGAGGCTGACGCCGTGCAACCCGCTCAGCCGGGAATCGAAGCGCCGTACGAGCGCCGCCTGGGCCCGTACCAGTCGCAGTGCCGCGTCCAGGGTGTCACTCATCGCCGCAGCTCACGTCTTCTCCGCTCCTGCCTCGTTTCCGCGGCTTCTCATTGCAATGTCCTTGAGTACTCAACTTTATGCCCGGTGGGAACGGGCCGCGCGCCGCTGCCGCTTGCCCATCGGCGCCTGGGAGAGGTCCTCGGCGGTGGAACGGAGGTTCTTGAAGCCGTAGCCGCGCTCGGTCAGCCAGGCCTTCGCCGCCTCCTCGGCCCGTTCGGTCGCCTCCAGGACGTCCTCCTCTTCCTCCCCGGTGTCGGAGAAACGGAAGACGAAGGCCGGGCGGGCGGCGATGTCGTAGGTGAGGCTGCCCTCGGGGGTGAACGCGGCGCGCAGCACGTCGTGCTCCGCGGCGTCGGCCAGCAGCGCTGCCCGCTGGGCGTCGGTGAGCCCGTCGAAGACGCCGCGGACGGTGATCCGGAAAGTGCGAGTACTCATCCCGCGACCCTAGGCACAGCAGGCCCGCCGCCTCCACCGGGTTTCCGCCCCGCATGCTTGCGGCACCGCGTCGTGCCCGCGCCCGGGGAGCGCCTACGCTGGAGCCGTGAAGGCGGTGGCTGTTCCATGCAGTACGTGGCAGTGAGTGCGCTGAGCCATCCCGGGCTGCTTCGCGAACGGAACGAGGACAGTCTCGTGATCGGGCCGTGGACCCTGTGCGCCACGGTGACGGAGAGTCCGCAGACCCTGGTCTTCCCGCTCGGCACGCCCCTTGTCGTGGCGGTCGCCGACGGGCTCGGCGGGCATCCCGGCGGCGATGTGGCCAGCGCCCTGGTGGCCCGCCGGATCGCGTCCCTCGGAGCCGCCTTGAGCAGCGAGGACGCCGTCCGCGACGCCTTGAGCGGCTGCAATCGCGTCGTGTACGAGGCCGCCGGCGGCGACGCGGGAGGCGAGCTCGCGGCCATGGGGACGACGATCGCCGGCACCGTCGTACTGCCCGCCTCCCTGCTGGTGTTCAACGTGGGCGACAGCCGGGTCTTCGCGGCCTCCCGTGACGGGTTGCGCCAGGTGAGCGTCGATGACAGCCCCCCACTCCCACCCGGGCGGCGTACCACGTCCATCGTCACCCAGTGCCTGGGCGGCAGCCGCTCGTACCGCGCCATACGCCCCCATGTGACAGCCGCGCCCCTGTCTCCCGGCGACCGCTATCTGATCTGCACCGACGGTCTGACCGACCCAGTGCCGCAAGATGTACTCGACGGGGTGATGCGGGAGCAGGACGACGGCCGGGCCGCCTTCGAGCTGTGGAAGGCCGCGATCGGGGCGGGCGGCCCCGACAACATCACGCTGGCGGTCGTCCGCATCGCGGACGCATAGGGGGCGCTCACGCGCCGCCGGTTCGGTCCGCCGGTTCGGTCTCCGGACCGCCTACGGTGGAGACATGACCGAGATCGTCGTCTACGAAGTCGACAAACCGGTGACTACGCGCTCCTCGACCGGATCGACCACCGGTGCGGAACGGCGCGTCCGTAAGGTGCACGTGGCCCCCGCGGCCCCGGGTTCACGCACTACCGCGGGACCGCGGACCCTCTGCGGCAAGGACACCTTCGCCATGGAGACGGCCCGCTGGACGCCCTCACAGGAGCCCGGAGCGCCCTGGTACCCCGTGGAATACGCATCCGTGGTCTGCCCGGAGTGCGCTGCCGTGATCGAAGTCTGACCGGCGTACCGGCTGCCGGCATCGCCGGGCCCGCCGTGCTCCGGCCGGTCACCCTCGTTCCACGTACTCCTTGAAGTGCTCCAGATCGCTGCGGACGAGCCGTTGGATCGCGTTGGTCTGGGCGAACCCCTTGGGCCCGCCGAAGGTGTCCCGGAGCGTGCCGGGGTCGTACTCCAGCCGTGCCTGGATCCGGGTGTGGTTCTGGTCGATGGGCTGAACCGAGAAGGAGCCCGTCAGCTCGGGGGCACCCGTGGTGAGCCACTCCATCACGCGCTCACCGCGGTCGGTGACCTCGGCCTCGATCTCCCGGGCCCGGCCGCCCGCCTCGACGTCCAGATGCGCGCGGCCCCCCGCATCCGTGCGCGCGCCCCGCACGCCGTCCACGAAGCGCGGGTAGTTCTCCACCCGGTGAAGTGTCTCCCAGGCCTTGTCGACCGGAACCCCGACGTCGACATGCAGTTCGAGAGTGCTCATGGCTCACCTCCATGTGCGGCTCATGGCGCATGCCCTTCTGCTTACAGTGTGCGCCCGATGGGACAGGCGTGAGGCGGGCACCGTAACCTGCCAGGCGGCTGAGGCCGGCGTACCGGAGGGGGTTACTTGTTACGACTTCAAGCAGTGAGCAAGCGCTATGGCCGTGGCGACTGGATCCTGCGAGACGTCGATGTGGAGGCGCCGCCGGGAGAGATCGTGGCATTCACAGGCGGGAACGGCTCGGGGAAGTCGACGCTGTTGCGGATAGCGGTGGGCCTGTCCCGGCCGACCCGCGGCCGGGTGACCACGCGGCCACCGGTCGTGGGCTACGTGCCCGACCGCTTTTCCCCCAACGAACGCATGTCGGCGGTGGCCTACTTGACCCATGTGGGGCGGGTGCGCGGGCTGCCCACCTCGGTCGCCTCGTCGCGGGCGCACGGTTTGCTGGACAGGCTGGCGCTGGTGGGCGGCAAGCAGGCCCCGCTGCGGAACCTCTCCAAGGGCAACGCCCAGAAGGTGGCGGTGGCGCAGGCACTGTTGGTGGAGCCCGGGTTGCTCGTTCTCGACGAGCCGTGGTCGGGGCTGGACGCCGATGCCCACGGTGTCCTGGCCGGGATCATGACCGAGGTCGCCGACGCCGGGGGGACGGTGGTCTTCACCGACCACCGCGAGTCGGTGACGCGGGCCCGTGCCACACGGATCTACAGCGTCAGCAAGGGCCGGATCTCGTTGCGCGGACCGGACTCCCGGCCGAACGGACACCGGCCTTCGTCCGACGTCGTCCTGACCGGGGACCCGGGCGGCCGCGCGCCTGAGGACCTCGCCTGGGCGGAGCTGGACGGCGTGCTGACGGTGAGCCGCACGGCCTCGGGCGTCCGGTTGACAGTGGCCCGCGAGACCACCGACGCCCTGCTGCTCACCGCCCTTCAGCACGGCTGGTCCGTGGAACGGGTGGAAGGGACGGCGGTGGACCGGTTGGCGCGGGACGCTGCCGCGAACGGAGGCGTGCAGTGATCGCCCTCATCCGCTACACGTTCGCCACCGTGCTGCACACACAGCGCTACGTCGCCCCGTTGCTCCTGTTCATGGGCCTGATGGGCGTGCTGACGGTGAACGGCAGCGGCCCCTTGCCTCCCGCCTACGCGTCGTCCGCCGGTGCGCTGTTCGTCTGCTCGACATGGTTGACCGTTGCCCTGATGAGCCTGGACGAACCGGCACAGCGGGCGATCGTCGTCGTGGCGTCCGGCGGCCGGTCGCTCAAGGTCCTGCTCGCGGCGATCGGCACGGCTCTGCTGAGCTGTCTGGTGCTGATGGTCTTCGGCCTGCTCCTCCCGCTGTGGATGGGGCGCTACGACGTCACCGCGGGTGATCTTCTGCTGGGCGTCGAGGCCCAGCTGACGTGTGCGTTCGTGGGCATCGGCATCGGCGTGTTGTGCTCGCGGCCGGTCTTCGGGCGACAGGGATACGCGGTGGTGTCCGCCGTCGCCCTGATGATGGGAGCCCTCTTCCCCAAGGGAATGCCACCGGTCAATCGACTCTTCACCCTGATGTCGACGACCCCCCACGCGGCGAAGCTCCTGGCTCCCGCGGGCGGCATGCTGGCGATCGCGACCGTGATCCTGGTCGCGTGCACGGCCGTCACCCAGTTCGTCGCCGCGCGAAGAGAGTGAAAGCGGAGCCTGAGGCGGTTGTCAGTGCCTGGCTTCGAGCAGCTCCACGATGTCGCGGAGACTGTGCTCGAACAGGGGCTCGGGGTCGGTCAGGGCGAAGTCCAGGTGTCCGAACACTTCCATGGACACCATGCCGTACAGGCGGGACCAGGCGAGGACGAAGACGTACAGCGCTTCCAGGGGCGGCTGCTCGGGCTCGATGTGCTCCCTCATCTCCGCCAGCTGGCGGAGCCAGTCCGGGTCGAGGGTGCCGGCCTGCGGAAGCGGGAGCGTGCCGGCCCGCCAGAACTCCAGCATCAGGTCGAGGAAGACGCCGCCGAAGCGCCAGCCGGCGGTATGGCACGGGTCGCCCGGTGCGCAGTCGGCGTCGGGCATCGGCTTGCTGAAGACGAGGGTGAACTCCGGCCGGTGGCCCAGTGCCCAGGCCCGGAGTGTCCGGGCGGCGGCGGTGAAGCGGCCCCGCGGGGACTGCTCGGGTGCCTGGTCGCGGGCGTGTTCCAGGGCGGTGGCCAGCTCGTCGTACAGGGCGGCCGTGAGGGCTTGGACCAGCTCACGGTGGTCGGCGAAGTAGCGGTACAGCCCCGGAGCGGTCATCCCCATCTCGCGCGCGATGGCACGCAGGGAGACGGCGGCCGGGCCCTCGTCCACCAGCAGCCGGCGGGCATGCCGCAGGATCTCGGACTTCGTCTCGGCGCGCCGGCGCTCGCGCACTTCTTCGCGTTGCCGAGCCCGTCGCGCCGACGCCGAAGCGGTCTCGCTGCCCACGCTGTGCCTCCTGACCCGACGCGGCTCCGCCGACCGGCCCGCGCCTGGTCAGGTTAACGCCTGTCACCGCAGTAAACGGGGTAAGCTAACGGCGTTTACACTGCTTACGCTGCTTTGTGAAAACGGGGGACCTCTGTCGTGAAGACGACGATCATCCTGACCTACACCTTCACCCCGGCCTGGCTGGCGCTCTCCCGCGATGAGCGGAACGCGATGGCGGCGGCCCACATCCAACCGGTGTTCGCCAGGTACGCCGACCGCGTCTCGGCCCGCTTCTTCGACGCGGAGGCGTTCACCACCGCCTTCTCCGACTTCGCCGTGCTGGAGACGGAAGACCTCAAGGCGTACTACTTCCTCATCGAGGAGCTGCGCGACTCGCCGCTGATCGCGCAGGGCTACCTCGTCATGAACGACATCTTCATGGGCATCGAGGCCGGGTTCCGGGCGTTCGAGGCCCAGGCCCGCGTCGGGGGCGGCGAGGTGGCGCGTGACTGACACGTCCACAGAGGCTGCAGTTCCCCGTCCGCGCCCGACGGAGGAGGAGCCGCAATCCGGCAGAGCCGCGGAGCGGTCCCGCACCTGGCCACTCACCCTGCTGCGGGTCACCTCGCTGCTGTTTCTCTTCGACACCCTGTTCCAGGCGGCCCTGGCCGGCTTGTTCATCACCGGTGATGTGCGCTTCCTCGACCTGCACGCGGCCAACGCCCAGCTGGTCGCCGTCATCGCGCTCGTCGAGGCCGTGGCCGCTCTGCTGGTGTGGCGCGCGACGCGGGGACCGGCCTGGCCCTTCGCGCTCGCGGCCGGCCTGGTCGTGCTGGTCGGGGCGCAGATGTGGCTGGGCGCGGCCCGGCTGCTGGGCGGCCATGTCCCGCTGGCGCTCGGCGTGTTCGGCACCGGCGTGGCGCTGGCCTGCTGGGCGTGTACGTACCAGGGCCGGGAGGCCGGATGACGTCCCGTCGGAGAATCCTGGGCCTGAGCGCCGGTGCCATGGCCGGCCTGGCCGTACCGGCCGGAGCAGCGGCGTACGAGAAGTGGTCGGGCGAGCGCACAGGAGCCGTCCTGACCAGCAGGATCCGGCTGCCCCGGCAGTTCGCGGTGCCGCTGCCCGTGCCGCCGCGCGCCCGTCCGTCCCGCACCGAGAGCGGCGCGGAGTACTACGACATCACGCAGCGCGCGTCGGCCGTGGAGATCATCCCCGGTCTGAGGACGACCGTCTGGGGCTACGACGGCGTCTTCCCCGGCCCCACCTTCACCGCCCGCTCGGGGCGCCGGATGGAGGTGCGGGTCCTCAACAAGCTGTCCGTGCCGACCTCCCTGCACCTGCACGGGGGCGTCACCCCGCCGCACTCCGACGGCTATCCGACCGATGTGGTCGTACCCGCCCGGTGCGGCGCCGAGTTCAAAACCGAGGGCCACGGAACGGGAGGCATGCACGCCCCCGCGTCCGACTGGACGGTCTCGGAGGGCTACAAGACGTACACGTACCCGATGGACCAGCGGGCCGCGACGCTCTGGTACCACGACCACCGGATGGACTTCAGCGCACCGCAGGTCTGGCGCGGTCTGGCCGGCATGTTCCTCGTCCATGACCAGGAGGAGGACGCCCTGCCGCTGCCCGGCGGCGAGCGGGACATCCCGCTCATGATCTGCGACCGCTCCTTCGAGGAGGACGGCTCCTTCCGCTACCCCGGCCACTCGCTCACCTGTACCGGCGCGCCCGGCGTCCAGGACGCGTACATGGACGGCGTCCTCGGCGACGTACAGCTGGTCAACGGCGCGCCCTGGCCCGAGGCGGAGATCTCCGCGACCCGGCACCGCCTGCGTCTGCTGAACGCCTCCAACGCCCGTCGCTACCACCTGCTCCTGCGCCGGGAGGACGGCGGCACGCTGCCCTTCACGCACATCGGCGGCGACGGCGGCCTGCTGGCCGCCCCCCAGCGGCTCAACGGCATCGCCATGGCGCCCGGCGAACGCTTCGACACGGTCGTGGACTTCACCGACTGCCCGGTGGGCAGCCACGTCACCCTGGTCAACGCCCTGGCGGACGGCCGCATGCGCCAGATCATGCGCTTCCGCGTCGCCCGCAAGGAGAAGGACGCGAGCCACGTCCCCGCGCGCCTGTCCCGGTACGCGGCCCTGCACCCGGCGTCGGCCGTCGCCGTCCGGCACTTCGACTTCCGCCGCTCCGACGACGCGTGGACCATCAACGGCCGCCCCTTCAGCACTTCTGAGATCCTGGCCCGCCCGCGCCTCGGCACCGTCGAACGCTGGCGGTTCACCAGCGACTTCCACCACCCCGTGCATCTGCACCTGGCCCACTTCCAGGTCCTTGCACGGGGCGGCCGGGCGCCCGGGCCCACCGATGCCGGCTGGAAGGACACGGTGGACGTACGGCCGTACGAGGTCGTGGACGTGCTGGTCCGCTTCCGCGGCTACCGCGGCCGGTACATGCTGCACTGCCACAACCTGGAGCACGAGGACATGGCGATGATGGCCAACTACGAGGTGGTGTAGGCCGTACGCCGAGCGCCGGGCTCGGGGCACCGGTCCTCAGGAAACAGCTCGCACCGGGCGGTGATCGCCGTCAAGGTCCGCTCCTTGTGAGCTGCTCCCTCATGAGCTGCCTCCCCGCAGGGCGAGCTGTGCGGCTGGACGACATGGGCGGCCTGCTCGGGCACAGCGTTGCTCGAAGTCCGGCGGCAGCCAGCCACGGCTGAGCAGGCGCGGGTGTGCGGGAAACGCGGTGATCGCGAAGTGCAGCTTCTGGAGGGTGAGGGTGACCTCGCCTGTTCCCCCCAGCACCCACCGGGGCTGGGCGTCGCGCGCTGCCCGATGGTTCGCGATCAAGCCTACTCAAGCCACTGCCAGGGGTCGACGAGGAGGTCTTCGACCGTGCCCGGCGGCTCGTGCGGTGGCACTACCAGTGGATCGTGGTGCACGACTTCCTCAAGCGGATCGTCGACGCGGTCACCATGGGCCCCCGGGGAGCACGGGGCAGGGATCTCCGGGCAGCGCCTACCCTTGACCCATGACGAGCAGCACCGACCGGAGCCTGACAGTGGACGTTCAAGGATCTAAGAGTTATGAAATCCGAACCTACGGGTGCCAGATGAACGTCCACGACTCCGAGCGGTTGGCCGGGCTGCTCGAAGAGGCCGGGTACGTGCGGGCCGCCGAGGGCTCGGACGGGGACGCGGATGTGGTCGTGTTCAACACATGCGCCGTCCGTGAGAACGCCGACAACCGGCTGTACGGCAATCTCGGCCGGCTCGCGCCGAAGAAGGCCTCGCGGCCCGGCATGCAGATCGCGGTCGGCGGCTGCCTCGCGCAGAAGGACCGCGACACCATCGTGAAGAAGGCGCCCTGGGTGGACGTCGTCTTCGGCACGCACAACATCGGCAAGCTGCCCGTCCTGCTGGAGCGCGCCCGCGTACAGGAGGAGGCGCAGGTCGAGATCGCCGAGTCGCTGGAGGCCTTCCCGTCCACCCTGCCGACCCGGCGCGAGAGCGCGTACGCGGCCTGGGTGTCGATCTCCGTCGGCTGCAACAACACCTGCACCTTCTGTATCGTCCCGGCCCTGCGCGGCAAGGAGAAGGACCGCCGCCCCGGCGACATCCTCGCCGAGGTCGAGGCGCTGGTCGCCGAGGGTGTCTCCGAGATCACGCTGCTCGGCCAGAACGTCAACGCCTACGGCTCCGACATCGGCGACCGCGAGGCCTTCAGCAAGCTGCTGCGGGCCTGCGGGAGCATCGAGGGGCTGGAGCGGGTGCGGTTCACGTCCCCGCATCCCCGCGACTTCACCGACGACGTCATCGCCGCGATGGCCGAGACGCCGAACGTCATGCCGCAGCTGCACATGCCGCTGCAGTCCGGTTCGGACACGGTCCTGAAGGCGATGCGCCGCTCGTACCGGCAGGAGCGTTATCTCGGGATCATCGAGAAGGTGCGCGCCGCAATCCCGCACGCCGCGATCACCACCGACATCATCGTGGGCTTCCCCGGCGAGACCGAGGAGGACTTCGAGCAGACGCTGCACGTGGTCCGCGAGGCGAGGTTCGCGCAGGCCTTCACCTTCCAGTACTCCAAGCGGCCCGGCACCCCTGCCGCGACCATGGAGAACCAGATCCCCAAGGAGGTCGTCCAGGCGCGGTACGAGCGGCTGGTCGCCCTCCAGGAGGAGATCTCCTGGGAGGAGAACAAGAAGCAGGTCGGCCGCACACTGGAGCTGATGGTCGCCGAGGGCGAGGGCCGCAAGGACGGCGCCACGCACCGGCTGTCCGGCCGTGCTCCCGACAACCGGCTCGTCCACTTCACCAAGCCGGAGCAGGAGGTCCGCCCCGGTGACGTGGTCACCGTCGAGGTGACGTACGCCGCCCCCCACCACCTCCTCGCCGAGGGCGCCGTCCTCGACGTGCGCCGTACGCGCGCGGGAGACGCCTGGGAGAAGCGCAACGCCGCCGAGGCCGCCAAGCCGGCGGGGGTCATGCTGGGCCTGCCGAAGATCGGCGTACCGGAGCCGCTGCCGGTCGCCACGGGCTCCGGCTGCGGCTGCGACTGACCGGCCCGGCCGGCCTGGATACTTGTCGACAATTTGCACACGGGGGACGGGGACGAGCTGATGCCTCGATGGGCGCTGCTGCTGGACAAACCGCCTGGCGAGGGGCCGTACCGCAGGCAGTACGAGCTGATGGCCACCATCGACGGCACGCGCGAGGAGGCCGAGGCGCGGTTCGGGGAGCTGGTACGCCTGTATCAGCCCAGGCATCCGCGGTATCCGGTGCGGATGCGCCGGTATCGCACCGGTGACGGCTGGATGCTGGCCGGGGACGGCTCGTCCGGCGGTGTGTTCACCTACCACTTCCTGTTCACCGAGCTGGAGTGGGACTCGGGCCCGATCACCTACTGACCGCCGGCCGTCGGGCCGTCGGGCTGTCAAGGTGTCGGGGTACGTGACCGCGTACCCTGCCGATCATGCTTGTCGCCGCCGCAGTCTGTCCCTGCCCTCCGCTGCTCGTGCCCGAGGTCGCCGCGGGTGCCGCACCCGAGATGGACGCCGCGCGTTCGGCCTGCGCCGACGCGCTCGGTGTGCTCGCGGCCGCCCGGCCGGACCTCCTGGTGGTGGTCGGGACCGCCGAGCAGAGCGGGCGCGGATCGTATCCGCAGGGCACCCGCGGATCCTTCCGCGGATTCGGGGTGGACCTGGACGTACGCCTCGGGCCCGTGACGGACACCGTCGGCGAGCGCGAGCTGCCGCCGTCACTGGCCGTCGCCGCGTGGCTGCTGCAGCGGACCGGGTGGGCGGATGCCCCGATCGAGGGACTCGGTGTGGGGGAAACGCTCGCGCCTGAGCGGTGTGTCGAAGCCGGTAGGGAGATCGGCGCCCGGGCCGGGCGGGTGGCGCTGCTGGTGATGGGAGACGCCAGCGCGTGCCGCACGCTCAAGGCGCCGGGTTACCTGGACGAGCGGGCGGCACCCTTCGACGCGGAGGTCGCGCGGGCGCTGGGTGCGGCGGACGTGGCGGCGGTCCAGGCGCTGGATGCCGAGCTGGCGCACGAACTGAAGGCCGCCGGCCGGGCCCCCTGGCAGATCCTGGCCGGCGCCGCCGAGGCCGCCGACCTCACCGGCGCCCTGCTGTACGAGGACGCGCCCTACGGCGTGGGCTATGTGGTGGCGACCTGGTCCTAGCGCTGGTAGCTGACTTGGCGGGCTGGTCGTAGGCATCCGACCGGCCTGGTGGCCACCGGTTCCGCGGCGGCGGCACATGGCGGGGGACCTCGCCGCATGCGCGAAACGGCGGACGGCCGGGAGCGGTGTTGTGCTCCACGACCGTCCGCCGATCCCACATGCCCTTCAGGAGACTCAGGAAGCCGGTGGCGGGCCCTCCGGCCGGGTGGGGGTGGTCGGATCGCCGGTGACCGTCTGCGGGCCAGGACCCTCCTTGTGCGCGAGGCGGTCCATCGCCTCCTTGGCCTTGCCGGTGCCCGCCTGGATCCTGTCGCTGTACTTGTGCTTGGTCCGCTCGTCCACGACCTTGGCGGCCTTGTCGATGCCGTGCTGAACCTTGTCCCCGTGCTGCCGGGCGAGGTCCGACACCTTGTCCCTGGCCGGGCCGAGCTTGGCCTTCATGTTGTCCATCAGACCCATGGTCCACCTTCCCTCACGGGCGGTTACCTGCGGGCGTTCTCGCCGGCCTCGTTGTCGGCGGCTTCCTCGGCGGACTGCTGCTTGGGGATGCCCGAGCCGTCGGACGTGTCGTCCGCACCGGCGTCCGATCCGGCCGCCACGTCCTCGCTCCCGTCCCCGGACGAACCCTTCGCCTCTGCCGAACCGGCCGCCTTCGCCTCCGCCGACTCCGCTTCCGTCGCCTCGGCCCCTGCCGACTCCGCGCCGGCCTCCGCCTCGGCGACCGACGCCTCCGGAGTCGCCTTCGACCTGCCGAGGAGTCGTGCAAAAACGCCCATATCCACTCCATACGGTACTCGTGCGGGCGAATTCCCGCGTTACCCGGTGCGTACGGTTGCGCCGCCCGGGTCACCGCCTCCGGCGGACCGAGGGCGGTATCTCGCCACGGGCAACGACCAGCGACCCCACCCGTCACGTAACTCGTTCGAGGCACCGCCAGGAGGTTTGCGAGACTGGTGCGGTGAGCAGTGCACCCCCCAGCCCCCGCGTCATCGCCGTCGTCGGACCCACCGCGGCCGGAAAGTCCGATCTCGGCGTCTTCCTGGCACAACAGCTCGGTGGGGAGGTCGTCAACGCCGACTCCATGCAGCTGTACCGAGGGATGGACATCGGCACCGCCAAGCTGACGCCGCAGGAGCGCGGCGGCATCCCGCACCACCTGCTGGACATCTGGGACGTGACGGTCACCGCCTCCGTCGCCGAGTACCAGAAGCTGGCCCGCGCCCGGATCGACGCACTGCTCGCCGACGGCCGCTGGCCGATCCTGGTCGGCGGCTCCGGCCTGTACGTCCGTGGGGCCGTGGACAATCTGGAGTTCCCCGGCACCGACCCCGAAGTCAGGGCGCGCCTGGAGGAGGAGCTGGCCCTGCGCGGCTCGGGCGCGCTGCACGCCCGCCTGGCCGCCGCCGATCCGGAGGCCGCGCGCGCGATCCTGCCGAGCAACGGCCGTCGTATCGTCCGGGCGCTGGAGGTGATCGAGATCACCGGCCGGCCCTTCACCGCGAACCTGCCGGGTCATGACTCCGTCTACGACACCGTCCAGATCGGGGTCGACGTGACTCGTCCGGAACTGGACGAGCGCATTGCGCGCCGCGTCGACCGGATGTGGGAGGCGGGCCTCGTGGACGAGGTGCGTGCACTGGAGGCGCAGGGGCTGCGCGAGGGGCGCACGGCGTCGCGCGCGCTGGGTTACCAGCAGGTGCTCGCGGCGCTCGCGGGGGAGTGCACCGAAGCGGAAGCGCGGGCCGAGACCGTCCGTGCGACCAAGCGCTTCGCGCGCCGTCAGGATTCGTGGTTCAGGCGCGATCCGCGGGTGCACTGGTTGAGTGGGGCCGTGGCGGATCGCGGGGAACTTCCGCAGCAGGCCCTGGCGTTGGTCGAACGACCGGTTACAGCCTGATCACGTCATGGCATCGGGATGCGTCGCCGGTCATCGCGGCCTTCGAGGCCGTGCCATCATCGAGCTTCGATCGACCAAGTGGAGCCTAGTTGGGAGGGCGCGTGGCGATGGAGGCCGGCCCTCGCGACACCGCACAAAGTACCGAGCACGTCACCACCAAGGGTGACGAACCGGGCCCGGCCGAGGGCCGGCTCGCCGAGGACGCCCTTGCCGAAGCCCGGCTGACGGACGACGGCCCCGACGAGACGCCGGACGGGGTGACCGACGACGGGCCGGAGCCCGAGGAGATGTACCCGGGCGGTCCGGAGGTCGAGGTCGAGCTGCGCCCGCAGCGCCGGCTGCGCCTCTGGCAGCTCGCCCCCATCGTGGGTCTGTCCGCGGTCGGCTCCCTGATGTTCGCCTTCCCGCTCGCCTTCGACTTCGGCGACAGCGGCGCCGTCATCGCCATGCTCGGCCTGCTGATCTGCTCCTGCGCCGCCGGCTGGGGCATGATGGCCGCCCGCCGCGTGGGCTACACCTGGCCGGGGCTGCCGGCACGCGGCTCGGGCCGCCGCCCCGACTGGCGGGTCGTACTCGGATATGTCCTGCTGGTGGCCGTAGTCGTGATCCTCGCCATGTGGCGCGTGGCACGGTTGCGCTGAACACACCGCGAGCCGACACGCCCCGTAGGGGCGTGGGGGAACTGCGCGAGCAACCCCCGGCGGCCCGCAGTCGTGCGCAGTCCCGCACCACCCCTCGTCTCCGTCGGCCGACCCGGCACCGCCCCCTGCCTCCGTCGGCCGACCCGAGCGGAGCGCTCCCGTAGGATCGAGGAATGAGCACGCGGATCGCCTTCCTCAAGGGTCACGGCACCGAGAACGACTTCGTGATCGTCCCGGACCCGGAGAACGCCCTCGACCTGAGCCCGGCCGCCGTCGCCGCCCTGTGCGACCGCCGGGCCGGAATCGGCGGCGACGGTGTGCTGCACGTGGTGCGCTCGGCCGCGCACCCGGAGGCCACGTCGATGGCGGCCGAGGCCGAGTGGTTCATGGACTACCGCAACGGCGACGGTTCGGTCGCCGAGATGTGCGGCAATGGAGTCCGTGTATTCGCGCGCTACCTCCAGCACGCAGGACATGTGGGCGAGGGTGACCTCGCGATCGCCACGCGCGCGGGCGTCAAGACCGTCCACATCGCCAAGGACGGTGACATCACCGTCGGCATGGGCAGCGCCCGCCTGCCGGAGGGTGACGTCACCGTGAGCGTCGGCGAACGCAGCTGGCCCGCGCGCAACGTGAACATGGGCAATCCGCACGCGGTCGCCTTCGTCGAGGACCTCGCACACGCCGGCACCCTGTACGACGCGCCGCCGGTCGGCCCCGCGGGCGCCTACCCGGACGGGGTGAACGTCGAGTTCGTCGTCGATCGTGGCCCCCGCCACGTCGCCATGCGGGTGCACGAGCGCGGTTCCGGCGAGACCCGCTCGTGCGGCACGGGCGCGTGCGCCGTCGCCGTGGCCGCCGCCCGGCGCGACGGAGCCGACCCGGCCGTCACCGGCACCCCGGCCACGTACACCGTCGATCTGCCCGGCGGCCGCCTGGTCATCACCGAGCGGCCCGACGGCCAGGTCGAGATGACCGGACCCGCCGTGATCGTCGCGGAGGGCGAGATCGACGGCGAATGGCTGGAAAACGCGCTTCGCTGACCCGGCGGAATTGACGAGCAGGACGCCCTCCGGCTCCCGGATCAGCGGTTTCCCGCGAGCGAGGACGTTCCCAACCGCTGGCGGCCCAAGGGCGGTTGGCGCAATTACTAAACCTCCTTTCCGTCGCTCGAATGGGTGATCCGTTTCACGCTCGCCGAGAGGCGGTCGGTCGCACGTGGTGGGCTCGGTAGCATCAAGCACCGGCACGGACGGGGGAACGTCGCCATCCCTGAGCCGCGTACGCCCTGGGGCCCCGTCCGCCGGTCCACGAGCCGGAGGTGCCCATGAGTGCGGAGGCCACGAACCCTGCGACCCCTGGCCCGGTAGCGCCCACAGCATCCGCGGCGGCCACCGCGCCCGTGGTGCCCCGGGCGGACCGCAGGAAGTCCCGGCCACGGCTCGATCTGCGCAGACTGGGCCGGGCCGCCCTGCTCGGCCCCGCCGTCCGCGGCAAGCTGCCCGACGCGATCGGCCACGTGGTGGAGGCGCACCGCGCCCATCACCCCGACGCGGACCTCGACCCGCTGCGCCGCGCCTACGTCCTCGCGGAGTCCTCGCACCGCGGCCAGATGCGCAAGAGCGGTGAACCGTACATCACCCACCCGCTCGCCGTGACCCTGATCCTTGCGGAACTCGGCGCCGAGACCACGACCTTGACGGCCTCTCTGCTCCACGACACCGTCGAGGACACCGATGTGACGCTGGACCAGGTGCGGGAACAGTTCGGCGAGGAGGTCCGTTATCTCGTCGACGGCGTCACGAAACTGGAGAAGGTCGACTACGGGGCCGCCGCCGAGCCCGAGACCTTCCGCAAGATGCTCGTCGCCACCGGCAGCGACGTGCGCGTGATGTCGATCAAACTCGCCGACCGTCTGCACAACATGCGCACCCTCGGCGTGATGCGCCCCGAGAAGCAGGCGCGGATCGCCAAGGTCACCCGCGACGTCCTCATCCCGCTCGCCGAACGCCTCGGCGTGCAGGCCCTGAAGACGGAGATGGAGGACCTGGTCTTCGCCATCCTGCACCCCGAGGAGTACGAGCACACACGGGAACTGATCGCCGAGAACGCCGCCCGCCCGGACGACCCGCTCGCCGAGGTCGCCGACGAGATGCGAGGCGTGCTGCGTGAGGCCGGCCTCCAGGCCGAAGTCCTCATCCGCCCCCGGCACTTCGTCTCCGTGCACCGCGTGGCCCGCAAGCGCGGACAGCTGCGCGGCAGCGACTTCGGCCGTCTGCTGGTGCTGGTGGGAGAGGACGCGGACTGCTACGGCGTGCTCGGCGAACTGCACACCTGTATGACGCCGGTCGTCTCGGAGTTCAAGGACTTCATCGCCGTACCGAAGTTCAACCTGTACCAGTCGCTGCACACCGCCGTCGCCCGTCAGGACGGCCAGGTCGTCGAAGTCCTCATCCGCACCCACCAGATGCACAAGGTCGCCGAGGCCGGCGTCGTCGCCCTCGGCAACCCCTACGCCCCGGCAGCCGACGCCCCCACAGCCGACGCCTCCGCATCCGAGGGCCCCGCCGACGGCGAGCGCGTCGACCCCACCCGCCCCGGCTGGCTCTCCCGGCTGCTCGAATGGCAGCGGGCCGCGCCCGACCCCGACACCTTCTGGTCCACCCTGCGCGAGGACCTCGCCCAGGACCGCGAGATCACCGTCTTCCGCCCCGACGGCGGCACGCTCGGCCTGCCCGAGGGCGCCACCTGCGTGGATGCCGCCTACGCCCAGTACGGCGAGGACGCGCACGCCTGCATCGGCGCCCGAGTCAACGGTCGCCTGGCCACCCTCAGCACGGTTCTGCGGGACGGCGACACGGTCCAGCTCCTCATGGGCCAGGACCCGGCCTCCGAGCCCTCCCGCGAATGGCTGGAGCACGCCCACACCCCGGCCGCCCGCATCGCCATCCAGCGCTGGCTGGCCACGCATCCCGGGGGCGGCACCGGAGAGGACGGGACGACCGGCGAACGCGCCGAACCCGCCGAGGACACCGCCGCACCCCGCCCCGCGCATACGGCGGCCCCCGCCGGCGTCACCGCCCCGCCGCGCCCTGCCCCCGCCGGCGCCGCCCCGCACCGCCCCGCCGCCGGCCCCGTCACGGGAGCTCCGTCCCGCCCCCGGCGCGCCGACGTGCTCGCGGACCGCCCGGGGGCCGCCGTGCGGCTCGCCGGGTGCTGTACGCCCGTGCCGCCGGACGAGATCACCGGCTTCGCGGTACGCGGGGGAGTGGTGACCGTGCACCGGACGGAGTGCGCGGCGGTCACGGACATGAAGGGCCGGGGGCGCACGGAGATCGGCGTGCGCTGGGGAGACACCACCGAGTGCCGGGTCACGCTGGTCGCTGAATCGTTCGGCCGCCCCCATCTGCTCGCCGACCTCACCGAGGCGATCGCTTCGGCGGGCGTCGACATCGTCTCCGCCACCGTCGAACCGCCCAGCCAGCAGCGGGTACGGCACACCTACACCCTCCAGCTCCCCGACGCGGCCCACCTGCCGTCCCTGATGCGCGCCATGCGGGACGTCCCTGGCGTCTACGACGTGACCCGCGCCCAGCACCAGGCCCCGGCACCCTGAGGACCCACCCGGAGACGCTGGGCTCACCGCGCGTCGGAGCGCCGCCGTGCTGTGCGCAGAAGGCCGCCGGTCGGGACCCGTTCGGGTGGGTCGGGCGCGCGTCGCCGTCGTAGCGCCCAAGCGCCCTGGTAGCGGTGGTGCATGCCGCTCACCGCCCGCTTCAGCCGCCGTGCCCGCTCGCAGTCCCGGACCCAGCCGCGTGTCTCGCGGTACCGCAAGGCGGCCCTGCTCGCCTCCGCCGTTTCCGTCTGTCTCCTCGCCGCCGGGGCCCCGGCCAAGCCCCTCGGCGTCGGCGACCGGCTCTACCCGTACCTGGGCAACCCGGGCTACGACGTGACGTCGTACGACCTGTCGTTCACCTATCCCGGCACCAACGACAAGCCGCTCCAGGCCGTCACCACCATCGACGCCTGGACCACCGCCGACCTGGACCGGATCAACCTGGACTTCGCGCACGGCACCGTGCGGTCCGTCGAGGTCGACGGGCATCCGGCGAGTTTCACGAGCGCGGGCGAGGACCTGGTCGTCACCCCGGACCACCCGCTCGCGGAGGGCAGCTGGACCCGGATCACGGTGAAGCACACCAGCGATCCGGCCGCGGTCAAGGAGCAGGACGGAGGGTGGGTGCGTACCTCCGACGGCCTCGCCATGGCCAACCAGGCCGACGCCGCCCACCTGGTCTTCCCGTGCAACGACCACCCGTCCGACAAGGCGATGTTCACCTTCCGCATCACCGCCCCGAACGGCTACACCGCCGTCGCCAACGGTCTGCCCGCCGGGGGGCACCGGGCCGGGCGCACCACCACCTGGATCTACCGCACCCGTCATCCCATGGCCACCGAACTCGCCCAGGTGTCCATCGGCCGGTCCGCCGTACTGCACCGCGAGGGACCGCACGGGCTGCCGGTCCGTGACGTCGTGCCCAGCGCCGACGCCAAGGCCCTCGAACCGTGGCTCGCCAGGACGCCCGGCCAGATCGCCTGGATGGAGAGCAAGGTCGGCCCGTACCCGTTCGAGACCTACGGCGTGCTCCTGGCGCAGGCGTCCACCGGCTTCGAACTGGAGACACAGACCCTGTCGCTCTTCGAGAAGAACCTCTTCACCGAGTCCTCCCTGCCCCGGTGGTACAAGGAGTCGATCATGGTGCACGAGCTGTCCCACCAGTGGTTCGGGGACAGCGTCAGTCCGCGCACCTGGTCCGACGTCTGGCTGAACGAGGGGCACGCCACCTGGTACGAGGCGTTGTACGCCGAGGAGACCGCCCACCGGTCGCTGGCGAACCGCATGAAGGCCGCGTACGCCGCCTCCGACAGCTGGCGCGAGGCCGGCGGGCCGCCCGGCCTGCCCAAGCCGCCCTCCCCCGGCCAGAAGATCGGCATCTTCCGGCCCAACATCTACGACGGCGCAGCGCTCGTCCTCTACGCCCTGCGGCAGGAGATCGGCCGGCCGGCCTTCGAGCGACTGGAGCGGGAATGGGCCCGCACGCACCGGGACTCCACGGCCACCAGCGCCGACTTCGTCCGGCTCGCGTCGACGGTCTCCGGCCGTGACCTGGGCGGTTTCTTCCAGGCCTGGCTGTACGGCGAGAAGACACCGCCGATGCCCGGCCACGCGGACTGGAAGGCCTCGGACCCCGCCAAGTCGGGCAAGCCGGACCGGAAGGCGTCGGGCGCGGGCAAGGCGCCGAAGGCGCACGGGAAGGCATCGGGGCAGGCCAGGGCGCCGCAGTCGCACCGGAAGCCGTCGGGGCCGGTCGGGACGCAGAGGCCGGCCAAGCCGATGGCCGGGCGATAACACGGTGACGGGACGTGCCGCCGCGTGCGACCATCTTCGGGTCGGCGCGAGACGGGACACGGGAATCTCCCGGGGTACTCGAGCGTTGACCCATCAGCGGCCCGGCAGGACCGTGTACCGACGCCGTAACGGCATCCCATCGACGTAAGGATCCAATGACCTCCTCTTCTTCCCCTTCCCAGGAGACCAAGCGCCTCGCGCACGCCTATCCCGAGGGGCTTCGGGCCGATGCCCTGATGGAAGAGGACGTCGCCTGGAGCTACGAGATCGACGGCGAGCGGGACGGAGAACAGTTCGACCGCTCGGAGCGCGCGGCGCTGCGCCGTGTGGCGGGCCTGTCCACCGAGCTGGAGGACGTCACCGAGGTCGAGTACCGACAGCTCCGCCTGGAGCGGGTCGTGCTCGTCGGGGTGTGGACCACGGGCACCGCGCAGGACGCCGACAACTCCCTCGCGGAGCTGGCGGCCCTCGCGGAGACCGCGGGCGCGCTCGTGCTCGACGGCGTCATCCAGCGCCGTGACAAGCCCGACGCGGCCACGTACATCGGCTCCGGCAAGGCTCAGGAGCTGCGGGACATCGTCCTCGAAACGGGCGCGGACACTGTCATCTGCGACGGTGAGCTGAGCCCGGGCCAGCTGATCCAGCTGGAGGACGTCGTCAAGGTCAAGGTCATCGACCGTACGGCCCTGATCCTGGACATCTTCGCCCAGCACGCCAAGTCCCGAGAGGGCAAGGCGCAGGTCGCGCTCGCGCAGATGCAGTACATGCTGCCGAGGCTGCGAGGCTGGGGTCAGTCGCTGTCCCGGCAGATGGGTGGCGGTCGCGGCGGCCTGGCCACGCGTGGTCCCGGTGAGACCAAGATCGAGACGGACCGGCGACGGATCCGCGAGAAGATGGCGAAGATGCGCCGGGAGATCGCGGAGATGAAGACCGGCCGTGAGATCAAGCGCCAGGAGCGCCGGCGCAACAAGGTGCCGTCGGTCGCCATCGCGGGCTACACCAACGCCGGCAAGTCCTCCCTGCTCAACCGCCTCACGGGCGCCGGCGTCCTGGTCGAGAACGCCCTGTTCGCGACCCTGGACCCGACCGTCCGCCGGGCCGAGACCCCGAGCGGCCGGCTGTACACGCTGGCGGACACCGTCGGCTTCGTCCGGCACCTGCCGCACCACCTGGTCGAGGCGTTCCGCTCCACCATGGAGGAGGTCGGTGACTCCGACCTGATCCTGCACGTGGTGGACGGCTCGCACCCGGCCCCGGAGGAGCAGCTCGCCGCCGTGCGCGAGGTCATCCGGGACGTCGGCGCCACCGACGTGCCCGAGATCGTCGTGATCAACAAGGCGGACGCGGCCGACCCGCTGGTCCTGCAGCGGCTGCTCCGGGTCGAGAAGCGCTCGATCGCCGTCTCGGCCCGCACCGGCCAGGGCCTCGACGAGCTGCTCGCCCTGATCGACAACGACCTGCCCCGCCCGTCGGTCGAGATCGAGGCGCTCGTGCCCTACACGCACGGCAAGCTCGTCGCCCGCGCCCACACCGAGGGCGAGGTGATCTCCGAGGAGCACACCGCGGAGGGCACCCTGCTCAAGGTCCGGGTCCACGAGGAGCTGGCGGCGGACCTGGCGCCGTACGCTGCGGTCTCGGCGGCCTGACCACGCTCATGCGGAAGGCCCGCCCCCTTTCGAGGGGGCGGGCCTTCGTGCGTGCCGGAAGGGGCGCGGGTCCTTACTGCCCGGCGAACTTCTTGCTCACCGACTCATACACACCCTTGGCCACGGGCCCCAGCCGCGGCCCGGCCAGCCAGCCCGAAGTCACCGGGCCGATCGAGGTGTTGGACACCAGCGCCGGCTTGCCGTCGGAGCCGGTCTCCACCCAGCCGCCTCCGGAGGAGCCCGCGGTCATCGTGCAGCCGATCCGGTACATCGTCGGGTCCGCCTGGGCGAGGGACAGCCGGCCCGGCTTGTCCGTGCACTGGTAGAGCAGCTGACCGTCGAACGGAGCCGCCTCCGGGTAGCCCGACGCGGTGATGCTCTTCACCTTCGGCACCGCCGGAGCGTTGAAGTTGACCGGCAGAGCCCCGCCGACCGTCTCCTCCAGCGACCTGCCGCTGTTGCCCTGCTCCGGCGTCACGTGGATCACCGCGTAGTCGTAGGAGGCACCGTTGCCGCCGGTCGCGCCGCCCTGGTCGATCCACTGCTGCGAGGTCTTCGCCGCGTCGGCCCACCAGACGCCGTACGGGGCGACCTCCGACCTGCTGGCGTGCTGCAGCTGAGCGGCCGACTTGCCGGAGTTGTTGTACGACGGCACGAAGGCCATGTTGCGGTACCAGCCGCCGCTCTTGCCGGCGTGCACACAGTGACCCGCCGTCCAGACGAGATTCGACTTGCCCGGGTGTGCGGGGTCCTCCACGACCGTTCCCGAGCACACCATGTGACCCTCGGGGGAGTCGAAGAACACCTTGCCGGAGGTGGCCGCGTTGGTGTGGTACGGCGGCGCCACCGCCTTGGCCTTCACGGGCTGCGGGGTCGGGTCCGTCACGCCCTGGTCACCGGAGATGTCGTTGTCGTCGACCCCCTTGTTGGGGTCGTTGGCGTGGCGCATCCGGTCCGGGTCCCACAGGCCCTTGATGATCGGGTTGATGAAATCGTTGGCCTCGCGCAGCCAGTCCTGCTTGTTCCAGTTCTTCCAGTCGCCGTTCTTCCACTTGTCGATGTCGATCCCGTGCTCCTTGAGCCTCTTCCTGAGGTCGTCCGGGATCCTGATCTTTCCGTCGCCGGTGCCGGCCGCGGTCACGGAGGGGGTCGGACTGCCGCCGGCGTTGTCGTCGTCGCCGTTGCAGGCGGTGGCGGTCAGGGCCAGCGCCGAGGCGAGGGCGACCGCCGCCACTGCGGGGGAGGTACGGCGGGGGCCCCTCCCTCGCCGAACGGTGAACGACGGCCGTATGGATCGCATGCTTGTGACTCCCCCTGTGATGAAGGTATATGGCGCTGCGGACGCGACACCCGCCGCGAACTCGTGGGGAGTTCACGCCGGTCTCACGACCGTCTGGGAACGGCATCACACACTATGCGCTCGCTGTGGGGGAGTTCCGACGGAACGGCAACGGTTCGGCTACAAGCCGTCTGACCTGGCCAATCATCCGGAGATCTACCGATTTGACGTCCACTCGCCCGCAACGCCCCATGGACGATCTTGAGAGAACCCGTAACCCGTCGAACGGTCCGGGGTTGTAGCGGTGGGGGGCCAGCTGCCTGCACCCGGTCCCCGCGGATCAACACGCCTGTGAACAGCGGGGAGGACAGCGCGCCGTGGCCGTAACGGAGTCGATGGCTGGAGGCTTGCACGGGGAAGCGCGTGCCGTGCACGAGGGGATCCTCAGACGCCAGTCGGCGCGCGAGTCCTCGGCCCGCACCTACGCCCGGGCCCTGCCCATCGTGCCGGTCCGGGCGCGCGGGCTCACCATCGAGGGCGCCGACGGCCGCCGCTATCTGGACTGCCTCTCCGGCGCCGGCACGCTCGCCCTCGGCCACAACCATCCGGTCGTGCTGGAAGCCATCCGCAGGGTCCTCGACTCCGGCGCCCCGCTCTCCGTCCTCGATCTGGCGACCCCCGTCAAGGACGCCTTCATCACCGAACTGTTCCGCACCCTCCCGTCCGGCCTCGCCGACCGTGCCCGTGTCCAGTTCTGCGGACCGGCCGGTACCGATGCCGTGGAGGCCGCCCTCAAACTGGTCCGGGCCGCGACCGGCCGCGCCGGCATCCTCGCCTTCACCGGCGCCTACCACGGCATGACCGCCGGTGCCCTGGCCGCCTCCGGCGGGGCCCGTGACATCCAGGTCGCCCGTCTGCCCTATCCGCAGGACTACCGCTGCCCCTTCGGTGTCGGCGGACCGCGCGGCGCCGAACTCGCCGCCCGCTGGACCGAGTCCCTCCTCGACGACCCCAAGTCAGGCGTGCCCCTGCCGGCCGGGATGATCCTCGAACCCGTCCAGGGCGAAGGCGGGGTGATTCCCGGGCCGGACGACTGGCTGCGCCGCATGCGGCAGCTCACGGCCGACCGGTCCATCCCGCTGATCGCCGACGAGATCCAGACCGGCGTCGGCAGGACCGGCGCCTTCTGGGCCGTCGACCACAGCGGCATCAGCCCCGACGTCATGGTCCTGTCCAAGGCCATCGGCGGCAGCCTCCCGCTGGCCGTGATCGTCTACCGCGACGATCTGGACGTCTGGCCGCCCGGCGCCCACGCGGGAACCTTCCGGGGCAACCAACTCGCCATGGCCGCGGGCACCGCGACGCTCACCCATGTCCGGGAGAACGGCCTCGCCGAACGAGCCGCCACCCTCGGCTCCCGCATGCTGGCGCAACTCGCAGAACTCGCCGGCACGTTCGCGTGCGTGGGGGAGGTGCGGGGGCGTGGACTGATGATCGGGGTCGAAATGGTCGACCCGGAAGGCATCGGCGCCGAGCCCGACGACCACCGTCCCCTGCCCACCGGTCCGGAGCCCACCCGCACCCCGCCTCGGGCCGCGCCCGAACTCGCCGCGGCCGTCCAGCGGGAGTGCCTCCAGCGAGGACTGATCGTCGAACTGGGCGGCCGTCACTCGGCCGTGGTCCGGCTGCTTCCGCCGCTCACGATCAGCGACGAACAGGCGGCAGCCGTACTGGACCGCCTCACGGACGCGGTGGCAGCGGTGGCCCGCACTCACCGCGCAGGCTGAGAGCCGCACCGGCACCGCCTCCGTCGCCGAGCCGGCCGCAGCCTCGGAAACCGTTCCCTTCCTCCCTCCGACTCCCTCCGCAGCCAAAGAGGTTCAGGTCGAAAGCGGCCTTCCCTGACACATCCACAGCCCCCTCGGTCACCCCGCTCTCAGTGCCGACACCGCCAACTCAAGCCCCGCACCGCCCGGTCAGCCCACGAGGAGCCGTCATGAACGCCACCCCCACCCCCGACGGCAGCTCCGGTGCTCCCGACGAACCGGGAGACCCCGGCATCCCGGCCTCTCATGTGCCGCTCGCCGAGTCGGTTCCCCAGCAGAAGAGGCGCACCGTGGACCTCACCCGAGTGACCGAGCCCGGCGCCGACCTGCTGGAGGATCCCGACCCGCGCACCGTGGCCCAGGCCGCCGCCGTGGACAACCTGCTGCGGTGCCGGGTACGGGAGAGCAACCTCGCAGCCCCCCACAGCGGCACGCTCTGCCTTCCGCTTCCGGCCAGCGGCACCTCCCTGCTCGTGCCGGTCCGCTACTGGTCACCGACGGGCTTGCACCGCTTCGGTCCGCCACGCCTGGTCGGCGCCCCCGTGGCCGCCCCTGCGGTCGACGCCGTGACCCTGGCGGCTCTGCTCGCCCGGGAGACGGCCGGCGACACGGACAGCGCAGATTCCGCCCCGGACCTCAAAACCGCAGGGCACGTGGACGACGGTGATCTCGTGGCCAGGGTGGCGGACTCCCAGCGCCGCACCGCGACCTTCATCCGCGACCGGCGGGAGCACCCCGCCGACGTCCCCGACCTCTTTCTCTCCGCCGAGCAGGCCCTTCTCCTCGGACACCCACTGCACCCGACCCCCAAGAGCCGCGAAGGCCTGACCGAGGGCGAAACCCGCCGGTACTCACCAGAGCTGCGCGGCTCCTTCCCCCTGCACTGGATGGCTGTCGCCCCCGCCCTTCTCGCCACCGACTCGGCCTGGACCGAGCGCGGCCGTCCCGTCCCGGCCGTGCACCTCATCCGGCGCCTGGCGGAGACGGACCTCCCGGTGCCCCCCGGTCACGCCGCCCTGCCGCTGCACCCGTGGCAGGCCCGTGAGCTGTGCCACCGTGAACCCGTCGCCGAACTGCTCGACTCCGGACTCCTGCACGACCTCGGCCCTCTCGGCACCGGCTGGCACCCCACCTCCTCCGTCCGCACGGTCCACCGGTCGGGCGCCCCCGCGATGCTGAAGTTGTCTCTCGGCCTGCGCATCACCAACTCCCGCCGCGAGAACCTGCGCAAGGAACTCCACCGTGGAGTCGAGGTGCACCGGCTGCTGCGCACCGGCCTGTCCCAGCGATGGCAGGCCGCACACCCGTCCTTCGACATCGTCCGCGACCCGGCCTGGCTCGGCGTGGACGCCCCGGACGGGCTTCCCGTACCCGGACTCGACGTGGTGATCAGGCACAACCCGTTCGCTCCGACCGACGACGTCGGCTGCGTGGCGGGACTCCTCGCGCTGCGGCCCGTGCCCGACCCGGACGGCGACTCCTCGCTCCACCGGACCACCTGGCCCATGCGCTCCCGGCTGGCCCAGCTCGTCGAACGGCTCGCCGTACGCACCGGACGGCCCGTCGCAGCCGTGGCCGCGGAGTGGTTCCTCCGGTACCTGGAACACGTCGTCCGTCCCGTGCTCTGGCTGGACGGCGAGGCCGGCATCGCCCTGGAGGCCCACCAGCAGAACACCCTGCTGCTGCTCGACGGCGCCGGCTGGCCCGCCGGCGGCCGCTACCGCGACAACCAGGGCTACTACTTCCGCGAGTCCCGGCGAGCCGAACTGGAAGCCCGGCTGCCCGGTATCGGCGAGCGCAGTGACACCTTCGTCTCCGACGAAGTGACCGACGAACGCTTCGCCTACTACCTCGCCGTGAACAATGTGCTGGGCCTGATCGGCGCGTTCGGTTCCCAGCGCCTCGCCGACGAACGGCTGCTCCTCGCGGCCTTCCGCCGTTTCCTCACCGACGTCGCGGCAGGGCCCGCCGCACTGCGCACCTCCCTGCCCTGCCATCTGCTCGACTCACCCGTCCTGCGCTGCAAGGCCAACCTGCTGACCCGGCTGCACGGCCTAGACGAACTCGTCGGCCCGGTCGACACCCAGTCCGTCTACGTCACCGTCGCCAACCCCCTGCACTCCTGAGCGAACCCCACCCCGCCTCGCCCCGCACGTCCCGAGGAACATGACCCACCTCGTCTCCTGAGAGGAGCGCACCATGCCTCCCACCGACGCGAACGCCGACTCCGGCCCCGGTCCCGCCCGGCCGGGTGCTCCCGTCGCCCCGGGGGCCGCTGCCCGACGGGGCTCCGCCGGCCCACGAGCCGACGGCGCGGTCACCCGGCGCACCCCCTACGCCGGATTCGCCGTCGAGGACGACGACGCCGACTGCGAGGACACGCTCGACCTGCATCTGCCCGCGGACTTCCTCGCCCTCTTCGCCGGCGGGACGGCCCATCTCCTGGACCACCTCCCCACCTGGGGCACAGTGGTCACGCGGGTCGGTTCCTTCCGGCTCGCGCCCGTGCGCATCGACGCAGACCTGCCGCTCATCCACCGCTGGATGAACGACCCCGCCGTCTCGGAGTTCTGGGACCTGGCCGGCCCCCGGAACCGGACGGAGGACCACCTGCGCTCCCAACTCGACGGCGACGGCCGCAGCGTGCCGTGTCTCGGCGTGCTGGACGGCACACCGATGAGCTACTGGGAGATCTACCGGGCGGACCTGGATCCCCTGGCCCGCCACTACCCGGCCCGCCCCCATGACACCGGGGTCCACGTGCTCGTCGGTGGGGCCGCGGATCGAGGGCGGGGGCTGGGATCCGCCCTGCTGCGAGCCGTGGCCGACCTGATCCTCGACCGGCGCCCCGCTTGCGCACGCGTCGTGGCGGAACCCGATCTTCACAACATCCCCTCCGTCGCAGCGTTCCTCAACGCCGGCTTCCGGTTCGCGGACGAGGTCGAGCTGCCCGCCAAGCGGGCCGCCCTCATGATCCGGGACCGGGTCCTGCGCGAGGTGCTGTAGCGCCGGGCGTTTCGGCCCGGCCGGTCAGCCCTGGGGGAGGAGGGCCTGCAGTGTGACGGTGCGCAGTTCCTGCCAGCGGTCGAGCAGGTCGGTGCGCTGGTGCAGGACGTCGGAGATGTGCTGCATGCCGTAGAAGGAGGCGACGACGACCTGGGCGGCGGCGCGCGGGGGGAGTCCTGCCTTGAGCTGTCCGGCCCGTTCGGCCTCTTCGAAGAGGCCCGTGAGGAGCTTGATCCAGCCGACGTAGGGCTCGGGCAGCGGGGTGTGGATGAGTGAGCGTTCGGACTGCAGGCGGGTGGCGGCCTGGATGGTGCGGTCGGTGTGGAAGGCCTCGGCGGTTCGGTCCAGGAGGGTGAGGATGGTGCTGCGGGGGTCGAGGTCCAGGGTGCGGACCTCCTCCAGCAGTGCGGGCCATCGCTCGTAGTTCTTCTCGACGATCGCGATGGCCATGGCTTCCTTGTTCTTGAAGTGGAAGTACACGGCACCCTTCGTCATGCCGACGCGCTCGGCGATGTCGACGATCGAGGTGGCTTCGTAGCCGCGTTCGGCGAAGAGTGCGGCGGCGGTGTCGAGGACCTGGGCGCGGGTGCGTACGGCGCGTTCCTGCTTGGGCTCCCGGCCGGTCGTGGTGCGGGCGGACGATGTGCTGGTCATGGATCTCCGGCTTTCCGGCGGGCGTGGCGCATGAAGCGGACGCAGTGTTTCAGGTTTCTTCCGCCAAAGGCTCGGGCGCCCTGAGGCCGGGCTCCCGTGCCTCACCGCTCCGGGCTGAATATACCGTCACGAAGGTATATGAGCGGTCGGCGCGGGTCAGGCGTCGAGGGCGGGTCCGGGCGAGCGGAGTGCGGTCGCGACGATGACCCACAGCTCCTCGATGCGGTCCTTGGCGGGCAGGTCGCCCCGTGGGACGGGCAGGTGCTGGAAGCCGAGGACCAGGGAGAGCAGGAGCTGCGCCACGGACTCGGGTGAGCAGCGCATCCGGATCTCGCCGTCGGCCTGTGCCTGTTTCGCGTGGCCCACCAGGAAGTCCCAGACCTCGGTGAGCAGGGGGCCGCTCTCCAGTGCGTCCCCCGGCATCTCCGAGGCGAGGCGGAAGGCTGCCCGTACCCGCACGTCGGACCAGAGCCGGCCGGCCAGCGACACGGTGAGGGAGCGCAGCGCCTTCAGCGGCGCGAGCCGCGCGGACTCGATGTCCGCCAGGAGCCCGGCCCACACCGCGGCGCCATGGCGCACCAGTGTCCTGGCCAGGTCCTCCTTGGAGGAGAAGTGGCCGTAGAGCGCGCCCTTGGTGAGATCGGTGCGGGCGACCACTCCGCCGAGCGTCGTGCGCGTGTAGCCGAGGGAGACGAACTCTTCCGCGGCGGCGTCCAGTATCGCCTCGTACGTGCGCCGCGCGCGTTCCTGCTTGACCATCCTGGGACCCCCCTTCACCCGGCACTGCGACCTCCGAAAGAAAATACCATCCCCAAGGTATGTTTCCGCCCGCCGGTTCGCCGGACCGGCGGGAAGGGGGTTCTGGAAGCGGTCATGGATCCAACGATCTCAGAGAAGTCCATTGCAATATACCTTCCCGGAGGTATATTTCTCGCCGGTTGCCGGGGGAGGTCACCCCGGCCGTCTGTGTGTGCTCTGCGTCTGATTCGTCTATCTGTATGGGGGTCAGTGATGAGTGGCGACGTGTTGGCGACCGACATGCCGCAGGACGCGTGGGGGGAGGACTTCCAGCGGACCGTTCCGCAGCGACTGGTCCACAAGGAGGCGGCACACGAGGTGCTGCTGACCGACGCCGTACGCGTGCGTCCCGGACTCTTCTATCTGGCCGTGCGGCAGCCGGCCGGACACGGGCTGTACCGCCCGGACGCCGCCGGGGGGACCGATCCGACGCTCTTCGTCGAGATGCTGCGGCAGACGGCGATCTACCTCTCGCACCGCTTCTACGGGGTGCCGCTGGAGCATCCCTTCGTCTTCTGCGGACTCGACTTCGACCTCCCGGTGCCCGGCGCGGACGACGCCGAGGACGAGTCCGTGGTCCTGGAGGTCCGCTGCCGGGAGACCAGGGAGCGCACTGCGAAGCGCGCGGTGATGAGCCTGGAGGCGCAGCTCGTCTCCTCGGGCGGGGTGCGCGCCACGGGCAGCGTCTCCTGGCAGGCGGTCGACCGCGCGAGCTACGCGGCGGTGCGCCGTCGCGGCGCCGCCGGGGCCCTGCCGCCCGCCCCCGGCACCGCGGTCACCGCGGTGCATCCCGGCGCACGCGTGATGGCGCCCGAACTCGTGGGCCGCGAGCGGTCCATGGACGTGGTCGTCGCCGAGTCCGGCCTGCCGGACGAGCGGGCGGCGGCTGAGGAGCCGGGTGGTACGTGGCTGCTGCACGTCGATCAGTCCCACCCGGTGTTCTTCGACCACCCCAGCGACCATGTGCCGGGGATGCTGCTGCTGGAAGCCGTCCGGCAGGCCTCGCGGGCGGCCCTGGGACCGGCTCCGGCTCCGCTGTACGAATGGACGATGTCCGGTGGCGGGGTGCAGTTCGCCGCCTACTGCGAACTGACCGCACCCACCCGGCTCGTCGTACGGCAGTCCGGCACGCCCCGGACGCCGGACGAGGTCACCCTGGCCGTGGAAGCCGTGCAGAACGGCAGGACCGTGGCGTCCGGCAGTGCGCGCTGGCAGGCGGCTCCGGCTGCCGCCCCGGCCGCGGTCCGCGCCGGCGTGGAGGAGGTCTTCGCGTGATACGGCCCTCCGCTTCCACCCCCGGCGACTCCGAGCGGGAACAGGAGGTCTCGCCGGCCGCCGGACTGTCGGTGCGCCGTGCGGCCCGGGTCGCGGCATGGCACGCCGACGAGGCCGACGTACGGTGCCGGCTCGATCTCGACGTGGTCGTGGAATTGGCCCGGGCCGGCTTCAACCGGCACTTCGTTCCCGCTGAGCACGGGGGCACGGAGGGCTCGTTCACCGACCTGGTGCAGGCCGCCGCGCACGTCGGTGAGGGCTGCACCTCGGCGGCCTGGGTGGCGACGCTCTTCGCCGCCCATGGCCGGATCGCCTCCTACCTGCCCGAGCGCGCCCGGCGGGACCTGTGGGGCACGTCCCCCGACACCCGCATCGCGGCGGGCGTCGCACCGCCGGGGCCGCACGCCGTCACCGTGCCCGGCGGCTGGCTGCTCAGCGGCGAGTGGCCGAGCGTCAGCGGCGTGGACTTCGCCGACTGGGTGCTGCTCGCGGCACTCGCCGAGGGTGCCGGGGGCGTGGGGTCCGGGGGTGCGGGATTCGCCGGCGAGGGGTCCGATGGGGTGGGGTCCGGTGCCGCGGGAGCCGATGGTGCGGGGTCCGGTGGCGAGGTGCCCACGCTCTTCCTCGTCCCGATCGAGGACTGCCAGGTCCTCGACACCTGGAACCCGCTGGGCATGCGTGGCACCGGCAGCAACACGGTGCGGCTCGACGGTGTCTTCGTGCCCGGCCACCGAGCGGTTCCCCGAGCCCGGCTGCTCGTCCCGCGCGAGCAGGGCGCGGCGCGCTGCCACAGCGTTCCCTACCCGCTCGTGGCGGCGCTGATGTTCGCGGCACCGGTGCTCGGCGCCGCCCGTGGCGCGCTGACGGAGTGGACCCGCGCCGCCGTGGACCGCACGGGCCCGGACGGCGGCCGGGCCGGCTCGACGCCCGCGCTGTCCACGGCACTTGCCCGCTCCTCTGCCGGGCTGCGGGCCGCCGAGCTGCTGCTGGACAGTGCCGCCCGGCGCGCCGACGCGGCACGGATCGAGCCTTTGGCGGTGGCGGAGACGGCACGGGACGTGGTGGCCGCGGTCGAGATGTGTGCGGCCGCCGTGGACCGGCTGTTCCGTACGACCGGCAGCCGGGGACAGTCCCAGCAGGACCCGGTCCTGCGCCGCTGGCGCGACATCCAGTCCGCGTCGACGCATGCGATGCTCCGCTTCGACGCTTCGGCGCAGTCGTACGCGCAGGCCGTCTTCGGAGCCTGACCGCCCGACTCCGAGGAGTCGCCCGATCCACTTGTGGCCGCCGCCGCGCGGCGCGCACAGCGCGCCCGCGGCGGCGGCCGACTGCCGCTCGCGGGCACGGCCGGCTCCTCTCTGGAAAAAATACCTTCGAGAGGGTATGTTATTCGGTACGCGCAGGATCAGGGGGACGGAGGCAGTGCACGGTATGAGCGCACCGACCATCGGGCCCCAGGCCCTGAGACTGTTCGAGTACGCATCGGCCCGCAGCGACTGGACCGTGCGCACCGCATGCGAGCAACTCGACAGCAGCGTCGACGAGATCGAGCAGGCCCGCCAGGAACTCCTCGGACTCGGCCTGCTCATCGAGGTGCCCGAGGGCGCCTCGGCGACGGGGGAGCGGACCGTCAGGGCGACCGCCCCGGAGGCCGCACTGCTCAGGCTGCTCACGGCCGAGGAGCAGGCGGTCATGGAACTGACCGAGCAGATCCGGCGGACCCGGGAGCGTGTCGGCGCGATGCGCGAGGCGTTTCTGCCCCTGCACACGGCACGGTCGAGTGGCCTGGAGGTGGTCACCTGCCCGGAGAAGATCGCACGCGTCCTCGGTGATGCCGCCGACATGGCCACGTCGGAGATCCTGAGCATGCACCCCGGCCCCGTGATGCCGCCGGACGTGCTCGCCCAAGGCCTCCGGCGCGACCGGCGGGTGCTGGAGCGGGGCGTGTCGATGCGCAGCATCCATCTGCGGCCCATGACCCGGATCACCCATGCGATGACCCATCTGCAGGAGTTGCGGGCGGCGGGCGCGGACCTGAGGATCGCCAGCATCGTGCCGTTCCGGTTCATCCTGGTCGACCGGGTGCAGGCGCTGGTGCCCGCCCTGCACGTCCGGTCGAGCGGCGCGATGATGGTGCTGCGCGGTGAGGCCGTCACGGCACTGCTGGTGAAGGTCTTCGAGATGTGCTGGGCGTCCGCCGCGCCCCTGGAGGCGGCCGAGTCCGGCCGGCAGTCCGGGTTCACCTCCCAGCAGCTGTGGATGCTGCGGCTGATGGCCACCGGCCGCAAGGACGAGGCGATCGCCCGCGAACTCGGCGTGTCCGTGCGGACGTTGCGCAGGATGATGGCGGACCTGATGGCGCGGCTGGGTGTGGACAGCCGGTTCCAGGCAGGCATCACGGCGGCGAAGCTGGGCCTGCTGGACTAGGGCTGGACTAGGGAGAGGCAGCTCCCGGCCGGTCCGGGTGTCCTGTCGGCCTTCGGCTGTCCGGTTGGGGCCAGGCCGCCATGGGCAGGGCTTTCGTGCTGGCCCTTGCCGTGGCCGGTGGACAGGATGGTGCTCCGGCAACGTGCCAGTTGAGTCAGGAGCCCTCCTCGTGTTCGACCCGGTACTCCTCAGATCCCTGACGGGGACACCGCTGCGGGTCCAGTGCGCCGTACTGCCCGTGCCCGCACCCGACGGCGGAACCGTCGACGTGCCGCGCGAGTGGGCCGTACTGCGCGTCCGGCTGCGGGGAGCGGGCAGCACCGGGCGGGGCGAGGCCACGCTCCTGCCCTACCGGGAGGCGGACAGCCGTGAAGCCGTCAGCGAGCAACTGGCCTCGGTCGAGGCCGAGCTGGCGCATCTGATCAGCCCGGTCGAACTGCTGGACCTGCTGCCGCCGGGCCCCCTGCGCAGCGCGCTCGACACCGCGCTGTGGGACCTGCTGGCCAAGCGCAGCGGGCAACGGGCCTGGGAACTGCTCGGGGTTCCCCGGCCGCGCCCGGTACCGGTCGTCCGCACCCTCCCGCTGCTGGAGCACACCCGGCTGGAGAACGAACTGCGCCACAGCGACGGCTTCTCCTCGCTCAAGCTGAAACTCGGGGCCGGTGCCGTCGAGGACGACCTCGCCCGGCTCGACGCGGTGCGCCGCCACCGGCCCGACGCCTGGCTGATGGCCGACGCCGAGGGCGGGTGGGACGTGGACCGGCTGCACGCGATGCTGCCCAAGCTCGCGGACCATGGGGTGCGGGTGCTCGAACAGCCGCTGCCCGAGGCGGAGTCCGGGGCGCTCGTCACCCTGCGCCGGCCGTTCCCGATCATCGCCGATCTGCCTCGGGGCGAGGTCGGCGACATGGGGCGGCTCGTGGCCCGGTACGACGGGATCAACCTCAAACTGGACGCGGTGGGTGGTCTCACCATGGCCCTTGCCATGATGGAACAGGCGGAGCAGCGGGGTCTGCTCGTGCTGCTCGGCTCACCGCCGGCGACCGCCCGCTCCTGGGCGGCGACCCTGCACGCGGCCACCGCGGCGGACCTGGTGAACGTGCCGCAGACGCTGTGCGTGCCGGGGGAGCCGCACGAACCACAGCGGCCGAGCGGCCCCCAGGCCCCCTCCGCGACGGACCTCTGGGGCTGACCGCACCCCGAGTCCCCCTTCAGGCCGGGCGGCGAGGCGTCAGCCCCAGATCAGGTCGTCCTCTGCCGCCGAGGTCGGGGCCGGCGGTACGGCGGAGCCGGTGTTGCCATGACGGAACTCTCGCGCGTTGCTCATCTTGATCTTCCTCCGTGCGGGGCGCTGGCCGGACCGGCAGCAGGCGATGGGGCTCGACACACCGATCATCCGACGTACCCGAGCGGGATACAGCCGCCCACACCTGGCCGTGACGGGAATGACCGCTCGATGCCATACCGGCCGGGAGCTACCACGGACCGGGAACGGCGGCTGCAGGGCCGCGAGTTGGAAGGCCGCGGGTCGGAATGCCGCGGTCTGGGGGCGGCGAGCCCGCCGATCGCCGGGCCGGAAAACGACGGGCCGTAAAGCCGCGGGGCGGAAGGCCGCTGGTTGGAAGGCTCTGGGGCGGAGGCCGCCGGTTGGAAGGCTCTGGGGCGGAAGGCCGCCGGTCGGAAGGCCCTGCGGCGGAAGGCCGTCAGTCGGAAGGCTGCGAGTTGGGAAGCCGCCGGTCGGGAAGCCGTGGTTTGGGCAGTTGCAGGTCGGGAGGCGGCGAGGCTCCGCCGGTCGCCCGGGGGACGGAAGCCGCGGGGATGAGGGCTGGGGGAAGCGGCGAGCCCCGCCGGTCGCCGGGGGTGCCCGGGCGGCCTGCGGGGCGCGGCGGGCAGGTGCCGCTCTGCGGTGAGCGGCACGCCCGGTCCGGAGCCGGCCGACGGCTCAGTAGTGCACGCGGCGGTTCTGCTCCGTCACGCGATACCGCACGTTCCACAGGCTCCGGCGCACATAGGTCCGCTGCAGCCAGCGGTCCCGGCCGTCGTACCGGGCCGTGAACGTGGACCGGGCGTGCACCCCCTTCCGGTTGTTGATCAGCAGCGCCTGGCCCGGGCGCAGCTGCACGCCGTGCGCGACCTGGCGGCAGACCTGCTGCAGCGTCTCCAGCGCCTCCCGCGCCCCGCTGGTGAGCGGGTGCACACCATTGGCGGAGATCGCGATCTCCGGGAAGTCGTGATGGCCGCTGATCATCGGTACCGGCTCGGACAGCACGTCCTGCCCGCCGGCGACGTCACGCACGTAACTGCCCGGCGCGTTCAACCGGAACAGCGGGCTTCGCAGGGTGTCGAGCACCTCCGGCGCCAGCGCGGCCGAGATGTCACGGGCATCGGCGTAGAAGGTGCCGGCCACGCCCTCGTGGTCGGCACGCAGGCAACTGAGCACGAGGAAGTCGGGGTTGGCCACGTCGTACCGGCCGATCACGTCATGCATGATGTCGCTGTGGAAGTTGAGGAAGATCTCGGACCCCTGGTTGGTCTGGGTCCGCGCTCCCCCTTCGACCGGAATGACGTCGTGCACCAACTGGCCGGCCTTCTCCGTGAGCACGCCCATGGGCTCACCGAGCAGCCCGCTGAGGCCCAGCAGCACGCCCTCCGCCACGAACGACGTCTTCTCCCGGCTCGGCCCGCCGTCCGACGGCGTGTCGGGCAGCTCGGCGTCCACCGGCAGATTGCTGATCAGGCTGACGCCGGGAGTGTCGATGTGCCGGCCGAAGTCCAGGATCTGCTGCAACAGCGCCGTCGGCAGCGTCGCGAAGATCTGCAGCAGCCGGGTCATCGAGCGGTCGATGTCGATGTTCGGATCCGGCAACCGCTCCAGCTGTTCCCCGAGCGCGTCCCGCACCTCGTCGGGCAGGACGATCTCGCGGAAGGTCTCGGTGGTGACGGGTTCGGTGGCCGGCACGGTGTGGACGGTGGTCGCGGTCATGGCTGTCACACTCCTTGCATTTCGAGCAGCGGCGCGTCCGGGGCAAGGTCCGCGCCGGGACGGTTCACGTAGTCGTGCAGGCGCTGCGTGAGGTGCAGCGCGTCCTCCTCGTCGGCGGCGAGCCGGGTGGCCACCTGGCTGCCGCGCACCGCGGTCACCGGAATGCCCGCGTACTCACCGGGGGTCAGCCCGTTGCGCCGCTGGAACTCCGGCAGGTCGACGAATCCGCCGGTGACGGCGACCAGCGGGCCCGACGTCAGACGGACGACATCGATGTTGGCGCCGTGGAAGACGGTGTACGCCTGGTCGGCCAGCTCCTCCGTCGCGTACCGCAGGGCCGCCGAACGCTGGTTCAGTACGACCGCGGCCACCGAGGAACCCGCGGTGCCGATCACCGAACCGCGCGGGAACGGCGGCCGGTTGTAGCGGCACACGATCTCGATCCGGTTCCGCTGGGCGAGCCGGACAGCCCTTCGGTGCAGCACCTTCGCGCCGTACAGCGACATCAACGCCGCCGTGTTGTACGACACTTCGCCCAGCAGCCGGGCGCCCGTGATCAGGTGCGGGTCGGAGCTGTAGATGCCGTCGACGTCCGAGTGGATCTCGCAGCTGTGCGCGCCGACCGCCGCCGCGACCGCCACCGCCGACAGGTCCGAGCTGTTCTTGCCCAGCCAGGTCGGCCGGCCCTCCTTGTCGGCGGCCTGGCCTCCCGGCACCACCACGACCTCGTGGTCGCGGACCGCCGTACGCAGCGGCTCCGGGTCGGTGTGCTCCAACCGGGCCCACATGAACGACGAGTCCGTGGTCAGCCCCAGCTGGTGGCCGGCGAGCACCGTGGCGCTGCGGCCCGCCCGGTGCAGCGCCGTGGCGAGCAGCTGTGCGCCCACCGTGTCGGCGAGGGTCAGCAGACCGGCGACGGTCTCGTCCTCCGGGTGCGGGTTGACCTGGCTGAGCCGCTCGCGGAACTGCTCCGTCTCACCGGGCTGGCCGCTCACCACGACGACCAGGCGGCTGCCCTCTTCGTCGATCCGCCGGGCCAGCGCCTCGGCCAGCTGCTGGTACGCGGCCAGGGTGCGGAAGCTGGAGCCGCCGAACTTCAGGACCGCGGGCGGCTGCTGCGTCGGTGGTGCGGCTGTCACAGGGTCCCCCGGGCGATCAGTTCTTCGGCGATCTGGATGGCGTTGAGCGCGGCGCCGATGGTGAGGTTGTCGGCGACCAGCCAGAGCCAGAAGGCGCGCGGGTTGTTCGGGTTCACGCGGACGCGGCCGACGTGCACCCGGTTGGGGTCGTCGATGGTCGTGGGCGTGGGGAACTCGCGCGGCGACTCACGGTCGTGCACCGTCACCTCGGGCAGCGCCGCCAGCACCTCGACGAGTTCGGCGCGGTCGACCACGCCCTGCGCCTCGATCCACACGGTCTCCGAGTGGCCGTTGACCACCGGCACCCGCACACAGGTGGTGGTGACGTCCAGATGGGGTATGCCGAGGATCTTGCGGGACTCCTGGAGCATCTTCTGCTCCTCCAGCGTGAAGCCGGTGTCCAGGAAACGGTCGATCTTCGGAATGACGTTGAAGGCCAGTGAAGGAGTGAACTCCTTGGCGGGGTACGGCTCCTCGGGGTGCTCCAGGGCGGCCCGGCTCGCCTCCCGCAGTTCCTCGACGCCCGGGTGCCCCAGACCCGACGCGGCCTGGTAGGTGCTGACCACGGCCTGCCGCACACCCCACCGCTCCTCGACCCCCTTCAGGAGCCGTACCAGCGGGATGGTCGAGCAGTTGGGGTTCGCGATCACCCCGGACTTCGGGCGCCGGTCCAGCTCGTGCGCGTTGACCTGCGGTACGACCAGCGGGGTGTCCGGGTCCATGCGGTAGGCGATGGTGTTGTCGATGACGACGGCGCCGGCGGCGGTGGCCTTCGGCACCCACTGCTGGCTCGCCTCGGTGCCCGCGGAGAAGAACGCCAGGTCGACGGTGGAGAAGTCGAACTCGTCCACGGCCTGCACGGGATGGGACACGCCGTCGACGCTCAGCTCGGTGCCTGCCGAACGGGCCGAGGCGACCAGCTGGATGTCGCGGTAGCGCAGACCGCGCTGCTCGATCAGGTCGATGAGCGTGTTGCCGACGGCGCCGGTGGCGCCGACGATGGCGATCCGCGGTGCGGCGGGGTCGGTGACGAGGGTCATCGGGTGCCTCCAGAGTTGATCTGAACCTTGGGCTTGGCGGTCCGTGCGGCGCCGGCGGCAGGGGTGGCGGCCGCTGCCTTGACCGCGCGGCCCTTGAAGGACCAGCCGAGGTTGATGCCGAGGCTGGCGGCGACGATCATCGGGATGCCGAGGGCCTGCAGCAGGCTGACGCTGTGCCCGTACACGGCCCAGTCCATGAGCATCGCCACGGCCGGGTAGACGAACGCCAGGACGGCGATCTTCGGGGTGGGCAGCTTCTGGTACGAGGAGTACATGAGGACGTACATCACGCACGTGTGGATGACGCCCAGACCGACGAGCCAGCCCCAGCCGGCGCCGAGGTCCTTCGTCTCGCTCAGCGTGGTGAAGGGCAGCAGCAGGAAGATGCCGAGCACGAGCTGCACCAGGGCGACCAGATGCGGCTTCACACCGGTGACCCGCTTGGTGATCAGGGTCGAGACGCCGTAGAAGACGGCGGCGAGCAGCGCGTAGCCGAGACCCGCCAGATAGGCGCTGTCCCCGCTGCCCGTCAGGTCGGACGCCGACACCCCGGCGACCAGGATCAGTCCGGCGAAGGCCACTCCGAGCCAGCCGACCTTGCTGGCCGTGATCTTGTCACGGAAGATCAGCGAGCCGAGGAGCATCACGTAGAAGGGCTGCGTGTGGTAGACGACCGTCGCCACGGAGATCGACGTGCCCTCGTACGACTTGAAGAGGAAAGCCCAGTTGAACACGATGAACGCGCCGCCGAGCGCCGCCAGGCCCAGCTTCTTGGCCGTGAAGCCGTGGTTCTTGAAGAAGCCGCGCACCAGGCAGTACAGACCCAGCGCGACGGTGCCGAACAGGCAGCGGAAGAACACCACGTTGAAGGGCGACGCGCCGGATTCGATCACGAAGACGCCCAGGGTGCCCGAGAGCACCATGGCGAGCGTCAGCTCGATCGCTCCCTTCGTCTCCTGGTTCGGTGCCCGAGTGTCGGTACTCATGTGAAGTGCCTTTCTGAGGGGTAGGGGCGGTTGGTCAGTGCAGGGGCACGGCGTAGTGCAGGCCGCCCCTGGTCCACAGCTCGTTGAGTCCGCGCGGCACGGCGAGGCCGGTGGCCGGCCCGAGATTGCGCTCGTAGACGTCCGCGTAGGTGCCGACCGCGTCCAGGACCCGGGCGGCCCAGTCCCGGTCGAGGCCGACGGCCGGCCCGTGCACGCCCGCCGTCTCCGCGGCCTGGGCCAGCGCCTTCTCCCGCTCGCCCACCTCGTCGACCTGGTGCTCGGCGGACACGAGGAGCTGCAGCACCCACCGGCACAGCCGGAACCAGGCCGGGTCGTCGTCGCGTACGGCCGCCGCCATCGGCTCCCGCGAGATGGCCGTGCCGAGGATGCGGTGGGCCGCGGGGTCGTCGAGCGCGGCCCGCTCCCCGGCGAGCGCCACCCGGTCGAGTACGTAGGCCGCGCACGCGCCGGCGGCGTACCCGGCGAGGGTCTCACCCGGCGTGGTGTACGCCACCGGTTCGACCGCCAGTCCCCGACTGCCGTACCAGGAAGCCAGGTTGGCCGCGCTCGTGGTGCCCGCCTGTACGGCCACGCGGCGCCCGGCCAGCTCCTCGGGACGGGTGATCCCGCTGTCCGCACGTACCAGGAAGCCCTCGCCGTCGTAGCAGGTGACTCCCGCGAACAGCACGGGCAGGGAGGCCTCCCGGCCCAGGGTCCAGCTGACATTGCAGACGGTCAGGTCGACCTCGCCGGACGCCAGCCGGCCGAGCCGCTGCGCCGGATCGGTGGGGGCCCACTCGACGGCGTCCGCGCTGCCCAGGGCGGCAGCGGCCACGGCCCGCGCGACATCGGTGTCCAGGCCGCTCCACCGGCCGTCGTCGCCGCGCAGCGAGAGTCCGCGGATGCCGCGGCTGACCGCGGCCCGGAGAACACCGCGCTCGCGCACGGCGTCCAATGTGGGTGTGCTCATGACACGCTCCTAGAAGGGGTGAACCGGGGTACGCCCGGCGTCACGACAGGCTCCGGGGCCGCTGGGGGGTGTACTGCAGTCCCCTGAGATGCCCGTGGGTCAGTTGCTCGCGGTCGAAGCGGCGCTCGTTGAAGCCGAGCATCGTCAGCAGCCCCTTCGCGCTGACCGGCCGGCGGGCGCCGCCGTGCGCCACCCGCAGGGGCATCCGTCCGGGCTCCGCCCAGCGCAGCATGCCGCCCCCGTCCACATACGCCCGCGACCTGTTGGCGTTGTCCTGGTGCAGGCAGTACGGCACGTCCAGATGACCCCGCGAGAAGGCCCGGACCAGCGACTCACCGACGGTCGGCGCCAGCTCCAGGGTGCTGTCGATCAGCAGCCTGGCCTCTTCGTAGATGCCCGTGTCCGTGGCCTCGACGTCCGGTACCCGGCCCGCCTCGTCCCGTGCGATGGCGTCGGCGAACTCCAGGGCGTCCACGTTCTCGGCGATCGTGGGAATCCGGTGCGCCTCCGCCGGGGTCTTCACGATCAGCCGCTCGCTGCCGCTGCGCACCGCGAGGCGGACGCTCTCCTCCAGGATCCGGTACGAACCCACGGGTGTACGCGGGAACACCCCCATGAACGTGTAGAGCACCACGTGCCAGTCGGCCTGCGGCAGGCGCTCGCCCGCGAGCCGGCGCAGGGCCGCGATCGCCTCCAGATCCTGCCCCGGGTGGGTCTGCTGCGCATAGCTCAGGGAGATGTCGCTCAGTCCGTGCTCGCGGAAGAACAGCGCCTCCAGCACGCTCAGCGCGACCAGCAGACTCGGCGGGCACAACTGCCCGAGCATGCAGCCGCCGAAGCTCTCCAGATGCATCGGCACCGGCTGCGCGGCGATCAGCTCACAGCACTGGGCCCAGGCCTTCACCGCCTCGCTGATCGGCGCTCGGCTGTAGGGCAGGCAGTACGAGACGGGACCGCCCTCGGTCGCGTCCACGCCGGCCGCCACCATCGCCTGGAACAGCGGGTACGGCAGCGCGGAGCCGTGCCTGACCTGGACCGGGAAGTCGTCCCCCGACACCGCGTCCAGCAACTGCCGGGTGGTCCCGGGTCCGTGCGCCACCAGCGGAAAGCCGTTCAGCTCCGCGCCGGTGCGCAGGGCCGCCCGCGCCGATTCGTGGTCATTGACCCGGGTGTAGCTGTCCAGGGTGATCGTGCCGACCGAGGTGGCGTCGGCGGCCCGTACCCCGAGCAGCCCTTCGCGCATCGTGGCGATATCCGCGAAACCCATCCGCGGCTGGACGACGAGACGCCCCTGCGCATGCGCTTCCCGAATATGGCGGGAGAACCGGCCCAGCGGCCCCGTCCCGGCCACGGGCATTTCGTTCGTTCGCGCCGGTGTGTTCACGCGGCAGCCCCGGAAGTGAGTTCGGTCCGCTCCGCGCTGTCCAGGCTCGCCAGGAATTCCTGGAACCCGTCGATTCCGCCGTCCGCCTCGAATACCGCATCGAATCCGCTGAGCGCGAGCTCCTCGGCGAACACAATGTTCTCGGCGCCGCGCACTCCCAGCTTGCCGCCGATGACGACCCGCAGCTCCGCCAGATCCGGCTCGCTGCGTATGCGGCGGATCAGGCGCAGTCCGTCCAGATGGCCGTGGCCGTTCACCGTACTGATGACCAGGGCGTCCGGCCGGGACCGCCGGCACTCCTCGATGATGAGCTCATCCGGCACGCAGGCACCCAGATTGACGACGTCCGCGCCCTGTTCCTCGAGCAGCAACTGCAGAAAGACCAGGTTCCACATATGGGCGTCGGAAGACACGCTCGACACGACAAAGTTCTTCGCCGGGAGCATGACTTGAGACATAAGAGGTTCTCCTTGCCGCTGAAACTGTGACTCTCCGAGTCTCCGTACCGGGCTGTGGCAGAGTCCAGAAAACCGGTTCGGTATTACAGATGGGGTTTATCGAGTCGATCGATCGATGAGACCGAGGTACGGCCCGGACCGCATACCGCCCCTGCTTTTCGGACACTCCCGCCCATCACGGCTCCTGGTATTCCCGGCTGAGGAATTCGATGACCTGCTCCACGAACACCTGGCGCTCGCGCGACAGCTGCGAGCCCTTGCGCCAGGCGAGCTGGGTGTACAGCGCGAACGGCGGCTCCCAGGCCAGTGGCACCAGCGATCCGGCGGCCAGTTCGTCGGCGACCGTCATCCGCGGCAGCAGGCTGATCCCGAGCCCCGCGCCCACACCCCGCTTGATCGCCTCGATGTTGCCGAACTCCAGGAACGGCACCGGCTCACCGGAGCCGTCGTTCAGCTCCGCCTCCAGCAGCTCCCGGTAGGCGCACCCCGCCTCCGGCGCGAGCACCGACTCCTGGCGCAGCTCGTCCGTCTCCACCTTGGTCTCGTCGGCGAGCCGGTGGCCCGGAGCGGCCACGATGACGAGCGGCTCGGCGCCGAGGACCTCGCTGTGCACACCCGAGTGCTGGGTCTCGGCCTCCATCAGGAAGCCCGCGTCGAACACCCCCTGCCGCAGCGAATGCAGGGTCTCGGCGCACAGGCTGGGCCGCAGCGCGATCTGCAGCCGCGGGTAGCGGTGGTGGAAGTACTCAAGGACGGGCGGCATGCGGTAGGAGGTGATGCTCTCCATCGTGCCGATCGTCAGCACCCCCTCCGGGCGCGCGTCCGGCGATGCCGCACCGCGCGCCTCGTCCGCGAGGGACAGCATCTGGGCCGCGTACGGCAGCAGCCGCGTACCCGCCGGAGTGAGCTTGACCTTGCCCGCGACCCGCTCGAACAGCTCGCTGCCGAGGGACACTTCGAGGGCCTTGATCTGCGCGGTCACGCTGGACTGCGCGTAGTTGAGTTCGGCCGCGGCCCGGGTGAAGCTCCCCAGCGTGGCCACACGGTGAAAGGTCCGGAGTTGCCGGATGTCCATTGGTCTCTCCCGGAGGGATGCGGACGGAAATCGATCCACGGTGGTCGAGACATCGAGCCTGCCGACCCTGCCCGGGCGGCGGAAGCAGATCCCGCTGGCACACAGTGCCCACGGCAGAGATGTGCCGGGGGACGGGAGCCGCGAGGACGTCGTCGAGCGCGGGCCGCCCCGGGCGGTGGTTGGGGGGCTGGGTGGTGTGTGCGGGGTTAGGGGGAGGTCGGTTGCGGGCTGGGTGGTGCGGCTGGGGCCGGGCGGAGGTCGGTTGCGGGCCGGGCGGTGTGCGCCGGGGCCGGGCGCAGGTCGGTGCGGGCCGGGTGGTGCGAGCGGTGTCACCCGTGAGGATGTCGTCTCCGGGCGGCCGCCCGGGAGCCCGGCCCCCGCTGTTCGCTTCCGCCCCACGTTTGTCAGTGCCGGGCCGTAGGGTTGGTCACGCTATGACGAAGCCCCCACTCTCCGAGCTCCTGCACGCCGCCGTCACCGCTGTCGGCGGGACGGAGCGCCCCGGCCAGGTGACCATGGCCGAATCGGTCGCCGAGGCGATCGACGACGGATCCCACCTGCTGGTCCAGGCCGGCACCGGCACCGGAAAGTCGCTCGGCTATCTCGTGCCGGCGCTCGCGCACGGGGAACGGGTGGTCGTCGCCACGGCCACCCTGGCGCTGCAGCGCCAGCTCGTGGAGCGCGACCTGCCCCGCACGGTCGACGCCCTGCACCCGCTGCTGCGCCGCCGCCCGGAGTTCGCGATGCTCAAGGGCCGGTCGAACTACCTCTGCCTGCACCGTCTGCACGAGGGCGTGCCGCAGGACGAGGAGGACGGCCTCTTCGACCAGTTCGAGGCCGCCGCGCCCACCAGCAAGCTCGGCCAGGACCTCCTGCGGCTGCGCGACTGGTCGGACGAGACCGAGACCGGCGACCGGGACGATCTCACCCCGGGTGTGTCGGACCGCGCCTGGGCGCAGGTGTCGGTGTCGTCGCGGGAGTGCCTGGGCGCGTCGAAGTGCGCGTACGGCGCCGAGTGCTTCGCCGAGATGGCCCGCGAGCGTGCCAAGCTCGCCGACGTCGTGGTCACGAACCACGCACTGCTCGCCATCGACGCCATCGAGGGCGCGCCGGTGCTGCCGCAGCACGAGGTGCTGATCGTGGACGAGGCCCACGAACTCGTCTCCAGGGTCACCGGCGTCGCGACCGGTGAACTCACGCCCGGCCAGGTCAACCGGGCGGTGCGCCGCGCCGCCAAGCTCGTCGACGAGAAGGCCGCCGACCAGCTGCAGACCGCCGCGGAGGGCTTCGAGCGGCTGATGGAGCTGGCCCTGCCGGGCCGCCTGGAGGAGATCCCGGAAGACCTCGGCTACGCCCTCATGGCGCTGCGGGACGCCGCCCGCACGGTCATCACCGCGCTCGGCTCGACCCGCGACAAGTCGGTGCAGGACGAGGACGCGGTGCGCAAGCAGGCGCTCGCCTCGGTGGAGACGGTCCACGACGTGGCCGAGCGGGTCCTGAACGGCTCGGAGTGGGACGTCGTCTGGTACGAGCGGCACGACCGCTTCGGCGCGTCCCTGCGGATCGCTCCCATGTCCGTCTCGGGCCTGCTCAGGGAGAAGCTCTTCGCCGACCGCGCCGTCGTCCTCACCTCCGCGACCCTCAAGCTGGGCGGCGACTTCAACGGGGTCGGTGCCTCGCTGGGACTCGGCCCGGAGGGCGTGGAGGGCGAGGATCTGCCGCAGTGGAAGGGGGTGGATGTCGGTTCGCCGTTCGACTACCGCAGACAGGGCATCCTGTACGTCGCCAAGCACCTCGCACGCCCCGCGCGTGACGGCGAGCGCACCGACATGCTCGACGAGCTGACCGAGCTCATCCAGGCGGCCGGCGGACGCACGCTCGGGCTGTTCTCGTCCATGCGGGCCGCACAGCTCGCGGCGGAGGAGCTGCGCTCCCGGATCCCCGAGTTCCCGATCCTGCTCCAGGGCGAGGAGACCCTCGGTGAACTGATCAAGAACTTCGCGGCCGACCCGAAGACGTGCCTGTTCGGCACGCTGTCCCTGTGGCAGGGCGTCGATGTCCCCGGGCCCAGCTGCCAGCTCGTCGTCATGGACAAGATTCCGTTCCCGCGTCCCGACGATCCCCTGATGAGTGCCCGGCAGAAGGCGGTGGAGGACGCGGGCGGCAACGGTTTCATGGCGGTGGCCGCCACGCACGCGGCCCTGCTGATGGCCCAGGGCGCCGGGCGGCTCGTCCGCGCGTCGGGGGACCGGGGTGTGGTCGCCGTACTGGACCAGCGACTGGCCACCGCACGGTACGGCGGCTATCTCAAGGCGTCACTGCCGGACTTCTGGTACACGACGGACCGTAACCAGGTGCGCAAGTCGCTCGCCGCGATCGATGCGGCGGCCAAGGCGGCGGAAGCGGAGTACGCGGAGGCGAAGTGATCGCGGGGTGGCGTGACCGGTGCCGGTCAGGCCACCCCGCCACGGGGAAGCGCCCAGGAGCACCCCGGAAGGCCGACGCGGGTAGCACCCCGGTGCTGGGCGCTGAGGACCTCTGGATGCAGCGGGGCCCCGGAACCGGCGCAGGGGTTCCGGGGCCCGGTCAGGGAGCGAGCGGCCGTGCGGCCCGCCCGCCGCGGGCGTCACACGCGCCGCAGCACCGCGACGACCTTGCCGAGGATGGTCGCGTCGTCGCCCGGGATGGGCTCGTAGGCCGCGTTGTGCGGGAGGAGCCAGACGTGGCCGTCCTCGCGCTTGAAGCGCTTGACGGTGGCTTCGCCGTCGAGCATGGCCGCCACGATGTCGCCGTTCTCGGCGACCGGCTGACGGCGCACGGTGACCCAGTCACCGTCGCAGATCGCGGCCTCGATCATGGAGTCGCCGACGACCTTGAGGACGAACAGTTCACCGTCGCCGACGAGCTGGCGGGGGAGAGGGAAGACGTCCTCGACGGACTCCTCCGCGAGGATGGGGCCACCGGCGGCGATACGGCCGACCAGGGGGACGTAGGACGCGGCGGGCTTGCCGGCGGTGTCCGTGGGCTGGACGCTCACGGCCTGGTCGGAGCCGCGCACCTCGTAGGCGCGGGGCCGGTGCGGGTCACGGCGCAGGAAGCCCTTGCGCTCCAGCGCCATGAGCTGATGTGCGACCGACGAGGTGCTGGAGAGGCCGACGGCCTGGCCGATCTCCCGCATCGACGGCGGGTATCCGCGCCGCTGGACGGAGTCACGGATGACTTCGATCACGCGGCGCTGCCGATCGGTGAGTCCGGAGCTGTCCGCCCGGATTCCCGGAGGTCGGCCCGGCAGGGAGCGCTTGTGCCCCTCGGGATTCGTGGCTTCGTTCATCACGTGTACCGGCTCGACTCGGCCCTGGGAGCGGTCCTGGGCGGTGATGGTGGCACTGTCTGCGGTGGTGGTCACGTCGGCCCCTCTCGATGGTCTCCCTGCTGCACAACGGTAGTTGCTTTCGAAAGGTTGCGCCAAACACACGTTCGAGTGAAAAAGTGCGATTCACCTGACGCGATCGCGTGTCTGGGTGTATTGCTGACGCGCTGCCTGGCGGGCAAAAGCGCCCATTGTTGTACTCTTCACCGCCGGGATTGCCGACCTCGTGAGCCGCCACCCCAGTCTGCCATCCGGAACCCGGCCGTCCGGGCTTCGGGTCCCTGGTGTGCCGGAGTGCCACGCGTCCTCCGCGCGGCGCCCACGGTATCCCCGTAAGCGCCACAGTGATACGGCTCCGCGTCCGCGTGTCCCTGTCGTCACCTGTGTGCGCGCATGTCCGCTGTCCTCTGCGGCGACACGCGAGCCTGCCTCGGCGTATGAGTCAATCCCCACATGTAGTGGTTGGATGGCTACGGCAGCCCACAAATTGTGGTCCCCCGGGTCTGAAGTGGCTCCGCGATCCCCTATGCTTAGGGCTGCTTCGCGGGGCCCATGAGACCCGGTGAGGTTGTTGAGTCTGCTGTGAGGAGGGTTGGAGATCATGCACTGCCCCTTCTGCAGGCACCCCGACAGCCGCGTGGTCGACAGTCGTACGACCGACGACGGCACGTCGATCCGCAGGCGCCGTCAGTGCCCCGACTGCTCCCGTCGTTTCACGACCGTGGAGACGTGCTCGCTCATGGTGATCAAGCGGTCGGGGGTCACGGAGCCCTTCAGTCGTGCCAAGGTCATCAACGGCGTGCGCAAGGCATGCCAGGGACGGCCTGTCACCGAGGACGCACTCGCCCAGCTCGGCCAGCGGGTCGAGGAGGCGGTGCGGGCCACCGGAAGCGCCGAGCTGACCACCCACGACGTGGGGCTGGCCATACTCGGCCCGTTGCAGGAACTCGACCTCGTCGCCTATCTGCGATTCGCCTCCGTCTACCGGGCGTTCGACTCGCTCGAGGACTTCGAGGCCGCCATCGCGGAGCTGAGGGAGGCGACGGGAGGCCCCGCCGCGGACGAGGATGACGCGGCAGCGGGGAGCCAGGAAGACGATCGCGGGCCCGGCGGGACCACTCGGGTTCCCGTGCCCGCCCACGCCGCCGACTGACCGGAGGGCCGGACACCGGGCGGAGCCCCGGGTTCCGGCCGGAAGGCGGCGACCGAAGACCTGTTGCGGGTGGCGGCTGAGGGTGCCCGCAACACAAGACAGAACACCGTGCCACGGGAACAAACGGGGCACTTCAGGGCGTTTTTGCCCGTACAGGGAGGCGGCATGACAGAGACGGCGAGCGGTCCGGCACGAGGTTCCCGAGCCAAGGGCGCCAAGGCCACCAAGGGGCTGCGTGTCGAGCGCATCCACACCACCCCCGGCGTACACCCGTACGACGAGGTGTCGTGGGAGCGCCGTGACGTCGTCATGACCAACTGGCGCGACGGCTCGGTCAACTTCGAGCAGCGTGGCGTCGAGTTCCCCGACTTCTGGTCGGTGAACGCGGTCAACATCGTCACCAGCAAGTACTTCCGTGGTGCCGTCGGCACCCCGCAGCGCGAGACCAGCCTCAAGCAGCTGATCGACCGCATCGTGAAGACGTACCGGAAGGCCGGTGAGGACCACAAGTACTTCGCCTCCCCCGCCGACGCGGAGATCTTCGAGCACGAGCTGGCGTACGCCCTCCTGCACCAGATCTTCAGCTTCAACAGCCCCGTCTGGTTCAACGTGGGCACGTCGCAGCCCCAGCAGGTCTCCGCCTGCTTCATCCTGTCCGTCGACGACTCCATGGAGTCGATCCTCGACTGGTACAAGGAAGAGGGCATGATCTTCAAGGGCGGCTCCGGCGCCGGCCTGAACCTCTCCCGCATCCGCTCCTCCAAGGAGCTGCTGTCCTCCGGCGGCAACGCCTCCGGCCCGGTCTCCTTCATGCGCGGCGCCGACGCCTCCGCCGGCACCATCAAGTCCGGTGGTGCCACCCGCCGCGCCGCCAAGATGGTCGTGCTCGACGTCGACCACCCCGACATCGAGGACTTCATCGAGACCAAGGTCAAGGAAGAGGAGAAGATCCGCGTCCTGCGCGACGCGGGCTTCGACATGGACCTGGGCGGCGACGACATCACCTCCGTCCAGTACCAGAACGCCAACAACTCGGTCCGTGTGAACGACGAGTTCATGAAGGCGGTCGAGGCGGGCGGCCGGTTCGGCCTGCGCGCCAGGATGACCGGTGAGGTCATCGAGGAGGTCGACGCCAAGGCGCTCTTCCGCAAGATCGCCGAGGCCGCCTGGGCCTGCGCCGACCCGGGCATCCAGTACGACGACACCATCAACAACTGGCACACCTGCCCCGAGTCCGGCCGGATCACCGCGTCGAACCCGTGCAGCGAGTACATGCACCTGGACAACACGTCCTGCAACCTGGCCTCGCTGAACCTGATGAAGTTCCTGAAGGACGACGGCAAGGGCAACCAGTCCTTCGAGACCGAGCGCTTCCAGAAGGTCGTCGAGCTGGTCATCACCGCGATGGACATCTCGATCTGCTTCGCGGACTTCCCGACCCAGAAGATCGGCGAGAACACCCGCGCCTTCCGCCAGCTCGGCATCGGCTACGCCAACCTCGGCGCCCTGCTGATGGCCACCGGCCACGCCTACGACTCCGACGGCGGCCGCGCCCTCGCCGGCGCCATCACCTCCCTGATGACCGGTACGGCCTACCGCCGCTCCGCCGAGCTGGCCGCGGTCGTCGGCACCTACGACGGCTACGCCCGCAACGCCGATGCCCACAACCGCGTCATGAAGCAGCACGCGGACGCCAACGGCACGGCCGTCCGCATGGACGACCTGGACACCCCGGTGTGGGCCGCCGCCACGGAGGCCTGGCAGGACGTCGTCCGTCTCGGTGAGAAGAACGGTTTCCGTAACTCCCAGGCGTCCGTCCTCGCCCCGACCGGCACCATCGGTCTGGCGATGTCCTGCGACACCACCGGCGTCGAGCCCGACCTCGCCCTGGTGAAGTTCAAGAAGCTGGTCGGCGGCGGCTCGATGCAGATCGTCAACGGCACCGTCCCGCAGGCCCTGCGCCGCCTGGGCTACCAGGAGGAGCAGATCGAGGCGATCGTCGCCCACATCGCCGAGCACGGCAATGTGATCGACGCCCCCGGCCTCAAGCCCGAGCACTACGAGGTCTTCGACTGCGCCATGGGCGAGCGCGCCATCTCCCCGATGGGCCACGTCCGCATGATGGCCGCGATCCAGCCGTGGATCTCCGGCGCCATTTCCAAGACGGTCAACATGCCGGAGACGGCGACCGTCGAGGAGGTCGAGGAGATCTACTTCGAGGCCTGGAAGCTGGGCGTCAAGGCGCTCGCGATCTACCGCGACAACTGCAAGGTCGGCCAGCCGCTCTCCGCCAAGACCAAGGAGAAGGAGAAGACCGAGGTCACGGAGAAGGCCGAGGCGGCCATCCGCGAGACGGTCGAGAAGGTCATCGAGTACCGCCCGGTCCGCAAGCGTCTGCCCAAGGGCCGCCCGGGGATCACCACGTCCTTCACGGTCGGCGGTGCCGAGGGCTACATGACCGCCAACTCCTACCCGGACGACGGTCTCGGCGAGGTCTTCCTGAAGATGTCCAAGCAGGGCTCCACGCTCGCGGGCATGATGGATGCCTTCTCCATCGCCGTCTCGGTCGGCCTCCAGTACGGCGTGCCGCTGGAGACGTACGTCTCGAAGTTCACCAACATGCGCTTCGAGCCGGCCGGCATGACCGACGACCCGGACGTGCGGATGGCGCAGTCGATCGTCGACTACATCTTCCGTCGCCTGGCGCTGGACTTCCTGCCCTTCGAGACCCGCTCCGCGCTCGGCATCCACTCCGCCGAGGAGCGTCAGCGGCACCTGGAGACCGGTTCCTACGAGCCGGCCGACGACGAGGTCGACGTCGAGGGCCTGGCCCAGTCCGCGCCGCGCGCCCAGGAACTGAAGGCGGTCGCCACGCCGAAGGCCGAGGTCGAGACGGCCAAGTCCGCCCCGAAGCAGGCCCACACCAGCGCCGAGCTGGTGGAGATGCAGCTGGGCATCCAGGCCGACGCCCCGCTGTGCTTCTCCTGCGGTACGAAGATGCAGCGGGCCGGTTCCTGCTACATCTGCGAGGGCTGCGGCTCGACCAGCGGCTGCAGCTGATGACGCGCAGTTTCTGAAGTGAAGTAAGGGGCGTCGGCAATGGCCGGCGCCCCTTACCGCTAGTGGGCCCTGCCCATGGCCCGGGTGAAGGTCGCGGGGTCCTCCTCGAAGCCGTGCACGCCGCGACGGAAGGTCCACTCCCCGGAGCCGTCACGGACGAATTCGGCGATCGTGGCCGCCGTCGCCCGGGGGACCGAGCCGAAGTCGTCCTCGGCGAGCACGGTGTAGCGGTCCACCCGGATGCGCATGGCCGGATTCAGCACGTCGGCGAATGTCTTGTGCTCAAAGCGCTGCTGGATGACGACACCGACCACCACGCGCGCGTACCGGTCGTCGAGCCGGTCCAGTTCCAGCGTCATGACCTCGTCCCAGCCGAAGCCCCTGCCGTCCGTGCTGTCCCGGTTGAGGAAGATGGTGCCGTCCGGTGAGCGGCTGTCGAAGTGCACGAGATAGGCCGGGGCCCCGTACGGGTCGTCCGCCAGGAACGGCGCGGCGACGAGGTCGAGATCGGTGGGCGGCCGGCCCGCAGGACTGGGGTCCCACTGGAGCCCGACCTCCACCTTGCTGATTCCCTTGCTGAAGCCGGTCAACAGGCTTCCCCTTCCCCCGGGTGGTGGCCTCAGTCCCCAACTCGTCTGCAGTCGGGGCTTCTTGTTCATCGTGCCACGCGCGCGGGGGCACATGCGCGGGTGATCTCCGCCGGAGCGTGACCGGCGCCACGCCGTGGGGCCTTACGATGGCGCGGTGCTGGTCAAGTGGATTCGCTGCACCGTGGTGGACCGCCGCGGTTTCGAGCGGGGGCAGCGGAAATGGGCGGGGCTTCCGGGGGAGCCGGGTTTTCGGGGGCAGGGTGGGGGCTGGAGCCGGCAGCGGCCGGGGGTGGCGCACATCTTCGCCTTCTGGGAGAGCCGCGCCTTCTACGACTCCTTCATGGCCCGCTCCCACGACCGCCTGGCGGCCGCCCAGTCCGGCACGTTCAAGGACGCCCATGTCAAACTCTTCGAGTACCGCTTCGATGTGAAGACGGGGTTCGAGCCGCGGTTCACCGACACCGATCTGATCCGCGTGGCCCTGTGCCGGGTCCACGAGGAGCGCGTCGAGCACTTCACACTCATGCAGGAGAAGGTCTGGAACCCCGCGATGGCCGGATCGCCCGGGATGATCCGCGGGATGTTCGCCGAGGCACCCGAGCAGGAGTTCCTGGTCCTGTCGATGTGGCGGTCCGCGGCCGAGCACGGCAAGTACCGCACCGAGCGCGTGGAGCGCCTCGCGCTGCGCGCCCAGACCGAGGCCGACGTGGCGGCGCTCTCCGGTGACATCGTGGACCTGGAGCCGTCCTGGACGGTCTGAGGCCCCAGACGTGCGTTCGAAGAGCAAACTCGTGTGATCTACGCTGTATGGGGCCGTACGAGTGCTCGACCTCCCCTCGTTCGATCTAGGGTTTTGGCATGGTACGACCACGGCGCATCGTCCTTGTCCGGCACGGCGAGTCAACGGGCAACATTGACGACTCCGTGTACGAACGCGAACCCGACCACGCCCTCGCGCTGACCGAGCGCGGCCGGCGGCAGGCCGAGGAGACCGGCAAGAAGCTCCGGGAACTCTTCGGCAGGGAACGCGTGAGCGTGTACGTCTCCCCCTACCGCCGGACGCACGACACGCTCCGCGCCTTCCACCTCGACCCCGACCTCATACGCGTCCGGGAGGAGCCCAGGCTGCGTGAACAGGACTGGGGGAACTGGCAGGACCGCGACGACGTGCGCCTGCAGAAGGCCTACCGCGACGCGTACGGCCACTTCTTCTTCCGGTTCCCCCAGGGCGAGTCCGGCGCCGACGTGTACGACCGGGTCGGCGGCTTCCTGGAGAGCCTGTTCCGCAGCTTCGAGGCGCCGGACCACCCGCCGAACGTTCTCCTGGTGACGCATGGTCTCGCGATGCGCCTGTTCTGTATGCGCTGGTTCCACTGGACCGTCGCGGAATTCGAGTCGCTGGCGAATCCGGGGAACGCCGAGATGCGGATGCTCGTTCTGGGGGACGACGGCAAGTACACGCTCGACCGGCCTTTCGAACGCTGGCGTGAGCCGGTTCCCTACTGGGTGAACGGATAGAGTGGCAGAGCGATGACCGCTGACTCCTCTTCCTCCGGACGCCTGGAGCGCGCCCTGGCGAGCCTGCGCGGACTGGCCGTCGGGGACGCCCTGGGCTCCCAGTTCTTCGTTCCCGCGCACTACCCCCTGCTGAAGCGACGCGAGCTGCCCGCGGGGCCCTGGCAGTGGACCGACGACACCGAGATGGCCTGCTCCGTCGTCGCCGTACTCGCTGCCCACCGGCGCATCGACCAGGACGCGCTGGCCCGCTCCTTCGCCGACCACCACGACTTCGACCGGGGCTACGGCCCCGCCGTCAATCGTCTGCTCAGACTGGTCCGGGAGGGCGGGGACTGGCGGGAGCTGGCCGCCGGCCTGTTCAACGGACAGGGGTCGTGGGGCAACGGAGCGGCGATGCGGATCGCGCCCCTCGGTGCCTGGTACGCGGACGATCCGGAGCAGGCGACCCACCAGGCTGAGATCTCGGCCTACCCCACCCACCAGCACCGTGAGGCCGTCGTCGGCGCCATGGCCGTGGCCGCGGCGGCGGCTCTCGCCGGTTCGCCGGACGGCCCGCCCAGCCCCGAGTCACTCCTCGACGGTGTCATCGCCCTGGTGCCGAAGAGCGCCGTCGGCCAGGGACTCCGGCGTGCCCGGGACATGCTCGACTACGGCGACGCGGGCACCGTCGCGGCCGTGCTGGGATGCGGACGGCGTACGACCGCCCACGACACCGTGCCCTTCGCCCTCTGGTCCGCCGCGCGGAGCCTCGGTGACTTCGAGGCGGCCTTCTGGACGACGGCCGGGGTGGGCGGCGACGTGGACACGACCTGCGCGATCGTGGGCGGCGTGCTCGCCTCGGGCAAGGCCGGGGCTCCGCCCGCCGCATGGACGGAGCGGGTCGAGGCACTGCCGGACTGGGTGCCGACAGGGCCCTGACGGGCCCGGCGCCTCGGACTCGGCATTTCCCGCGGATGCAGCCCGCTTGACGGCTTCCCGTGTGCGGTGGACCCGGTCAGGCAGTGCGCGAAAACTCTCCGTGTCCGCCGGGAACTCTCCGTTACCATCGTCCGTTCCTCTCATACCCGTCGTACTCCGCGGCTTTCCGGCTGCGGGCGGCGGACAGCAGGAGCACCCAAGTGAGGTCCGTGGTGCTGAACTTGAGGATGTCCCTCCCGGCGGACCCCGCCCGCGGCAGTGTGCGCGAGGACCCTCTCGCCCTGTGCCGGCAGGCGCGGCAGTAATTCACGAGTGCGATCGAATCCGGGCGGAGTGCTTCCACGAGGTGATCGTCGGAGGTGTGGTGGAGCCGACTGTCCAGCTCCTCAGTGAAGTCGTCATCCGTGGGATGGAGGGGGAGGAGGTGTGGTCGGATGTGGCTGACAGCTATGTCTTCGATGCCGTCGCAGCCGCGACGATGTACCGCTCGAAGATGTGCGCCGGCGAATGGAGCGACCAGGCTCTTGAAGAGATGACCGACCGGCTGATGCTCCCGCTGCTCCGCCCCCACGGGGGCTGAGCCCGCACGTCGGTGACCTGCGCGGAGGTCGGGCGACCGGGGTGTCGGGGGACGATCCCGGCGGCGTACGCTAAGGGCGCCATGCCGTACGAACCGCCTACTCACACCGTCGAGCGCTCCCTGCGCGCCACGACCGGAGCGAAGGTCATTGCCGGTGTCGACGAGGTGGGACGCGGCGCCTGGGCCGGACCTGTCACCGTCTGCGCCGCGATCACCGGGCTCCGCCGGCCACCGGAGGGGCTGACCGACTCCAAGCTGCTGACGATCAAGCGACGCACGGAACTGGCCGGCATCCTGCAGGCGTGGGTGACTGCCTATGCGCTGGGGCATGCTTCCCCCGAGGAGATCGACGACCTGGGGATGACGGCCGCCCTGCGACTCGCCGCGGTCCGCGCCCTGGACGCCCTGCCGGTGTGTCCCGACGCCGTGATCCTCGACGGGAAGCACGACTACCTCGGCGCCCCCTGGAAGGTGCGCACGGTGATCAAGGGCGATCGCTCGTGTGTGGCCGTCGCCGCGGCGTCGGTGATAGCCAAGGTCCAGCGCGACAAAATGATGGCCGAACTGGGTATCGACCATGCAGACTTCGGTTTTGCGGACAACGCCGGGTATCCGTCGCCCGTGCACAAGGCCGCACTGCAGGAGTGGGGGCCCACCCCGCACCACCGCTTGTCGTGGGCGTATCTTGATGCGTTGCCCCAGTGGCGGCACCTCAAGAAGGTCCGCAGCTGGGCGGACGGAAGCGTTCCGGAAATCGAGGGTCAGCTCGGCTTCGATTTCTGACGGTTCTGCTCGCACTGATGTGCCACCCGGTCACCCGCACCGCACCAAAGTTTGATAAATATCAGCTCATGCCTCTCATTCCCGAGGAGCCTCAGATTCACGAGAGTGCCCAGGGTCCCCGCGCCACTCCGGCCAGCGGCCGTACCGCGCCGACCCCCCGCCCCGTACCCGGCCCCCGCCCCGCGGCTCCGTCCCGCCCCGGTCGCCCCGGCCCTCCGCGGCCGACGCCGCCGGTGCAGCGCACGCCGCGCGACGGGGCTCCGGCCAAGCCGGGCCCGTCGGGTCCGGCCGCTCCCGCCGCTACGCCGGCCACCCCGCAGATCCAGCTGATCCCGGCCTCGGCCGAGGGTGCGCTCGACGCCGCCGAGGAGGCGGTGGACCTGCTGCTGGACTCGGGTCGTGCCCCCGGTGACGTACTCGTGCTCACCACCGGGTCCCAGCACCCGTGGGCGGAGCACGAGTTGTCCTTCGGTGAAGCTTCCTACTGGGCGCAGCACGATGCCGGTGACGACGTCTTCTATGCGGACGCCGCCACCGCCTCCCGTGCCGCGTCCCGCCCCGTGGTCGTCGTGGCCGTCAACGGAGGCCCCGCCTCCGCTGCTGCCGCGGCCCTTCCGCTGGCCCACGCCCGGGCCGGCGCCCTGCTGATCGTCTGCGGCGACCCGCAGCAGATCAACTCGGTGCTGGGCGCCGGCGTCTGAGCCACGTCCCGCACCTCGGTGCACCCGGGGCGGCGAAGGAGCCGCTCCGGCGGCATCCGCACGGCGTTGCCATCGGTATGCCCGGACGGCCGTCGGCCGTTCCCCTCCTGGGGCGGCTTCCTGGTGAGGCACCGAAGCATCGGGTTGCGCAGCCGTGGCCGCCAGGCAGAGGGCCCGTCTCGGATGACGTTCCTGTGCCTGGCGGGACCGGCCCATGAGGGTCGCCCGCGCAGCCGCGCCGGGGGGATCCGGGAAGCGGATCTCGCAGGTCTCGTACGACCGCCGGGCGCGCCCAAGGTGTCGGCCGGGTCCCGGCAGGGGCCAGCGTCTCCCGGCGCGGCACGGCCCTCGTCGTACGGCGTCCCCGAAGCCCGCGCGGCGGGCGGTCGGCCGGCTGTCCGCGCGACCCGGCCCGGGACGCGGAAGACGGTCCGGCGTAAGCCACTGACCCGCTGCCGCGTCCCTCAGCGAGCCGCCGCGCGGCGCAGGACGTCCGAGACCGGTCCGCCGGTACGCGGCGCGAGCGGCGGGGCCTCGGACAGGGCGAGGGGCTCCGGTGCGGACTCGGCGTTGGGACGGCGCCCGCTGCGCCCCTCGCCGAGCACGTGCCAGCCATCGTGGGTCAGCGTGATGTACGCCCCGCACCGCAGCCCGTGCAGCGTGCAGGCGTCACGCAGGCCCCACATCCAGGCGCCGTCCTCCTCCGTCCAACGCGCGTCGCCCTCACGGCAGTAGACGAGTATCGCCGTGCGCACCGGGGTGCGGCGCCGCAGGTCGTGCGGAATGACCCGGCGCAGCTGTGCGAGCAGCGCGTTGCGGAACATCCAGCCGTCGGCCGGGGACGGACGACGCGTGAACGACGCGCTGGCGCACAGCCGTTCGTCCGGATCGAGCACTGCCACGATCGCCGTGGCGGGCCTCGGCCCATGGCGGGCATGCAGCCCGCTGACGACCTCACGGGGGTTGCGCAGCAGAGGGATTCCGGCGGCGGCCCATTCGGCCGGCTCAAGCAGGCGACTGGCGGAGGCGGCGGACGCGGGCGTCGACAACGAGGCCGCCGAGGACGAGGCGAATCCGAAGGTCACGTTCCTCCCTTCGGCTACGCGCCCACACTGCGGGCGAGGTCGGATGACGGGGGACCGCGCACCGCAGCAGAGCCCAACCGGATCACGGACGAGCCGTGCGGGGAGCGGACCTCAATTCTTCCTGCCGAACTTGGATGCGGCAACGATCAATTGGGGTCACCGACTGTTATCCGACGGTGCGTGGCTTATATCCCTACCCAAAGGTTGGACCCATGACGCCTGAGGTGCGGGGGCGTGCCTGCAGAGCGGTCGGTGGACTGCTGGTGAGCCGGTCGTCGCGCTGGGTGAGTTCGCTGATTGTCAGTGGGATCGGGTTGCATGGAGACATGGACGATCTGGAGCTGCGCGCCGAAGCCGACGCCATTCTTGCCGAGCTGGTCGGTGATCCCGGGGGTTCGGCGCGGTTGCGGGAGGATCAGTGGCAGGCGGTGGCGGCCCTGGTCGAGGAGCGACGGCGTGCTCTGGTGGTGCAGCGCACCGGTTGGGGCAAATCGGCGGTGTACTTCGTGGCCACGGCGTTGCTGCGTCGCCGCGGGTCGGGTCCGACGGTGATCGTTTCTCCGTTGCTGGCGTTGATGCGCAACCAGGTCGAGGCGGCGGAGCGGGCCGGTATCCGGGCGCGGACGATCAACTCGGCCAACCCGGAGGAGTGGGAGACCATCCACGAGGAGATCTCGCACGGCGAGATCGATGTCTTGCTGGTCAGTCCGGAGCGCCTCAATTCGGTGGATTTCCGCGATCAGATGTTGCCCAAGCTGGCGGGCACGACCGGTCTGCTGGTGGTGGACGAGGCGCATTGCATCTCGGACTGGGGGCACGACTTCCGGCCCGACTACCGCAGGCTGCGGGCCATGCTCGCCGGCCTCCCGCCGGGTGTGCCGGTGCTGGCCACCACCGCCACCGCGAATGCGCGGGTCACCGCGGACGTGGCCGAGCAGCTGGGTACCGGTGCCGGTGAGGCGCTGGTGCTCCGGGGTTCGCTGGAGAGGGAAAGCCTGCGACTGGGAGTCGTCCGGCTGCCGGATGCCGCGCACCGGCTGGCCTGGCTGGCGGAGCATCTGGACGACCTGCCGGGCTCGGGGATCGTCTACGCCCTGACGGTGGCTGCGGCCGAGGAGGCCACCGCTTTCCTGCGGCAGCGAGGCTTCAATGTGGCCTCCTACACCGGCAAGACGGAGAACGCCGACCGGTTGCAGGCCGAGGCCGATTTGCTGGCGAATCGGGTGAAGGCGCTGGTGGCGACCTCGGCGCTGGGGATGGGCTTCGACAAGCCCGATCTGGGCTTCGTGGTGCACCTCGGTTCGCCGTCCTCGCCGATCGCCTACTACCAGCAGGTGGGGCGTGCGGGCCGCGGTGTCGAGCACGCCGATGTGCTGCTGTTGCCGGGCAAGGAGGACGAGGCGATCTGGCGCTACTTCGCCGATACCGCCTTTCCGCCCGAGGCGCAGGTCCGCCAGACCCTGTCGGCTCTGGCGGACGCGGGGCGGCCACTGTCCGTGCCGGCCCTGGAGGCGGCGGTCGATCTGCGGCGTACCCGGCTGGAGACCATGCTGAAGGTGCTTGACGTGGACGGCGCGGTCAAGCGGGTGAAGGGCGGCTGGGTCTCCACCGGCGAGCCGTGGGTCTACGACGCCGAGCGGTACGCCTGGGTGGCCCGGCAGCGGTCGGCCGAGCAGCAGGCCATGCGCGATTACGTGACCACGTCCCAGTGCCGGATGGAGTTCCTGCGCCGGCAGCTCGATGACGAGGGCGCGGCCCCGTGCGGGCGGTGCGACAACTGCGCCGGCGCCTGGGTCGATGCCTCCGTGTCGGCCGAGGCGTTGACAGGGGCCGTGAAGGAGCTGGACCGGCCGGGGGTGGAGGTGGAGCCGCGCCGGATGTGGCCGACGGGGATGCCCGCGCTCGGCATCGACCTCAAGGGCCGTATCCCTGCCAGGGAGCAGTGCTCGACGGGGCGTGCCCTGGGGCGGCTGTCGGACATCGGCTGGGGCAACCGGCTGCGCCCGTTGCTGGCCGAGAACGCGCCCGACGCTCCGGTCCCCGATGACGTCCTGCGGGCCGCGGTGGCGGTCCTCGCCGACTGGGCGCGCTCCCCGGGCGGCTGGGCACCGAACGCCCCGGACGCCTCCCCCCGGCCGGTCGGAGTCGTCGCCGTACCGTCGCTGGCCCGTCCGCAGCTGGTGGGTTCCCTTGCCCAGGGGATCGCGACCGTCGGCCGCCTGCCGTTCCTGGGCACCCTGACGTACACGGGGGAGGGCGGCGCGCAGGCGGCACGGCGCAGCAACTCCGCCCAACGTCTCCGGGTGCTGTCCCGTGCCTTCACCGTCTCCGACGACCTGGCCGGCGCCTTGGTGCGCTCTCCCGGCCCGGTTCTCCTCGTGGACGACTACACCGACTCGGGCTGGACCCTTGCCGTCGCTGCCCGCCTGCTGCGACAGGCGGGCAGTGGACAGGTCCTTCCGTTGGTCCTTGCCGCAGCAGGCTGAGCTCGGATCTCCTCTCGAAGGCAGGGGCGACTGCGGGTGAGGGCCGGCCGGTCAGGACCGCAGGACGTCGAGCGGCAGGACCCGGTGGAAGACGACCATGGCCCGGCCGGGGCCGTTGTAGTCGTCGACGACCTCGGCGTCGAAGCCGAGACCGCGGTGGAAGGCGATCGAGCCGGTGTTCTCGATGGACGTGATCGCCTTCAGCTGCCGTGCCCCCTGACGCTCCGCGGCCTCGGCGAAAGCGGAGTACAGACGACTCCCGAGCCCGGTGCCCCGGGCGTCGTCCCGCGTGGCGATGAGATGCACGTATCCGGTGCCGTTCGGAGTGACGAACCCGAAGATGTATCCGTGGATCCCGTCCTCGGCCCGGGCGACCAGGCAGGTCGAACCGAACTCCTGCACCAGTGCCAGAAGGTGCAGAGACCGGAGATCGCGTTCGCCCCAGTAGCGAGGGTGATCGGCCAGGACCTGGTGGAAGTCAGCCGTCGTGGCCGCCACGATCTGTATGCCCATGATGACGATCATGGCAGGCGTCGAGCAGCTTGGGTCAAGCGGCGTAAATAATCGTCCCTTTGGGATTCACAAAGGATTCATATGAGGTGAAATTCGGCCCTCTATGGACGATTCGGAGGCGCGGCTGCCCCGTGGATCGATAGAAATTCCCCGTCACCCTCGCACGCCGCGACCTGCGAAGACGAAGGCTGCTCGGGTGTGGGTGCGACTCCCGAAGCGGTGTCCGGAGGGCAATTCCTGCCATCAGCATATAAATGCCCTCTTGTGATGAATCTGCCGACGGGAAGACGATCGCTCCTCGTCCAACGCCCTACCTGCGAGGAGTTCTCATGAGCGAGCGGTTGAGCCTCGGCCCGGATGCCGCACGGCAACTCGCCAACACGACCAAGACGACACCGCAGATGCGCGGCATCACACCGCGCTATCTGCTGCGTGCGCTGCCCTGGGTGGACGTCGAGTCCGGCGTCTACCGGGTCAACCGGCGCCGTACGTACGTCCTGGGCGACGACCGCATCAGCACGACCGACGGCGACACGCCGCGCGTCATCGCGGGTGACCTCCGCGAAGTGCCGTACCTGCGCGAGGCGGACGACACGCTGCTGGAGGAACTGGCCGGCGCGTTCACGCAGGTGTCCTTCGAACCGGGCGAGGTGCTGGCCCAGGAGGGTGCCCCGGCCGACCGGTTGTGGGTGATCGTGCACGGGCGCGCGGAGAAGCGGGCGACCGGGCAGTACGGCGCGGACGCGCTCCTCGACGTCATCGGCGACGGCCAGTTCTTCGACCTCGCCCTGTGGACCCGCGCCGAAGCCATGCCGTACCGGGTACAGGCGCTGACCGCCGGCGTCGCCCTCTGTCTGCAGCGCTCGGAACTGGCCCGGCTCAGCGAGCGGGACGAGACCTTACGCGGTGCGGTGGACGCGTACGTCGCCGGCGCCGACGTCATGGCCGGTGCCGAGGTCCCCGTCGACCTCACCGCGGGACACGACGGCGAGCCGGACCTGCCGGGGACGTACGTCGACTACGAGGACACGCCCCGCGAGTACCACATGACGCTCGCGCAGACCGTGCTGCGTGTCCACACACGCGTCTCCGACCTCTACAACGGGCCGATCGACCAGACGCGGGCCCAGGCCAACCTCACCGTTCACGCCCTGCGCGAGCGGCAGGAAGCCTCGATGCTGTACCACCCGGAGTTCGGGCTCTTCAACAACGTCGCCCCTGGGCAGCGCGTACAGACGCGCACCGGCGCGCCGACCCCCGACGACCTGGACGAGCTTCTGACGCGGGTGTGGAAGCAGCCCGCGTACTTCCTCGCCCACCCGAAGGCGATCGCGGCGTTCGGCCGCGAATGTACGCGCCGGGGCGTGCCCCCGGTGATCGAGAACCGCTTCGGCAGCCCGCTGCTGACCTGGCGCGGAGTGCCGCTGTTGCCGTCGGACAAGGTGCGGTTCTCCGGGGGCGCCGGTGTGGGTACGACCGAGATCCTGCTGATGAGGCTGGGCGAGGCGGAGCAGGGTGTGGTGGGCCTGCGGCCGTCGAAGGTGGCGGACGAGGTCGAGCCGGGCCTGGCGATGAAGAACATGGGCGTGGACCAGAAGGGCATCACGTCGTACCTGATGACGGCGTACTTCAACGCGGCGGTGCTGGTGGAGGACGCGCTCGCGGTGCTCCAGAACGTCGAGGTGTCCAAGTACCATGACTACTCCTGACGTCACCGGATCCACCGGCCTGACCGGCCTGACAGCACCGGGCCTGACCGCTGTGACTGCCCCGGGCCCGACCGCTGCGACCGCCCCGGGCCTGACCGCTCCGGACCCGAACGGGGTTCCGGGGCTCACGGGTCAAGCCATGACTCCCCGGCCGTCCGGCGCCTCCCAGGGCTTCTCGCCCGAAGCGGCCCGCCGTGACGTGCCGATCCTGCACCGGACGGTCAACGGTCGCCCGCTGATCTGGCTGGACAACGGCGCCACCACGCAGAAGCCCCGTCAGGTGATCGAGACGCTGGCGGCGTTCTACGCTTCCGCCAACTCGAACATCCACCGGGGCGCGCACACCATGGCGCGCGAGGCCACGGAGATGTACGAGGCGGGCCGGGCCGCGGTCGCGCAGTTCCTGGGCGCGCCCGCCCCCGAGAGCATCGTCTTCACCCGGGGAACGACCGAGGCGATCAACCTGGTCGCACAGAGCTGGGGGCGCGCCGGCCTCGGCCCCGGGGACGACATCCTGGTGCCGGTGCTGGAGCACCACGCGAACATCGTGCCCTGGCAGTTGATCGCCAAGCAGACACGGGCGCGCGTCGTACCCGTGCCCCTGCGGCCGGACGGCAGCATCGACCAGGACGCGTACGCCGATCTGCTCTCCGTACGGACCAGGCTCGTGGTCATCAGCCACGCCTCGAACGTCCTCGGCACCGTGCCACCGGTGCGGGAGATGACGGCGCTGGCCCACCGCTACCAGGCGAAGGTGCTGGTCGACGGGGCACAGGCGGTGGCACACTTTCCCGTCGACGTGCAGGACCTGGACGCCGACTTCTACACCTTCTCCGGCCACAAGATCTACGGCCCCACGGGCATCGGCGCCCTGTACGCCAAGCCGGAGATACTCCAGACCATGGCGCCGTGGCAGTCGGGCGGCAACATGATCGAGTCGGTGAGTTTCGACCGTACGACGTACGCCCCGGTCCCTCACCGCTTCGAGGCCGGCACCGGCCACATCTCCGGCGTGGCCGGCCTGATGTCCGCCCTCAACTGGCTGACGGCCTTCGACCGCAAGGCGGTGGCGGACTACGAGACGCAGCTGATGGCCTATGCGCAGCAGGCCCTGGCCCAGGTCCCCGGCCTCGATCTGCTCGGCCCGTTGGCCGAACGGATCGGCGTACTGACCTTCACCCTGCCCGGTCACACTCCGACAGAGATCGCCGACTGGCTGGACGGCGAGGGCATCGCCGTCCGGGCCGGCCACCACTGCGCCCAGCCGGCCCTGGCCCACTACGGCCTCGATGCGGCGGCTCGTGCGTCGCTGGCGCTGTACAACACGAGGGAGGAGGTGGACCGGCTGGTGACGTCGCTGCTGGGGCTGCAGGCCGCCTGAGGCCGGACCCCCGGTGATCCCGGACAGGACTGACGGGCCTGCCCGTACGACCCCGGCCAAGGGCGTACGGGCAGGCCCGCAGTTTCCCGGGTATCCAGGGGGCGATGACGGGGATGATGGACCTCAGGCCCATCCGTGTGTCCTGAGGGGGGATTCATGCGCGAGCTGTATGCCTGCCAGTTGGTGCTGAACGGCGAGAAGGGATCCATTGCGAATACCCTGGAACGCGCCGGCATTCTTGTCCGGGAATGGATCGCGCGCCCAAGTGGGCTGTCGCCGGAGCAACTTCGGCAGCAGGAAGTGGAAACGCCCAGTGGTCACACAGTAAGGACGTCCCGCTTTCCGCTTGAGGAGGACGAGGATCCTGCGGGCCTGCGGTACGTCTGGGAGCGCCCAGGAGCCGACGACGCTTCCATACAGTTCACCCTCGACATTGCGCTTGCGACCCAGGAGGACGAGGTCTGTGCCACGGTGCGCATCGGGGTCCAGCAAGGTGGCCGGGACTTCCAGCTCAGCAGGCCCGTCTACCAGTTCAGCGCGCCGGCGATCGTCCGGACACTGCTGCGTGAATTCCAGGTCAGTGACGCGGGGCAGCGTGTGTCTCCTGAGTACCGGGTGATTCGCGCCGGTGACGTCTCCTCACTGGTTTCCTTTCTGACGAACCAGCAACGCGCCCTGCCCGTGGTCGCCGTGACCAATTACCCCACCACCGGGCGCCCACTCGTCGACCTGAAGGAACTCGCCAGGGAACTGGCCGGTCTCGCACATGTCGTCGTGATCTCGACTCACCTGGCGTCCCAGGCACTCACCGAACAGCTCGGACCGTCCCGCTCCGTGTGGCAGGGCGCCGTGCGTCTTTACTGGCCGCAGTTCAGCATCGAGGCCAATCCGTACGAGCACAAGCTGTGGACTCCCAGCCGGTTGCTGTCGGGCGGGGAGAGCCTGGTCGGCGAGCTCAGGCGCTGGCTCGGCTCGGTGGGTGCGGCGACCGTACCGGAGAATCCGGTCATCGAGTGGGTGCGGATCGCGCGGCGTAAAGCCATGACAGAAACTGGTGAACTGCCGGCGTGGGCGGAGCCGTACCTCAGAGGCATCGAGGCCGATCTGCTGCGGTACAAGACCGAGCGGGACGAGGCCCGAAGGGCCGAGGCCGAGGCCAAAGCCCGGCTGGAAGGCATGCGGGAGCAGTACGCGTTGGTTGCGCGGCACTCGAAATCTTCGTCCGCCGAGCCTGGTTCGCCCGCCGGGACAGAGGAGGATGATGTTTCGTCCCTGTCTGTCTATGCAGCATATGAACGCGCGAAAGCAAAGATCGGTGACGATCTGGTTCTGCTTCCTCGCGCGGACAAGAGCGTCAGGGAGTTCGCGTCGTACAAGGACCCGGAAAAGCTCTACCGCGCGCTTCTGGACGTGGCCGAGGCAGGCCGCCGCTGGAGCACCAACACGCTCGGGAAGCCGTTCGGAGAATATTTCGGCGGACTCGGCTACGGCTACTCCGCGCTCAATCCGGCTGCGCACGCCCGAAAGACCCGGCGCCACTACGAGGTGAAGTACAAGGACGGGACAGTTCTTCTCGAGGCACATCTGAAGGTCGACGAAGCGACGAGTCGCGATCAGTGCCTGCGTATCTACTGGTACATCGACGAGGACGAACGTGTCCTTGTCGTAGGACACGTCGGGCGGCACCTGCCTGACTGAGCCCGTTCGTCCCACGGGCTCTCTCCGCCCTGTGCCTCCGGGACAGGGCGGAGGCGCACAGCAGGTGTCCTGGCCCGCAGGCCTTACGGATCGTGTGTTCCATGCGTTCCATGCGTTCCATGCAACAGGACGGGACCGGCAAGCGGGCGGGCTACGGGCGCGGGGTGTGGACAACCGCGACGGCCTTGTCGTGTCCCTGGCCCCACTTATCCACAGGGGCAACCGGAACCTCGCAATCCGCGAGATCGTCGGCGCATGACGAATCACAGCGAATCCACCGGACCGTTCGAAAACAGCGACATCTCGGGACGGGAGCCGTTCACCGACCTGTCCGCGCATGACACCCAGGTCACGCTGCGCACCCCCGCCGAACTGGCCGACGCCCTGCCCTACCTCCTCGGCTACCGCCCGGAGGACAGCATGGTGCTGGTGGCCCTGCACGACCGCGAAGGCCAGGGCAGGTTCGGCGGCCGGGCCCGGCTCGGCATCCCCGCCAACGAGGAGGACTGGGAGGCGGCCGCACGCCAGCTGGCCCAGGGACTGGTGACCGGCAGCGAACGACGAGGCGCCCGGCCGGAGCAGATGGTGGCCTACGTCTGCCAGGAACCCGCCCCGGGCGAGTCCGGCCGCGACGTCAAACGCCGGCTGCAGCGGCTGGCCCACCTCCTGCGCACCCAGTGCGGGGACCTCCACGTGCCGGTCATCGAGGCACTGTGCATCTCCGACGGCCGTTTCTGGTCCTACTGCTGCCCGATCGAGGGCTGCTGCCCCGAGGACGGCTCGCCGATGGGTCTTCCCGGCACATCCGTGCTGGCCGCCGCGGCCACCTACGCCGGCGTACAAGTGCGCGGCACCCTCCGGGAGTTGCGCGCCAGGCTGCAGCCCTGGGAGACGACCGCGGCCCTGGAGCAGGAGATCGCCCTCGACGCGGCCGGGATGAGCCTGGTGCCCCGCATTCTCGACGAGGGTTCCCGCGCCGAAGTGGCGGAGGAGACCCTGGGCCTCGCCGAGCAGCTCATCCGCCGTTTCGCCGCCGCCGCACCGGTGTCCGGCACCCACCCGGCGGACCTGCGTGACGACGGCCTCCTGACACACGACGAGGCGGCGACGCTGATCCTCGGACTCCAGGACCGCACGACCCGCGACCGGGCGGCCGTTTGGATGGAGGACGACGAGGCGGCTCCCGCTCTGCGCCTCTGGCGCGCCCTGGCCCGCCGTTGCGTCGGCCCCTACGGCGAGCACGCCGCGGCCCCGCTGACCCTGGCCGGCTGGGTGGCCTGGTCCACGGGTGACGAGTTGGAGGCCCGCGAGGCGCTGGCCATGGCACTGGGCGCGGATCCCGACTATCTGTTCGCCCGGCTGCTTCACCAGGCCTGCAACGACGGCATCGACCCGGAATCCATCCGCCGCTGCCTGCGCGCGGGGCGTGCGCAGGCGGAGAGCGCCGCAGAGCCGTGTCCGGAGGGGAAAGCCGCTCGGGTCGCGCTCCCGGCAACCGAGGACGCGACCCCCGGCGCGACCCCCGGCGCGAGCGCCGGTGCGGACGGCGAGGGCCCCGAGGAGATCCGCGGAACGGGCACACGCCGACGGCGCCGTGTGCGATCCGCCGACGGAAATGACGCCCTTCGCGCGGCCGGCTCCACGGGCGGCCGCCGGAGGCCGCCCGGCTCCCGCCCGCGCCCCTCGGCAGCGGCGTCCGCGCGCCCCGGCAGCCGGGGCCACAGCGGCACGCGCACGCGGGCGGCGGAGCCGGGCTCCACCACGGCCGGCGCTGCACCGTCGGGAAGTGACCGCCACAAGTTCCAGGAGGAAGGGTGAGCGTCGTGCGGGGGCGCGCGGGCGGACCCCCGGTCCAGCAGGTCTGCGTGAGCAAGACACACAGCCCGTCACCGACATCCGCGGGATGCGGCGCACGCCCCGGGAGGTCCCCGCGGAACCGCTCGGGTGTGAGCCGGTGCGGCTGCCGTGACGCCGGCACGCTGGCGGTCCGCTGGGCCGGCCGGGCCCACCGGGCACGCTCGACCGCTCGGGCCGCATGCGACGGTCCGTCGCGCGTGTGTTGGCGGCAGCGGTTCACCACCGTCCTGAACGGCACCACCGCCCTCCCACGCCGCCGTAAAGCCGGCTTCCCCGAGACCGGCCGTGACCCGGACGACATTCCCCCCGTTCACCTGAGTGGCGGAACGCCTGGACGGGCCCTGCCGCCGTACGACCCTTGTTCTCCGGGGCGTCCCCCCGGTCGCCCAGCACGGCACAGGCGCACCGAGCGCAGAGGAAGCCATCCCATGCACCAGCAGCCGACTCCGCCCTCCATCGTCGACGAACGTCCGCCCTGGGACAGTCGCGACTGGTTCCCGGCGGACGGTGCCGCCACGGCGCGGCGCACGGTCGGTGCCCCGGCCTCAGCCCAGAGCCCCGGGCCGAAGGCCGCGACAGGTCACGCAAGGCCACCGGCCCCCGGCCGCGGCAGCCGGCCCACCGCAGCCCCGCCGGTGCGCACACCGAGGGGCAACCGAACCGCGCCCGAGCTGCCGCCGGCCCATGCCGCCTTGATCTGCGTCGCTCTGCCCGGCCTCGCCGTCTCGGGCGACGGGCAGCTGGCCGGCCAGGGGCTGGACGGGTTCTACCGAGGCGGCAGGCGTCTGCTCTCGCGGTGTCAGGTCCGCGTGGCCGGCCGCGAACCGCTGGCCGTGCAGGCCAGGATGACCGGTGCCGACAGTGCCCGATTCGTGGGAACACTACGCGCTTCCCCCTCTGCGGGTCCCGATCCGGATGTCGTGGTCGAGCGGACCCGACGTGCCGACGGAACCGAACGGATCACGCTGCGCAACGCCGCCGCACGACCGCTGAAGCTGCCCCTCGAAATCGCCCTCGGTACGGACCTCGCCGAGCTCGGCACCATCGCCTCCGGCAGGACAGGGCCCGAACTCCCGGCCACCGTCCACGACTCGGGCCTGCGCTGGGCCACCGCCGGTGCCGCCGCCTCCGTCACCGCCGACCCGCCGCCCTCCGACGCGCTCGCGTCAGCCGGGCTGCTGCGCTGGGAACTGGACGTGCCGCCGGGCGGCACGGCAGCAGTGGAGCTCCGGGTACGGCTCGACGGTGGGGGTCCGCTGCGGACGGCGGGCCATGCCACGGCCCCATTCGCTCCCGCCGGGGCGACAGGCGACGATCACCGAGTGGCTCCGCTGCTGCGCGCGGCGGTGGCCGACCTCCAGGGCCTGCTTCTGCGCGACCCCGCCCACCCCGCCGACACGCACCTCGCGGCGGGGGCGCCCTGGCGCTGCGGGCTGGCCCCCGCCGAGGCCCTGGCGGCGGCCCGCATGGCGCTGCCGCTCGGCACCCGGCTCGCCGCCGGCACGCTGCGCACCCTGGCCCGCACCCAGCTCCCGGACCGGAGCCCACGGCCCGGCATGATCCCCGGACCACGACGCGACGCCGGCCCGCTTCTTCCGCCGGGATGCACGGGCACGGAGGCCACGCTGCTCTTCCCCGTCCTGCTCGCCGAGGCCCGCCGCTGGGGGCTGCCCGAGCAGGAGACGAGGGAGCTGCTGCCCGCGGCAGAACGCTGTCTCGCCTGGCTGCGGGCCACCGCCGGCGACGGCCCCTACCTTCACGACCCCCAGCCCGGCGGCCCGGCGCGCTGCGAGACGCAGGCACACGCGTATCGGGCGGCCCTGCTCGGCGCCGATCTTCTGGACGCGTACGGCCGGCCCGGCGCCGTCGAGTTGCGCCAGTGGGCCCGGGCCTTGCAGGCGGCCTTCCGAGCCGAATTCTGGGTCGCGGACCGCGGCGGCGGACGTCCGGTCGCAGCCCTGGCACCGGACGGCCGCCCCATGCCGCACCTCGGCTCCACCACCGTTCACCTCCTCGACACCGGCCTGCTCGGCTCCGGCCGACTCGCCCCGGGCCTGCTCGACCCCGTACAGACCGAACACCTCGCGCGGCTGCTCGGCACCCCCGCCATGGACGCGGGCTGGGGGCTGCGCGGTCTCGGCGCCAAGGAGGCGGGACACAACCCGTTCGGCCACCGGACCGGAGCCGTCCGGGTGCACGACACCGCCCTCGCCATCGCCGGGCTGGCCGCCGCCGGCTACGAGAAGGAAGCGGGCGGCCTGCTGAGAGGACTGCTGGACGCGGGGGAACACTTCGGCCACCGGCTGCCGGAGATGTTCGCCGGTGAGCAGCGCACCACCGGGAGCGCGCCCCTTGCGCACCCCGCGGCCTGCCGGCCGGCGGCCACCGCGGCAGCGTCTGTGATCATGATGCTCACCTCGCTCGCGGGTATCCGCCCCGACACCCCCGCCCGCACGGTCACCCTGTGCCCGGTGCGGAGCGCGCCGCTCGGCGAACTCGTCCTGACCGGGCTGCGGGTCGCCGGTGCGCCGTTCGCCGTGCGGGTCGGCCGGCTGGGGCTCGCCATGGTCGAGGAGGCGGCGGACGGCCTGCAACTGGGAGTGTGACCTCGTACGACGCCGCCGGAACGAAGAACGGGTGCCGGCAGTGCGCCCCGTACCGGAACGAAGCGGAACCCGTCGATGCGCCCGGCGGAGGGAGTGTTTATCGTCAGGCAGACGACTATGATCGCCGCATGCCCTACGACCCGTCAGCCTTTCCGCCCTTCGCCGTCACCGTGGACCTGGTCGTGCTGACCGTGCGCCGCCATGCCCTGTGCGCGCTGGCGATCCGCAGGGGCGAGCCACCGTTCCAAGGGCGCTGGGCGCTGCCCGGCGGTTTCGTACGGGCCGACGAGGATCTCACCCAGGCGGCGGCGCGTGAGCTCGCCGAGGAGACCGGGCTGTCCGCACACGATCCGGAGGCTCCGGCCCAGGACAACGGGGCCCACCTCGAACAGCTCGCCACCTATGGCGACCCCAAGCGGGACCCGCGTATGCGTGTGGTGAGTGTCGCGCACCTCGCACTCGCGCCCGACCTGCCCGCCCCGCGGGCGGGCGGCGACGCCAGCAACGCGCGCTGGGCACCGGTCGAGGAACTGCTCCAGCAGGGCGGTTACGGCCGCGACGGCGAGCCCGTGGCGCCACTCGCCTTCGACCACGCCCAGATCCTCGCCGACGGGGTGGAACGGGCCCGGTCCAAGATCGAGTACTCGTCGCTGGCCACCGCGTTCTGCCCGAGCGAGTTCACCGTCGGCGAGCTGCGCAGAGTGTACGAGGCGGTGTGGGGGGTGGCGCTCGATCCGCGCAACTTCCATCGCAAGGTCACCGGAACCCCTGGCTTCCTCGTACCCACCGGAGGAACGACCACGCGCCAGGGTGGCCGGCCGGCGCAGCTCTTCCGGGCCGGTGGCGCCACCCTGCTCAACCCGCCGATGCTGCGCCCCGAGGTCTGAGGCGTACAGGCCACCGGCCCGCCCGGACCGTCCGCGGGACGAGTGCACATGCCGAGCCGGGCTCCGTCGAACGGCGGACGCAAACGGGTTCGGTCCGCATTGCACGCGATAGCAGATCGGGTTATACCGGAAAAACCGGACATGGCGCGCTATCTTGCTGCAGGTGATCCATGCCTTCGGACTGACCAGCAATCCCCGCAAGGCGCACCCGCCCGCCGTCGACGACGTCTCCTTCGAAGCGCGTGCGGGGGATGTCACCGTGCTCCTCGGCGGCGTCGGCGCGGGCAAGACGACGGCGCTCAGACTGATGCTCGAGCTTCAACAGGGGCGCGGCATCACCTACTTCAGAGGGCGGCCCCTGCACCGGATCGCCCATCCGGCACGGGAAGTCGGCGTGCTCCTCGGTGACGTACCGGGACATCCGGCCCGCTCGGTACGTGGCCATCTGCGCATGTTGTGCGCGGCCTCGGGAGTTCCCGCCCGACGGGCCGACGAGGTCCTCGAAACGGTCGGCCTCGTCAGCCTCCGCGAGGAGCGCCTCGGCACGCTCTCGCGCGGTATGGACCGCAGACTCGGCCTGGCCTGCGCCCTGCTGCCCGACCCGCACACGCTCGTCCTGGACGAACCCACCGACGGGCTCTCCGCCCGTGAGGCGCAGTGGGTGCACGGCATGCTGCGAGCCCACGCCGAGCAGGGCGGCACCGTGCTCTTCACCTCCGCCGATCCCAAGGAAGCCGCGCGCACGGCCGACCGGGTCGTCACCCTCGATGGCGGCAGACTCGTGGCCGACCAGGACGCGCGGGAGTTCAGCCGTACCCGGCTGCGTCCGCGTGTGGCCGTCCGCAGCCCGCACGCAGCGCGACTCGCGGCTCTCCTCACCAAGGAGGCCCGTACCGGCCGCCGCTCCGTCGAAGTCGTACACGAGGGCGGCAACCGTCTCTCGGTGTACGGCTCCTCGACCGCCGACGTCGGCGAGGCGGCGTTCCGCCACGGCATCCTCATCCACCAACTCGCCGACGAAGTGGGTGACATGGGCCCGGGTGCGGGTGCCGGACCCGGCATCCCCGTGTCGGGGGAGGCGGGCGCGGCGGCGCAGGATCCGGCGGCGGATGGGGACCAGGCCGCCAGGTCGGACTCATCACCGGCGGAGCCCGAGGCGACTGTGAGCGGCTTTCCGGCAGGGGAGTCAGGTGCAGCGGGTGCCGGCGCGGGACTGGGTGCCGTCCCGCCGGGGGAGACGGGCGTGGAGGCGGAGAAGGATCCGGCGGTGGAGCGGGACCGGGCCGCCATGCCGGGCCCTTCGCCGGTGGTACCGGAGCCGGTCGTGCGTGGGTTGCCGATGCTGGAGCCCGAGACGGCCGTGTGCGACTTGCCGAAGGCGGAGTCGGGCGTCTCAGGGCTCGGTGTGGCGGTGTCGGCGTCACACTCCCCGGCGCCCGGCTCGTCGTCGGCGGAGTCGGGTGTGTCGACGCTCGGCTCCTCCGCGCCGGAGCAGTCCGCTGTGCTGTTCGGCCCCTCGTCGGCAGCACCGGGCGGCACAGCGCCGGGTGCCTCGGCGAGAGAACGGGGCACCATGCCGTTCGGCTTCTCGGTGGAGAGCCGCGAGGACGCCCCAGCAGACACCTCGACGCCGCGGCGGGCAGTACCCGGCGGCTCCGTCGGCGAAGAACGGTCGGTGGAGGAAGAACCCCCGTCGGGGCAGGGGGAGCGGGCTCTCGGGGTCGAGGTGCCGTCGTTCGGGGAGGCAGCCGACGTCTCCTCGTATGAAGAACCCCCGGCCTCCTCGGACGAAGAACCCCTGTCGGGCGACACGGCGCAGGCCCTCAGCGGGGAGGTGGCGCCGCTCGGAGAGGCATCCGACTCCCGGACGGGTGCTGAGCCGGCAGGGACCACGGCTCCGGTGGCGACCGAGGGCGCGTCGCCTGACGACACCGTCACGAAAGCCGGCGGGCCGGCGCCCGGCGGCGTCGAGCCGGACGGCGTGGACGGGTCAGACGGCGTGGACGTGCCCCTCGGACACAACGCGTCCGGCGGCGGGAACGCGTCCGATGGCGGCGAGGGGTCCATCGGCGAGGGCACGCCCGGCGAAGACGGAACCGTTCGTTTCCCCGTCGAGGCGCTCGCTGGAGCCCCCGGCAGCCGGACCGCCGAAGCCGCGACCACGGTGAGCACCCGGCGCGATGCGATCTCGGCGGGCCAGGCACCGCGGACCGGCGGCACGAGCGTCCCGTTCCGCGGTATCACTGCCCTCCGCACCCTCCTCCCCGGCGCCAGGAATCCCGGCAACGGTCAACCGCACTCCGCGCGCACCGCCCGACCCGACGGCACCCTCGACGCCCTGCCCCCGCTCCCGCCCCCCATCTCCGTCCGCCCCGCCCCCAGCCCCCTCCGCCCCCTGCGCTACGAGATCCGGCGCGCCACCGGCATCGGCGTCGGCTTCCTCACCTGTGGTGTCGCACTGGTGGTGTCCGCGCTCACCGCCGTACTGCTGGCCAGGCTCGGGCACACCCCGCAGGCGCGGCTGTTCGGCGCGTGGCCGCGGGAACTTCCGCTGCCCCCCGCGGCCCTCGCGGCGGGGCTGCTCGGTGCGCTGGCATTCGGGGACGAGTTCCGCCACCCCGCCCTCGCGGCGGACCGCGGCACCGTGCCCCGCCGGCTGGGGCTGCTCACCGCGAAACTGCTCGTCTCCGGAGCCACCGCGACGATGCTGGCCTTCCTCACCGTCGGCTGCGACGCCGAAGCGCTCTACATCGTCTACGGACGGGAGCTGACGCAAGTTCCCGCCGACTGGCTTTCGCTGACCGCCAGTTGGTTCGGTCTGGTCGTCGGCTGCGCCTGGGCCGGTGTGCTGGCCGCCGGTGTGTTCCGGTCCACCACGGGCGGCCTGGCGGCCGTACTCGCCGTGCCCGTTGTCGTCGTCCCCCTCGTGCACGAGGTGATGCGGGGGCCGGCCCTGCACACGACGGCCGGGTTCCCGGTGCGGATGCGGGAGGTCCACCTGCTGCAGTGGCCCTTCGGCGGCGAGCGTTACCTGCTCGGGCTGGTGCGTGTGCTCGCCCAACCTGTGGGAAGCGCACTGGCGTTGTCGCTGTCGGCACTGCTGTGCGCGTATCTGTTCACGTCGCTGCGCACCAGGTTCCGGTGACGAGCATGAGCGCACTTCCGATCCCGCCGTGTGCACAACTCCCCGCGGAAAGCCCATTTCTTTCCGATAAGGCGTCAATTGCGACGGGGTGAGCGATCACCCTTTCGTGTGCTTTTCACCAAAGACCTCAAGGGAGTTGGAGGCGGCGCCGACAAAGGATCCGTGAGTACCCTTGCGCACACCATGATGACCGCCGCCCGCTCCACCGACTCCGGTCTGGCCGGCCCGGGCGATCTCGACCGCTACCCCTACGCGGAGTCCCAGGTGGGTGATCGCGTCGCGGCACCCTCCTGGGAAGGCGCGGACCCCGACCTGGGCCGCGTCGGCCGGCGTGCCGCGGGCAGCCGCGGACGTGGACTGCACGGCCAACTCGTTCAGCAGCTGGGCCAGATGATCGTCTCCGGCGACCTCGGCGCCGACCGTCCGCTGGTGCCCGAGGAGATCGGCCAGCGCTTCGAGGTCTCCCGCACCGTCGTCCGTGAGTCCCTCCGCGTCCTCGAAGCCAAGGGCCTGGTCAGCGCCCGCCCGAACGTCGGCACGCGCGTGCGTCCCGTCAGCGACTGGAACCTGCTCGATCCGGACATCATCGAGTGGCGGGCCTTCGGCCCCCAGCGCGACGACCAGCGCCGCGAGCTGAGCGAGCTGCGCTGGACGATCGAGCCACTCGCCGCCCGGCTCGCCGCCGGGCACGGGCGCGAGGAGGTGCAGCAGCGCCTCTGCGACATGGTCGAGATCATGAGCCACGCCATGGCGCAGGGCGACGCGCTGACGTACTCGCGTGCCGACGGCGAGTTCCACTCCCTGCTCATCCAGATCGCCGGCAACCGCATGCTGGAGCACCTCTCCGGCATCGTTTCGGCCGCGCTGCAGGTCTCGGGCGGCCCGGTCACCTCGTGTGACCGGCCGAACGAGGCGTCCCTCGCGCAGCACGCGCGGATCGTCGACGCGCTCGGCACCGGCGACGGCGCGGCGGCCGAGGCGGCCATGCGTCAACTGCTCACGGTCCACCCCGAGGTCGAGCGCGTGGTACCCGCGCCGCGCGAGCACTGACCTCTGCGGCCAAGGCGGTGCGGTCGCCGGTGCGTGGCGTCCTCGTGGTGCTCGTGGCGGCGCCGGACTCGGATGCCGGCCGTCGCCGGACCCTGCCGGACCCTTGCGGTCCGGCGGGGTCCAGCGGTGCAACGGGTCCCCGAGGTGATGCAGGCGGCCGGGTATGACGCCGCAACTGATCTCATATGTCCATGTCTGACTGCTTTTGATCACTTACGGGGTGTGACTCGGGCCACGCAGATTGGGCGTAACGCTCCTGGAAACAGCGCGATGACCTAAGAGGTGACAGCCGCGGAGGGAATACGGACGCCATGAGAGGCGCTGTGCATCTTCCCGGCCCCCGCCCGCGCCGTCGGCCCATCCCCAGGCCGGTGGTCGGCTCCTGTCCGCAGTGGACGGTGCCGGAAGCCGTTTTCCAACGTTCCGAGAGGTTGTTCGTGTCGGCCAGCACATCCCGTACGCTCCCGCCGGAGATCGCCGAGTCCGTCTCTGTCATGGCGCTCATTGAGCGGGGAAAGGCTGAGGGGCAGATCGCCGGCGACGATGTGCGTCGGGCCTTCGAAGCTGACCAGATTCCGGCCACTCAGTGGAAGAACGTACTGCGCAGCCTCAACCAGATTCTTGAGGAAGAGGGTGTGACGCTGATGGTCAGTGCCGCAGAGCCCAAGCGCACCCGCAAGAGCGTCGCAGCGAAGAGTCCGGCGAAGCGCACCGCCACCAAGACGGTCGCGGCGAAGACGGTGACGACCAGGAAGGCCACCGCCACCACGGCCGCCCCCGCGGCGCCCACCGCTCCGATCGCAGCCGATTCCGCCGAGGAAACCGCGCCTGCCAAGAAGGTCGCGGCCAAGAAGACGACCGCCAAGAAGGCGGTCGCGAAGAAGACCGTCGCGAAGAAGACGGCCGCAAAGAAGACCACGGCCAAGAAGGACGACGCCGAGCTTCTCGAGGACGAGGTTCTTGAGGACACCAAGGTCGCCGACGAGCCCGAGGGTGCCGAGAACGCGGGCTTCGTCCTGTCCGACGAGGACGAGGACGACGCGCCCGCGCAGCAGGTCGCCGCGGCCGGCGCCACCGCCGACCCGGTCAAGGACTACCTGAAGCAGATCGGCAAGGTCCCCCTGCTCAACGCCGAGCAGGAGGTCGAGCTGGCCAAGCGCATCGAGGCGGGTCTGTTCGCCGAGGACAAGCTGGCCAACGCCGACAAGCTGGCGCCGAAGCTCAAGCGCGAGCTGGAGATCATCGCCGAGGACGGTCGCCGCGCCAAGAACCACCTCCTGGAGGCCAACCTCCGTCTGGTGGTCTCCCTGGCCAAGCGCTACACCGGCCGCGGCATGCTCTTCCTGGACCTCATCCAGGAGGGCAACCTCGGTCTGATCCGCGCGGTCGAGAAGTTCGACTACACCAAGGGCTACAAGTTCTCCACCTATGCCACGTGGTGGATCCGTCAGGCCATCACCCGCGCCATGGCCGACCAGGCCCGCACCATCCGTATCCCGGTGCACATGGTCGAGGTCATCAACAAGCTCGCGCGCGTGCAGCGCCAGATGCTCCAGGACCTGGGCCGCGAGCCCACCCCGGAGGAGCTGGCCAAGGAACTCGACATGACCCCGGAGAAGGTCATCGAGGTCCAGAAGTACGGCCGTGAGCCCATCTCGCTGCACACCCCGCTGGGTGAGGACGGCGACAGCGAGTTCGGTGACCTGATCGAGGACTCCGAGGCCGTCGTCCCTGCCGACGCCGTCAGCTTCACGCTCCTGCAGGAGCAGCTGCACTCCGTTCTGGACACCCTGTCCGAGCGCGAGGCCGGCGTCGTCTCCATGCGGTTCGGTCTCACCGACGGTCAGCCGAAGACCCTCGACGAGATCGGCAAGGTGTACGGCGTGACGCGTGAGCGCATCCGCCAGATCGAGTCCAAGACCATGTCGAAGCTGCGCCACCCGTCGCGTTCGCAGGTGCTGCGCGACTACCTCGACTAGGTCGCAGTCGTACGACGGCGAAGGCCCGGCTTCCCCCGTGGGAGCCGGGCCTTCGTGCTGCGCACAGCCGCGTCGTGGATCACTCTGGGTGTCCCAGCACGAACCCGGAGTGAGGAGCCTGCATGCGCCGTTCCGTTGCCCGGTCACTGATCCGGCCGCTTGCCCTGGCGGCCACCATGACCGTGATACCCCTGGTCCACGCCACACCCGTGGCCGCCGACAGCGTTGTCGTAGGGGGCTTTTCGATAGACGTCTCGCAGGCTCCCTGGACGGTCGCACTGTCCAGTCGTGACCGATTCGGCGGTACCCGGGCAGGCCAGTTCTGCGGTGGCGTGGCGGTCGCCCGCACCACGGTGCTCACCGCCGCCCACTGCATGGGCGACGACGTCCTCGGGGCCCCGCCGAACCGTGTACACGACCTGAGGGTCATCGCGGGCCGCACCGATCTGCTGTCGGGCGGGGGTCAGGAGATCGCCGTACGTGACGTCCGGATCAACCCGGGATACGACGACGAGACCCACGCCGGTGACTTCGCCGTACTCACTCTCGCCAAGGAACTGCCCCAGAGCGCCGTCGTCGCCATGGCGAGTGCGGGTGACCCGGTCTACACACCGGGCACCCAGGCACTGGTCTCCGGATGGGGGGACATCACCGGCGCGGGCGCCTACCCGCACACGCTGCACGCCGCACGCGTGCGTGTGCTGTCCGACGATCTCTGCGCCCGCGCCTATCCGGGCGGCCCTGACGGCACCTACCGTGCCGACAGCATGCTCTGCGCCGGAGAACCCGCCGGCGGGCCGGACGCCTGCCAGGGCGACAGCGGTGGCCCGCTGGTGGCCGCGGGGCGGCTGATCGGGCTCGTGTCCTGGGGGAGCGGCTGCGGCAGGCCGGGTAAACCCGGCGTCTACACCCGCATATCCGACGTCGTGCGAAGCCTTCAGGCGGTCTCAAGGAACCAGAAACAGCCCCACGGGCGCCCCTGAGGCGTCCGTACGGGGCATGAGCGCGGGCGGTCGCTCCTCTGGAGGAGCGACCGCCCGTTCACCGGCCTGTGCCGGGCTGGCTCGTCGGGTGTGCGAGATTCAGCGCTCTTCGTCGGTGGGGGTGTTCGGAACGGACGTCAGTCGCTCCGTCTCGTCCTGTATCTCAGCGGCGATCTTCTTGAGTTCCGGCTCGAACTTGCGACCGTGGTGGGCGCAGAAGAGCAGTTCTCCGCCGCTCAGCAGGACGACGCGCAGGTATGCCTGGGCGCCGCAGCGGTCGCAGCGATCGGCGGCCGTCAGCGGGCTCGCGGGGGTCAGAACAGTAGTCACGTCGCCTCTTCTCTAGCTCGACGAGCTGTCGTACCAGGGTCAACATCCAACCAGCCCGAAAACGTTCCCGCTCGTGGCTTTTCCTTGAAAAAACTTCCAGGGCGGCTGGTTGCTGCCGGTTGGCGGCGAATGTGCCGTAGTGCGTCTCTTGAGTGCTTACGGTTTCGCGCTGTGGTGTGTCTTGGTCCTCCCGGCCGGGTTGCCGGTTGTTCATGAGGACGTGCCCGGAGCCTAAATGGTTCATGCCTCCAAGGGAACGTGATGTGTACTTCACTCCATCGAGGGATCGAACGTGTATACGAGTCTGGACTAGTCTGAGTTCTCGACGAGGGTGGCGTTACACCGGCTCTACCAGGCCTCGGTACCCTCTGAGCGGCGACCGAAGCCGCCCCCTTACCCAGTAGGGGGCCCACTGAAATTCAGCGAGGAGCGAACCGCGTGACCGCCGATACGTCCGTGCCGTCCACAGCGCTGCTGGCAGGAGCAGACCGGGACGGTTCCAACTACACCGCGCGGCACCTGCTCGTCCTCGAGGGCCTCGAGGCCGTGCGCAAGCGCCCGGGCATGTACATCGGCTCGACCGACAGCCGCGGTCTGATGCACTGCCTGTGGGAGATCATCGACAACTCCGTGGACGAGGCCCTCGGTGGCTACTGCGACCACATCGAGGTGGTCCTCCACGACGACGGCTCCGTCGAGGTGCGGGACAACGGCCGCGGCATTCCCGTGGACGTGGAGCCCAAGACCGGCCTGTCCGGCGTCGAGGTCGTCATGACCAAGCTGCACGCGGGCGGCAAGTTCGGCGGCGGCTCGTACGCCGCCTCCGGCGGTCTGCACGGCGTCGGCGCCTCCGTGGTCAACGCCCTGTCCGCCCGTCTCGACGTCGAGGTGGACCGCGGCGGCCACACGCACGCCATCAGCTTCCGGCGCGGCGTGCCGGGCGCCTTCGCGGCCGACGGCGCCGAGGCGAAGTTCGAGGCCAAGAGCGGCCTGCGCAAGGCCAAGAAGATCCCCAAGACCCGGACCGGCACGCGGGTGCGGTACTGGGCCGACCGGCAGATCTTCCTCAAGGACGCCAAGCTCTCCCTGGAGAACCTGCACCAGCGCGCCCGTCAGACGGCCTTCCTGGTGCCGGGCCTGACCATCGTCGTCCGCGACGAGTACGGCCTCGGCGAGGGCGGCAGCAAGGGCGAGGAGTCCTTCCGCTTCGACGGCGGCATCAGCGAGTTCTGCGAGTATCTGGCGGGCGACAAGCCGGTCTGCGACGTCCTGCGCTTCTCGGGCCAGGGGACCTTCAAGGAGACCGTCCCGGTCCTGGACGAGCACGGTCAGATGACCCCGACCGAGGTCACGCGTGAGCTGGGCGTCGACGTCGCCCTGCGCTGGGGCACGGGCTACGACACCACGGTCCGGTCCTTCGTCAACATCATCGCCACGCCCAAGGGCGGCACCCATGTCGCCGGCTTCGAGCAGGCCCTCACCCAGACGATGAACGACGTGCTGCGGGCCAAGAAGCTGCTGCGGGTGGCCGAGGACAACATCGTCAAGGACGACGCCCTGGAGGGCCTCACCGCCGTCGTCACCGTGCGCCTGGCCGAGCCGCAGTTCGAGGGGCAGACCAAGGAGGTCCTCGGCACCTCGGCGGCCCGGCGCATCGTGAACAACGTGGTCACCAAGGAGCTGAAGGCGTTCCTGACCGCCACCAAGCGGGACGCCGCCGCGCAGGCCCGGGTCGTCATGGAGAAGGTGGTGGCCGCCGCCCGTACGCGCGTCGCGGCTCGCCAGCACAAGGACGCCCAGCGGCGCAAGACCGCCCTGGAGTCCTCGTCCCTGCCGGCGAAGCTCGCCGACTGCCGCAGCGACGACGTCGACCGCAGCGAGCTGTTCATCGTCGAGGGCGACTCCGCGCTCGGTACGGCCAAGCTGGCGCGGAACTCCGAGTTCCAGGCCCTGCTGCCGATCCGCGGCAAGATCCTCAACGTGCAGCGGTCGTCCGTGACCGACATGCTGAAGAACGCCGAGTGCGGCGCGATCATCCAGGTCATAGGAGCGGGCTCGGGCCGCACCTTCGACATCGACCAGGCCCGCTACGGCAAGATCATCATGATGACCGACGCCGATGTGGACGGCTCCCACATCCGGTGCCTGCTGCTCACACTCTTCCAGCGCTACATGCGTCCCATGGTCGAGGCCGGCCGGGTCTTCGCCGCGGTGCCGCCGCTGCACCGCATCGAGATCGTCCAGCCGAAGAAGGGCCAGGACAAGTACGTCTACACGTACTCGGACCGCGAGCTGCGCGACAAGCTCATGGAGTTCCAGAGCAAGGGCATCCGGTACAAGGACTCCATCCAGCGCTACAAGGGTCTGGGTGAGATGGACGCCGACCAGCTGGCCGAGACCACGATGGATCCCCGTCACCGCACCCTGCGGCGTATCAACCTCTCCGACCTGGAGGCTGCCGAACAGGTGTTCGACCTGCTGATGGGCAACGACGTCGCACCACGCAAGGAGTTCATCTCCAGCTCGGCGGCGACGCTGGACCGGTCGCGCATCGACGCGTAGCCGCTGCACTGGGCTTCGGCCGAGTGGGCTGGGGCCGACTGGCTTCGGCCGAACGGGGGCTCTGTCCTCGCGCTGGCCGAGAGGGCCTTGTCCGGGGGTCGGCGCGAGCGGAGGCGGCTGAGCGGGGTCGACGGGGCTTGTGGGCCGGCGGAGTGGCGACGACTGGTCGTTCTTCGCCGGTCGCTTGGTCGAGGGCCGGCCGAGTGCCGGCGGAGTGGAGGTGCGGTCGGTCGTGGCCGGCGTCTTTCGTCGTCCACCGGCTCATCCCTTCCGTACCCAGGCCGACGCGCCTGCACCGGTCGGACGGCAGCTCACGTCGCCCGCGCAGGTCGGGCGGGAGTCCGTGTGGTCGGCGCCGGTCAGGGCAGGTTGTCGGTGCCGGTCGGGCGGCAGTCCAAGTCGTCGGCACCGGGCGGCCGGGAGTGCGTGTTGTCGGCTCCGGCCGGCAGCGAGATCGCGTCGCCGGCACTGGTTGGCCAGGGGTCTCCGCGCAGTCGGCGCCGGTCGGGCGTGAGCCGGCGACGCTGCGCCGGTCGGCGGGGAGACCATGCTGGCGGCGCCGGTCGGCCCGGTACCTCGCCATGGCCGACCACGCCTTCTTCCGACCCCGCTTCCGCCCTGACCGGTCTCTACACCCGTGGGTGGAGAGCGACCGCTCCAGGTTTCCACCCCTGATCCACCCCGGCGCCGATCTCCCGACCTGCGCTTTTCCGTAGCTTCGTAGGTGTCGGCAGCGCCCGCTCCCGGCACCACCTTCTCGCTCACGGAGGCTCTGATGTCCGGGCTCGTCAACGCGCTGGTGATAGGGGCCGTCGCCGCCACGGTGATCGCGCGGCAGTTCCGTGCCCGCGCGATCAGCACCGACCGGCGCTGGTGGCTCGTCCCGGTCATCCTCGCCGTCGTCGCGCTGCGCGAGCCCGGCATCCTGGACGCCCACCACCGCGCGGTATCCGCCGTACTGCTCGCGGTGGAGCTGCTCATAGGTGTGGCCACCGGCGCCGGCTGGGCGTGGACGACCCGCGTCTGGCGGGCTCCGGACGGCGTCGTATGGACCAAGAGCACCAAGGCAAGCCTCGCCGTATGGGGCGTGGGCATCGCCCTGCGGATCGGTCTCTACGCCCTCGGCCTCGCGCTCGGCCTGCACCAGAACAGCTCCGCTCTGATGCTCACCCTCGGCGCCACGCTGCTGGTCCGCGACGGCATCCTGGTCTGGCGGGCGCAGCCCCTCGGCCCCGCGGACCGTCCGGCCCCGGCGTACGGTGACGGCATGCGGTCGGCCTGGAAGGAGCGCGTGTGACGGAGTACGCCTTGACCCGCTGGCCGTCGCGAGAGGCGCTCGGCCGCGAGGGTACCTCCCGCACCCGGCGCATGATCGCCTGGGCCGTGAGACTGCTCGTGCTCGTGCTGCTGCTGTGGAGCGCCTTCAGCCAGAGGCATGTCGGCGTCTGGAGCGGACTCGCGGCAGCGGCGGGAGTTCTCCTCGCCGCTCTCGTCTCCTGGGCCTTCTTCCGGACCACCTACCAGCACCGGCTGGTTCCCTCCCTCGCCTTCATCGGCATCCTCCTGGGGATCGCCGTCGTCGCCGAGGCAACGGGGTTCACAGCGCCGGCCCTGGTGCTCTGGTGCGGCTGCGGAATCAGCGCCCTGGAGCGGCTCCCGCTGGGAGCAGCAGTACCCGTGGCGTCGGTCGCGCTGGCCTCGTACTCCGCGTTCAACAACGACGCATGGCTGACCACGGCCGCCACCGTGGCCGGCATGGCCCTCGCCGGATACGTCCTGCGGCTGGACGCGGAGGCCCGCGGCAACGCGCAGCGGCTCCTTGCCCAGGAGCGTGCCGCCCGGTCGGCCGAAGCCGAGTCCGCAGCGCTGGCCGAGCGAGCGCGGATCGCACGAGAGATCCACGACGTGCTGGCCCACAGCCTCTCGGCGCAGCTGGTGCACCTGGAGGCGGCCCGGCTGCTGATCGAGAACGGCGCGGACCGCGAGCGGATCCTGGAGCGGGTGGTGGCCGCGCGGGGCATGGCTCGCGACGGACTCGCCGAGACCCGGCAGGCCCTGTCCGCGCTGCGGGGCGAACTGACCCCGCTGGAGGACTTCCTGGGCGAACTCGTCAGCGGAGCCGACGGCGCCGAGGTCACCGTGACGGGTGAGCGCAGGCCCCTGTCGGCCGAGGCCTCCCAGGCCGTGCGCAGAGTGGCCCAGGAAGCACTGACGAACGTCCGCAAGCACGCCCACGGTGCCAAGGTGCAGCTGCGGCTCGACTACAGCGAACACGAAGTGACGCTCGCGGTACGGGACTCGGGCGGGCGGCCGGGTGAACTGACGGGGTCGGGGGGCGGATACGGTCTGCTGGGCATGCGGGAGCGTGCCGAGCTGCTGGGCGGCTCTCTGGACGCGGGGCCGGGCGAGGAGGGGTTCGTGGTGACGCTGAAGGTACCTGTATGACGGAGACGGAGGGGGAGAAGAAGCCCGCACGGGTGGTGGTCGCCGACGACCAGACCGTGGTCCGGGAGGGCATCGTGATGCTGCTCGGACTGCTGCCCGGTGTGGAGGTCGTGGGTGCCGCGGGAGACGGCGAGGAGGCGGTGCGCCTGGTGGCGGAACTGGCCCCGGACGTCGTCCTGATGGACCTCAGGATGCCCCGCTGCGACGGCGTGGAGGCCACCCGGCGGATCCGGGCGCAGCACCCCGGGACCCAGGTCGTGGTGCTCACCACATTCGCGGACGACGAGTCGTTGTTCCCCGCGCTGCGCGCCGGCGCCCGGGGCTATCTGACCAAGGACGCGGGCGGTGACGAGATCGTGCGTGCCGTGGAGAGCGTGCTGTCGGGGGACGCGGGTCTGTCGCCGAGCGTCCAACGCCGGTTGCTGGAGCGGCTTTCACAGCCCGAGCCCAGCCCGCCGGTGACCGCCGATACGCCGCCCGACGGGCTGACCGCGCGGGAGACCGAGGTCCTGCTGCTGATCGCCGAAGGACTCAGCAACCAGGAGATCGCCCGCAAGCTGCATGTGTCGACCGCGACCGTGAAGACACACATCAACAATCTCTTCTCCAAAACGGGACTCAAGGACAGGGCACAGGCGGTGCGTTACGCCTACAGCAAGGGGCTGGTGCGGCCGCCCACGCAGTGAAGTCACCTGATGGGGTGAAGAGCCGAGAGAAGAAGAGTCGGGGATCTTCCGGGTCTGTCCATCCTTGGGCATGCAGTCAAGCAATGATCGTCCTCGGGGAGCCGGGGACGAGGACCCCTGGTGCGACGCGTTGGCCTCCGGTTGGGACGAGCTGGACGGCGCCGGTGTGCCGGTGCCCGCCGTACCGTCCGCTCGCGGGGAGCGGAGCGGAACGGCCGTCCGTGCCCGGGACGTGTACGCCGAGGTGCAGCGCAGTGCGGCCTTCCAGGAGGTGCGCACCAGGTACCGGCGGTTCGTCGTGCCGGGAGTCGCCGTGTTCCTCGTCTGGTATGTGAGCTATCTGGTCACCGCCACGGCCGCTCCGGGGCTCATGGCCCGGCCCGTGGCCGGGGCGGTGAACGTGGGCATGCTGGCCGGGCTGGGACAGTTCCTCACCACGTTCCTGCTCACCTGGGCCTACGCACGGCATGCGCGGCTGCGCCGGGACCGGGCGGCGCTGGAGCTGCGCTGGGACACCCAGGAACTGACCCGCGGGGCACGGGGAGGCGCCTCGTGACCGATCGGCACCAGGTGCTGGCGCTGCTGCTGTTCAGCGGCTTCGTGGCCGTCACGCTCGGGATCACGACGTGGGTGAGCCGTCGCCGGCACGGTTCGGCGGAGGAGTTCTATGCGGGAGGGCGGTTGTTCTCTCCCATGGAGAATGGTTTTGCCATCGCGGGTGACTACATGTCGGCCGCCTCCTTCCTCGGGGTCACCGGGCTGATCGCGCTGTACGGGTACGACGGGATGCTGTATGTGGTGGGCTTTCTCGTGGCCTGGCTGGTGGTGCTGTTCTTCGTGGCCGAACTGGTCCGCAACTGCGGGCGGTTCACGCTGGCCGACGTGGTGGCCGCGCGGATGCGAGAGCGGCCGGTGCGGATCGCGGCGGGAACTTCCTCGGTCACGGTGTCCGTTCTCTACCTGGTGGCGCAAATGGTCGGCGCGGGCAGTCTGGTGGCGTTGCTGCTGGGGCGGACGAGCGGAGCTGCCGGGGCATGGGCGGTCGTCGGGGTCGGCGCGCTGATGGTGATCTATGTGTCGTTGGGAGGGATGCGGGCCACCACCTGGATCCAGATCGTGAAGGCGGTCCTGCTGCTGGGCGGCACGGTCGCGCTGACCGTGCTTCTCCTGCTGCGCTTCCACGGTGACGTCGACCGGTTGCTGCTCACGGCCGCCGAGCGCAGCGGTCATGGAAGGGCGTTCCTGGCGCCGGGCCTCAAGTACGGGGGCACCTGGACCGCCCGCCTGGACTTCATCAGCCTGGGACTGGCCCTGGTGCTGGGCACGGCGGGACTGCCGCACATCCTGTCGCGCTTCTACACCGTGCCCACCGCGCGGGCCGCCCGCCGCTCCGCGGTGTGGTCCATCGGGCTGATCGGCGGCTTCTATCTGATGACGATCGTGCTCGGCTTCGGAGCGGCCGCGGTCGTGGGGCCGGATGCGGTACGCGGTTCGAACGCGGCAGGGAACACGGCGGTGCCCCTGCTCGCACTGGAGCTGGGCGGCGGCGCGGGTTCCACCGGCGGAACGGTTCTCTTCGCGGTTGTCGCCGCCGTCGCGTTCGCCACGATCCTCGCCGTGGTCGCCGGCATCACGCTTGCCTCATCGGTGTCGGTGGCGCACGACCTGTACGCGTCGCTGCGGCGGTCTCGCCCCACGGCGCGCAGCGAGGTGACGGTGGCACGGTGGGCGGCGGTCGGCACCGGCGTCGTGGCGATCGCGCTCGGTCTGCTGGCCCGTGATCTCAACGTCGCCTTCCTCGTCGGTCTCGCGTTCGCCGTCGCCGCGTCGGCGAACCTTCCGGTACTGCTGTATTCGCTGTTCTGGCGAGGTTTCACCACCCGCGGTGCGGTGTGGGCCGTGTACGGCGGGCTGATCCCGGCGCTGGGACTCGTGCTGCTCTCCCCGGTGGTGTCCGGCAGCCCGGGCTCCCTCTTCCCGGACGTCGACTTCCAGTACTTCCCGTTGCAGAACCCGGGCATCGTCTCCATCCCGCTCGGCTTCCTCGCCGGCTGGCTGGGCACGGTCACCTCGATCGAGGTCGCGGACGAGGCCAAGTACGCCGAGACGGAGGTACGGTCGCTGACCGGCGCCGGTGCCGCCTAGCCGGGCACGCGGTCCGTCCGGCGTGGCGGGTGGCGATCCCTCGCCACTGTTTCAAGCGGTTGAAGCAGCGTTCGACTACGTTGCGCCGCTCACAGAGACGCCTGTCGAAGGCCGGCGGGCGCCCGCCGCGACGGCCGCGCCGGAGCCGGTGGCGGATCTGGTCGGACCGTTCCGGGAGGGTGTGGCCGACGCCCCGCCGCCCGAGCCAGGCCCGGATCGCTTCGTAAAGGCGAGCGGACGCCCCAGGGAGTCGCCCGCCAGGTGAATCCTGCTGGTCAGGCCGCCTCGGGCCTGGTCGGCCTGGAGCATCCGCTCGAATCTGCCGTACAGGGCCCACCGGCGGAACCGGGTGCTGCCTCGCAACGACTCGGGCAGCAGCGGCCACTCCCACTCGTCTCAGTTTCTGCGGCACCGCGCGACGACGAACAGGGTGCCGCCTGTGATCAGGGCGACCAAGGCCGCCGCAGCCGCGTACCAGGGCAGCGCGCCGGTGCCCGTGTCGGCCATCGAGCCTTGCCCGGTGCTGCCCGAAGCCGCGGTGCCGGATCCGGCCGAGGCGGAGCCGGAGGTGCCGCCGGAGGCCGAACCGCCGCCGGAGCCGCCCCCGGAGGAGGAGCCGCCCCCGGAGGAGGAGCCGCCCCCCGAGGAGGAGCCGGAGCCGTCGCCCTGGGAGTCTTCGGCGGTCACCGTGCTCGCCGCGGTGTTGTCCTTGGCGTTGCTGTCCGGGGTCGACGGCGTCACCTTGATGGAACCGGGTGCGAGGTCGGCCGGCTTGTCGATGCGGAGGTCGAACACGAACGGCGTGAGCTGTCCGGCGTCGAAGTACGAGTCGTTCTGGTCCCGCCCGCCCTTGAGAGGGCTGGGCCAGTGAACGTCTCCGGAACCGGCAAGACCAGCCCTGCCAAGCAGCCGTCACCCTCGCCCAGCTCCTGATGTGGGGGTGAGACTTGAAGACGACTCCTAGGGCGCCACCCAGGCGTACCGGTGCTCGGGCCGGCCGGTGTCGCCGTACTTCAGGGACAGCCGCAGGCGGCCGGCCTGTTCCAGGTGGCGGAGGTAGCGCTGGGCCGTGGAGCGGCTCAGGCCGGTCCTGGCGGCCACCTCGTGGGCCGACAGCGGCTGGCCCGCGCGGTGCAGGACACCGCAGATCAGATCGGTCGTGGGCTCCGAATGGCCGCTCGGCAGGCCGGGCGCGGACGGTGCGGGAGCGGCGCGCAGCGCCCCGAAGATCCGGTCCACCTGCTCCTGGCCCGTCAGGCCCCGGCCGCCGACGCGGTCCACCGTGCGGCGCAGGGCGGCATAGGAGTCGAGGCGGGCGCGCAGGGCGGCGAAGGTGAAGGGTTTGACCAGGTAGTGCAGGGCGCCCAGGCGCATCGCCTGCTGGACGGTCGTCACATCGCTGGCCGCGGTGATCATGATGACATCCGTGCCGTGGCCCTGCTCCCGCATGCGGTGCACCAGGTCGAGACCGGTCCGGTCCGGCAGATAGTGATCGAGCAGGACCAGGTCGATGCCGCCGCGCTCGACGGCGGCCAGGGCCTGGGCGGCGCTGTGCGCGCGGGCGGCCACCCGGAAGCCGGGAACCTTTCCCACGTACTTGGCGTTTATCTCAGCGACGCGGAAGTCGTCGTCCACGACCAGGACGTCAATCATCAGGCCTCTCCTAAGGCCGGCGAGCGTTAAGCCCGTGTTTCGTGCTCCGCAGTTGTAGCGCGAGCAAAATGAGCACAACAGGCTCTTGCGAGCAAAAGAAGGGCTTGTGCTCACAAGACTCCTGCTGTGGCCGGGGCCACACCTACCGTCCCGGGCCATGAGCGCACACACCAGCCCCGCCATTGAGCTGCGGGGCGCGAGCAAGACCTTCAGAACCCCGTCAGGGGGACTGCACACGGCCGTGCGCGGTCTGGACCTCACCGTCGAGCGCGGCGAGTTCGTGGCCGTCGTAGGACCGACCGGCTGCGGTAAGTCCACCACGCTGACGCTGGTCAGCGGCCTGGAGGAGCCCACTGAGGGCGAGGTGCTGGTGGCCGGCGAGCCGGTCGACGGCGTCGGCGACAAGGTCGGTTTCGTCTTCCAGCAGGACGCCACGTTCCCCTGGCGCACGGTCCTGTCCAACGTCATGGCCGGCCCGCGCTTCCGGGGCGTACCGAAGGCCGAGGCCAAGGAGAAGGCCCAGGAGTGGCTGGCCCGCGTCGGACTCGCCGCCTTCGAGGACCGCTATCCGCACCAGCTCTCCGGCGGCCAGCGCAAGCGCGTCGCCCTCGCCGCCACTTTCGTCAACGACCCCGAGATCCTGCTGATGGACGAGCCGTTCTCGGCGCTGGACGTGCAGACGCGGGCCCTGATGTCGGACGAACTGCTGGAGCTGTGGGAGGGCACGGGAGCCTCCGTCGTCTTCGTCACCCATGACCTTGAGGAGTCCATCGCGCTCGCGGACAAGGTCGTCGTGATGACCGCCGGCCCCGCGACCGTGAAGCAGGTCTTCGACATCGACCTGCCCCGGCCGCGCAAGGTCGAGTCGGTGCGCCTTGAGCCGCGGTTCATCGAGATCTACCGCGAGATCTGGGAGTCCCTCGGCGAAGAGGTCCGCATCACCCGCGAAAGAGGTGCCGCCCATGTCGCCTGAGGTCATCAGCACGCCGGTCGTCGACACGGCCAAGGTCCCGGACCGCGCCCAGTCGCGGGCCCAGGCCGCCCGCCGCCGCAAGGCCCTCGTCTCCGCCGCGCGCGTGCTGCTCCTGGTGGCCGTGCTGGGCCTGTGGGAAGGGCTGTCCCGGGCCAAGATCATCGACTCGTTCAACTTCTCGATGCCGTCGCAGATCTGGGACCAGATCTGGACCTGGGTCATGCACGGAACCGCGCTCGGATCGCTCGGCGAACAGATCTGGTACACCCTCTACGAGGCACTCCTCGGCTGGGTCTTCGGTGTGGTTGCCGGTGTGTTGCTCGGCATTGCGCTCGGGCGGATCAGATTGCTCGCCGAGGTCCTTGGTCCATACATCAAGGTTCTCAACTCGATTCCCAGGATCGTCCTGGCGCCGATCTTCCTGATCTGGTTCGGGCTCGGACCGTCCTCCAAGGTCGCCTCCGCCGTCGTGCTGGTCTTCTTCCCGGTGTTCTTCAACGCCTTCCAGGGCGCCCGGGAGGTGGACCGCAACCTGGTGGCCAACGCCCGCATCCTGGGCGCCAGCGACCGCCGGGTCACGCTCCAGGTGGTCATCCCGTCGGCCACCTCCTGGATCTTCACGAGCCTCCACGTCAGCTTCGGCTTCGCGCTCATCGGCGCCATCGTCGGCGAGTACATCGGCGCCACGAAGGGCATCGGCCTGCTCGTCTCCCAGTCGCAGAACACCTTCAACTCGGCCGGTGTGTACGCCGCGATGGTCATCCTCGCGGTCGTCGCCCTCGCCGCCGAAGGACTGCTCACCTTCGCCGAGCGCCGCATCTTCCGCTGGAAGCCCGCCGGTTCCGACGACTGACCGGCCCCGCCCCGGACCAGCCCCCCCACGCCTTCCCCGCACCGCCCTCTCACAAGGACGTGAACCGCATGCGCAACACCGCCAGACACGCCTCCCTGGCCGCCGCCGGCCTGCTCGCCCTCTCCTCGCTCACCGCCTGCGCCAACGACGCGGCCAGCTCCACCGCCGACACCGGAGGCGGCGGCAAGGGTGAGACGGTCAAGATCATGGTCGGTGGCCTCGACAAGGTCATCTACCTGCCCGCCATGCTCACCCAGCGACTCGGCTACTTCCAGGCCGAAGGTTTGAATGTCCAACTCCTCAGCGAGCCCGCCGGTGTCCAGGCCGAGACCGCGCTCGTCTCCGGCCAGGTGCAGGGAGCGGTCGGCTTCTACGACCACACCCTCGATCTGCAGACCAAGGGCAAGTCGGTGGAGTCGGTCGTCCAGTTCTCGCACGCGCCCGGTGAGGTCGAGGTCGTCTCGGACAAGGCGGCCGGAGACCTGACCTCGCCCAAGGACTTCAAGGGCCGCAAGCTGGGCGTGACCGGGCTCGGCTCCTCCACCGACTTCCTCACCAAGTACCTGGCGGTCAAGAACGGCGTGAACGTCAGCGAGTTCTCGCCCGTCGCCGTGGGCGCAGGACCCACGTTCATCGCGGCCCTGCAGAACGGGGCGATCGACGGCGGTATGACCACCGACCCGACCGTCGCCACGATCCTGGACAAGAAGGCCGGGAAGGTCCTTCTCGACATGCGCACCCCCGAGGGCTCGCAGAAGGCACTGGGCGGGCCGTACCCGTCGTCAAGTCTGTACATGCAGACGGACTGGGTGAACGGGCACAAGGACACCGTCCAGAAGTTGGTCAACGCATTCGTCAAGACGCTCAAGTGGATGTCCACCCACAGCGCCGACGAGATCGCCGCGAAGATGCCCGCCGACTACTCCCAGGGCAACAAGGCCCTCTATGCACAGGCCATCAAGAGCACCCTGCCGATGTTCACCGACGACGGCGTGATGCCCCAGGGCGGCCCGGAGACCGTTGAGAAGGTCCTCAAGTCGTTCAACGCCAACATCAAGAACGCCAAGGTCGACTTGAGCAAGACCTACACGACCGAGTTCGTCAACGCTGCCAAGTAGACGAGTCCGCTCAGCCGCGGGTCGCCCACACGTAACGGTGTTCCGGGCGGCCCGCGTCGCCGTATTTGAGGGTCAGCCGCGCCCGTCCGGTGCGCTCCAGGAGTTTCAGATACCGCTGGGCCGTCTGCCGGCTCACCCCGGTCCGCTCGGCGATCTCCTGGGCGGACAGCGCCCCTTCGGCGTTCATCAGCGCCTGGCGCACCAGCTCGGCCGTCGTGGGGGAGTGCCCCTTGGGCAGCGCGGGCTCCGACGGCGCGGACAGGGCGCCGAAGATGCGGTCCACCTGGGCCTGTTCGGCCTCGCCGCCGCCGTCCAGGGTGCGCCGCAGCTGCGCGTACGCCTCCAGTTTGGTGCGCAGACCGGTGAAGGCGAACGGCTTCACCAGGTACTGCAGCGCCCCCTGCCGCATCGCGGCCTGGACGGTCGACACGTCCCGCGCCGCCGTCACCATGATCACGTCGGTCTCGTGGCCGCGCCGGCGCATCTCCCGCACGACCGCCAGACCGGTGTCGTCGGGCAGGTAGTGGTCCATGAGGACCAGGTCCAGCCGCGGCAGCGTCTCCACCTGGCGCAGCGCTTCGGCGGCGCTGTGCGCCTCGCCGACGACGTGGAATCCCGGCACCTTCGCCACGTACGCGGCATTGACCCGGGCGACGCGGGTGTCGTCGTCCACGACCAGGACCTCGATCATCGCGCCCCCTCCTCGGTGAGGGCGGCAGGCTCGGCGGACTCGTCGAGTACCGAGGGATCCAGCTCAGGATCGGTCAGCGTCTCCGGCAGGACCACGGTGAACTCCGCACCGCCGCCGTCCGCCGCGTCCACCGTCGCGCTCCCGCCGTGCCGTTCGGCGAGCCGACGCACCAGTGAGAGCCCGATGCCACGCTTGCCGTGCGCTGGCGGCTGCTTGGTGGACCAGCCGTCAGCGAAGACCAACTCCCGCTGCTCGGCCGGGATCCCGGGGCCCGTGTCGCGCACTCTGAGCACCACCGTACGGCCCTCGGTGCGCAACTCGACCTCCACGCGCGCGTGGAGCGTGCCGGCGACCGCGTCGAGGGCATTGTCGACCAGGTTGCCGACCACTGTGACAAAGCCCCGCGGATCGATCAGCCGGTCGGGCAGCCGGGTGCGCTCGGACACCCACAGCGCGACACCGCGCTCGGCCGCCACGGTCGCCTTGCCGACCAGCAGCGCGGCCAGCAGGGGATCCTGGATCTTCTCGGTGACCTGCTCGGCCGTGGCCCGGTGGTCGCCGACCACCTCGCCGACGAACTCCACGGCGTCATCGTACATCTCCAGTTCCAGCAGTCCGAGCAGGGTGTGCATGCGGTTGGCGTGCTCGTGGTCCTGGGCGCGCAGGGCGTCGATCAGTCCGCGCGTGGAATCCAGTTCGCGCCCCAGCCGCTCCAGCTCGGTGCGGTCGCGCAGGGTGGCCACGGCGCCGCCGTCGTCGGTGGGCATGCGGTTGGCGACCAGCACCCGCTGGCCGCGCACGGTCAGCAGGTCGGTGCCGGTCACCCGGCCGGCCAGCACGTCCGTCGTACGGCCCGCACCGAGCGCCGCGTCGGGGGTCTGTCCGACGGCCTCGTCGCCGATGCCCAGCAGCCGCCGCGCCTCGTCGTTGAACAGGCGGATACGGCCGCCGCGGTCGAGGGCGACCACGCCCTCACGGATGCCGTGCAGCATCGCCTCGCGCTCCGCGAGCAGCGCCGAGATGTCGGAGAAGGCCAGGTCCCGGGTCTGCCGCTGGACCCGGCGGGAGATCAGCCAGGCGGCCAGCGCACCCACGGCGAGGGCACCGCCGGCGTAGGCCAACAGCCCCGGGATCGCGCTGATCAGCCGTGCCCGCACACTGTCGTAGGCGATACCGACCGAGACCGCGCCGATGATGCGGTGGTGTACGTCGTACAGCGGCACCTTGCCGCGCGCGGAGCGGCCCAGGGTGCCGGTGTCGATCTGCATGACCTTGTGGCCGGCCAGCGCCTCTTCCGGGGAGGTCGAGACATGGTCGCCGATCTCCGAGGGGGTGGTGTGCGACCAGCGGACGCCCCGTCGGTCCATCACGACGATGTATTCGGCGTGGGTGGCGTGCCGGATCCGCTCGGCCTCCTTCTGCACCGGTCCGTCGGTGGTCGGCGGGGTCGTCAGGACGCCCTCGGCGATCTGCGGGTCCTGGGCCGTGGTCTCGGCGATGGCCAGCGCCCTGCGCATCGCCTCCTGGTCCAGCTGCCTGCTCAGCGGCGCCAGGAACAGTCCGGTCGCGAGCACCGCGACCCCCGCGGCGATCGCCACCTGCATCAGCAGCACCTGCGAGAAGACCCGCCGTGGCATACCGAGACGCAGACGGCGTGCGGAGGGCGTGGGGCTCATACCCATGACGGTACGTGGAAGGACTCACCACGCCCCAGGGGGTGTGGTGGGGATCTCTTGACCAGTTCTTGAACGAGGTGGCCGCTCAGCTCGCCAGCGCCGTCGGCCTCAGCTCGCGCACGTCGACCACGTCCATCCGCGCGGGCGTCCCCAGCACCGCCGCGCCACAGCTCTCCGGACGGGGCGGCAGCGACGCGCCCTGCGCCACGGTCACCCGCCAGCGTCGGCCGTCGGCGTGTCCGACGGTGACCTGCCAGCGCGGAGCCCTGCCGTCGGTCCGTACGATGCTCAGCACCCCCGCCCGGTACTCGCCGGCGGCCGACCGGACGGCCAGCTCGGCCGCCTGACCGGGCCGTTCCCAGGCCGAGCACCCCCGGCAGCCCTCGACCACGACGCGCCCTTCCTGGACGCCGTGCAGCGCCTCCTTGACGGTGTGCGCCTCGACGCGGCCGTAGGCGTAGCCGTACGGCAGGACGAGCACGGTCGGCGAGAAGCGATGTCCACCCAGATGGGTGACCTCCCAGACGCCGCGCACTTCGGAGGCGGCCAGTTCGGCGGCCAGGGGGCGGCCCAGGAGGGCGCAGCAGCGGTCACGCTTGCCGTTGGTGCACACCAGCGCGAGCGGGTCGCCGCGGTGCGGCCGGCCGTCGAGCGCGGTGCCGAAGGAACGGTGGTCACCCGCTCCGAGGGCGGCGAAGTCCAGTCCGAGCAGCCGCCGGGGATCGCGGATCCTGGCGCTGTGCAGCCAGGTGCGGCCCGGCATGGTGTGGGCGGCGTACAGCTGCCGGACGGAGGGCCTGCCCGGGTCGGCGTGACGTCCGGGGCGCCGGATGAGCGCGACGCGTACGCCGGTTCCCTCGGCGGCCGACTCCAGGGCCCGGCCCAGTGAGGGGTCCAGGTGACTCGAAGTGAGCGCCTTGGCGCCCCACGGGCCGGGTTGTTCCAGCAGCAGCCACGTCGTCGCCGTGGCCGCCGTGCCGGAAACGGGCTCGTCGAGGCTCCGGGAGACGGTCGCGCACCTACTCACAGAGGTGAGCCTAACCTGACTCTTCCTGGGGCGACTTCCGGTGTCGTCGTGTCCTACTCCGGGAGGGGCTGCGGAGGCCGCGGGCCGACGTAGTGGCCGACGGGGCGCATGCGCAGGGGGCGCTCGCCGTACTCCTCCAGGGCGTGCGCGATCCAGCCCGCCGTACGTGCGACGGCGAAGATCGTCTCGCCTGCCGTTGCGGCCATGCCGCTGGACGCGGTGAACACCGCCAGGGCCAGGTCGACGTTGGCGTGCAGCGGGGTGTGCCGCGCGGTCGTCGCGACGATGTCACGGGCGGCGAGCAGGGCGGACTCCGCGCGCGGGACCTGCTCCAGAAGGCCGAACAGCACACGCGCGCGGGGATCCTCGCCGGTGTACAGCCGGTGGCCGAGCCCGGGGATGCGGCGGCCCGCGCGCAGTTCGTCGGCGATCACCGGGACCGCCGTGCCCTGGTCGAGCACGTCGAGCAGCATGCGGTGGGCCATGCCGCTCGCGGCACCGTGCAACGGGCCCTCCAGGACGCCGAACCCGGCCGAGACGGCCGCGTAGACGTGTGCGCGGGCCGAGGCGGCGACCCGGACCGCGAGCGTGGACGCGGCCAGGTCGTGGTCGGCGAGCAGGGCGAGCGCGGTGTCCAGGACGCGTAGCGACGCCTCGTCGGCCGGGCGGCCGGTCAGCCGGCCCCACAGCCGGTGGGCGAGCGGGTCGTCGTCCTCGTGGGCGTGCCGGGCCGGCGGCAGCGCGGCGACGAGGGTCGGGATGAGGATGCGTGCGGTGTTCAGCACGGCGTCCTCCGACAGGTCGAAGCGCAGCGGGTCCTCGGCCGCCGCGGCGATCGCCGCGACGCGCAGCCGGTCGGTGGGGGAGGCGTGCTCGCTCAGGGCGTTGACGGCGCGGCGGGCCACCTCGACGGTGGGTCCGGGCGCGGAGAAGGCGACGCCCGGGGTCAGCCGGCCCGTCCACAGCCATTCCGCGACCTCCTCGTAGGAGTGACGGAGCGCCATCTCCACGGCGTCGACGCCCCGGAAGAAGTACCGGTCCCGCTCGATCAGCGTGATCCGCGTCCGCACGGAGAGGTCCCCGCCGGCGCCCGGGCTCACGGCCGCCTCGCGCCGGTGGCGCCGGGCGAGGGCCTCGACCTCCTTCGCCTCGAAGGTGCTGGACCGGCCGCCGGGCTCGCGTCTGCTGCTGAGCAGGCCGCGGCTCACGTACGCGTACACGGTCTCGGGCTTCACACCGAGCAGTTCGGCGGTCTCCTTGGTGGTCAGCCTCCGCCCGGGACGGCCGGGCGGGATGGGTTCGGCGGGTTCGTGTGCGCGCATGGGGGTCACCGTAGCCGCCTCCGCATACCTTGATCGCGTGCATTGATTGAATCAATATTGACAACAACTTAGTCAAGCATGGACAGTCGAATCAAGTCCAGGGAGGAGAACCATGGCCGTCAACAGGACCGCAACCCCGCTCATCGACGCACCGCGCGGTCTCGCCGGCGTCGTCGTCACCGAGACCGAGATCGGCGACGTCCGCGGGCGGGAGGGCTTCTACCACTACCGCCAGTACTCGGCCGTCGAACTGGCACGGACCCGGGGCTTCGAGGACGTCTGGCACCTTCTGGTGCACGGTTCGCTGCCGGACGGGGAGCGCCGCGCCGCCTTCTCCGCCGAGACCGCGGCACTGCGCCGGCTGCCGCAGGAGGTCCGGGCGGCGCTGCCCGCGATCGCCGCGGCAAGCCGCCTCTCCGGCCCGCTGTCCGGACTGCGCACGGCCCTGTCGCTGCTGGGTTCGGCGCGGGGGCTGCGGCCGGTGTACGACATCGACGCCGACCGGCGCCGCGCCGACACCGTGGCCGTCTGCGCGGCCGTACCCACGCTGCTCACCGCGCTGTACCGGCTCGGACAGGGCCTCGACCCGGTCGAGCCGCGCGAGGACCTCCGCTACGCGGCCAACTACCTGTACATGCTGAACGGTGAGGAGCCCGAGCCACGGCGGGCGCGTGCCGTCGAGCAGTACTTGATCTCCACCATTGATCATGGATTCAATGCGTCGACCTTCACCGCCCGCGTCATCGCCTCCACCGGTGCCGACGTGGCCGCCTGCCTGACCGGAGCCGTCGGCGCCCTGTCCGGTCCGCTGCACGGAGGCGCGCCCAGCCGGGCCCTGGACACCCTGGACGCCATCGGCACACCGGACCGGATCGACCCCTGGATCCGGGAACGGGTGCTCGCCGGTGACCGGATCATGGGCTTCGGGCACGCCGTCTACCGCACGGAGGACCCGCGTTCGCGGATGCTGCGGGAGATCGCCCTCGGATTCGGCGGTCCGCGCGTGGACTTCGCGGTGGAGGTCGAGCGCCGTGTCGAGGCGATCCTCGCCGAGCTGAAACCCGGCCGCGAACTGCACACCAACGTCGAGTTCTACGCCGGCGTGGTCATGGAACTCTGCGGCCTGCCCCGCGAGATGTTCACTCCCACCTTCGCCGCCGCACGGGTGGTGGGCTGGAGCGCCAACCTCCTGGAACAGGCGGCCGACTCGAAGATCATCCGGCCGGTGGCGCGGTATGTCGGGCCGCAGCCGCCGGTCGCGGTACCGGCCGCCCGCTGACCGCGCGAGACGACAGCAGCGCCCTCTTATGCTGGTCCGGCAGCCGGTCCTCAGGGCCCCGGTCCACAGGGTCACCCCGTCCAGAGGGGCCCGGGTCCGCCAGGGCCACCCCGTCCACAGCAGAGAGGTCACCCGTTGGGGAACAGCAGCGGTCCGCAGATCCCGGTCGTCGTGCTCGCCGGTTTCCTGGGCTCCGGGAAGACCACGCTCCTCAACCACCTCCTGCACCGCAGCGGAGGCAGCCGCATCGGGGCGATCGTCAATGACTTCGGGGCCATCGAGATCGACGCGATGGCCGTCGCGGGCGCCCTCGGCGACTCCACCGTCTCGCTGGGCAACGGCTGCCTCTGCTGTGCCGTCGACGCCGGCGAACTCGACCTCTACCTGGACCGGCTCGCCGACCCGGACACCGGCATCGACGTGATCGTCATCGAGGCCAGCGGGCTCGCCGAACCCCAGGAACTCGTGCGGATGGTGCTGGCCAGCGAGCACCCGAGGGTCGTCTACGGCGGTCTGGTCGAGGTCGTGGACGCCGCCGAGTTCGACGACACCCGTGCCCGGCACCCCGAGATCGACCGGCATCTGGCCCTCGCCGACCTGGTCGTGGTCAACAAGCTCGACCGCGCCGTGGACGGTGAGCGGATCCTCGGTCTGGTGCGGTCCCTCACGGACCGCGCCGCCGTGGTCCCCGCCACCTACGGCCGGATCGACCCGGAGTTCCTCTTCGACTGCAGGCCGAGCGAGGAGCGCATCGGGCAGCTGTCCTTCGACGACCTGCACGAGCACACCGGGGACGACGAGCGCGAGGAACACGCCGGTCATCTGCACACCGGCTACGACAGCCTGTCCTTCACCTCCGAGGTCCCCCTGGACCCCCGCCGGCTCATGCGGTTCCTGGACAGCCGGCCCGAGGGGCTGTACCGGATCAAGGGGTACGTCGACTTCGGACCGTACGACCCCCTCAACCGGTACGCCGTGCACGCCGTCGGCCGGTTCCTGCGCTTCTACCCCGAGAGCTGGGGCGCCACCGGCGACCGCCGCACCCAGCTCGTGCTGATCGGCTCCGGCATCGACACGGAAGTCCTCGGCCAGGAGCTCAAGGGGTGCCGGAACGACGCCCCACACGCCGACGAACACGGCATGTGGGGTGTCCTGCGCTATGTCCAGGGCTCCGAGCAGGAGCCCGGCCCGGAGCCGTACGAGACGTCGTACGAGGCCTAGAACACCGGCCCCGCGACCACCGACACCGTCTTGGCCAGTGACGTGCCCGAGCCGTCCCGGCGCGGGTCCAGCTCCGGCAGCTCCACCGGGGTGCCGGTCTTCTGCGCCGCACGCGCGGGAGCGGGTCCCGCCCAGGCCAGCGACAGGCAGTCCTCGCCCTTCAGGAACCGCTGGCAGCGCACACCGCCCGTGGCCCGGCCCTTGCGCGGGTACTGGTCGAACGGCGTCAGCTTGGCCGTCGTCTGCACCGAGTCGTCCAGCGTGCCGCGCGAACCCGCCACGGTGAACACCACCGCGTCGGCCGCGGGGTCGACGGCCGTGAAGGAGATGACCTTCGCGCCCTCGGCGAGCTTGATGCCCGCCATACCGCCCGCCGGGCGGCCCTGCGGGCGCACGATGGACGCCTGGAAGCGCAGCAGCTGCGCGTCGTCGGTGATGAAGACCAGGTCCTCCTCGCCGGTGCGCAGCTCCACCGCGCCGACGATCCGGTCGCCCTCCTTGAGGGTGATGACCTCCAACTCCTCCTTGTTGGAGGGATAGTCGGGCACCACACGCTTGACGACACCCTGCTCGGTGCCGAGCGCGAGGCCCGGCGACGACTCGTCCAGCGTGGTCAGGCAGACCACGGTCTCGTCGTCCTCCAGGGAGACGAACTCCGCCAGCGGCGCCCCTCCGGACAGGTTCGGGGCCGTGGCCGTCTCCGGAAGCTGGGGCAGGTCGACCACGTTGATCCGCAGCAGGCGCCCCGCCGAGGTCACCGCGCCGATCTCGCCGCGCGCGGTCGCCGGAACCGCGGAGACGATCACGTCGTGCTTGACGCGCCTGGCGCCGGCCTGATCCGGGAACGGCTCGGCGGTCGCCGTACGGGCCAGCAGACCCGTCGAGGACAGCAGCACCCGGCACGGGTCGTCGGCCACCTGCAGCGGCACCGCGGCCACCGGGGCGCCCGCCGACTCCAGCAGCACGGTGCGCCGGTCGGTGCCGAACTTCTTGGCCACGGCCGCCAGTTCCGCGGAGACCAGCTTGCGCAGCTCCGCGTCCGAGTCCAGGATCCGGGTCAGCTCCGCGATCTCCGCGGTGAGCTTGTCCTTCTCCGCCTCCAGCTCGATGCGGTCGTACTTGGTGAGCCGGCGCAGCGGCGTGTCGAGGATGTACTGCGTCTGCACCTCGCTCAGCGAGAAGCGTTCCATCAGGCGCTCCTTGGCCTGCGCGGAGTTCTCACTGGACCGGATCAGCCGGATGACCTCGTCGATGTCGACCAGCGCGGTCAGCAGGCCCTCGACCAGGTGCAGCCGGTCGCGCTTCTTGCCGCGGCGGAACTCGCTGCGCCGCCGGACCACGTCGAAGCGGTGGTCGAGGTAGACCTCCAGCAGCTCCTTCAGACCCAGCGTGAGCGGCTGGCCGTCGACCAGCGCCACGTTGTTGATGCCGAAGGACTCCTCCATCGGCGTCAGCTTGTACAGCTGCTCCAGGATCGCCTCCGGCACGAAGCCGTTCTTGATCTCGATGACCAGGCGCAGGCCGTGCTCACGGTCGGTGAGGTCCTTGACGTCGGCGATGCCCTGGACCTTCTTCGCGTTGACCAGGTCCTTGATCTTCGCGATGACCTTCTCGGGGCCGACCGTGAAGGGCAGTTCGGTGACCACCAGGCCCTTGCGGCGGGCGGTCACCGTCTCGATCGCGACCGTGGCGCGCATCTTGAAGGTGCCGCGGCCCGAGGCGTACGCGTCGCGGATGCCGTCCAGGCCGACGATCCGGCCGCCGGTGGGCAGGTCCGGTCCCGGCACGTGCTTCATCAGCGCGTCCAGGTCCGCGTTCGGGTACTTGATCAGGTGGCGGGCGGCCGCGATGACCTCCCGCAGGTTGTGCGGCGGCATGTTCGTCGCCATGCCGACCGCGATACCCGAGGAGCCGTTGACCAGCAGGTTCGGGAAGGCGGCGGGCAGCGCCACCGGCTCCCGCTCCTGGCCGTCGTAGTTGGGTGCGAAGTCGACCGTGTCCTCGTCGATCGACTCGGTCATCAGGCTCGTCGCCTCGGCCTGGCGGCACTCGGTGTACCGCATCGCGGCCGGCGGGTCGTCGTTGCCCAGCGAACCGAAGTTGCCGTGCCCGTCGACGAGCGGCACACGCATGGAGAAGGGCTGCGCCATGCGCACCAGGGCGTCGTAGATCGACGCGTCGCCGTGCGGGTGCAGCTTGCCCATGACCTCGCCGACGACGCGCGCGCACTTCACATAGCCGCGGTCGGGGCGCAGGCCCATCTCGTTCATCTGGTACACGATCCGGCGGTGCACCGGCTTGAGGCCGTCCCGTGCGTCCGGGAGGGCGCGCGAGTAGATGACCGAGTACGCGTACTCGAGGTAGGAGCCACGCATCTCGTCCACGACGTCGATGTCGAGGATCCTCTCCTCGAACGAATCGTCGGGCGGCGGGGTCTTCGTGCTGCGGCGGGCCATCGCTGCCTGGCTCCTTCTGATCTGTTTGTTCGCCTGCGGGGCGCCTCTCGACACCTACGCGCCCCTCCGGCTCGCTCTTGCGTGAAGCGTGGGACGGATCTGACGCCGACCATTGTGGACCGAGGCACTGACAAGCCGTACCACGACCCGGGTCCAGGCGGCTTCCCGGGCCGGTGGGCCGGGTCCGGGGCAGGCTACGCGATCCGCTGTGGGCGTACGTCCCGCGGGAACTTCGCCGAGCCCCCGCACGCTGTGCATACAGTGGCAGGAACGGCAGGAAGACCGCGGTTTTCACAACCGCATCCGCTCGCGAAGGGATGTACATGCCCATGGGTCACACGACCACAGCCGAGGCAGGCTCCGGGGGCCTGACAGCGACCGAGCACCGCCTGGCCAACGGTCTGCGCGTGGTGCTTTCCGAGGACCACCTGACCCCGGTGGCGGCGGTCTGCCTCTGGTACGACGTCGGCTCCCGCCACGAAGTCAAGGGGCGTACCGGTCTGGCTCACCTTTTCGAGCACCTGATGTTCCAGGGCTCGGCTCAGGTCAAGGGCAACGGTCACTTCGAGCTGGTGCAGGGCGCCGGCGGCTCGCTCAACGGCACCACCAGCTTCGAGCGCACCAACTACTTCGAGACCATGCCCGCGCACCAGCTGGAGCTCGCCCTCTGGCTGGAGGCCGACCGCATGGGCTCGCTGCTCGCCGCCCTGGACGACGAGTCCATGGAGAACCAGCGGGACGTCGTCAAGAACGAACGCCGCCAGCGCTACGACAACGTGCCCTACGGCACCGCCTTCGAGAAGCTGACCGCCCTGTCGTACCCGGAGGGCCACCCCTACCACCACACGCCGATCGGCTCCATGGCGGACCTGGACGCGGCCACCCTGGAGGACGCCCGCCAGTTCTTCCGCACCTACTACGCGCCGAACAACGCGGTGCTCTCCGTGGTCGGCGACATCGACCCCCAGCAGACCCTCGCCTGGATCGAGAAGTACTTCGGCTCGATCCCCGCGCACGACGGCAAGCCCGCACCGCGTGACGGCTCCCTGCCGGAGGTCATCGGCGAGCAGAAGCGCGAGGTCCTCGTCGAGGAGGTTCCGGCGCGCGCCCTGATGGCCGCCTACCGGCTCCCGCACGACGGCACGCGCGCGTGCGACGCGGCCGACCTCGCCCTGACCGTCCTCGGCGGCGGCGAGTCCTCCCGCCTGTACAACCGGCTCGTGCGCCGCGACCGTACGGCTGTCGCGGCCGGCTTCGGCCTGCTGCGCCTGGCCGGCGCGCCCTCGATGGGCTGGCTGGACGTGAAGGCCTCCGGTGACGTCGAGGTGCCGGTCATCGAGGCCGCCATCGACGAGGAGCTGGCCCGGTTCGCCGAGGAGGGCCCCACCCCCGAGGAGATGGAGCGCGCCCAGGCCCAGTTGGAGCGCGAGTGGCTGGACCGGCTCGGTACGGTCGCCGGCCGTGCGGACGAACTGTGCCGGTACGCCGTCCTGTTCGGCGACCCGCAGCTCGCCCTCACCGCCGTCAAGCGCGTCCTGGAGGTGACTCCTCAGGAGGTCCAGGAGGTCGCCAAGGCCCGTCTGCGTCCCGACAACCGCGCGGTCCTGGTCTACGAACCGAAGTCCCCGGAGGAGGCCCCGGACGCCGACGTCCCCGAGGACCCGGAGCAGGAAGCGACCGTAGAGGCCGGTAACGAGAACGAGGAGACGGCCAAGTGACCGAGCTCGCCACCATGGACTTCCACCCCCAGCCGCAGCCCGGCGAGGCCCGGCCCTGGGCGTTCCCGGCGCCCGAGCGCACCGCGCTCGGCAACGGCCTGACCGTGCTGCGCTGCCACCGCCCCGGCCAGCAGGTCGTCGCCGTCGAGGTGCTGCTCGACGCACCCCTGGACGCCGAGCCGGCCGGCCTGGACGGCGTTGCCACGATCATGGCGCGGGCCTTCTCCGAGGGCACCGACAAGCACTCCGCCGAGGAGTTCGCCGCCGAGCTGGAGCGCGCGGGCGCCACGCTCGACGCGCACGCCGACCACCCCGGCGTCCGGCTCAGCCTGGAGGTCCCGGCCTCCCGCCTGGCCAAGGGCCTCGGCCTGATCGCCGACGCCCTGCGCGCGCCCGCCTTCGCCGAGAGCGAGGTGGAGCGGCTGGTCCGCAACCGCCTGGACGAGATCCCGCACGAGCTGGCCAACCCCTCCCGCCGGGCCGCCAAGGAACTCTCCAAGGAGCTCTTCCCGGCGACCTCGCGCATGTCGCGTCCGCGCCAGGGCACCGAGGAGACCGTCGAGAAGATCGACGCCGCCGCCGTACGCGCCTTCTACGACCGGTACGTACGCCCCGCCACGGCCACGGCCGTCGTGGTCGGCGACCTCACCGGGATCGACCTGGACGCGCTGCTCGGCGACACCCTGGGCGCCTGGACCGGCACCCCGGGCGAGCCGCGGCCCGTGCCCCCGGTGACCGCGGACGACACCGGCCGCGTGGTCATCGTGGACCGGCCCGGCGCCGTTCAGACGCAGCTGCTCATCGGCCGCGTCGGCCCCGACCGGCACGACCGCGTGTGGCCCGCCCAGGTGCTCGGCACCTACTGCCTGGGCGGCACCCTCACCTCCCGCCTGGACCGCGTCCTGCGCGAGGAGAAGGGCTACACCTACGGAGTGCGCGCCTTCGGGCAGGTCCTCAGGTCCGCACCGGACGGCACGGGCGCCTCCATGCTCGCCATCAGCGGCTCCGTGGACACCCCCAACACCGGTCCCGCGCTGGAGGACCTGTGGAAGGTGCTGCGGACCCTCGCGGCGGAGGGCCTGACCGACGCCGAGCGGGACGTGGCCGTGCAGAACCTCGTCGGGGTGGCGCCGCTGAAGTACGAGACCGCGGCGGCCGTGGCGAGCACGCTGGCCGATCAGGTCGAGCAGCACCTCCCCGACGACTTCCAGGCGACGCTGTATCAGCAGCTGGCCGCGACGGGCACGGTGGAGGCCACGGCGGCCGTCGTGAACGCCTTCCCGGTGGACCGCATGGTGACCGTCCTCGTCGGTGACGCCGCCCAGATCAAGGCGCCGGTCGAGGCACTCGGCATCGGCGATGTGACCGTGGTGGCGGCCGAGTAGCAACGGCACGCACGCGAGGGGCCCTGACGGTCGACACACCGTCAGGGCCCCTGCGGTTCCACTCCCTTCCCCAGATGCCCGATTTGAGGCGGAGGTTGCCTGTCTGCCCTGTGGGATGCGCTACAAAAGCCCGGATCCGTTTGAGGTTGGAAAGCAGGCTTCCGTAGCGTCGTCCGGGCTGTTCGTCAGGCAGTACGCCGCACCCGCGGCACCGGACAGCCATCGCCGAGTCCCCGTACGGCGCGAGCCAGGGGAGCCGGGGACCCACCGTCCCTGGGGTGAATCGGGCGCCCGCGCGACAGCGAGGGGGCCTGTAGGAGACCTTCCTGCTCCGAACCCGTCAGCTAACCCGGTAGGCGAGAGGGAAGGAAAGGACCAGCCACTTCATGGCGTTCATGTGCGCCACCGGGAAGCATCGCAAGCCCGGCCGGGTCAAGCGCACCACCGCTCAGGCGGCCGGCATCGCGGCCCTCACCACCACCGGCGTCATCGGCACCCTCGCGGCGTCTCCGGCGACGGCCGCCGAGAACACCGCCGAGCAGACCGGCCTCACCCCGGTGATCAGCGTCGGCGACGACATCGCCGAGCAGATCGACGCGCAGGCCGCCGCCCAGCAGCAGGCCGCCGAACAGAAGGCGGCCGAGGAGGCCGCGGCCAAGCGGGCCCAGGAGATCCGCCAGGCCAGGGCCCGCGCCGCCCGCGAGGCCGAGCGCGAGCGGCTGAACGCCTTCGTCGCCCCGGTCGCACACTCCTACGTGTCGACGGCCTACAAGGCCAGCAGCTCGCTGTGGTCCTCCGGTTCGCACACCGGTATCGACTTCCACGCGGCCAGCGGCACGCCCGTCCACGCCGTCGGCATGGGCACCGTCGTCTCCACAGGCTGGGGCGGCGCGTACGGCAACGAGATCGTGATCCGCATGGCCGACGGCATGTACACCCAGTACGGCCATCTGTCGTCGATCGGCGTCACGGTGGGCCAGCAGGTCACCCCGGGCCTGCAGATCGGCCTGTCCGGCGCGACCGGCAACGTCACCGGTCCGCACCTCCACTTCGAGGCCCGTACGACTCCCGACTACGGCTCGGACGTCGACCCGGTCGCCTACCTCCGCAAGCACGGCGTGGACGTCTGACGCCCCTGCCGCTCCCCGGAAGCCCCGCCCGCACCGGCCGGGGCTTCCGCCGTTTTCCGGCGCGTCCACCGGACCCGCCGGCCAAAAAAATATCCATGGATTCCGGCCCGCCGTCGGAATGTCCGACGCATTGGAATAGAGTCACGGAACACGCGTCCATCGTCGACGTTTCACGGGGATTAAGACGGAGGTCGGTCATGCGTATTCCGGCGCACTCGGTGTGCACGGCGATCCGGGACGACATCGTGGCCGGTGTCCATGAGCGCGGCGGCCGCCTCACCGAGGAAGTCCTGGCCCGCCGCTACGGCGTCTCGCGCGTCCCCGTCCGCGAGGCGCTGCGCACCCTGGAGGCCGAGGGATTCGTGGTGACCCGCCGGCACGCCGGCGCGTGCGTGGCCGAGCCGACCGAGCAGGAGGCGGCCGACCTGCTGGAGATGCGCATGCTCCTGGAGCCGCTCGGAGCCGCCCGGGCCGCCCAGCGCCGCACGGAGGCCCACCTGAAGGTGCTGCGCGGCCTGGTCAGGATCGGTCAGGAGCGGGCCAGGAGGGGCCACAGCGACGATCTGCGCTCACTGGGCGGCTGGTTCCACGAGACGCTCGCCCAGGCCTGTGGCAGTCCCTCGCTGAGCGCGATGCTCACCCAGCTGCGGCACAAGATCGCCTGGATGTACGCGGTGGAGGCGCCGCCGAGCCCGGTGGAGTCCTGGGCGGAACACGGCGCCATCGTCGACGCGGTGGCGCGCGGCGACGGCGAGCGCGCGCGGGCGGTCACGGCGCTGCACACCGAGCGCGCGACGGCCGCGCACCGGCTCCGTTTTTCCGGGTCCGCCGAGCGCGTGAGGACTTCGCAACACGCCGTAAACATGCCGAGCCTTCGGCATTAACACGGGCACCGTATACAAAGAAGGGGCTATTCGGTGGGCATGATTTCCGCTGCCCTTTTCTCCGGCGCCCTGAATTCTTGTTCCGGAAAACGCGGAAGCCGCGCCACCCGGAATGGGCGGCGCGGCTCCCTCGCCTTGCTCAGACGGTCTCGGGCAGCTCTTCCAGCCCCTCGGAGACCAGCTTGGCCAGACGGTCCAGGGCGACGTCCGCGCCCTCGGCGTCGGAGGCGAGGATGATCTCCTCGCCGCCCTGGGCGCCCAGGCCCAGGACAGCCAGCATGGAGGCCGCGTTGACGGGGTTGCCGTCAGCCTTGGCGATCGTCACCGGGACGCCTGCGGCCGTGGCGGCTCGGACGAAGATGGAGGCGGGGCGGGCGTGGAGGCCCTCGGCCCAGCCGACGTTGACGCGGCGCTCAGCCATGTGTTGCTGCCCTTCAGTCTTCAGGGTTGTCTAGACCAGTTTCCCATATCGTGAAGCATGCCCGGAGCGGACCTTCGTCCTGCCCCGGCGGGTCGTCGGACCGCGGCCTCGGTCCGACTCGTCGTCCTCCACAGACTGCCCCGCGCCGTTGTCGTACGCGAGCCGTACTCTGGGGCCCATGCAGACCTCGGCGGACCGGCAGGACCGGCACCAGTACCCCGCCCACTGGGAGGCGGACGTGGTGCTGCGCGACGGGGGTACCGCGCGCATCCGGCCCATCACCATTGATGACGCCGACCGCCTGGTCAGCTTCTACGAGCAGGTCTCGGACGAGTCGAAGTACTACCGCTTCTTCGCGCCGTACCCCAGGCTCTCCGCCAAGGACGTCCACCGCTTCACGCACCACGACTTTGTGGACCGGGTGGGACTCGCGGCCACCATCGGCGGCGAGTTCATCGCCACCGTACGCTACGACCGCATCGGCACCGACGGCCTGCCCGCCTCCGCGCCCGCAGACGAGGCCGAGGTCGCCTTCCTCGTGCAGGACGCCCACCAGGGCCGCGGGGTCGCCTCCGCCCTGCTGGAGCACATCGCCGCCGTCGCCCGCGAGCGCGGCATCCGCCGCTTCGCCGCCGAGGTACTGCCCGCCAACAACAAGATGATCAAGGTGTTCACGGACGCCGGCTACACCCAGAAGCGCAGCTTCGAGGACGGCGTCGTACGCCTGGAGTTCGACCTCGAACCCACCGACCGCTCCCTCGCCGTGCAGCGCGCGCGGGAACAGCGCGCCGAGGCCCGCTCGGTACGGCGGCTGCTCGCGCCCGGTTCCGTGGCGGTCGTCGGCGTCGGCCGCGCCCCCGGCGGAGTCGGCCGCAGCGTCCTCGGCAACATCCGGGACGCCGGCTACGGCGGCCGGCTGCACGCCGTGAACAAGGCCTTCCCGGCGCACATCGAGGAGGTCGACGGGGTGCCGGCGCACCGGTCCGTGCGGGACATCGACGGCCCGGTGGACCTCGCCGTCGTCGCCGTGCCGGCCGAGCAGGTGCCCGCGGTGGTCGCCGAATGCGGAGAACACGGGGTGCAGGGACTCGTCGTGCTCTCCGCCGGGTACGCCGAGAGCGGGCCCGAGGGACGCGAGCGGCAGCGGGCGCTCGTGCGGCAGGCACGCGCGTACGGCATGCGGATCATCGGCCCGAACGCGTTCGGGATCATCAACACCGCACCGGACGTCCGGCTGAACGCCTCCCTGGCCCCGCAGATGCCCCGCCCCGGCCGCATCGGCATGTTCGCCCAGTCCGGCGCCATCGGCATCGCCCTGCTGTCCCGGCTGCACCGGCGCGGGGGAGGGGTCACCGGGGTCACCGGCGTGTCCACCTTCGTGTCCGCCGGCAACCGCGCGGACGTCTCCGGCAACGACGTCCTCCAGTACTGGTACGACGACCCCGAGACCGACGTCGCCCTCATGTATCTGGAGTCCATCGGCAACCCCCGCAAGTTCACGCGCCTCGCACGGCGGACCGCGGCGGCGAAACCGCTGGTCGTGGTGCAGGGGGTCGGCTCCGCGCCGCAGGGGCACGCGGTGCGGGCCACCCGGCTGCCGCACGCCACCGTCTCCGCGCTGCTGCGGCAGGCCGGGGTGATCCGGGTCGAGACGATCACCGAGCTGGTCGACGCGGGGTTGCTGCTCGCGCGGCAGCCGCTCCCTGCGGGGCCGAGAGTGGCGATCCTCGGGAACTCCGAGTCACTGGGGGTGCTGACCTACGACCGCTGTCTCGCCGAGGGGCTGCGGCCGTCGCGTCCGGTGGACCTGACGACGGGAGCGACGGCGGAGGATTTCCACCGGGCGCTGACGCGGGCGCTGGCCGACGACACGTGCGACTCCGTCGTGGTGACGGCGATACCGGCCATCGGGGAGGCGTCGCCGGGGGATGCGGAGCTGGCCGAGGCTCTGCGCTCCGCTGCGGCTGCGGTTCCTGGTAAGCCGGTGCTCGTTGTGCACGTGGAGCTCGGGGGACTTGCCGAAGCGTTGTCGGCTGCGGCCAGTACTGCACCGCAGGCCGTCAAGGCACCCGGTACCGAGGGCGGTGCCCACCCGTTCCGCCCTGCGGAACGACTGCCCATCGCGGGGGCGGAACGACCGGTCACCGCGGGAGCGGTCGACAGTGGGTCCTCTGCGGCGACGGCCCCTCCGGAAGGCACCCGTCTCATCCCCGCCTACCCCGCCGCCGAACGTGCCGTGCGGGCGTTGGCCGAAGCCGTCAGGTACGGGCAGTGGCGGCGGGAGGCCATGGACCCGGGAAAGGTGCCCGAGTACGACGACATCGACGAGAAGGGTGCCGCGCGACTGATCGGTGAGCTGCTCGCGCGCGGGGAAGGGCTCACCATCTCCGACGCGGAGACCTGCGAGCTCCTCGGCAAATACGGCATCCCCGTGCGGCGCGCGCTGCCCGCGCCCACCCCCGACGCCGCCGCGGAAGCCGCCCGCTTCCTCGGCTACCCCGTGGCCCTCAAGGCCACCGCCCCGCACCTCAGGCACCGCGCCGACCTGGGCGGCGTACGCCTCGATCTCGCGGACGAGGACCAACTGCGCCGGACCTACGCCGAGTTGACGGAGCTGTTCGGCAAGCCGGAGGAGCTGCGGCCGGTGGTGCAGGGCATGGCGCCGCGCGGCGTCGACACCGTCGTACGGGCGGTGATCGACCCGGCGGCCGGGGCCGTGCTGTCCTTCGGACTCGCCGGGGCCACCTCGCAGCTGCTCGGGGACATGGCGCACCGGCTCGTCCCGGTCACCGACCGGGAGGCGACCTCGCTGGTGCGCTCGATCCGTACCGCGCCGCTGCTGTTCGGCTGGCGCGGCTCCACGCCCGTCGACACCCCGGCGCTGGAGGAGCTGCTGCTGCGGGTGTCCCGGCTGGTCGACGATCACCCGGAGGTGGTCGCCGTCACCCTGGAACCGGTCGTCGTCGCCCCGCACGGCGTGAGCGTCCTCGGCGCCACGGTACGGCTCGCGCCCCCGCCCGCCCGCGACGACCTCGGCCCGCGCACGATGCCGGCCTACTGACGGGGGAGGGGGGAGCGCATGGAGATCGCCGGCCGGAGGCTGCCCGAGGGCAGCTGGGGGGACTGGGAAGTGATCGTCCGGGACGGCCGGCAGCTGCGGCCGGCCGCCGGGTACGACCTCACCCACCACCATGGCCCGGAGGTCGTCTTCACCGCCCCGGCCTTCGTCTCCTGCCCCTCGGCCTTCCAGGCTCCCGTCTTCCGCGAGCCGGCCGCGGAGGAGACGGCACGGCTGCGGCGGACGCTGGGCGGGACGGCGCCCGTCGTCGTCGCGTTCGAGGCGGACGCCGGCGGGACCGAACCCGTCTCCTGCCTGATCGCTGCCGAGGGACTGGACATCCTGCCGGGGCTTGTCCAGCGGCACCCACGCGCGCATGTGCGGGCCGCCCCCGGTCTCCGCGCCTGGCCCGGACCCCCCTTGCCCACGGATTAGGATGGACGCCATGGCCAAGACCAGTACGACGACCCAGGGGCTGCGCGCGGCGATCGAGCGCAGCGGCTACTACCCGGCCCTCGTGGCCGAGGCGGTGGAGGCCGCTGTGGGCGGCGAGCCCATCCGGTCGTACCTGGTCCACCAGGAGACGACGTTCGACCAGAACGAGGTCCGCCGGCATGTCACGGTGCTGGTCCTCACCGGCAACCGCTTCATCGTCAGCCACACCGACGAGCAGGCCGCCGACAGCACCTCCCCGACGCCGTACGCCACCACCTCCACCGAGTCCGTGAAGCTCGGCCGGATCTCCTCGGTGGTGGTCAGCCGCGTGGTCGCGAACCCGGAGCAGTACGCGCCGGGCACGCTGCCCCGCGAGGTCGTGCTGACCATCGGCTGGGGCGCGGTCAACCGCATCGACCTGGAGCCCGCCGCCTGCGGCGACCCCAACTGCGACGCCGACCACGGCTACACGGGCAACTCCACGGCGGACGACCTCAGCCTGCGCGTCAGCGAGGCCGGGGACGGCCCGGAGACGGTGCGCCAGGCGCTCGCCTTCGCACAGGCCATCTCGGAGGCGACCGCGGACATCACCCGCTGATGTCCCAGCTCTCCGCCTGGGACCACCCGGAACCGCTCGCCCTGGACACCGCGCCGCTGCCCGAGTACGGCACCGGCTCGCTCGCCGATCTGCTGCCCACCCTGGCGGCTGGGATGGGCGTCCCCGGCATGACCGCGACGATCCAGGAACTGACCCCCGCAGACCGCGTCTGTGTCTTCCTGATCGACGGGCTCGGCTGGGAGCAGCTGCTGGCCCACCGGGACGAGGCACCCTTCCTGACCTCGCTGCTCGGCACCTCGCGCGGCGGCACCGGCCGCCCGCTCACCGCCGGCTACCCGGCGACCACCGCGGTCTCCCTCGCCTCCGTCGGCACCGGCCTGCCGCCCGGTGCCCACGGACTGCCCGGCTACACGGTCCGCAACCCGGCCACCGGCGAGCTGATGAACCAGCTCCGCTGGCAGCCGTACACCGATCCGCGCGCCTGGCAGCCGTACCCCACCGTCTTCCAGCTCGCCGAGCAGGCCGGGGTGCACGCCGCACAGGTGACCTCGCCCGCCTTCGAGCACACCCCGCTCACCAAGATCGCGCTCAGCGGCGGCGGCTTCCACGGCCGGCTGAGCGGCGAGGAGCGCATGGACCTCGCGGCCGAGCAACTGGCCGCCGGGGACCGCTCCCTGGTCTACACGTACTACTCCGAGCTGGACGGCGCCGGGCACCGCTACGGCGTCGCCTCGGACACCTGGCGCGGCCAGCTGATGTACGTCGACCGGCTCGTCCAGCGCCTCGCCGAGCAACTGCCGCCGCGCAGCGCGCTCTACGTCACCGCCGACCACGGCATGGTCGACGTCCCGTTCGACGAGGAGCACCGCCTCGACTTCGACACGGACTGGGAACTGCGCGCCGGAGTCGCCCTGCTGGGCGGCGAGGGCCGGGCGCGGCACGTGTACGCGGTGCCGGGCGCCGAGAACGACGTACTGACCGTCTGGCGCGAGGTGCTCGGCGAGCAGTTCTGGGTGGCCTCGCGGGACGAGGCGATCGCAGCGGGCTGGTTCGGGCCGCACATCGACGAGCGGGTCCATCCACGGCTCGGTGACGTGGTCGCGGCCGCGCACGACGACGTCCTGATCATCGCGTCCGAGCGGGAGCCGAAGGAGTCGGCGCTGGTCGGCAACCACGGTTCGATGACGCCTGCCGAGCAGCTGGTCCCGCTGCTCGAAGTACGCTCCTGACGTCCTGACGCTCCCCTTGTGACTACTCGCCGAAAGGTGCTCAACTCCTCATGCCCGAGCTGGTGTTCTTCTCCGGAACGATGGACTGCGGGAAGTCGACGCTGGCTCTGCAGATCGAGCACAACCGCTCCGCGCGCGGCCTCGTCGGCATGATCTTCACCCGGAACGACCGCGCGGGCGAGGGCAAGCTGTCCTCGCGGCTCGGCCTGGTCACCGACGCCGTGGAGGTCGCCGACGACCAGGACCTGTACGGCTATCTCGTGGAACACCTCTCGCAGGGGCGCCGGGCCGACTATGTGATCGCGGACGAGGCGCAGTTCCTCGCGCCCGAGCAGATCGACCAGCTCGCGCGCGTGGTGGACGATCTCGGCCTGGACGTGTACGCCTTCGGGATCACCACCGACTTCCGCTCCAAGCTCTTCCCCGGCTCGCAGCGGCTGGTGGAGCTGGCCGACCGCATCGAGGTGCTCCAGGTGGAGGCGCTGTGCTGGTGCGGCGCCCGCGCCACGCACAACGCCCGCACGATAGGCGGCGAGATGGTCGTGGAGGGCGCCCAGGTGGTCGTCGGCGACGTCAACCAGGCGGCGGGCGAGGTCGGCTACGAGGTGCTGTGCCGTCGCCACCACCGCCGCCGTATGACCGCCGCAACGGCCCACGCAGCGGCCCTCTCCCCGGACGTCCTCCCCGTCTCCCCGTCCTGATTCCGCCCCTGAGCCTCTTCCGGCCCGTCCTGAGCCTCTTCCCGTCCGTCCCGACAGGTAAGGGGCACAGCCCCGTCCCGGTACCCCGCTCCCCTTCGGCCCGACCCGGCGCGTCGTGAGCCGGCCCGGCTCATTCCCGGCATGCCTTGAGCCCGGCTGGGCCGCCCCGGCTGGGTTCGCGCGGCCGGGCCGAGCCGGCGGTGCCGTCCCTGCTCCCGAGACGGCCGGTGCCCGGCCTTCGGGGAGCAGAAGCCGATCTCGCGGCGGCGGAGTCCGCCGACCATGTTGACCAGGTCCTTGAGGGACCGGCCGTAGCGGTCGAGCGCGGGGACGAGGCGGCATGCGCATGGCGGTGGCGGGTGAGGGGGTGCCGGCCTTTCTTCTCTTCGCGCTGGTGGTTGAAATCGGTCCTGCGGTGATCGTCCTGGCGAGGGGTGAGTGCCCCCGGTCAGTAGGCCAGTGCGGTCATGTGGTCGGGGTGGTGGGCGGCGACGTCGTGGGCGGCTTGGACGAAGGCGGCGACGGCTGCGGATCGCGAGGTCTCCGGCCAGGCGACCATGACCGCGCTGGGGCTGAGGCCGGTGACCGGCCGGTAGACGATGTCCGGGCGCTGGTGCCGCTGGGTGGTGGAGAGTGACAGGAACGCCACCGCCTGGCCCAGCGCGACCACCTCCAGCAGTTGCTCGACGCCGGCCACGAGCGGCCCCTCAGGAGTGTCGGCCGGCGCCAAGCCTGTGTGGACATCGCCTGCTTCCGCTCCGTCGCATCCTGTGTAGTAGGCGGTGGCGGAGGGGGCGGCCCCCTTCCAGCGTGGGATCGGTTCGCCCTTGAGGTCGGTCAGCCGCAGTCGCCGGCGTCCGGCCAGGCGGTGCCCGGCGGGGAGAACGGCCAGTCGCGGCTCGACCACGAGCGTCTGGGAATCCAGCCCTTGACCGTCGAACGGGCTGCGCAGCAGCGCTACGTCGGCACGGCCGTCCCGCAGCATGGCGATCGGCTCCCCGCTGCCGCCGACGACGACTTCGGGCGGCGGCAGATGCGAACCCGTTCCCCGGTAGGCGGCGAGGATCTCCCGCAGCAGCCCGGCATCGCCTCCCGGCTTGACCGCCACGACGAGCTGGGGTGTCGACTGACCGGCCCGGCGAGCACGCCGGGCCGCCGCGTGCACCGCGTCGACCGCGATCCGGGCCTGATCGAGCAGCACCTGACCGGCGTTGGTCAGCCTCACCTGCCGGGTGGTGCGCTCCAGCAGGCGTACCCCGAGCCGGGACTCCATCTGAGCGATCGCCTTCGACAGCGGGGGCTGCGCCATGCCCAGGCGTTGCGCGGCCCGGCTGAAGTTCAGTTCCTCGGCGACCGCGATGAAGTACCTCAGCTCGCGCACCTCCAGCTCACTCATATCTGTGGACTATAGATCCAGAGTCTTCTGGTCTTTCCCTGCCGCCCGTGGGTGAGGGGAGGCTGGGTGCCATGACGACTTCGCAGAAGACTGCTCTGATCACCGGCGCTAACAAGGGCATCGGCAAGGAAACGGCGCGCAGGCTCGCAGCCCTCGGCATCACCGTGCTGATCGGCGCCCGCAACGCCGAGCGTGGCGAGGCGGCGGCCGAGGAGCTTCGCGCCGACGGTGCCGACGTACGGTTCGTAGCGCTGGACGTCACCGACGAGGCCTCGGTCCAGGCCGCCGCCAAGCACATCGACGCCACGTTCGGCCGCCTCGACATCCTCGTCAACAACGCCGCGATCGCCGCCGGACCGCAAGAACCGAGTGAAACCCCCGCCGCCACCGTCCGGCAGGTCTACGAGACCAACGTGTTCGGCGTCATCGCGGTGACCCACGCCATGCTCCCCCTGCTCCGCCGCTCCGCCGCCGCACGCATCGTCAACATGTCCAGCGAACTCGGCTCCCTCACCCACCTGGCCGACCCGGGCAGCCCGTGGTCCGCCTACTACTCGGTCCTCCTCCCTTACTGCACCTCGAAGAGCGCGCTGAACGCGATCACCGTGCTCTACGCCAATGAACTGCGCGCCGAAGGGATCCTGGTCAACGCGGTGAGTCCCGGCTACTGCGCGACCGACCTCAACCGCCACACCGGGATACGCACGGCGGAGGAGGGCGCGGCCGTCGTGGTTGACCTGGCGACTGTGGGCGAGGACGGCCCGACGGGCGCCTTTCTGGCCGAGGACGGGCCGATTCCCTGGTGAGACCATGCCGCGCCGTCTCCGCCCGAAGCCTGCCGGGGTGTTCTCAACCTCCGCAGTGACGATCACTGGCCTCTTGCGCGGCGCCGTTCCCCGTTTGGCGCTTGCCAAGTGCTCGGTTGTCCTCTCGAACCGGAGCCCGTCGCGGCGGAGCCGCGTGTCGGTGCAGCCCGGCGCCCTGGTGCTGCAGTGCCGTCGGCCAGGGGCGCCGCCGTTTCGCTCAGTGCGGGTTCTGGACCACCGAGAACTCCGCGCCCTCCGGGTCCGCCACCGTGGCCACCCGGCCGTGCGGGCTGTCGTGCGGCGGCCGGATGACCCGGCCGCCGAGATCCGCGACCTGACGCGTCGTCGCATCGGCGTCGGCGACCTCGAAGTACGTCTGCCAGTGCGGTCCGCGATCGCGGGGCAGCGCGTGGCCCACGCCGTGCAGCCCGGCCACCGGGCGCCCGGCGAGATGGAGGGTCACGTAGTCGAAGTCGGCGGACACCACCGGCTGCTGCTCGTACCCGAACACGGTCGCGTAGAACTTGGCGACGCTCTCCGTCTCGAAGGTCACCAGCTCGTTCCACGCGGGCGTCCCGGCCACACCGGTGATCGCGGTGCCGAGATGCGCGGAGCCCTGCCAGATGCCGAACACCGCGCCGGAGGGGTCCGCGGCGATGGCCATCCGCCCGGCCTCCGCGGCGTCCAGCGGACCGACCGCCACCGTGCCGCCGCACTCCCGCACCGTGTCGGCCGTCGCGTCCACGTCGTCCGAGGCGAGGTACGGCGTCCAGGCGATCGGCAGCCGGCGGTCCGGGGGCAACTGGCCCATGCCCGCCACCTCGTGCCCGTCCAGCAGCGCCCGCACATACGGGCCGAGCTGCTGCGGGCCCGGCCGGAACTCCCAGCCGAACAGCTCACCGTAGAACTCCTCGGTGGCGCCCAGCCCGTGCGCCATCAGGCTCACCCAGCAGGGCGTGCCGGGCGCACGCCGCGCGTGCGGACCGGCCGGCTCCCGTGCCTCGGTCATCGATCACTCTCTCCCCGGCCCCTCGCGGTGGCCGTGTCGCTTCCGCTCCCCGGAAGGGGTGTCCACGCCGGCGGCGGGTACGCCCGCACCGGTGCCCGCATCCTCCACGGCGCCGTGTGCGATACCGCGCAGCCGCCCGGCGGTACGTCCGGGAGGATGCCCGATCTGCCGTCTTTCGCCGCTTCCTGACGATGGCCGGCGGGTGTCCGTCGGCTGTACAGCCCGTGCTCGATCCCGTACGCCTGGTGATCGAGCGTGTCCGGCCGAGCAGAGTAGCCGGACCTGGACGCCGCGGCCACCCCTGGCGTATGGATGGACGCCATGACAGCCATCATCACCGCAACCGATCTCGCACATGAGCTGGCCGGGGACCGCCCGCCGCTGCTGCTGGACGTGCGCTGGCAGCTGACCCTGGCCAAGGCGGCGGGCGCACCGGCCTTCGACGGGCGGGCCGAGTACGCGGCCGGTCACCTCCCCGGCGCGGTCTTCGTCGACCTGGACCGTGAACTGGCCGGAGCGCGCGGGGAACACGGCAGGCATCCGCTGCCGGACCTCGCGGAGTTCGGTGCCGCGATGCGCCGTGCGGGTGTGTCGGCCACCCGCCCGGTCGTCGTGTACGACGGCGGCCAGGGCTGGGCGGCGGCCCGCGCCTGGTGGCTGCTGCGCTGGACGGGTCACCCGGACGTGCGGGTCCTCGACGGCGGTCTGGCGGCCTGGGCGGGTGAGCTGTCCACCGAGGTGCCGGCGGTGGCCGAGGGCGACTTCCGGCCGGCGCCGGCCGCCGCGGGTCTGCTGGACGCGGACGGGGCAGCCGCACTGGCCCGCGCGGGCGTACTGCTGGACGCGCGTGCGGGGGAGCGGTACCGCGGGGAGGTGGAGCCGGTCGACCGGGTCGGCGGGCACATCCCGGGCGCGGTGTCGGCGCCCACGACGGAGAACGTGGGCCCGGACGGCCGCTTCCTGCCCGCGGCGGAGCTGCTGGACCGCTTCAAGGCCCTGGGCGTCTCCCCGGACACCGAGGTGGGCGTGTACTGCGGTTCGGGCGTCTCCGGTGCCCACGAGGTCCTCGCCCTCGCCGTGGCCGGCATTCCGGCGGCCCTGTACGTCGGTTCGTGGTCCGAGTGGTCCTCGGACCCGTCCCGTCCGGTGGCCGTGGGGGCGGATCCGCAGTAGCGGCAGCGGGAAGCGGGGGCACGCGCGCGTGCCCCCGCCGTTCCCGTACGGCCTGCTTACTCCTGCTTCTTGCGCCGCGTGCCGAACACGATCTCGTCCCAGCTCGGTACGGCCGCGCGGCGGCCGGGACGGACACCGTCGGCCTCGGCCTGCCGGTCGGTCGCGCCGATGAGCCGGTCGCGGTGGCTGCCGACGGAGCGGGGCATGAGGACGTCCGCGTAGGCCGAGCCGGCCGAGGCGGCCGGGGCCGGCGGCTCCTCGGCAGCCGGTTCGTCGGCGGGTTCCTCCGGCGTCTCCGCCGGGCGCTCGGGGACCACCAGGTCGCCCCGGAAGCTCGGCACGGCCTCCAGCAGGCTGGTCAGCGAGTCGCGTTCGCCCGTGCTGTCCTCGGCGGGCTCGGACGGCTGCGCGGGCAGGCTGGGCCGTTCCCGGTCGCTCCGGTCGAGCGCGCGGTCCATGGAACGCTCGCGCGGCAGCCGGGCGATGCGCGGGACGAACGGGAAGCTCGGCTCGGGCACGGCGAGGTCGTCGGACTCGCCGATGAGCGAGCGCGCCTCGTCGTCCACGGCCTGGACGAGCCGCCGGGGCGGGTCGTACGTCCAGCTCGCCGAGTGCGGTTCGCCCGCGACCTGGTAGACGAGGAGCACCTCCCAGGTGCCGTCGTCGCGGCGCCAGGAGTCCCACTGCACGCTGTCCTTCTCGGCGCCGCGCAGCAGCAGCCGCTCCTGCACGGCCTCGCCGAGCAGCGGACCGGAGTTCTCGCCGGGGCGGCGGACCGGGGTCTTGCGGGCGCGCTCCGCCATGAAGGCGCGCTCGGCCAGTACGGGGCCCTCGAAGCGCCGTACGCGGTCGACGGAGATGCCGGCGAGCTGAGCGACCTCTTCCGCGGTGGCCCCGGCGCGTATACGCGCCTGGATGTCACGCGGGCGCAGATGGCTCTCGACCTCGATCTCGATCTGGCCGAGACGCGGCCGATCGCCGCGCACGGCTGCGCGGAGCCGTTCGTCGATCGGAAGCGTGTACTCCGTAGAGTCGGCAGCCTTGAGCACCAGCCGTGTGCCGTCATTCGAGACGGCCACGACACGCAGTTCGGGCATGGGGACCTCCCGGGTGGTGCCTGCCGACGTCACGTGCGTCGCTGCTTCCGCTAGTCGAGTGTGGCCTGCCCGGGTGCAGCCTGCCACAACCTTGCCGAGTTGCCCGGCGTGTCGGGCACGGACCCTGGGTCGCCGTTATGGCACGGTTACCTGTTCGCAACGCTAAGTGACCAAGTCTGTCACCCTGTGCAACTAGCCCCCCTCCCGGCGGTCCTGCAAGGCCGCGGACACCCTGGTGGGAGACCGGGCCCAGGGCTCGCAACAGTACTCCATTTGGACCATGTGCGTGGATGGGCGCGCCGCCCAACTTCTGGCAAGGCCTATGACTTGGCCCTTGGCAACCGGTTTTACCGATCATGAACGTGGCGAACTTCACGCAATCAGCAGAAACGGAATTATTGGTTTCGTCGGTACGTCCGCCCTTCTCGGCGAGCCCGCCACGGGGTCTACGAGCCCAGAACCCTCCGCAAGTAGTCGTTCTGGAACAGCCGTTCCGGGTCCAGGCGGTCCCTCAGTGCGGTGAACTCGTCGAAACGCGGGTACACGCGTGCGAAGTACTCCGCGTCGCGCGTGTGCACCTTGCCCCAGTGCGGTCGGCCCTCGTGCGCGGTGAAGATCCGCTCGGCGGCGGTGAAGTAGGCCTGGTACGGCGTGCCCCGGAACATGTGGACGGCGACGTAGGCGGTGTCCCGGCCGGACGCGGTGGACAGGGTGATGTCGTCGGCCGGTGCGGTGCGCACCTCCACGGGGAAACTGACGCGCAGCCCGGAACGGTCGACCATGGTCTTCAGCTCCCGCAGCGTCTCGGTCAGGGCCGCGCGCGGGACGGCGTACTCCATCTCCACGAAGCGCACCCGGCGCGGGGAGGTGAAGACCTTGTAGGGGATGTCGGTGTACGTCCGCGCGGACAGGGCCTTGCTGGAGATCCGGGCGATGGCCGGGACGGTGGCGGGGACGGCTCGGCCGACCCACTGGGCCACCTGGAAGACGCCGTTGGAGAGGAACTCGTCCTCGAACCAGCCGGCCGGCTGCCCCACGGGCTGCTCGGGGCCGGCGCTGCGGTTGTTCCGCTTGGTGTTGGTGCTGCCGGTGTGCGGGAACCAGTAGAACTCGAAGTGCTCGTTCTCGGCCCACAGTTGGTCGAACTCGGCCAGCACCCGCTCGAAGGGCATCGGCTCCTCGCGCGCGGCGAGCAGGAAGAGCGGCTCCACGGCGAAGGTGATGGCGGTGACGATGCCGAGGGCGCCGAGGCCTATTCGGGCGGCCGCGAAGACGTCCGGGTTCTCCTTCTCGGAGCAGGTGAGCACCGAGCCGTCGGCCGTGACGAGTTCGAGGCCCTTGATCTGGGCCGCGATGGAGCCGGACGCACGGCCCGTGCCGTGCGTGCCGGTGCTGGTGGCCCCGGAGACGGTCTGCTCCATGATGTCGCCCATGTTGGTCAGCGACAGGCCCTCGCGCGCCAGGGCCACATTGAGTCTCTTGAGCGGGGTGCCGGCCTGCACCGTGACGGTCATGGCTTCACGGTCGATCCTGCGGATGCCCGTCAACAGTTGAGGGCGGATCGACACACCGTCGGTGGCCGCGATCGACGTGAAGGAGTGGCCGGTCCCGACCGCCTTCACCTTCAGGCCGTCCTCGGCCGCCCGGCGCACCGCCGCGGCCAGCTCGTCCACCGACGCCGGCGCGACCTGCCGGGCGGGCCGGGCCGAGACGTTCCCGCCCCAGTTACGCCAGGTGCCGTTCTTCCCGCTCGCCGTGCTGCTCAACGGTGCCTCCCCGACCCGCGGCCGGCCTGCGCAGCCGGCGGTACCCCAGGAAACCGACCGCGACCGCGACGGCCCCGGACACGGCCGGAACCCCGTACCCGGCCCGTGCCCCGGCGGCGTCGATCACCCAGCCGGCCAGGGAGGAGCCGAGCGCGACTCCGACCGCGAGGCCGGTGCTCACCCAGGTCATGCCCTCGGTGAGCTGCGCGCGAGGTACGTGCTCTTCGATGAGGGACATCGTCGTGATCATCGTCGGTGCGATGGACAGCCCCGCAACGAACAGCGCCACGGCCAGCAGCGGCAGGCTTCCGACCAGTAGGAGGGGGATCATACTCACGGCCATGGCCGCCACGCCCAGTAGCCAGCGACGTTCCGGTGCCCCGGCGAACCGCAGCAGCCCGAAGACCGCGCCGGCCACACAGGAACCGGCCGCGTACAGCGCGAGGACCAGGCTCGCGGCGCCCTTGTGGCCGCGCTCGTCGGCGAAGGCGACGGTGACCACGTCCACGGAGCCGAAGATCGCGCCGGTCGCGGCGAAGGTCGCCACCAGTACCTGCAGCCCCGGCGAGCGCAGGGCGCTGCCGCCGCCGTGCTTCTCGCGCGGGTGCGGCTCCGGCTCGGTGGCACGCTGGGCGGTGAGCCAGAAGACGCCGGCGGCCAGGAAGCAGGCGGCGAGCAGCGGCCCGGCCTCCGGGAACCAGGCCGTGGACAGCCCGATGGAGATGATCGGGCCGAAGATGAAGCACACCTCGTCGACGACCGACTCGAACGAGTAGGCGGTGTGCAGCTTGTCGGTGCCCCGGTACAGCGCCGCCCAGCGAGCTCGGATCATCGCGCCGAGGCTCGGCACCGAGCCGATCCCGGCGGCGCACACGAACAGCACCCAGTCCGGCCACTTCAGATGCGCGGCCAGCAGCAGCCCGGCCGCCGCCGTCAGGGCCACCAGGGTCGCGGGACGCAGTACCCGGCGCTGCCCGTGCTGGTCGACCAGCCGGGAGATCTGCGGGCCGATCACCGCGGCGGACAGCGCGATGGTGGCCGACAGCGCGCCCGCGAGCCCGTACCGCCCGGTCAGCTGGGAGACCATCGTGACCACGCCGATGCCCATCATCGACAGCGGCATCCGGCCGAGGAATCCCGCGGCGGAGAACGCCTTGGTGCCGGGCTCGGCGAACAGGGCTCTGTAGGGGCTGGGCACGGGGTCTCCGAAGCGGCTCGGTAAGGCGCGAATGCGGCTGATACAGCTTACGAGTTAGGGGACCCTAATTGCACCTCGTTCGACCGTGGGAAATACCGGCATAAACCGACTGGAACCCGACTCGTCACCCCACTGTTGCCCGGCTGTCAGTGCCGGGTGGCAGGATCGAGACATGCCAGACGCGCTCGATGCCACCCCGTACGACGCCCTGCTCCTGCTCTCCTTCGGCGGCCCCGAAGGCCCGGACGACGTCGTCCCCTTCCTGGAGAACGTCACGCGCGGGCGTGGCATCCCGAAGGAACGCCTGAAGGAAGTCGGGCAGCACTACTTCCTGTTCGGCGGGGTCAGCCCCATCAACGACCAGAACCGCGCCCTGCTGGACGCCCTGCGCAAGGACTTCGCCGAGCACGGACTGGACCTGCCGGTCTACTGGGGCAACCGCAACTGGGCGCCGTTCCTCACGGACACCCTGCGCGAGATGGTGGCCGACGGCCGCCGCCGCATCCTGGTGCTCGCCACCAGCGCCTACGCCTCCTACTCCGGCTGCCGGCAGTACCGCGAGAACCTCGCCGACGCGCTGGCCACCCTTCAGGCCGAGGGCCTGGAGCTGCCGAAGGTCGACAAGCTGCGGCACTACTTCAACCACCCCGGCTTCGTCGAGCCCATGATCGACGGCGTGCTGCGCTCCCTCGCCGACCTCCCCGAGGACGTCCGCGCGGGCGCTCACATCGCCTTCACCACGCACTCCATCCCGGCCTCCGCCGCCGACAGCTCAGGCCCGGTCGAGGCCCACGGGGAGGGCGGCGCGTACGTCGAGCAGCACCTGGAGGTGGCTCAGCTGATCGCCGACGCCGTCCGCGAGCGCACGGGCGTGGACCACCCCTGGCGGCTGGTCTACCAGTCCCGCTCCGGCGCCCCGCACATCCCGTGGCTGGAGCCGGACATCTGTGACCATCTGGAGGAGCAGCACGCGGCGGGCGTTCCGGCCGTCGTCATGGCGCCCATCGGCTTCGTCTCCGACCACATGGAGGTCCTCTACGACCTCGACACCGAGGCCACGGCCAAGGCCGAGGAGCTGGGCCTGCCGGTGCGCCGCTCGGCCACCGTGGGCGCCGACCCGCGGTTCGCCGCCGCGGTCCGCGAGCTGATCACCGAGCGTGCCGCCGTGGAGCGCGGTCAGGAGATCACTCCCTGCGCCCTGGGCGCCCTCGGCGCGAGCCACAACATCTGCCCCGTCGGCTGCTGTCCGTCCCGTACGCCCCGCCCGGCCGCCGCCGGCGCCGACAGCCCCTACGCGTGAGGAGCCCCGTGACCGACGCCCTGCACCGGGAACTGCTGGAGCTGGCCCGGGAGGCCGCCCGCCGGGCCGGGGAGCTGCTGCGCGACGGCCGCCCGGCCGACCTGGCCGTGGCGAGGACCAAGTCCAGCCCCATCGACGTCGTCACCGAGATGGACATCGCGGCGGAGAAGCTGATCACCGACCTGATCTCCGGCCGGCGGCCCGACGACGGCTTCCTCGGCGAGGAGGGCGCCTCCAGCGAGGGCACCAGCGGCATCCGCTGGGTGATCGACCCGCTGGACGGGACGGTGAACTACCTGTACGGCCTGCCGACCTGGGCGGTGTCCATCGCGGCCGAGCAGGACGGCGAGACGGTCGTCGGGGTCGTGGCGGCCCCGATGCGCGGCGAGACGTACCACGCCGTGCGCGGCGGCGGCGCATGGGCCACCGGCGCGTGGGAGGGTGAGCGGGCGCTCGCCTGCCGTCCCGCGCCCCCGCTGGAGCAGGCGCTGGTCTCCACCGGCTTCAACTACGTCGCCGAGGTCCGCACCCACCAGGCCGAGGTCGCCGGCCGGCTCATCCCGCTGCTGCGGGACATCCGGCGCAGCGGCTCGGCGGCGGTCGACCTGTGCGATGTGGCCTGCGGCCGGCTTGACGGGTACTACGAGCGGGGGCTCAACGCGTGGGACTTCGCCGCGGGTGACCTGATCGCCCGGGAGGCGGGCGCGCTGGTCGGTGGACGGCCCGGGGAGCGGCCGTCGCGGGATCTGACGGTCGCCGCGGCGCCGGGGGTGTTCGAGCCGCTGCAGGGGCTGCTGGAGGAGTTCGGCGCGTGGCACGACTGAGGGGGCAGGGCGCGGAGGCCGGCACTGCCGGTGACCGCCGTCGTGGCTGAGCGCCGCGGCGGCGCGAAGAAAGCGCCGGCCGGCTGCACGGCAGCCGCCGGCGGCAGGGAGCGCACCCGGTGCACCGCACGACGCAAAGGGACCCCGGCGCTGGATTCGCCGGGGTCCCTTCTTGCGCTTTCGAGCCGATCAGACGCGTGACGCGCCGACCTCCACACCGTGGTCGGCGGCGAGGCGTCGCAGGTCGTCGAGCTCTGCCTGCTCCACCTCGACGAGGAAGTCGTCGCCCTCGTCACGAGCCCGCGACAGGTCGGACTCGGTCGCCCTTATGCGCTGCAGAAGTCCTGCGGTGAAAGCGTCCATGCTGCGCCCCCTCGTCCTGGGTCGTGGGTCGGTGGCACGGGGGTGTGCCTGTTGGGAAAGGGGCGATCACGTCTCTCACGGGTGCCCAGCGCTGCCCTGCTGGGCGGCGACGGTGCCGGACACCCGCGCCCACTCTGCAACAAGCGGATCGCGGGGTACCGCATGGTGCTGCGGCACATGCAGAGCGTGATCGCGGGGTGTAAAGCCGTCCTCCCCCCGCTCCCTCACCCGGAAACCTCAACCGGAGGAGAAAATCTCGTATTCCTGCCCCGGGCGCCGGTCCGTGCCGTCCGCAACCCGCCTTACAGCCGACTTACGGCCGAAAAGGGCAGGATGGAGGTCACACCCCACGAACACCCCTGCCCGCACACGCCCACACGGTGCGCTGTCGCGGGTGGACAGAGGAAGGACAAGCGACGTGCGCGTACTCGTCGTCGAGGACGAGCAGCTGCTCGCCGATGCGGTGGCCACCGGACTGCGCCGGGAGGCCATGGCCGTCGACGTCGTGTACGACGGTGCGGCCGCCCTGGAGCGCATCGGCGTCAACGACTACGACGTGGTCGTCCTCGACCGCGACCTCCCGCTCGTCCACGGCGACGACGTCTGCCGCAAGATCGTGGAGCTGGGCATGCCCACGCGCGTGCTGATGCTCACCGCGTCCGGCGACGTCAGCGACCGGGTCGAGGGCCTGGAGATCGGCGCCGACGACTATCTGCCCAAGCCCTTCGCGTTCAGCGAGCTGATCGCGCGCGTGCGCGCCCTCGGCCGCCGTACGAGCGTGCCCCTGCCGCCGGTCCTGGAGCGCGCCGGCATCAAGCTGGACCCGAACCGCCGCGAGGTCTTCCGCGACGGCAAGGAGATCCAGCTCGCGCCCAAGGAGTTCGCGGTGCTGGAGGTCCTCATGCGCAGCGAGGGCGCGGTCGTCTCCGCCGAGCAGCTGCTGGAGAAGGCCTGGGACGAGAACACCGACCCGTTCACCAACGTCGTGCGCGTGACCGTGATGACCCTGCGGCGCAAGCTCGGCGAGCCCCCGGTGATCGTCACCGTCCCCGGCTCCGGCTACCGGATCTGATCCGCCATGGCCGCCACTCCCGCGCCGCCCCAGGCGCCCCCGAAGCCCACCTGGGATCCCCGGAGACCGCAGCCCCCCTTCCCGTGGCTGCGCCCGACCATCCGGATACGGCTCACGCTGCTGTACGGCGGCATGTTCCTGATCGCCGGCATCCTGCTGCTGTCGATCATCTATCTGCTGGCCGCACAGGCGATCAGCACCGGCAACCAGCCACTGTTCAAGATCGTCAGCGGTACCCAGATCCGGGTCTCCAGCGACAACTGTCCCGCGATCAACGGCGGCACGCTGCCGCTGTCCGACTTCAACGACGCGATCGCCCACTGCGTGGACCAGCAGCGCCAGGAGGCCCTGGACGACCTGCTCAGCCGCTCCCTGCTGGCCCTGCTGGGCCTCGCCGTGATCGCGTTCGCGTTCGGTTACGCGATGGCCGGCCGCGTGCTGTCCCCGCTCGGCCGGATCACCCGCACCGCCCGCCAGGTGGCCGGATCCGACCTGTCCCGCCGGATCGAGCTGGACGGCCCGGACGACGAGCTGAAGGAGCTGGCGGACACCTTCGACGACATGCTGGAGCGGCTGCAACGGGCCTTCACCGCCCAGCAGCGCTTCGTCGGCAACGCCTCCCACGAGCTGCGCACCCCGCTCGCGATCAACAGAACGCTGCTCGAGGTCCATCTGTCGGACCCGGACGCCCCGGTGGAGCTGCAGCAGCTCGGCAGGACGCTGCTGGCGACCAACGAGCGCAGCGAACAACTGGTCGAGGGTCTGCTGCTGCTCGCCCGCAGCGACAACCAGATCGTCGAGCGAAAGCCCGTCGACCTGGCCGAGGTCGCCACCCAGGCCATCGATCAGGTGCACGCCGAGGCCGACGCCAAGGGCGTGAAGATCCGCGGCGAGCGCAAGCCCGCCGTGGTGCAGGGCAACGGCGTGCTGCTGGAGCGGATCGCGCTGAACCTGGTGCAGAACGCCGTGCGGTACAACGTGCCCGAGGACGCCTGGGTCGAGGTGAACACCGAGGTCCAGCACGGACAGGCGGTGCTGACCGTCACGAACACCGGGCCGGTGGTGCCGGCGTACGAGATCGACAACCTCTTCGAACCCTTCAGGCGGCTCCGTACGGAGCGCACGGGCAGCGACAAGGGTGTCGGTCTCGGACTGTCCATCGTCCGGTCCGTGGCGCGCGCGCACGGCGGCCACATCGTGGCGCAGCCTCGCGACGGCGGAGGCCTGGTGATGCGGGTCACCCTGCCGTTGTGATCCTGGACCGACACACGCGAGGCATGTTCGCTTTGCGCGGAATCCTCGGGGCGCCGGACGGGGTTCACATTGTGTGATCAATCACATGGGAGGATTTCCGGCCATGTACGCTCCGTGATCATGACAGATGGCAGAAAGCCGGGAAAGTCCTGGTTTTCAGGGCTCTTGATCACGGGAAGTACACGGTGAGGCGCCTTTGAGGTGCGGCATTCGAACCGTGTACGGTCCTCACCGCCATCCAAGCCGATCACTCTTGAGGGGTCGGGTTGGGTGTCGATTGAGTAACAGACCTTGATGTGAGGCAAAATCTCCGCCTCAGGTCGGGCACAAGTCCGGCCTCTCACGCGTTACGTGCGCTGGAGACACCGCAGACACCCAGAGGGGGAGAGCGATATGGCAACCGATTACGACACTCCACGCAAGACCGATGACGACGTCGACTCGGACAGTCTCGAAGAGCTGAAGGCCCGGCGGAACGACAAGTCCACCTCGTCGGTGGACGTCGACGAGTTCGAGGCCGCCGAGGGCCTCGAACTGCCCGGCGCCGACCTCTCGAACGAGGAGCTGGCCGTCCGGGTCCTGCCGAAGCAGCAGGACGAGTTCACCTGCATGAGCTGCTTCCTGGTGCACCACCGCAGCCAGCTGGCCCGTGAGAAGAACGGCCAGCCGATCTGCCGCGACTGCGACTGAGGTCGGGTCGGCCGTGACTGGCTCGACCCCTCCACGGAAGCGCCGCTTCTCCCTCGGGAAAGCGGACGAAGGGCCGTCCGACGGCCCGCACGGCGCGCGTGACGACGAGCGGGGCTCACCGGGAGTGGTGGCCCCGCTCGAACCGGCGACCGACCGGGCTGACCACCCGGCGCCGGTGCGGCAGCCCGCGCCCGTCGCACGGCGACGGGCCGCGGTGATGCGCGACAAGGCCCGGGACCTGGCCCGGGAAGGGGCCCGCAGGGGCGGCAGCCGCGCCCGCGCGGGCCTGGCGTACCTCGCGGACCGGATCATCGAGATCGCCCCGCGTATCCCCGTACGCGACCTCGCGACCCTGCGTCGGCAGTTCCCGGAGCTCGGCCCCGAAGAACTCGCCGACAAGCTCGTGGCGGGCGCGGCGGCCGGCACCTCCACGATCGGCGCCGGGATCGGAGCGGCGGCGATGCTGCCGGTACCGCCGGCCATGCCGACCGAGCTGGCCGCTGAGATCACCGGGGTCGCCGCGATCGAGGTGAAGCTCATCGCCGAACTGCACGAGGTCTATGGCGTACGACCGCCCGGGAACCTGAAGACCCGCAGTACCGCGTATCTGTCCTCCTGGTCGGGGGAGCGCGGGATCGACGTGATGAAGCCGTCGACGTACGACGTGGCCCTCGGCGGCCGCATGAAGCGCGAACTGCGCCAGCAGATCATGAAGCGGATGGTCCGCGACCTGCCCAACCTCATGCCGTTCATGGTGGGCGCCGCGGTCGGGGCGGTCATGAACCGCAGGGACACCAAGAGACTCGCCGCCCGCATCCGGGCCGACCTGCGCAAGATCCAGGTGCCGTGGGAGGAGCTGGCGGAGCTTCCCCCGCTGGAGAAGCCGGCGGACCCGCTGAAGCTGCGCGATCTTCCGGAAGAGCTCTAGGGGGTGTCGTTCGGATCATCCCGGTGTCGCGGGCTCTGGGCGCCGGACTTCCGGGCCGCCTCGATCGCCGCCGCCAGCTTCTCCGGCTCCCGCGTCGACAGGTACAGGTACGGCGTCGGGTCCTCGGGGTCCGTGACCTCGACGCGCAGGGCCGTCGGGATGTAGGCGCGCAGCAGAAGGAAGGCGCGGGTGTCGGCCTTGTACGTCCGCCAGGCGCGGGCCTCCTCCGCGTCCAGCACCTCCGACTCGCCCAGCGCCGACACCGGGATCTTCGCCTCCCCCGCGATCAGCGAGTCGCCCACCACACGGATGCGCGGCGAGCCGTAGGCACTGGCCACCACCGCCGCGGCCGCCGTACCGCCGACCAGACCGCCGAGCAGCGGCAGGGTGCCGAACGGGAGCAGGATCAGGGCGAACGAGACACCCACGAGAAGGCTGATCAGCCACCATGAGCGGGGGGCGGTGAGGCGTTCTTCGTAGGGGGTGGCGGAGAGCTGCATGGGGCCAAGCTTGGCACGGGATCCTGATATCCCCGACGCGCGGGTAAGGTCTGCGGCTGTGAGTGGTAGTTCCGCAAGCCTTCAGCCCCCCGCCGACGCGGTGAAACCGGTACGGCACCCCGACGCGCCCGCGCCCGGGGAACTCCTCGGTGCCCACTACGAACACTGTTTCGGCTGCGGCCCCGGGCAGCCGCACGGCCTGCACCTGGAGGCTCGCGCCGGTGACGATGTCTCGCTGACCGCCGAGTTCACCGTCCAGCCCGCCCACCAGGGCGCCCCCGGCCTCGCGCACGGCGGCGTGCTGGCGTCGGCCCTGGACGAGACCCTCGGCTCGCTGAACTGGCTGCTGCGGACCATCGCCGTCACCGGCCGGCTGGAGACCGACTTCGTACGGCCGGTCCCGGTGGGCACCACGCTGTACCTGGAGGCCGAGGTCACCGCCGTCGCCGGGCGGAAGATCTACTCCACCGCCACCGGACGCATCGGCGGCCCCGACGGGCCCGTCGCCGTCCGCGCCGACGCCCTCTTCATCGAGGTCAAGGTCGACCACTTCATCGACCACGGCCGCGAGGAGGAGATCCAGGCCGCCATGAGCGACCCCGACCAGGTCCGGCGCGCCCGCGCCTTCGAGGTGAACCCGTGAGCCGCCGTCCCCTGAACGTGCAGCTCCGGCGCATCGACCCCGACGTACCGCTTCCGGCGTACGAGCACCCCGGGGACGCCGGGGCGGATCTGCGGACCACCGAGGCGTGCGAGCTGGAGCCCGGGGAGCGGGCGGTGCTGCCCACGGGCGTGTCGATCGCCCTGCCCGAGGGGTACGCCGCCTTCGTGCATCCGCGCTCCGGCCTCGCCGCCCGCTGCGGTGTCGCCCTCGTGAATGCCCCGGGGACGGTGGATGCCGGGTACCGTGGGGAGATCAAGGTGATCGTGGTGAATCTCGATCCGCGCGCGAGCGTGCGGTTCGAGCGCTTCGACCGGATTGCCCAACTGGTCGTCCAGCAGGTCGAGAGGGTCCGCTTCCAGGAGGTCGCGGAACTTCCCGGCTCGGCGCGGGCCGAAGGGGGCTTCGGGTCCACCGGTGGCCATGCCGCGGTGGGCGGCGAGAGCGGCACAAGCGGTCAGGCCGCCGAGGGCGGTCCGACGGGTGGGAATCGATACGCTTCGGTCGTATCCGACCGGGAAGGACAGTGACGTGTTCGGACGTCGCAAGAAGAAGGGTGCCGCCGAGGACGCGGCCGGCGAGGCCGAGCAGGTCGTCGACAACGTCGACACCGAGGCGGACGAGGAAGCAGAGGCCGAGCGCGAGCGCGTCCGGCTGGAGCCCGGGCCGCGGCCCGACGGGCCGTGGGACAGCAGCGAGGTGCGCGACCCGGGCGAGGGCCGCGTGGACCTCGGCGGGCTGTTCATCCCGGGCGTCGACGGCATGGAGCTGCGGGTCGAGGTCGCCGGTGACGCGATCGTCGCCGCGACCGTCGTGCTGCGTGACAGCGCCATCCAGCTCCAGGCCTTCGCCGCGCCCAAGCGTGAGGGCATCTGGGGTGAGGTCCGCGAGGAGATCGGGGCCGGTATCACCCAGCAGGGTGGCATCGTCGACGAGGTCGAGGGGCCGCTGGGGTGGGAGCTGCGGGCGCAGGTGCCGGTGCAGCTGCCGGACGGCACGGGCGGTTTCCAGGTCGTGCGGTTCGTCGGCGTGGACGGTCCGCGCTGGTTCCTGCGCGGTGTGATCTCCGGGCAGGGCGCGGTGCAGCCGCAGGCCGCGGGGCTGCTGGAGCAGATCTTCCGGGACACGGTCGTGGTGCGCGGTGAGGGGCCGATGGCGCCTCGTGACCCGATCGTCCTCAAGCTGCCCAACGACGCGCAGATGGTCCCCGAAGGGGTCCAGCAGGAGGAGGGCTCGCGCTTCTCCGGGGGTATGGGGCAGTTGCAGCGGGGGCCGGAGATCACGGAAGTTCGATAGCCATCGGGTTCACGGGCCGTGCCTTCGAGGGGCGCGGCCCGCTTTTTTGCGGGGTCTCGCCCTTGGGGGTCCTCCGTTGCCGAGTGCGGGTTCGTCGTGCGTGAACAAGGTGGTCATCAGGGTTGCGTCAAAGTTGCCCCCGGCCCGCCCTCCTGTCCCGTTTGCCGTGATTGTTGGCCGTAAGGTCGACGCTGCGTAGGCAGCAGTCACCGGAAGACAATGGAGCCATGGCACGCGGCAAGCTTCGGATCTACCTCGGCGCGGCACCGGGCGTGGGCAAGACCTACGCCATGCTCTCCGAGGCGCATCGCCGGGTGGAGCGGGGCACCGACTGTGTCGTGGGCTTCGTCGAGCACCACGGCCGGCCGCGCACCGAGGTGCTGCTGCACGGCCTGGAGCAGGTGCCGCGCAGGCGGCTGGAGTACCGGGACACCGTCTTCGGCGAGATGGACGTCGACGCCGTGCTGCGCCGGGCGCCCGCCGTCGCCCTGGTCGACGAACTCGCCCACACCAACATCCCCGGCTCCCGCAACGCCAAGCGCTGGCAGGACGTGGAGGAACTGCTCGCCGCCGGCATCGACGTCGTCTCCACCGTCAACATCCAGCACCTGGAATCACTCGGCGACGTCGTGGAGTCGATCACCGGGGTGCGGCAGCGCGAGACCGTTCCGGACGAGGTGGTACGGCGCGCCGACCAGATCGAGCTGGTCGACATGTCGCCCCAGGCCCTGCGCCGCCGTATGGCCCACGGCAACATCTACCAGCCCGACAAGGTCGACGCGGCCCTGTCCAACTACTTCCGCCCCGGCAACCTCACCGCCCTGCGCGAGCTGGCGCTGCTGTGGGTGGCCGACCGGGTCGACGAGTACCTGAACGAGTACCGCAGCGAACACCGGGTCTCCAGGATCTGGGGATCGCGCGAGCGGATCGTGGTCGGGCTGACCGGCGGCCCCGAGGGGCGCACCCTGATCCGCCGGGCCGCGCGGCTCGCCGAGAAGGGCGCCGGCGGTGAGGTGCTCGCCGTCTACATAGCGCGCAGCGACGGTCTGACCGCGGCCTCCCCGAAGGAGCTGGCCGTCCAGCGCACCCTCGTGGAGGACCTCGGCGGCACCTTCCACCATGTCGTCGGGGACGACATACCGGCCGCGCTGCTGGCCTTCGCGCGCGGTGTCAACGCCACCCAGATCGTGCTGGGCTCCTCGCGCCGCAAGGTCTGGCAGTACGTCTTCGGACCCGGCGTCGGCGCCACGGTGGCCCGGGACTCCGGTCCCGACCTCGACGTCCACATCGTCACCCACGAGGAGGTCGCCAAGGGCCGCGGACTGCCCGTGGCCCGCGGCGCACGGCTCGGGCGGGCCCGGATCCTCTGGGGCTGGGCGGTGGGTCTGGTGGGCCCCGCGGTCCTCGCGGTGCTGCTGAACACCATCGATCTCGGCCTCGCCAACGACATGCTGCTGTTCCTGGCGGTCACCGTCGCGGCGGCGCTGCTCGGCGGCCTGCTGCCCGCGCTGGCCTCGGCGGCCTTCGGCTCGCTGCTGCTGAACTACTTCTACACCCCGCCGCTGCACCGGCTGACCATCGCCGATCCCAAGAACATCGTCGCCATCGCGATCTTCTTCGGAGTCGGCATGTCGGTCGCCTCGGTGGTGGACCTCGCCGCCCGCCGCACCCACCAGGCCGCCCGGCTGCGCGCCGAGTCGGAGATCCTCTCCTTCCTCGCCGGGAACGTGCTGCGCGGCGAGACCAGCCTGGAGGAGCTGCTGGAGCGGGTCCGGGAGACCTTCGCGATGGAGTCGGCCGCGCTGCTGGAGCGGGCGAGCGACGTCGAGCCGTGGACCTGCGCCGGGCGCGCCGGGTTCGGGCGGGCGCTGGAGCGGCCCGAGGACGCCGACGTCGATATGCCCGTCGGCGACCACATGGCGCTCGCGCTCACCGGCCGGGTGCTGCCCGCCGAGGACCGCCGCGTGCTCGCCGCCTTCGCCGCGCAGGCGGCCGTCGTCCTGGACCGCCGGCGGCTGCAGGAGGAGGCCGACCAGGCCCGCACCCTCGCCGAGGGCAACCGCATCCGCACCGCCCTGCTGGCCGCCGTCAGCCACGACCTGCGCACGCCCTTGGCCGGCATCAAGGCCGCTGTGTCGAGTCTGCGCTCCGACGACGTGGCCTGGTCCGAGGAGGACCGGGCGGAGTTGCTGAAGGGCATCGAGGAGGGCGCCGACCGGCTCGACCACCTCGTCGGCAACCTCCTCGACATGTCCCGCCTGCAGACCGGTACGGTCACCCCGCTGATCCGCGAGATCGACGTGGACGAAGTGGTCCCCATGGCCCTGGGCGGCGTACCCGAGGACAGCGTCGGACTGGACGTGCCCGAGACGCTGCCGATGGTCGAGGTCGACCCCGGGCTGCTGGAGCGGTCCGTGGCCAACCTGGTGGAGAACGCCGTCAAGTACAGCCCGCGCGGGCGCCCGGTGCTGGTCTCCGCGAGCGCCATGGCGGACCGGGTGGAGGTGCGGGTGGTGGACCGCGGGCCGGGCGTGCCGGACGAGGCCAAGGACCGTATCTTCGAGCCCTTCCAGCGGTACGGTGACGCCCCGCGCGGCGCCGGGGTCGGGCTCGGCCTCGCGGTCGCCCGGGGCTTCGCGGAGGCCATGGGCGGCACCCTCAACGCCGAGGACACGCCGGGCGGGGGCCTCACCATGGTCCTGAGCCTGCGGGCCGCACGACCGGGTCCGGAGCCCCTGGAGGCGGGCGCGGACCTCGCAGGATCTCCCACGGGGGAGGACCTCGCAGAACCAGAAAGGCAGACCCTATGACGACCCGGGTGCTCGTGGTCGACGACGAGCCGCAGATCGTGCGCGCCCTCGTGATCAACCTCAAGGCGCGCAAGTACGAGGTCGACGCGGCCCCCGACGGCCGTACGGCGCTCGAACTCGCCGCCTCCCGGCACCCCGACGTGGTCGTGCTGGACCTGGGTCTGCCCGACATGGACGGCGTCGAGGTGATCAAGGGCCTGCGGGGCTGGACCCGCGTGCCCATCCTGGTCCTGTCCGCCCGGCACTCCTCCGACGAGAAGGTCGAGGCGCTGGACGCGGGCGCCGACGACTACGTCACCAAGCCCTTCGGCATGGACGAACTGCTGGCCCGGCTGCGGGCCGCCGTACGCCGGGCCGAGCCGGTCGGGGCCGGCGAGGACGACCTGACGACCGTGGAGACCGAGGGCTTCACCGTCGACCTGGCCGCCAAGAAGGTCAACCGGGCCGGCAGGGACGTCCGCCTCACCCCGACCGAGTGGCACCTGCTGGAGGTGCTGGTCCGCAACACCGGGCGCCTGGTCAGCCAGAAGCAGCTGCTGCAGGAGGTGTGGGGGCCCTCGTACGGGACCGAGACGAACTACCTGCGCGTATACATGGCCCAGCTGCGCAGGAAGCTGGAGACGGACCCCTCGCACCCGAAGCACTTCGTCACCGAGCCCGGCATGGGATACCGCTTCGAGAAGTGAGCTGCGCTACGGTGCCGTCGGTGGGCCCCGGTACGCTTCAGGTATGAGTGCTGTTCCTCGTTCCGAAAAGCCGGCCGGCCGGTTCCGGCGCATGCTCGACCGGCTCTCCTCCTCACAGGAGGACCTGGAGTCCGAGGAGCTGCGCGAAGACGCCGAGACGGCGGGCTGCACGAAGATCGGTGACTGCCACGACCGGCAGATCGTCACCGTAACTGGTACCTTGCGCACGGTCACCTTGCGACCACGCGCCGGGGTCCCGGCCCTGGAGGCCGAGCTGTTCGACGGCTCCGCCGCGCTGGACGTGGTGTGGCTCGGCAGGCGTTCCATCGTGGGCATAGAACCGGGGCGCAAGCTGATCGCATCGGGCCGGATCTCGATGAGCCGGGGCCGCCGGGTGCTTTTCAACCCGAAGTACGAACTGCGACCCCTCGGACGGGAGTAGCCGGTGACGTCCCTCGACAAGCCGACCGAAAGCACCGACCACAATCCCCCCGACGAGACCGGCGACGCCCGCGCGGTGACCGAGGCCGCGTTGTTCGAGGCGTTCGGCGGTGTCCGCGGCATGGTCGAGACGGTCGTGCCGGGCCTGCTCTTCGTCGCGATCTTCACGGTCAGCAAGGACCTGCATGTGTCGGCGATCGCGGCGCTGATCGTCTCCCTGGTCCTGGTCGTGGTCCGGCTCGCGATGAAGGACACCGTCAAGCACGCCTTCAGCGGCGTGTTCGGCGTGGCCTTCGGCGTGGTCTTCGCGATGTTCACCGGCAACGCCAAGGACTTCTACCTGCCCGGCATGCTCTACACGCTGGGCCTGGCGCTGGCGTACATCGTCACGACCCTCGCCGGGGTGCCCCTGATCGGCCTCATCCTCGGCCCGGTCTTCAAGGAGAACCTCTCCTGGCGCACCCGCAACCCCGGCCGCAAGAAGGCCTACGCGAAGGCCAGCTGGGCCTGGGGCCTGATCCTGCTCGCCAAGTGCGCGATCCTCTTCCCGCTCTACTGGTGGTCCGACACCACCAGGCTCGGCTGGGTCCTGGTCGCCCTGAAGATCCCGCCGTTCCTGCTGGCGGTGTGGCTCACCTGGGTCTTCCTGGCGAAGGCGCCCGCGCCGATCGACGTGTTCGCGGAGATGGAGGCGGAGGAGAAGGCGGCCGAGGAGAGGAAGGCCGCTGCCGAGGCCGCCGGCGGCAGGCACCGCCGGGAGGGCTAGGGGGTGTCCGGCGGCTGGTCGGCCGTCGTACGACGAAGAAGGGCGCCCTCGGGGAGAGGGCGCCCTTCTCGATGTGGCGGTCAGGCCTCTTCCCGCCGCACCGACAACAGCTCCTCCAGCTGCTCCTCCCGGGCCTGGGCGGCCACGAACAGCAGCTCGTCGCCCGCCTCCAGGGAGTCCTCCTTGGACGGGGTCAGCACGCGGGTGCCGCGGATGATCGTGACCAGCGAGGTGTCCTCGGGCCACTCGACGTCACCGACCTGGGTGCCGGCCAGGGCCGACTCCTCGGGCAATGTCAGCTCGACGAGGTTGGCGTCGCCGTGGCTGAAGCGGAGCAGGCGGACCAGGTCGCCGACCGAGACCGCCTCCTCGACCAGGGCGGACATCAGGCGCGGGGTGGAGACGGCCACGTCCACGCCCCAGGCCTCGTTGAACAGCCACTCGTTCTTCGGATTGTTGACGCGGGCGACGACCCGCGGGACGCCGTACTCCGTCTTGGCGAGCAGCGAGACGACCAGGTTGACCTTGTCGTCGCCGGTCGCGGCGATGACGACGTTGCAGCGCTGCAGCGCCGCCTCGTCCAGGGACGTGATCTCGCAGGCGTCGGCCAGCAGCCACTCCGCCTGGGGCACCCGCTCCACCGAGATGGCGGTCGGGGCCTTGTCGACGAGCAGGACCTCGTGGCCGTTCTCCAGCAGCTCGCCCGCGATCGAGCGGCCGACGGCGCCGGCTCCGGCAATGGCGACCCTCATCAGTGACCGCCCTCCTCTTCCGGTCCCTGGGCGAACGCCGCCTCGATCTTCTCGACCTCGTCCGTCCGCATCATCACGTGCACGAGGTCGCCCTCCTGCAGCACCGTCTGCGAGGTCGGCAGGATCGCCTCCCCCAGACGGGTCAGGAACGCCACGCGGACGCCCGTCTCCTCCTGCAGCTTGCTGATCTTGTGACCGACCCACTTCGCGGAGGCGTGCACCTCGGCGAGCTGGACGCCCCCGGTGGGGTCGCGCCACAGCGGCTCGGCGCCCGAGGGCAGCAGGCGGCGCAGCATCTGGTCGGCGGTCCAGCGCACCGTGGCCACGGTGGGGATGCCCAGACGCTGGTAGACCTCGGCACGGCGCGGGTCGTAGATGCGCGCGGCCACGTTCTCCACGCCGAACATCTCGCGGGCCACGCGCGCGGAGATGATGTTGGAGTTGTCACCGCTGGAGACGGCGGCGAAGGCCCCGGCCTCCTCGATGCCCGCCTCGCGCAGCGTGTCCTGGTCGAAGCCGACCCCGGTGACCCGGCGGCCCCCGAAGCCCGGGCCCAGCCGGCGGAAGGCGGTGGGGTCCTGGTCGATCACGGCGACCGTGTGGCCCTGTTGCTCCAGGGTCTGGGCCAGAGCGGAGCCCACTCGTCCGCAGCCCATGATGACAATGTGCATCGCCTCACACCGCACTTTCGGCAGGCCGTCCGACCTGTCCCAACGTCGTTTTCATGTTCCTCTCTCGGCTCGCCACGCGCTACCTTGCGGGCCGTTCGCGGCCCGCAAGGCAACATCATGCCGGGGAATGCCGCCGTCATCCGCTCGTGGGTCGCGGTTTGCTGCCGCCGTCCGCGCTGCGGCCACCGTACCGGCAGGAGACGCCCGTCACAGGCCTGTGAGGTGTGAACAGTGGTTGCGGTGGTTACATTTGAAGACAGCGAAGATCGTGGACAACGTTGCCGCAGCTCGGGGGAATCGTGACGGAACGGGGCGAGTTGAGGGTCGCGCGGGGCGGGGGCTTACTGGAGCCGGAGGACGTCGAGGTCTACGTCTCCCTGCTGCCCCGACTGCCCGGGCCGGCCGACGGAGCGCCGCCGGAAGCGGTGCGCAGGCTGGTCGCGATCGGGCTGCTGCACGAGAGCGGCGAGGCCGGTGAGGGCCGCCACCCCGTCACCTACGCCGCCGTGAACCCCGCCCGCGTCGGCGGCCTGCGGGCGAAGGGCGTCCTCGACGAGGCGCAGGAGATGATCGGGCGCCTGCTGCGCGACCAGGAGACACTGGCCCCGGCGGTGGACGCCTACCTGCGCCAGCGGGACTCGGGCGGGTACAAGGTGCACTCGGGGCTGCCCCACATCAACGCCGCCATCGAGATCGCCACCCGCGAGTGCCACGAGGAGATCCTCACCTCGCAACCGGGTGGACCGCGCTCCGCCGAGGTACTCGCCACCGCACTTCCCCCGACGCTCGACATGCTCAGGCGCGGCGCCCGGATGAAGACGATCTACCAGCACAACGCGCGCTCCGGCCCCGCCACCCAGGCGTACGTACGGGCCATCGAGGAGCACGGCGCGGAAGTGCGCACCCTGGACGAGAACTTCGACCGGCTGATCATCTTCGACCGCAAGGTGGCCTTCATTCCGGGCACCGAAGACCGCTCGGTGGCCGTCGAGGTGCGCATCCCGGCGGTCGTCTCCTTCCTCGCGGTGGTCTTCGAACGGTCCTGGCTCCGTGCCGTCCCCTTCACCCCGCCGGGCCGGGACCGGGCGACGGCGCGGATCACCGACGAGATGGAGCTGGCGATCCTGCGGCACGTGGTCGCCGGCGACAAGGACGCCGTGACCGCCCAGCAGCTCGGCATCAGCATCCGGCGCTGCCAGGCCTACATCGCCCGGCTCTCGGACCGGCTCGGCAGCCGCAGCCGGGCACAGCTCGGCTACCTGATCGCCAAGTCCGGCCTGCTGGAAGCGCATGTGCCGGACGAGCCCCCGGAGGACCCGGAGCACACCTCGGTTCACGCCGCCTCGCTGTCCACCGTCGGCTGATCCGCCCGCGCCCGGGCCGCGTACACCGCGTAGAGCACCACCACCCCGGTCCCGAGCACCAGGCACGCCGTCCACAATGTGTCCCCGCCGTAGGCCTGACGCACCGTCATGCCCAGCGGCGCGCCGAGCACCAGGCCGAGGTTCCACACGAACTGGTACGCGCCCTGGTAGGCGCCCGCCCGGCCCTCGGGCGCGTGCCGGACCAGGAACGCCGACGCCTGCGGCACCAGCAGGATCTCGCCCAGCGTCCACACGGTGAGTGCGGCGGCGTACGACCATGCGGCCCCGGCCACGGCGTTGGCGCCGAACCCGAGCGCCACCAGCAGTCCGGCGAGGACGAACTGGGCGTCCATGCCGATCCGTCCGGCCAGCCGGGACACGACGGGCTGCAGGACGATGATCAGCAGTCCGTTGAGGGAGACGACCAGGCCGTAGGCGTGCGGGCTCAGCCCGTGCGCCGCCATCTCCAGCGGCAGTGTCGACTGCTTCTGCAGGTAGATCAGGGCCAGGCAGAAGGACAGGCACAGGAAGCGCGCGACCGGTCCGGAGCGGAAGGGGGACAGCAGGCCGTGTACGGCACCGCTGCCGCCCGGGGCGCCCGGCCCCCGCCCGGGCAGGCGCAGCGCCACCGCGCTGTAGCACAGGGCGGTCGTGATGTTGAGCACGATCAGCCAGCCGGCACCGCGTTCGAGCAGGACGCCGGAGACCGCGGGCGAGATCGCGGCGCCGATGTTGGAGGCCCAGTAGAGCAGTCCGAAGGCGCGCACGTGGCCTGACTCGGGCAGGGCCCGGGCGACCACGACCGCACCGGCCGGCTTGTGCAGCGTGGACGCGCAGCCGGACAGCAGCACGACCGCGGCCAGGAGGCCGGTGCGACGGGTGCCGGCCAGGGCGAGGGAGGCGGCCAGCGAGACCGCCTGCGAGCACAGCACCGCCGCCCGGGGCCCGATCCGGTCGGCCAGCGCACCGCCCGCGAGGGACCCCGCCACGGACCCCGCACCCCACAGGCCGACCAGCACCCCGATGGTGCCGGCGGACAGCCCCGCCCCGGCGGCCAGGTACAGGGAGAGGAACGCCGGGACGAGGATGCCCAGCCGGTTCAGGAGCGTCCCGGCGAACAGCAGCCAGAACACGGGCGGGAGCGGCTGCCGTACGACGGCCGCTCCCGGGTGCGGTGCTCTCACGCCGACTCCAGCTCCTGCCAGTCGGCCAGCCGCTGCAGCGAGAAGATGTCCTTCACGGAGGCGATGCGGCCCTCCAGTTCGGTGGTCGCGCCCCGGTCGAGGATCGTGCCGTAGGTCTCGCGCAGCGCCCGGATGGTGGCGCGCAGGCCCTGGTTCGCGTAGATCACCGTGGACACGCCGGCCTTGACGGCGTCGTCGATGTGCCAGTCGGGGTAGGTGGTCGGGACGACCACCACCGGCGCGCGGTCCCGCCACTCGGCGAGGAAGGCGAGCACCTGCTCGTTGGTCGGCATCTTCGAGTGGACCAGCACGGCGTCGGCGCCCGCGTCCACATAGGCGTGGCAGCGCTCCAGGGCGACCTCGACGCCGAGGCCGTCGATCAGCGCCTCGGTACGGGCGATGACGAAGAAGTCCTCGGTGCGCTGGGCCTGCTTGGCGACGCGCAGCTTGGAGCAGAACGTCTCGGTGTCGAGGAGGGTGTGGGAGGTGGCGACGAAGCTGTTCATCTTCGGGAACTGCTTGTCCTCGATGGCGACCGCGGTGATCCCGGCCGCCTCGTACTCGCGGACCATGTGCGCCACGTTCAGGTTGTTGCCGTAGCCGGTGTCCACGTCGGCGACGACGGGGATGCCGATGGCCTTCTGGGTGTTCGCCGCGGCCTGGAGGTACTCGGTCATCGTCAGCACGCTGGCGTCCGGCAGGCAGCGTGCCGCGGACACCTCCAGGCTGGACGCCCAGACGGCGTCGAAGCCGGCGGACTCGGCGAGCCGGCCGCCCAGCGCGTCATGCGCGCCGGCGACCCGCACCGCGCCCCCGGCGGCACGGCGTGCGGCGAGGACCGAGCGGAAGGAGGGATGACGGGTGGATCCGAGCATGGCGGTGCTCCTTGGTGTGCGAGTGGTGGGGGTGAACAGGACTTCAGGCCCGCGCGGTGGTCACCGTCACGGCGTCCGCCGCCGCCCGCGCCCGCCGCAGCGCCTCCGGACCGGTCGGGGCGACGGCGACCACGTGCCCGTAGCGGGCGGTGTTGTTGGGCAGGGGCCGCACCCGGGCGCCGGGCCCGACGTAGACACCGACGTCGAGGACCCCGGGCAGCCGGGCCGCCTCGTCGGCGCCCGTGACCGCCGTGACCACGCCCTCGACCGCGGGGAGGAAGGCGATGGCGGCGGCCCGGTGGTGCCCGGGCGCGGGCAGTGGGTGCGCGTCCCCGGGAGCCAGGTACATCGTGACCAGCTCGGCGGGGATGTCCACGCCCGTGCCGAGCGCCACGAGTTGGGTGATCCGGTCGCCCGCGGGACGGCAGTTGATCTCGATGAGGCGCGGGCCGTCGGCGGCCAGCCGCAGTTCGACGTGGGCGGCGCCGAAGTCGAAACCGACGGCCCGCAGCGCGGCGGTGGCCACGTCCGCGCATGCCTCGTCGAGGCCGGAGCCGAGCGCGGCCGGCACGTGGTGGCCGGTCTCGCAGAAGTACGGCAACTCGCCCAGCTCCTTGCGGGTGACGGCGAGGACGGACACCTCGCCGCCGCGCACCAGCGCCTCGACGCTGACCTCGGGTCCGTCGACGTACTCCTCGACGAGCGCCGCCGGGATCTTGCGCTGGCCGCGCTCGTTGTGGGTCTCCTTCAGCAGCAGCCGCACATGGTCGGCAGCCTCGTCCGCGTCGCGGCACAGGCGTACGCCGTTGCTGCCGCCGTCGTCGAGCGGCTTGACCACGCAGGGGTACGCGAGGTCCGCGCCGTGCACCTCCTCCGGCGTCCCGACACGGGCGAACCCCGGCACCGGCACGCCCGCGTCCGCGCACAGCCGGCGGGTCCGTGACTTGTCGCGGGCCGCGCGGACCCCCGCGGGGTCGGGACCGGGCAGCCCGAGCGCGCGCGAGGCCTCGGCGCCGCTGATCATGTGCCACTCGCCGACGGCCACGATCGCGTCCGCCGGGTGCGCCAGGCCCCGTACGGCGGCCACGACGGCGGCCGGATCGTTGGTCTCGCAGGTGACGACCTCGTCGACCAGACCGAGGTCCAGGCGTTCATGGCCCGGAGCCAGGTACAGCGACAGATCCCGGGTGAGGAAGGTGACCCGGTGGCCGGCGCGGCGCGCGGCGGCGATGGCCTCGTACCCGCTGCCGGTGAGGTTGCTCTCCAGGAAGACGACGTGCCGGCCGCTCACAGCGCCGCCTCTGGAGCCGCCGCCGGTTCCAGCACGAAAAGGTCCTCGCTCAGGGCCGTCAGCCGGTCCAGGTCCGCCAGCAGCAGCTCGGGCGAGTCGGCGCGCAGCTCGATCCGCAGCGGGGAGGCGGCACCCTCGTGGCGGGGCTGGACCAGGTCGCCGGGGTGTTTGTACACATCGACCTGGGCGGTGGCGGGCAGGGCGCGGATCCGGTCCAGGCCGTGATAGGCGACCAGCGTCCCGGCTCGCTCCGGATACGGTGTGACGACCGCGGCGGCCCCGTCGCGCACCGGCTCCACGTCCGGTTCCACGCCGCGCAGCACGTCCCGGTAGCCGGCAATCAGATTGATGCCGTACGCCTCGCGCAGCAGCGGGGCACGGTTGGCACCGGGGCGGCCGGCCGCCTCGATCAGCCGGGGACCGTCGGGGCCGTGCACGAACTCGACATGGGCGAGACCGCGCCGGATGCCGAGGGCACGGACCGCGTCCGCGGCCAGGGCGCGCATCCGCTCGCGTTCGCCGGGCGTGAGGCGGGTGGCGGTGACACGGGCGAAGTGGTGGAAGTCGGTGCCGCCCAGGTCGGTACCGGTGACGACGTCCACGACCGGTGTCGTCCACACCTGTTCGCCGAGCACCAGGCACTCCACGGAGTGGTTGGTGCCGGTCAGGAACTCCTCGACCAGGATCTCCACCGGTGTGTCGCCGATGCGCTGTCCCGCACTGAACTCCGGGAGCGTGGCGGCCAGTTCGCGGTGGGCGGTGGCCAGCTCGGCGGCGTTCTCGCACCGCGAGACGAAATAACTGCCCCACAGGTTGCCGGGCTTGAGCACCACCGGATAGCCGGTGCCGGCAGCGAAGGCCAGCGCCTGCTCCTCGCTCGTCACCACGGCCGAGCGGGCGGAGGCGTGCTCCCCGATGTGCTCGGCGAACCTGCGCCGCATCACACTCTTGCTGCGCACCGCGGCCGCCGCCTCGCGGCTCATCGCGGCCAGCCCGAGCCGCGCGCACACCTCCGCCCACAGCGGCACCAGGGTCTCGTCGACGTTCAGCACCGAGTCGATCCGCCAGGTCCGGCCGATCTCCTCGATCCGGCGTACGACCGCGTCCGCGCCGTCGGCGAACCGCAGGTGCTCGACGACCTCGAACTCCTCGGGCTCCAGCGTGTGCACGCTGTCGGTGTCCCGCAGCACACCCAGTGCCACCCCTGCCTCCAGCAGGCCGGCGTAGAACTCGGGGCGCTGCACGGCGCCGAAGTACAGGACCAGCGGACGGCGGCCGGCCGCGGCGGGCTCACTCGACACCGGTCATCACCTCCCGCAGCGAGGCGAGGCCCGCGTCGATGCGGTCCTCGGCGATCGCGTACGACAACCGCACGAAGCCCTCGGTGCCGAAGGCCGTGCCCGGGGTCAGCGCGATGTGCGCCTGCTCCATGAGGACACCGGTGAGGGTGTCGGTGTCCGGGACGGGGACGCCGCCGAGCTTGCGGCCGATCACGTCACGGACGTCCAGGAAGTAGTAGAAGGCACCCTGGGGAGTGGTGGCGGGCCGGATGTGGTCGATGGTGGTGAGGGCTTCGCCGACCAGTGCGTGCCGCCGGGCCAGCACCTCGCGGACGTGCTCCGTGAAACCGTCCAGTTCGCCCCGGGCCGCCGGCAGCAGCGCGTGCTGGACGACACTGGTGACGTTCGACGCGGTGTGGCTCTGCAGGTTCTTCAGCGTGTCGATCAGCGGACGCGGGCCGTGCACATGGCCCGCGCGCCAGCCGGTGACGGCGAAGCTCTTGGAGAACGAGCCGATGCCGACGGTGAGGTCGCGGGCCTGAGGCACCAGCGCCGCGGGGTGGGCGTGGGCCGCACCGGGCAGGACGAGTTCGCCGTAGCACTCGTCGAAGACGATCCACACGCGGTGGGCGACCGCCCAGGCGGCGATGCGGGCCAGCTGCTCGGGCGGGCAGACCGCGCCGGTCGGATTGTTCGGGGTGTTGAGGACCAGCAGGCGGGTGCGCGGCGTCCGCAGGGCCTCCAGCCGGTCCACGTCCGGCACGAAGCCGGTGTCGGACGTCTCCACCGGCACGGGTTCACCGCCCGCGATGCGGATCTGCGCGGCGAAGGTGCCCCAGCCCGGGTTGGGGACCAGCGCCTGGTCGCCCGGGTCGAGCAGGGCCAGCGCGGCGAGGTGCAGACCGTGCTTGGCCCCGGTGGTCACGATCACCTCCTGCGCCGCGTACGGCACCCCGGACAGCCGGGTGATCCGCTCGGCCAGGGCCGTGCGCAGGGCGGGCAGCCCCGCGGTGTCGGTGTAGCGGTGGGTGTCCGCGTCCGTGGCCGCGTGCAGGGCGCGCAGGACGTCGGCGGGCGGGGCGAAGTCCAGCTCTCCCGCGGCGAAGTTGACGATGTCGACGCCCTGGGCCCGGAGGGCTTCGGCCTTGTTGCGGGTGCCGGAGGTCTTGGATCCGGATACGGAGTGCGCGCGTGCGGCGAGGCGCATGCGAGGGCTCCCATCTGTCGTTCTGGAAGAGACGGGGGGAAGGGGTGGCAGGGTGGTCAGCCCGAGAGCACGCCGGCGATCACCGACACCGAACTGACGACGAGCAGCCCCAGGACGGCCTGCCGGAAGCGTTCGGAGTCGAAGCGGGCGAAGATGCGCTCGCCGACGACGATGCCGATGAGCAGCGCCGGCACCCCGGCGAGCAGCGCCCACCCGACCTGAGCGGTGAGACGCCCGCTGAGCGCGTAACCGCTCAGCGACGCCAGGCTCGTACCGGAGAACACCACGCCCAGCGTGGCGCGCTGCACCCGCGGTGGCAGCCGCAGGCTCTGCATGGCGGCCACCATCGGCGGGCCGTCGATGCCGGTGGAGGCGAAGGAGGCGCCGGAGAACGCGCTGATCCAGGCGACCGCGGCCAGCCCGCCGCGCACGGTGACCCGGCGCCACACCATCAGCGTGCACAGCAGCACCACGACCGCGATGACCAGCGACAGTGCCCGTCCGGGCAGCACGTGCAGCAGCCACACCCCGAACGGCACGCCCAGCAGGCCCGCGCCCAGCGCCACGGCGGTGATCCGCCGGTCCACGTGCCGCCAGTCCTTCACGGCGATCCACAGGCTGAGCGGCGCCGCCATGATCGCGGCGACGACGACGGCCGTCACCGGGTCGAGCAGCAGCGTCAGCGGGGGTACGGCGACCAGCGAGAAGCCGAACCCCGCGGTGGTGCGGATTACGGAGGCCAGGGTGAGGACGAGGAAGACCCCGGCGACGACGGCTGCGGTCATGAGGCCCGCACCACCGTGTTGGTCAGCTCGCCCAGGCCCTCGACGGCGACGGTGACCGTGTCACCGGGGAACATCCGCGAGACGCCCGCCGGAGTGCCGGTGAGGATCACGTCGCCGGGCAGCAGCGTCATCGCCGAACTGATGTGCGCGATCAGCTCGTCGACGGGGCGGACCATCTGCTGGGTGCCGCCCTCCTGCCGCAGCTCGCCGTTGACGGTGGCGGTGACCCGCAGCGCGGCCGGGTCCAGGTCGGTCTCCACCCAGGGGCCGAGCGGGCAGAAGGTGTCCGAACCCTTGGCCCGCCACCACTGGCCGTCGGGTTTTTGCAGGTCGCGAGCGGTGACGTCGTTGGCGCAGGTGTAGCCGAGCAGTACGCCCGGTACGTCCTCGGGTGCCAGGTCGCGGCACTGGACGCCGACGACCGCCGCCAGCTCCGCCTCGTGGTGGAGCTCGTCGGTGTACTCCGGAAAGACGATGTCCGCTCCGGGACCGACCACGCTGGTGGACGGCTTGAGGAAGATCAGCGGCCGCTCCGGCACCTGGTTGCCCAGCTCCGCGGCGTGGGCGGCGAAGTTGCGGCCGACCGCGATCACCTTCGAGGGCTCCACCGGGGCGAGCAGCGTCACCTCGTCCAAGGGGCGGGGCGGGCGGTCCCCGGCCGGAGCGCGGGTGCCGTACGGGTCCCCGGCCAACGGCGTGATCAGCCCGTCGGCGCCGAGGAGGCCGTACACCCCCTCGGTTCCCGCCGCTTCCCGGTACCTCACGATGCGCATACGTCATCCGTTCTTTCGCTGTGCTGGTACATCACCCGAACCGCCGCCGCTGCCCAGCGCCCTGCGCAGCAGTGCCGCGAGGTGGGTGGCCGTGCGCTCGGTGCCCTGGGAGATCTGCGTACGGCAGGAGAAGCCGTCGGCGACGATCGCCGTGCTCTCGCCCGCCGCGCGCACCTTCGGGTACAGCTCACGCTCCGCCGAGGACTGGGAGACCTCCCAGTGCCCGGGCTCGTAGCCGAAGTTGCCGGCGAGCCCGCAGCACCCCGCGGTGACCACGTCGGTGTCCACGCCGAGCCGCTTCAGGACCTCCAGCTCGGCCCGGTGGCCGGGACCCGCCTCCTGGTGGCAGTGCGGCTGGAGTACGGCGTCGGTGTCGAGGGGGCCGAAGGGCCAGGGGCCCTCGTGCCCGGCGACGAGTTCGGCCAGCGTGGTCGTCTGCGCCGCGAGCAGGCGCGCGGCCGGCGATTCGGGGAGCAGCTCGACGGACTCCTCACGCAGAGCCTGCGTGCAGGACGGTTCCACGCCGACGACCGTGTGCCCGGCCGCGAGGTGCTTCTCCAGGGACTTCAGGGAACGCGCGAGGACCGTGCGGGCCACTCCCAGCTGCCCCGTGGAGTACCAGGTCAGGCCGCAGCAGACCGGGCCGTCCGGCAGGACGACGCGGTACCCGAGCGCCTCCAGCACCTCGACGGTGTCCTGTGCGCCGGACGGGTCGAGGAAGTTGGAGAAGGTGTCCGGCCACAGCACGACGGTCCGCCGTCCCGCTGCGGGCGCCGCCCGCCGGGCCGCGAACCACTGCCGGAAGGTGCGCGGAGCGACCCCCAGCAGGCCTCGCCGGGTCTCCAGACCGGCCAGCCGCGACAGCCTCCGGGCGATCCCCGGCCGTCGGGCCAGCGCGTTGACCGCGCCCGGCGCCAGGGAGCCGAGCCGGCCGAGGAGGGGCAGCCAGCCGAGCACGTAGTGCGCCCGGGGACGCAACCGCCCCTTGTAGTGCTGGTGCAGGAACTCCGCCTTGTACGCGGCCATGTCGACGTTGACCGGGCACTCGCTCTTGCACGCCTTGCAGGACAGGCACAGGTCGAGCGCCTCGCGGACCTCCTCGGACCGCCAGGCGTCCGGCAGCGTCTCGCCGCGCAGCATCTCGCCGAGCACCCGGGTCCGGCCGCGCGTGGAGTGCACCTCGTCCCCGGTGGCCTGGAACGACGGGCACATGGCACCGGTGGCGTTGCGGCAGCTGCCGACGCCGATGCAGCGGCGTACCGCACCCGCCATCGAGCCCTTGTCGGCGGACAGGGTGAGCAGCGGCAGCGCGTGCCGGTCGTGCCCGGGGCCGGGCCGCACATCGGCGTCCAGGGGGGCCGGGTCGACCAGGATGCCCGGGTTGAGCAGCCCCTCGGGGTCCCAGATCTCCTTGAACTGCCGGAAGGCGCCGAGGAGTTCGGGCGAATAGGTACGGGTCAGCAGCTCGGAGCGGGCCCGCCCGTCGCCGTGCTCGCCGGAGGCACAGCCGCCGTGCGAGACGGCGATGTCGGCGGCGGTCTCGATGAAGGCGCGGTAGTCGGCGATGCCCGCCTCGCTGGTGAGGTCCCAGTCGACGCGCAGGTGCAGACAGCCCTCGCCGAAGTGGCCGGTGATGGTGCCCTGCCGCTGCCGCTCGGCCATCAGGGCGTGCAGGTCCTTCAGGTAACCGGCGAGGTTCTCGGCGGGTACCGCGGAGTCCTCCCAGCCCGGCCAGGCCTCCCGGCCGTCGGCCATGCGGGTGGCGATGCCGGCGCCGTTGCGCCGGATGCTCCACAGGGCGTCGGTACGGCCGGCGTCCGTGAAGACCTCCCAGCGGGCCCCGCTCTCCTTCCCGATCCGCCGGGCCCGCTCCTCGGCGTCCGCCGGGTCGGTGCCCTCGATCTCGCAGTACAGCCAGGCCCCGCCGGGCGGCAGCAGGTCGACGCCCGCCGCCTGCCCGGGCCGCGCGCGCAGCGCGTCCACCAGGGCGGCGTCCATGCCCTCGACGGTGAGGGCGCCGGCCCGCGCCAGGCCGGGGGCCGCGGTGGCGGCGTCGTAGACGTCCGGGAAGCCGAGGACCAGCAGGACCCGGGCGGCGGGCAGCGGTACCAGGTTGATCGTCGCGCCCAGGACCAGGCCGCAGGTGCCTTCGGAGCCCACCAGCGAGCGCGCCACGTGGAAGCCGTGCTCCGGCAGCAGCCGGCCCAGTCCGTAGCCGGAGACCTGGCGGCTGAAGCGGCCCAGCTCGGTGCGGATGCCGGCCAGGTGCGCGTCCCGCAGACCCCGGAGCCGTTCGTCGAGGTCCCGGTCGCCGGTGGTGCCGGGGCCCACGCTGAGCAGCCGTCCGTCGGCGCGCAGCAGCTCGATGCGCTCGGTGATGTCGGCGGTGGTGCCCCAGGCCACGGAGTGCGGCCCGCAGGCATGGTTGCCGATCATGCCGCCGATGGTGCAGCGCGAGTAGGTGGACGGGTCGGGGCCGACGGTCAGCCCGTGCTCGGCGGCGCGCGCCCGGACGGTGCCCAGGACCGCGCCGGGCTGCACGGTGGCCGTACCGGCATCCGGGTCGATGGCGAGGACCTTGTTCATGTGCCGGGAGAAGTCCAGCACCAGGCCGGCGCCGATGGCGTTGCCGGCGATGGAGGTGCCGCCGCCGCGAGCGGTGACGCCGACCCCGTGCGCCGCGGCGACCGCCACGGCGGTGGCGGCCTCCTCGGCGTCCCGGGGTTCGACGACGGCACGCGGTACGACACGGTAGATCGATGCGTCGGAGGTGTAGGCGGACCGGGTCAGTGCATCGGTGCGGGCGGTGGGCAGCCGCTCGGACAGCTCGCGCAGGAAGCCGTCCGGGACGGTGACGCCGCCCGGCACCGCGGAGGCGCCGTCACCCATCGGCGCGCGGGAAGAAGTCGACGAGCAGCATGTCGCGGACACCGGTGCGGTGGCCGTCGGCGGGCTCGATGGCGTCGACGCCGTGGAAGACCCGCCGGTCGTCGATGATGATCGTCTCGAACGGTTCGGTGAGCGTGGTGCGCAGCAGCGGCCGCATCTCGCGGTCGTAGATCTGCGAGGCACCGCCCTGGACGCCGACGCGGCCCATGAAGACCTGGGCGACGAAGTGGTGGCCGTCCTCGTGGACGCCCTCGGGGGCGGGCAGGCCGTTCGTGCCGCGGGTGGCGGTGATGCGTATCTGATGGACGCCGACGCCGCCGCGCCTCCGGTCGAACTCACCGGGCAGCCGGTCGGCGAGCGCGGCCACCAGGGTGCGCAGGACCTTGGAGGCCTTCACCTCTTCGGCGAGCGGCGGGAAGAGCCGGTCGACGCCGCCGTGCAGGGCGTTGACCTCGACGGACTGGTGGAAGACGCCGTGCGCGTCGGGCTCCATGCGGTCCACGCCGCGGAAGGAGCCGTAGCGGCGGCGCCGGTAGTCGGCACCGTCCTTCATGTACGCGTCGACGGGCAGGTCCTCCCAGCTCTCCCGGAAGGACTTCAGCTCCTCGTCGGAGTGTGCGGCCAGCGCCCGCAGCGTGTCGGCGGCCGGCACATGCAGGTAGGGCGGGACGTTGGTCATGGTTCTCCTCCTCAGGCGGTGGCCGGCGCGGCGGGGCGGGAGACGTCCCAGCCGATGTCGGTGGCCAGCACCGTGGGGAGGAGGGCGGCGCCGATGAGCACGGCGGGTATCGCAGGTATGAGCAGACGGCGAATCACGGTCGTACAGCCTCTCTGGGCGCGGGTGGGGCAGAGCTGGTCATCGCTCCGTGCGCTGTTGTTCACAGCGGGTTCGCGTGGCTTTCGCCAGCCTTTCCCAGCCGCTCGGACCGTTCAAGATCGAAAAGGGTGCCTGAACCCGCAGTGCGGAAACACGACGGGTTCGAGGAGGCGGGTTCGCCGTCGGGCGTTCCGGCTCAGCGGCGGCTGATGCTCAGGACGCTGAAGAGGGTGAGGATTCCGAGGCCGACGAGGGCGCAGGCGGCGCCGATCAGCTCTGCGGGCGCGGGCATGGGACCTCCGTACGACGGCAAGGACGGGATTTGTCATATGGACAGGGAGATCTAGACACAAGATCGTCGGGGCTGCGGAATCCGTAGCCCTGACCGGCGCCGATTTCACCCGTCAGGCAGATGTGCGACCGCAAGTGGAAGCACCCGGTTCGAAGCCGTACGATCCTCTGTCGTGTCCAAACTGACCGACGTGCCCAAACGGATCCTGATCGGGCGCGCACTGCGCAGTGACCGGCTGGGCGAAACGCTGCTGCCGAAGCGCATCGCACTCCCCGTCTTCGCCTCCGACCCGCTGTCCTCTGTCGCCTACGCGCCGGGGGAGGTCCTGCTGGTCCTGTCCATCGCGGGCGTGTCGGCGTACCACTTCAGCCCCTGGATCGCCGTCGCGGTCGTCGTGCTGATGTTCACGGTCGTCGCCTCCTACCGCCAGAACGTGCACGCCTACCCGAGCGGCGGCGGCGACTACGAGGTCGCCACCACCAACCTCGGCCCCAAGGCGGGCCTGACGGTGGCCAGCGCCCTGCTCGTCGACTACGTCCTCACCGTCGCCGTCTCGATCGCCTCCGGCATCGAGAACCTCGGCTCCGCGATCCCCTTCGTGGTCCAGCACAAGGTGCTGTGCGCGGTCGCCGTGATCGTCCTGCTGACGCTGATGAACCTGCGCGGCGTGAAGGAGTCCGGCAAGCTCTTCGCGATCCCGACGTATGTGTTCGTCGGCGGCGTCTTCATCATGATCGCATGGGGCGCCGTCCGCGGTCTGCTCCTCGGCGACACCATGCGCGCACCCACCGCCGACTTCCACATCCAGGCCGAACACCAGGGCCTCGCGGGCTTCGCGCTGGTCTTCCTGCTGTTGCGCGCCTTCTCCTCCGGCTGTGCCGCGCTCACCGGCGTGGAGGCCATCTCCAACGGCGTCCCGGCCTTCCGCAAGCCCAAGTCGAAGAACGCGGCGACCACGCTGGCGCTGATGGGCGGGCTCGCCGTCACCATGTTCTGCGGCATCATCGCCCTCGCCATGTCGACCAAGGTCCGTATGGCCGAGAACCCGGCCACCGACCTGCTCCGGGACGGCCACCCGCTCGGCTCCGGCTACGTCCAGAACCCGGTGATCTCCCAGGTCGCCGAGGCGGTCTTCGGCAAGGGCAGCTTCCTGTTCGTCGTCCTCGCGGCGGCCACCGCCCTCGTGCTGTTCCTGGCGGCGAACACGGCCTACAACGGCTTCCCGCTGCTCGGCTCGATCCTCGCCCAGGACCGCTACCTCCCGCGCCAGCTGCACACCCGTGGCGACCGCCTCGCCTTCTCCAACGGCATCGTGCTGCTCGCGGGTGCCGCGACCCTGCTGACCGTCATCTACGGCGCCGACTCCACCCGGCTGATCCAGCTGTACATCGTCGGCGTGTTCGTGTCCTTCACGCTCAGCCAGACCGGCATGGTCCGGCACTGGAACCGCCACCTGGCGGTCGAGAAGGACCCGGCCAAGCGCCGCCACATGGTGCGCTCCCGCGCGATCAACGCGTTCGGCGCCTTCTTCACCGGCCTGGTGCTGGTCGTCGTCCTGGTCACGAAGTTCACGCACGGCGCCTGGGTGGCGCTCCTGGGCATGTGCATCTTCTACGCGACGATGACCGCGATCCGTAAGCACTACGACGGTGTCGCCGAGGAGCTCACGGCACCCGAGGAGCCGGACGACGACCTGATCCGCCCGTCCCGGGTGCACTCGGTCGTGCTGATCTCCAAGATCCACCGCCCCACCCTGCGCGCCCTGGCCTACGCCAAGCTGATGCGCTCGGACACCCTGGAGGCGCTGACGGTCAACGTCGACCCGGCCGAGACCAGGGCGCTGCGCGAGGAGTGGGAGCGGCGCGGCATCGACGTACCGCTGAAGGTCCTGGACTCGCCGTACCGCGAGGTCACCCGGCCGGTCATCGAGTACGTCAAGAGCCTGCGCAAGGAGTCCCCGCGCGACGCGGTCTCCGTGATCATCCCCGAGTACGTGGTCGGCCACTGGTACGAGCACCTGCTGCACAACCAGAGCGCCCTGCGCCTGAAGGGCCGCCTGCTCTTCACGCCCGGCGTGATGGTCACCTCCGTGCCCTATCAGCTGGCGTCCTCCGAGGCGGCCAAGATGCGGGCCCGCAAGCGGCAGGAGTGGAGCGCACCGGGTGCCGTACGACGGGGTCCGGCGGCGGAGCGGCCCAAGGAGCCGTCGTCGGCCAAGGACTGATCCCGGGGTTCGGCCCGTGGTGAACGGCCGGACGACAGCCACGTAAACTGGTGGGCTGTTGTCCGGCCGTTTCCCGTTCCCGATCTGGAGTCACCCCGCCATGCAGACAGAACCGAAGAAGTCGCTGGCCGGGGAGGAGTACGAGGTCGAGATCGGCCCCGTCGCCCATGGCGGCCACTGCATCGCCCGTACCGCCGAGGGCCAGGTGCTCTTCGTCCGGCACGCGCTGCCGGGCGAGCGGGTGGTGGCCCGGGTGACCGAGGGCGAGGAGGGAGCCCGGTTCCTCCGTGCGGACGCGGTGGAGATCCTGGAGGCGTCCAAGGACCGCATCGAGGCCCCCTGCCCGTTCGCCGGCCCCGGCCGCTGCGGCGGCTGCGACTGGCAGCACGCCAAGCCCGGCGCCCAGCGCCGCCTCAAGGGCGAGGTGATCGCCGAACAGCTCAAGCGGCTCGCCGGTCTCACGCCCGAGGAGGCCGGCTGGGACGGCACGGTGATGCCGGCCGAGGGCGACAAGCTGCCCGCGGGTCAGGTCCCGCAGTGGCGCACGCGTGTCCAGTACGCCGTCGACGCCGAGGGCCACGCGGGCCTGCGCCGCCACCGCTCGCACGAGATCGAGCGCATCGACCACTGCATGATCGCGGCGGAGGGCGTCAGCGAGCTGGGCATCGAGCGGCGGGACTGGACCGGCATGGAGTCGGTCGAGGCGATCGCGGCGACGGGCTCGCAGGACCGCCAGGTGATCCTGACCCCGCGCCCGGGCGCCCGCCTGCCCCTGGTCGAACTGGACAAGCCGGTCTCCGTCCTCCGCGTCGACGAGAAGACCGGCGGCGTCCACCGCGTCCACGGCCGCCCCTTCGTCCGCGAACGCGCGGACGGCCGCACCCACCGCGTCGCGGGCGGCGGCTTCTGGCAGGTTCACCCGAAGGCGGCCGACACCCTGGTGACGGCGGTGATGCAGGGCCTGCTGCCCCGCAAGGGCGAGACGGCGCTCGACCTCTACTGCGGGGTGGGGCTGTTCGCGGGGGCGTTGGCCGACCGGCTCGGCGAGAAGGGCGCGGTCCTCGGCATCGAGTCCGGCAAGCGGGCGGTGGAGGACGCGCGGCACAACCTCGCCGACTTCCCGCGGGTCCGCATCGAGCAGGGCAAGGTCGAGTCGGTCCTGCCGCGCACGGGCATCACCGAGGTCGACCTGATCGTCCTGGACCCCCCGAGGGCCGGCGCCGGCCGCACGACGGTCGCCCACCTCGCCTCCCTGGGCGCCCGCCGCATCGCCTACGTCGCCTGCGATCCCGCTGCGCTGGCCCGCGACCTGGCGTACTTCCGCGAGGGCGGCTACCGGGTGCGGACGCTTCGGGCGTTCGATCTGTTCCCGATGACGCATCACGTGGAGTGCGTGGCGATTCTGGAGCCTGCCGCGAAGGGGCTCTGACCTGCTGATTTCCTGACTCCCAGGATCCGGGCCGGCCGCGTCGACATGTTTTGGCGGGCGCATGACGTGGACCGGGTCGCGTGCCGGACGTACGCCCCTGACCTGCGGCTTTGATCAGTGACGGGAAAGGCGGGCGCGTGGTGCTCCCGGTCTTCGCAGGGCCCGCGACAGGCAGTTCTGACGCCCATGTGACGCTCGCCCTGATGATGCGTGAGGTGGTGAGTGAAGGGCCGGACTGGTGCGGTTCGTGCGTCGAATCGGGCGGCGACCGGCCCAGGGCCGGCCACGCTGATGACAGACTCCCGGCCTCCGAGTGCTGCATCGCCGCGGCGGTGCTCTCCGATCAGAGCGCTGACGAGGCCCTTTTCACCGCTGGCCGCGCTGCCCAGGCGTACTGACGGAACCTGCGCGATGGCGATGGCTGGGGCGCTGTGCCACGACGGACACGAAAGCGGTAGCGAGCATCCCGGCCAGGCCGCGATCACTTTCCGCGTCGCGAGGAGAGCTGCCACCGCACCAGGAGGCTGCTGCTTCCCCGAGCTGAGTCTGGTCCTTGATGGTCTTCGATCTGGCCGCTCCGGTGCGTGCCCGCACCAATTCCTTTTGGCAGCAGCCGCTACGCCGGGCGCGCCCCCAATGCTCCCTGAAACGTTACGCTCCGGCTGGGTCAATATCTGTGCCCGCGAGCTGAGATTTCAACGGAACAGGCAGACAGATTCTCCACCGCTTTGAGTGAAGTGGGATTCTTCGCCCCACACAGGCCGCTGCAGCGTGCTACTGTCGTTCTCAGTTGCAGTTGTGGTTCCCAAAACTCCAAGTGTCCTCCCGGCGGCGCCTGTGCCGTTGGAAGCGCTTTTGTTATCCGGTCTTTTTCCGGACGGGCTGATCATCGCGGCGACACGGGGTCCGCGCAGTGCGGATCCCGATGCACTGCCCCAAAGGAGAAATGACATGGCTGCTGGTACCGTGAAGTGGTTCAACGCGGAAAAGGGCTTCGGCTTCATCGAGCAGGACGGTGGCGGCGCTGATGTGTTCGCCCACTACTCGAACATCGCCGCCCAGGGCTTCCGCGAGCTGCTGGAGGGCCAGAAGGTGACCTTCGACATCGCTCAGGGCCAGAAGGGCCCGACGGCCGAGAACATCGTTCTCGCCTGACGCCGACTGTCGCGTACTTGTAGCTGGGGCCCGCGTCCTTCGGGGTGCGGGCCCCAGCTGCTCGCATTTTCCCGCAGTGGTCTGGCCTGCGGGCGACAAACAGGAAACCCGTAGGCTCACCGCATACGGAGCATCCTTCAGGGGTGCACCATCCCTGCATGGACTTCATAGCAGCGGACGCCCGGACATTGCGTCCGCTTCGCGCCACTCATTCCAGCGCCTGTGCCCGCACGGATTTTCCGTCGGTCAGATTCGCTCTCGCATTCCACCGGTCCATTCTCGCAATTCTCTCTGCTGCTCATTGCTGCGGGAATTCCTTGATATGTGCCGTATCGAGGAAGGTTCCGCATGAACCGCACACGCACGAACGACCGCTTCGCCCGCACCCGTAATGGCAGTGCCGACTCCGGCAGGGGTGGCAGCCGATTCGGCTCGTCGGCCAGGAGCCGCTCCGGCGGGCCGAGCCGCTCCGGTGGTTACGGCCGCGGGCCCGCCGCGGTCCAGGGGGAGTTCGCGCTGCCCAGGACGATCACACCCGCGCTTCCCGCCGCAGAGGGCTTCGTCGATCTCGACATGCCCGGGGCACTGCTGGCTGCGCTCCGCTCACAAGGCGTGACCGTGCCCTTCCCGATCCAGGCCGCGACCCTGCCGAATTCCCTCGCCGGCCGGGACGTACTGGGCCGTGGCCGCACCGGCAGCGGCAAGACCCTCGCTTTCGGGCTGGCGCTGCTGGCCCGTACGGCCGGGCAGCGCGCCGAGGCCAGGCAGCCGCTGGGGCTGATCCTCGTACCCACGCGTGAACTGGCGCAGCAGGTCACCGACGCGCTCGCCCCGTACGCCCGCTCCGTGAGGCTGCGGCTGGCCACGGTGGTGGGCGGAATGCCGATCGGCAGGCAGACGAGCGCGCTGCGCGGTGGCGCCGAGGTCGTCGTCGCCACGCCGGGACGCCTCAAAGACCTCATCGATCGTGGCGAGTGCCGGCTGAACCAGGTTTCCATCACCGTCCTCGACGAGGCCGACCAGATGGCCGACATGGGCTTCATGCCGCAGGTCACCGCCCTCCTCGACCAGGTCCGCCCCGAAGGGCAGCGCATGCTGTTCTCCGCCACTCTCGACCGCAACGTCGACCTGCTCGTGCGCCGCTACCTCAGCGACCCCGTCGTGCACTCCGTCGACCCCTCGGCCGGCGCGGTCACGACGATGGAGCACCACGTGCTCCACGTTCACGGCGCCGACAAGCACACGGCCACCACCCAGATTGCCGCACGCGACGGCCGCGTGATCATGTTCCTCGACACCAAGCACGCCGTCGACGGCCTCACCGAGCACCTCCTGAACAGCGGGGTACGGGCCGCCGCCCTGCACGGCGGGAAGTCGCAGCCGCACCGCACCCGCACGCTGGCACAGTTCAAGAGCGGGCACGTCAACGTACTGGTAGCGACCAATGTTGCGGCGCGCGGCATCCACGTCGACAACCTCGACCTCGTCGTCAACGTCGACCCGCCGACCGACCACAAGGACTACCTCCACCGCGGCGGCCGTACCGCTCGCGCAGGAGAGTCCGGCAGTGTCGTCACCCTGGTCACCCCCAACCAGCGCCGCGCCCTGACTCGCCTCATGGCAGCGGCCGGCATCGTCCCGCAGACCACCCGGGTCCGCGCCGGTGAGGAGGCCCTGCACCGCATCACCGGCGCCCAGGCACCCTCTGGCATCCCGGTCGTCATCACCGCACCGGTGGTCGAACGCCCCAAGAAGCGCGGCGCCACCTCACGCGGGCGACGCCGCCCCGTCTCGGCGGCCCGCCGTGCGCCCGTACGGCAGTCCACCGCGGGTGCGGCTGCATAGAACCTTCGTGATCAGGAAGCCGGCAAACTCCACAGGAGGCACCCTTTGACGCTGGACCAGACGCAGTTCCGCCCGGCGAGCGCCCAACCCGAGCACGGCACGGTGGCCGACACCATGGACACGGCCGGACCGCAGGTCTGGGAGGACATGACCGTGGAGGTGGCACTGTCCGTGATGACCGCCGCCCGTACAGGTCATCTGGCGGTCTGCGACGAGGACGGTCTGCGCACCGGCCTGGTCACCCGAGCCGGGCTCACGGCCGTTCGTGACGGCTCCGGATACACGGACCGGATCCGCCTGCGGGACCTTGCCGACGTCATCGTGCCCTTCGCCCCACCGCTGACCACTGGGGCCGAAGCCGAACGTGCGATGCGCTGCCGCTGGCTCGGGGCCGCGCCCGTGGCCGACGAACACGGCAATGCGCTGAGCGCCCTCGCCCTTTCCCGCTGAACCGGCCCCCACCCCACCCGGCCCCGTCTTCTCGTCTCCCTGGAGGCATCATGCGCTGTGTCATCGCCCGCTTCCCGTTCGACCTGACCAAGAGCGGTGTGGTGGAATCGATGATGGGCGTCAGACCTGAGCCGGTCACCGGTGAGTTTGTCATCATCGGACGACGCCACTACCCCGCCAAGCAGGTCGGCCAGGTCATCACCCGCCAGGACCGCCGTGATTTCAGCACCGGCGAAGTCCTCAGGGCCATGACCCAACTCGGCTTCACCTGCCGCACCCGCCCCGCCGCCGCAACCGCGCCCATGGCCGGCCCGTACCAGCGGGCGTCCGCAACACTCGGTGCTCCCCCTGTCCGCCTGACATACGGACAGGTGTGAGCCGAACGGAGCAGTGAGGCCCGACCGGCGTGTGCCGGGCGGGCCCTCACTGTGTGCCGTGTCCTGGTGCGTTGGACGGCGTAGACCACCGCGACCGCGCTGTAGAGGAGACCGCCGGTCACTGTCCAGGGTGACCACGGCCGCACACCCGTGACAGCGTCCCTCAAGGCCGGTCTCGCCACCAACTCGGCCCGCGGAAGCCGTGTAAGCCGCCTGGCCACGGGAAGGACCAAGGTTTCCGAGCGCGTATCTCCGCCCACCTACGCCCAAGGACCGCCGATGCTTCCCGAGTTCCCCTCCCACGCATCCGCCCCCCTCGCAGATCAGCTGGAACAAGGATTGGGGCTGCCCTCACCATTCGAAACCGGCCGTTTCGACGTGGAGCGTGTCGCCGGCATAGCGGTCCTCGCGGCGGCCCACTCCGATGGCTACGCGGCCACCGCGCATCTCCTCGGACTGCTGGCCGCGCTCCCCGCCCCCACCGACGCAGGAGAATCCTTTTGGTCGAACCTGTGGAGAACCTCGGGCACCGCCTACCTGCTGCCGACCAACATCAAGGACCTGGTGCTGCGTTCGCTGGCCGGAGAGGGAACCGGTCTGGCCGGACAGATCCTCTCGGCCGTAGACGAGATGACGCCTCCCCAGCGCGTTGCGGCCGCAGAGGTGATCGGCCAGGCGCTCGCCGAGTCCGAGCACCTCCCTGATCTCAAAACACAGGTCATCGGCGAACTGTGGCTCCGGGACCTGGAACTCACCGCCTGGCGCGTTCTTCACGCGGGACACAAGTCGCCCGATGCGGCCGGACGTAACGCCTTCCTCGAAGCATGGACGAGTGTCTGACTCCGACCGAGCCGGCACACGCAAGCATCCGAATTCATTCGGGACGTTCCGGACAGCAGGCACCCGTCACTTCACGCCAGGCCCAGCTTCGGGAACGTTCTCGGTCGATGCGGGACTCCGCATCAGCCGCTCGTGTCGGCGTCGCCGTCATCAGGCGGACCCCCCTGTCTCCTGCCGCCCGGAGGGGAGCCGTCCCCGTGCTCTTCCAGCAGTTCGAGGAGCGCGGCATCCGCTCTTTTCCGGTCTTCCTTCGTCAGCTCGACCGGTGCGTTGTTGTAAACGGTGTAGCGACCTGGATCGATGATGTTGGCGGCCCTCAAACTGAACGTCAGCAGGGGCCGCCACCCCTTGCGGTGGCCGACCCGCACCTGTATCTGGGCCTTGTAGTCACGGGCCTCCGGCAGGAATCCGGAAAAGGGTGCCTCGAACTCGAGGAAGAGCTGTTGCGCTTCTCTGCCGGGCACGACGAATCCGGCGGGCAGCCTCGCCTCCTCGTCCGGCCCCGGTTGGAGCCGGGACGGGGAGGACACCCACAGGAGTGGCAGATGAGAGGCGGGCTCATCGGGGAAGGTCAGGATGAGGTCCTGCACGACGATCGGCTTGGGACCGGTGTTGTGCAGGACGAGCGGCAGTCGTAGGCGTGCCGTGGAACCGTGGACGATCGCCGCGAAGGAATGAGGTTCCCACGCCTGCAGGCGTCCCTGTCGGGCATTGAGCCACCAGAACGACGCGACGGTGAAGAGCAGTGCGCAGACTGATACCACACTGGCGCCGGTAAGCGATGAGGACGCGATCTGATCCGCCGCGACCGTCAGCGGAACCACAGAGTCAGTCTGCCAGCCCCGCCGTGGGCTCGCTAACAGGACGAGTGGCCGCCGACAGTCTCCCGCAACGGGTCAGAGGCCGGCGAGGGGTACGAGATACCAGGCGACCAGGGCCGCGCATGTCACCGCGGGGAGGAGCTTGGTCAGCCCGTCGCCCTTGCGTGCGTGCGTGGTCACGGCACCGGCGAGCAGCATCAGCAGCCCGATACCGGCCAGGCCGCCGCACAGCGGTACGGCCGGGCCGAGGGCCACGCCGACGGCGCCCGCCAGCTCCAGCCCGCCGATGACCCGGTAGGCCGCGGTGGTGAAGCCGGCATGGGCGGCCAGGTCGGGCATCGGACCCAGGGCGAGGATCTTGGCCACGCCCAGCAGGGCGAAGATCAACGCGATGAGACAGGTCAGCGAGGCGGAGAGGATCATGAGTCGCCTTCGGGGGTGTGCGGGTGGCGGGCCTGGCGGCGTTCGGTTCCCAGGCCGGCGAAGTGGGCGATCAGGTCGGGGTTGTCGACCGCGGAGGGGTTGAGGACCTCCTCGGCGGGTGCGCCCTGGAGGAGGCGCTTGACCGGGACCTCGAGTTTCTTGCCGGTCTTCGTGTGCGGGATGGCCGGCACGGCGAGGATCTCGTCGGGGACATGGCGGGGGGAGGCGCCGGTGCGGATCGCGGCGCGGATCTTCTCGCACAGGGACTCGTCCAGACCGACCCCGTCGGCGAGGACCACGAAGAGCGGCATCCAGTAGCCGCCGTCGGGTTCCTCCGCACCGATGACGAGGGCCTCGGCGATCTCGGGGAGGCGTTCGACGATGTCGTGGATGTCGGCGCTGCCCAGCCGTACGCCGTTGCGGTTGAGGGTGGCGTCGGAGCGGCCGTGCACGATCACCGAGCCGTGGGAGGTGAGAGTGATCCAGTCCCCGTGCCGCCACACGCCCGGATAGGCGCTGAAGTAGGCGTCGCGGTAGCGGCTGCCGTCGGGGTCGTTCCAGAAGTACAGCGGCATCGACGGCATGGGGCGGGTGACGACCAGTTCGCCGACCTGGTCGACGACCGGCCGTCCCGTGCCGTCGTACGCCGCGAGCGCCACGCCGAGGTTGGGAGCCGACAGTTCACCCGCCCACACCGGGGTGGTGGGGGCGCTGCCGGCGAAGCCGGAGACGACGTCCGTGCCGCCGCTGGTGGAGGCCAGCTGGACGCCTGCGCCGACGTGGTCGCGGACCCAGGGGTAGGCGGAGGCCGGCAGGGCGGAGCCGGTGCTGCCGATGACGCGGATCGCCGACAGGTCGTGCACGGCGGGGTCGACGCCGAGCTTGGCCATGGCCAGCAGGTACTGGGGACTGGTGCCGAAGACGGTGACCTTGTGGCGGGCCGCCAGCTCCCACAGGACCTCCGGGCGCGCCACCGGCGCGGGGCTGCCGTCGTAGGTGCAGGTGGCGGCGCCGGTCAGCAGGGTGGAGACGACCAGGTTCCACATCATCCAGTGGGTGGTGGTGTACCACAGCAAGCGGTCTCCGACGCCCAGGTCGCAGTGCAGGCCGAGGATCTTGAGGTGTTCCAGCAGGACGCCTCCGTGGCCGTGGACGATGCCTTTGGGCAGCCCGGTGGTGCCGGAGGAGAAGACGATCCACAGCGGGTGGTCGAACGGAACCGGGGTGATGGTGAGGTACTCGGTGCGGCCGGCCGCGTCCTCCCAGGGAACCGTCAGCCTCGCGGCCGGGGGCGCGGGCCACGCGAGGCCCAGGTGATCCACGAGGACCGTGGCCTTGAGCGTGGGAAGGGCGGCGGCCAGGTCGAGGGAGGCTGCGCGGCGGTCGTGCGCCGTGCTGTTGAAGAGGTAGCCGTCCGCCGTGATGAGCACCGTGGGTTCGAGCTGGGCGAAGCGGTCGGCTGCGGCCTTGGGGGCGTAGTCCTGGCCGCACACGGACCACACCGCGCCCAGGCTGGCGGTGGCGAGGAAGGCGATGACGGCGTGGGGGGTGTTGGGCAGGTAGCCGACCACCCGGTCGCCGTGTCCGACGCCCAGGTCGCGCAGGGTGGCCGCGACGGAGGCGACCTGGGCGCGGAGCTGCCGGCCCGTGATCTCGTAGGCGGCTCCGGTCTCGTCCAGTGCGGTGATCGCGGGGGCGTCCGGGTTCAGGTTGCGCAGCGCGTGGTGGGCGTAGTTGAGGGTGGCGCCCGGAAACCAGCGGGCGCCGGGTATGGTCTCCTCGGCCAGCACCCGCTCGTACGGCGTGGCGGCGTCGATGCCGAAGTACTCCCACACCGCCGCCCAGAATCCTTCCAGGTCGGTGACGGACCAGCGGTACAAGGCTTGGTAGTCCGTCGGGGCTTCGCCGGCCGGCGTGTCCCGGTGCTGGGCTGCCCTCTGGGCGAAGTCCGCGATGCGGCTGCGGGCGGCCGTGTCCGGATCGGGCGTGAAGAAGGGTTCCGGGTACGGTGCGAGGCGCGGGGTGGTCATGATGCGGTGCTCCTCGGCAGGGGGTCGTGCCGGGCTTCGGCGGGGCGGCGGGTCGTGTGCAGCAGCGGGGCCCAGACGGTGGTGCCCGTGAAGTCGCCTGTGCCGGTTGGGGCGGTGTCCATCACGACGTGGTCGGGGCGCAGCAGGACGGCGTCGGCGCGCCCGCGGGCCAGCCAGGCGGCCAAGGTGCCGTCGTCGCCCAGGTCGTCGACGTGGATCGTGAGTGCGTCCAGTGCCGTGGCCACTGCCGTCATCCGCGCTGTCGGCGGTACGGCGGTCAGGACGGCGAAAGAGTCCCCGAGGACGTCGTCGAGGCGCATTCGCCTGCCGTCGTGTCGTACCCAGGGCTGGGGGGAGAAGGTGCCGGCCAGCACGCGGCCCGTCGGCCGGGGGCGGCGCCGTACGAGTGGGCCGGCGGTCAGGGCGGGGCTGAGGTCGCGGCTCACCGCCGCGGTCACACCGGGGAGGCGGCAGGCCGCGCCCACGACGGCCCGGCGGAATGCCGCACCACGATCCTGTCCGCCGGTCATGGCCCAGCCGACGGCGACCGCGAGACGGATCATGTGACGGGCGTGCGGCTTGCGTTCGCACTCATAGGTGTCCAACAGCTCGTCGCCTGCGCCGTGTCGGAGGACGCGGGCCAGTTTCCAGGTGAGGTTGTACGCGTCGCGCAGGCCGGCGCACAGCCCCTGCCCGACGAAGGGTGGGGTGAGGTGGGCGGCGTCGCCCAGCAGGAAGACACGTCCCCGGCGCCAGCGGTCGGCGAGGCGGGCCCGGAAGGTGTACTGCGCCTGTCGGATCACCTCGAAGTCGTCGTCCTCCGACCCGTCGGACGGCAGATCCACCCAGGGGGAGACCAGCTCCCGCAGACGCTCCCGCCCCTGGGGACCGTCCAGGCGCTCGTCCTCGGACAGCCGGAACTCCCAGCGGTAGCGGTCCTCGCCGACCCGCATGTAGGTGGCCGGACGGGTGGCGCAGCAGATCTGCTCGGCGCCGTCCCAGCTGTGCACCCGGCGGCTGGTGCGCACGTCGATGACCCGCCAGCTCTCCTCGAAACGCAGGTCTTCCCATACGGCGCCGATGGCTCCGCGGGTGATGCTTCCCGCACCGTCGCAGCCGAGGACGGCATCGGCCCACAGGTACTCTTCCCCGTCACTGCCGTCGCGGCGGAAGGTCACCTGTACCGGAGCCGTGCCGTCGGCGGGCTGCGTGACGGACACCGCTTCCACGCCGCTCCACAGCTCGCACTCCGGGTGGCGCGCCAAGGCGCCGCGCAGCAGGCGTTCCAGTTCCGGCTGGTCGAACATGTTGGTCTGTGCGAAGCCGTGGTGGCCGTGCGGGGAGCGCGGGAACTCGGTGATCACGCGGCGCCGGGGATCCAGCAGCCGCAGGCCCGGTGCGGGGCGCGAGACGGCTGCGAACTCCTCTTGGATCCCGACGCTCTGCAGGATCCGGCAGATCTCGTCGTCCGCGACGACGGCGCGTGGCAGGGGGTAGATGTCCCGGTGGCGTTCGAGGAGCAGGCTGGGCACTCCGTGCTGGGCGAGCAGGAGCGCGGCGGTGACCCCGACGGGTCCGGCGCCGATGATCACCACGGGTCTGCGTGCTGCTGCGGCGCTCACCTCGCGTCCGCCACAGGGGTCCGCTGCGCGCCGAGGTCGATCCGCCCGTCCGGGGTGGCGATCGTGGCGGTGACGAGGTCGCCGTCGCGCAGGTACAGGGGGTTCTTGGCCTGGCCGTTGAAGAACGCCTTCCACTTCAGCGCGGGCGGCAGCAGCGCGGCGATCTTCTCGACCGGCTTGGGCGGGGCCTTCAGGGCGGTGCCGCCGGGCGTACCGGTCAGCAGCAGGTCGCCCGGGTCGAGGGTCTGGAAACGGGCGAGCACGGTGAGCGCCTGCGCGGGCCGCACGATCATGTCGGCCAGGGTGCGGTCCTGACGCGTTACGCCGTTCACCGACAGCCGCAGGCGCAGGTCGATCAGACGGTCGAAGTCCTCCGGCTCCAGCAGAGCCAGGTACGGACCCGTCGGCGTGAAGGTCGGGTAGGACTTGCTCTCGTAGAACTGGGTCTTGGTCAGCTGGACGTCGCGGGCGCTGACGTCGTTGGTGAGGACGAGCCCGGCGACGTACGAAGGAAGGTCCTGCTCCTCCACAACTGTGCCCACCGGGAGCGTCGCGCCCATCACGAGGCCGAGTTCGACTTCGTAGTCGAGGAAGTTCACGTGCGTGGGGCGGACGATCGTGTCGTGCGGGCCGCTGACCGAGCCGGACGCCTTGCGGAAGAAGGTGGGCGGTATGTCGCCCGTGAAGCCCGAGTCCTTGGCGTGGCTGCGGTAGTTGACCATCTGGGCGACCACCCGGCAGGGGGTGGTGACCGGGGGCAGCGCCACCAGGTCGGCGACGGGCGTGCCGCGCTCGCCGGAGGCGGCGGCCTCTCGGACGGCGGCCCGGTCGGCGAGCAGTTCGGCGGTGGTGACCGCCTTGGTCTCGATGCGGACGGCGCGCTCGTTTCGGACGGCCCACCAGCCGTCGGGGGTGCGCAGCACGTTGGTGCTCATGAGCTCATCGCTTTCATCAGGCCCAGCAGGCGTGCGGGGTCGAGTTCGTTGTCGTCGCGCAGGGCCGTCATGACCTCGCGGAGCTTGGCGGGGGAGGGGCTGGCGCCCAGGAAGTCGCGGGTGACGGGCGGCCCCCACTGCGCGAGGCCGCTCGCCGACATCGGTGCCCAGCCGGGTTCGAGGTCGCAGGAGAACAGGTCGCCGTCGGCGAAGTGCTCCAGCATGAAGCGGTCGGGGTCGCGCCAGTAGTCGAAGAGCTGGCTGCCCTGGATGTGCCGGCCGATGCCCCAGCTGCGCCGGTAGCCGCACTCGGCCAGGTACTCCCCGCCGGCGGCGATCGCGTCGAGGTCGGTGACCTGGTAGGCGGAGTGGACGTAGCCGGTGCCCGGCCCGAGGTGCAGGGCGAGGGTGTGGTGGTCCACGGGCGTGCTGCCCTGGTCGCAGCGGATGAACGCCATGGTCGGCCCGCGCTCGCGCTGCCCGTCCAGGAACAGGAAGTCGGACACGATCATGCCAAGGGTGTCCAGGTACCAGTCCAGCGTGCGGGTGAACGTCCGTGTCTCCAGCACCACATGGCCGAGGCGCTGGATGCGGGACGGCTCACGGGGCGGGCGCTGGGTGGTGTTCGTACGACGGCCTTCGATGCCGGTGTTGAGGATCAGCGGCTGCTGCCCGGGCAGCGCGGGAAGCGGTTCGGCGCAGTGCACCACCCGGACCGGGAGTCCCGAGGGATCCAACAGGGCGACCGACCGGCCGCCGCCGGGGACGTCGATGTCCCGGACGGTGTGGCCGACGGCGGCGGCGAGCCGGTCCACATCGGTCCGCTCGGCCGCGCGGAACGCCGGCCCGAGGAAGCGGGAGGCGCGGCCGCGCCGGATGACCATGCAGGGGGAGCCCGCGAACGTGCCGCGCAGCCACAGCTCGTGATCGGTGCGGGCGGCGATCGCGAAGCCGAAGTCACGGGCGAACACCTCGGCCCGGTCCAGGTCCGGCTTCTCGAACTCCAGCCAGGCCAGGTCCGCCACTTTGATCACCGGATTCCGGGCTCGTCCTGGGTGTTCACCGCGTAGGGCGCCCTGCTCACTGTGGAGGTCTTGGTGGGGCGTCAGAGGACCGCCCTTGTGGACGGGGATGTGGGGCATGGTGTCCTCCAAGCAACACTGCCGTAATGAGGAAATCATCAACTCTGCTGTTTCTCATCGTCAATAGGTGCAGCCCAAATAATTGAGGATCTCATCAGTAATGGCAGAGTCATCGTGGCGACGGTTACACTGGGCCGCATGCCGACGTCAGCCCCGCCCAAGAACCGCTTCGAGCGACGCCGTGCCGAGACCCGCCAGGCGCTCGTCCGCGCGGCCCGGCAGATCCTCGCGGAAACCGGGGACACGAGCGCGAGCATCCAGGCCATCGCCGAGCGCGCCGATGTCGGCTTCGGGTCCTTCTACAACCACTTCGAGTCGAAGACGGAGCTGTTCGACGCGGCGGTGACGGACGCCCTGGAGGAGTTCGGGCAGGTCATAGACGAGCGCGTGGAAGACATCGACGACCCGGCCGAGCTGGTCGCGGCCGGCTTCCGGCTCACCGCCCGGATGGCCGACTCCCACCCGGAACTCATGCGAATCCTGCGTGACCGCGGCCTGTCCCACATCCACTCCGACCGCGGCCTCGCCCCACGGGCCCTGCGCGACCTGGAGATCGGCGTCGCCTCAGGCCGCTTCACCTGCGGCAACGCCACCACCGCCCTGTCCGCCCTGGGCGGCACCCTGCTGTCCCTGGTGGCTCTGCGGCTGGACCGCCCGGACCTCGACGGCGACGAGGCCGCCTCCGACCTGGCCGAGATGGTCCTGCGCATGCTCGGCCTCGCTGCGGACGACGCCCACGAGGTCACCCGTCGGCCGCTGCCCGATCTCGCCCGATGACCTCCTGCACCTGAAGCGCGGCCCTCTGTGGTGCTACGCCGACGGCGACGAGGAACGCGGTTGCCGCAGCCTCACCAGTGGGGTCCGCCCACGGGCATGCGGCGTTCTCCTCGGCGAGGGCCAGCATGAGTGCCTCCAGCGCTCGGGCGAGGACGGGTGCTGGAAGGTGGTCCGCGAAGACGCCTTCGCGCTGACCGCGCCGTAGGGTTGCGACGGCTTCTGCGCGGGCCGGTGCCAGAGTGGTACGGATCGCGTCCTCTCCCAGGTGGCGCCGTCCCAAGGTGATGAGCATGCGGTAGTGGTCGCCCACCGTCCATGCCGCCAGCACCATCCGCGTCATCGCCTCGACCGGGTCGGCATCCGCGGTACGGGCTCTGGCGAACGCCTGCCGGAGTTCATGGCCTGCTTCCTGTGTCAGGTCGGCGATCAGCGCATGCCGGCTGGGGAAGTGTGCGTAGAGGGTGCGCCGGGCGACGCCGGCCGCCTGAGCGATGCTGTCGAGACTCGCGTCCGGGTCCTCCCGCAGTTTCCGCCGGGCGGCCGCGAGGATGCGTCGGCGGTTGGAGTGAGCATCCCTGCGCCGCGAAGTACGGCCCGGGGCGTCGGTCGTCTGCATGGTTCTTCCTCTCCGCGGTTGCCGGAAAGCCGTGGGCGCCGGTGCTCCCTCACGCACCGGCGCCCACTCACCCCTGCCCAGGGTGGCTTGTCGTCCTGCTGACGGGCGTCAGGGGACGAGGATGAGGCGGATCGGGTCGCCGATCTTGTGCTCCAGTCGGTGGACGGCGTCGGCGGCTTCGATGAGCGGGATGTGGTCGGTGATGGAGGGGGCCAGGTCGAGGCGGCCGGCCGCGGTCAGCTGCACCAGCTCGGAGACGGACTCGGGGAAGCCGCCGTAGTGGCCGCGTACCTGCTTCTGCAGGTAGTTGAAGGTCAGGCCCTCGGTGATGGTCAGTGGCCGGGGTGTGATGCCCACCAGGATCAGGGAGCCGCCCGGGCCGAGCACGGAGGCGGCCTGGTCGCGGACGGCGGGTACGCCGGCGCAGTCGAAGGCGAAGTCGAGGCCGCGTCCGCCGGTGGCTGCGCGGACCTGGTCGGCGAAGTCGGGGGCTGCCGGGTCGAGCGCGAGGTCCGCGCCGAAGGCCAGGGCGCGCTCGCGGGCGCTGGGCAGCGGGTCGACGGCGATGATCGGGGCGGCGCCGACCAGGCGGGCGAGGCGTACGTTGTGCGCGCCGACTCCGCCCACGCCCCAGACGCCGACGGACTGGGCGGCTCGGACGCCCGCCGTGGCGACGACGGCGGCGTAGGGGGTGGAGACCGCGTCGGGGATGATCGCGGCCTGGTCGAAGGGGAGGCTGTCGGGGATGGGGATGAGGGTGTCCTCGCGGGCGATCACGTACTCGGCCCAGCCGCCGTCGTAGTCGATGCCGGCGGTGAGCATCTGGGTGCAGGGGCGGTGGCGCACGCATCCGGCGCACGTGCCGCAGGTCTTGCCGGCCTCCAGGGTGACGCGGGTGCCGACGGCCAGGCCGCGCTTGAGGCCGGGGCCGAGCGTGTGGATCACACCGGAGACCTCGTGGCCGACGGTGATGGTGTCGGAGGTGGCGAACAGCGGGACGAGGGAGCCGTCGAGGAGGTGGACGTCGGAGAGGCAGACGCCGGCGGCCTTGACCTCGATGAGGACCTCGCCCGGACCCGGCACGGGGATCGGGACCTCTTCCACGGCGAACTTCTTGCTGTCCAGGTGGAAGCGTCCGGCGAGCATGGTGTCCATGGTGATCTGCTTTCTGTGAGCGGCACGGCCCGGTGGTTCGGGCCATGGGCCGTGCCATGTGGTGTCTGAATGGCTGGTGGAGCCGGGAGGCGTGCGGGGGAGGCAGGACGTCCGCACGCCTCCCGGCGGCTGGGGGCCGGCGCGCCTTGACGGCGTGCGACGGTCAGGCGAAGACGTCCTGCTGGTAGCGCTCGTCCGCTTCGAGCTGGGCGAGCCACTGCTGGGCGGTCTCGTCGTCGCTGCCGGTCTTCTGGCGGTGGATGGCGGCGAGTGCCTCGCGGACGGCGGGGGCCATGCGGCGGCCGTCACCGCAGACGTAGATGTACGCGCCGTCCTCGATGGCCTGCCACACCGTGTCGGCGGCATGGGCGATGGCGTTCTGCACGAACCGGGCCGGGTGGCCGGTCACCGCGGAGAAGGCGGTGTGCACCTGGGCGATGCCGGCCTGCTCCCAGTCCTGCATCTCCTGGCGGTAGAAGTAGTCGTGCTCCGGGTGGCGGCAGCCGACGAACACCTGCGACACGCCCACCTGGGTGCCGTTCGCGTGCTGTGTCGCCCGCTCCTCCAGGAAGCCGCGCAGCGGCGCGATGCCGGTGCCGGGGCCGATGAGGATCAGTGGCGTGGCGGGGTCGGCGGGCGGGGCGAACGTCGGGGAGGGCACGCGGACGTAGCCGTACACGACGTCACCGGGTTCGAGGCCCGCGATGTAGGAGGAGCAGGTGCCGCGGTACTGGCCGTCGCCGGACAGGGCCGGGCCCTCCAGCAGGCCGACGGTCAGGCGCACATGGCGCGGGTTGGCGGACGGGGCGGAGGAGATGGAGTAGAAGCGCGGACGGATGGGGCCCATCATCTCCAGGAAGACCGCCAGCGGCAGCTCGACGGCCGGGAAGCGCTCCAGCAGGCCCAGCACCGAGATGCGCTTGCCGAGGATCTCCTTCTGGTAGCGCTCCTCGGCCTCCTCGGTGTCGGCGGTGTACGCCTGGAGCTGCGGCCGGGTCCACGGGCACGCGGTGTGCTCGGCGAGCGTCTGGATCTGGGACCGGGTGGCCACGTCCTGCAGCTCCAGGAACTCGGTGAGCAGGATGCCGGCGGTGACCGGGGTGCCGACCGGCAGGTGGGTGCGGCCACCGGCCGGCTGGTCGAGCCGGAGCACCTGGTCGTAGTCGACGCCGAGCCGCCTCAGCGCGCGCTCCACCAGGGCGAGTTCGTTCTTGGCGAAGACGGCCAGGTGGTTGCCGGTGTCGTAGGTGACGCCCTCGGGCAGCTCGAAGGTGATGGACTTCGCGGACGGGCGCGGCGGCTCGATGCTGAAGTCCCACAGGCCGGTCGCGTCGGCCACGAGTTCGTCGTTGGTCACCACGGTGAGCGGGTACGCCTGCTCGGAGACGATGGCGGGGCGCACGTCGGACTCGGTGAGCAGCTGGACCTCGTAGCGGGGGCCGCTCGCCTGGGAGGTGTCGGCGGCGTACTCCTCGGCCAGGGTGGCCCACAGGTTGTCCATCCACCGCGTGGCCATGCCGTCGAAGTCCCCGGCGGCGTCCGCGATGCCGCGCTCGACGACGGGGGTGGCGCCGGCGGCCAGCAGACCTTCCTCGATCCGCTTGGGGAATGCCTGGTAGGTGGCCACCCACTGGGTGTTGCCGGCGCCCAGCAGCGCGAACCGCACGTTCGACAATGAACCCTCGGGCAGCCCGGCGGCGAGCAGGTCGTCGAAGCGCTGGGCGTTGTCGGGAGCCTTGCCGTTGTAGCTGGCGGCGACGACGGCGAGCAGGCCCTCGGAGGGCAGGCTGTCACCCAGCTCGTCCAGGCTCACCAGCGTGGTGCCGAAGCCGGAGCGCTCGCCGCGGTCGGCGATGGTGCGGGCCAGGTCCTCGCACGAGCCGAGGCTGGAGCCGTAGGCGACGGTCAGGTTCACACCGACACCGCTGACCGCTGCCTGCGCCTGCGTGTCGCCGGTCTGCAGGTCCGCGGCGCCGAAAACGGTCCGCTCGTGCTCCTGACGGCGACGGACGATCAGCTCGAAGTTGCCGGGCTTGCGCGTCAGCGCCTCCCGTACGTCCATCTTGTAGTCGCTGGTGTCCGAGAGCTTGAACTTCTGCAGCACCAGCGCCAGGGCAAGGCGGGCCTCGGTGAGCGCGAACTGCCGGCCGATGCAGGCGCGTACGCCGTTGCCGAACGGCTTGTAGGCGTGCGGGTGCTGCTGGGCGCGGTTCTCCGGCAGCCACCGGTCGATGTCGAACTCGTCGGGACGGTCCCACGCCTTGGGGTGGGTGTGCAGGGGACCCTCGAGGATGTTGACCCGCGTGCCCTTCTTGAGGAGGTAGCGGCCGCCGATGACGGTGTCCTCCAGCGGGGCCTTGCCGAACGCCGGGATCGGAGCCCACAGGCGCAGGGTCTCGTCCAGGATCCTCGGGATGACGTCCAGCTGCATGATCGTGTCGTAGTCCGGGACGGTGTCGCCGGGCATCAACCGGTCCACCTCGGCATACGCCTGGGCCAGGACGTGCGGGTTGCGCATCAGCGAGTACGTGGCGAACGACAGCAGACCACTGGTGGTCTCGTGACCGGCGATCAGGAACGTCAGCACCTGGTCGCGGACGTTGTCGTCGGCCAGCAGCTTGCCGGTGTCCGGGTCGGTGGCCTCCAGCATCAGACCCAGCAGGTCCTCCTCACCGGTGCCCTTCCCCTCACGGCGCTCCTTGATCACGCTCTCGACCAGGTCCTGCATCAGCCGGATGTTGTCGCGGTACTTCCGGTCGTCCGCCTTGCGCAGCTTGGTCATCATCGGCAGCTCCTGCGAGCGCCGCAGCGACTCGATCAGTGCCTCCAGCAGCGCGTTGAGGAAGGGGTGCAGCTCCTCCTTGTCGAAGGACTTGAACCGGTAGCCGAACCCCGACAGGGCGATGGTGTCCAGCGTCAGGCGGGTGTAGTCGTCGGTGATGTTGACCGGCTGCCCCTCCCGGCGCTCCCACTTGCCCGCCAGGTTCTGGGCGATCTCCAGCATCTGCCCGAAGTACGCCTTCATGGCCCGCTGGCTGAACGCCGGCAGCAGGACACGGTGTGCCATGCCCCATTCCTCTTCGTACTGGTGGGCCGTGAACAGGCCCGCTCCCGCGAAGTCCCGGACGTGCTGCAGCGGCGTCTTGTCGATCTGCTTGAAGAACCGCGTCTCGTCGCAGACCTCGGCCACCAGGTCCGGGTCGTAGACGAAGACCTGCTCGATGCCGGCGATGTCCATGCCGTAGATGCCCTCGGGGAACTGCTTGGACAGCTCACCGAAGTACTCCACCGGATTGGTGTCGGGGATCTGCGGCGTGTTGCCGAGGAGGGGGATCCCGCGCGGGGACCGGATGGGGCGAAGGTCGTTCGCGGAGTGCGTGGTCATGTCTTGCTCCTCTGCGGAGGCGGTGGAGGGGGATGGGCAAGGGCGCGCTGCGTAGGTCGATGCCGTGGCGCCGTACAGAAACATACGTCGTATGGAATTGGTACCGTACGACGTATGGAAACGTGAAGCAAGCCTGGACGACCTGGTGAGCGCTATGATTCAGGTCATTTCCATACGACGTATGAAACTGATACCGTACGAGGTATGGAAAAGAAGGTGAGGCGTCCCCCACGGGGAACGAGGAAGAGGGACGTGCCTCTGACCGAGGCCGGGATCTACGCCGCCGCCCTGCGGCTCATCGACGAGGACGGGGTCGAGGCGCTCACCATGCGCAAGCTCGCGACCGTGCTCGACGCGAACCCGATGTCGCTGTACCACCACGTGCCGAACAAGGAAGCGGTGCTGCGCGGCGTGACGAGAATGGTCGGCGCCCAGTTCCGCACCGTGACGCTGGAGGACGCTCCCTGGCAAGAGCGCATCCGCCTGCTCGCAACGGACTTCCGGACCCTGGCGCACCGTCACCCCGAACTGATGGCCTACTCGTTCAGCCACCAGCCCGACTTCATCCAGCCCGATGACCCGTTCTGGACCGCGCTCACCGCGATCGTGCAGGCTGCCGGGGTTCCGCAGTCAGAGGTCTCGGAGATCGCGGCGCTGATGGTCGCCGTCGTCATCGGTGTCCTCGCCGCCGAACTCAACGGCTCGCTCCACAAGTGGTCGACCCTCAAGCCCCCCGGTTCTGCGGACGTAGCTCCTGAAGGCCCTGACCAGGACCACATGTTCCGCCTCGTGATGGACACCCTGATCACGGGTTTGGAAAGCCGGCTCACCGGCGATCGTGACGGCCGGGACGCCGGCCTTTGAGTCACACCTTCTGAGGCGCTGCGCCCCAGGCACCGGCCTCTGAGCCGCTTGCCCGCAGTCGGGCGATCTCGGGCTGCAACATGCGGGAGCCACCCCCGTCACATCGGGGAACACCGCCCGGCGGGGTGGCTCCGCAGCCTCTGCACGGCAGCCGTGTGACGCCGACCCGTGAAATGGCCACGGTCGTCGGCTTGTTGCCGATCTCCTTCCCGAAGCGGGAGATCGCCGGCCTCGTCGAGCTGCATCACCCATCCGTTGACCGAGGCGGCCATACCGCCCAGTACTACCGCCGTGAGCGCGAGGTGGCGCCCCGTGCCGGACGAGCCGTACCTGCTCTCGACCGGTCGCACCCTGCAAGGACTCACCCTTCGGCGAGGAAGTGCGCCAGCAAACGGTCGAAGTCGCTGTGGCCGACCTCGGCCCCCCGCGGCACCACTGCCTCCGTTTCCTGCAGGAACGCCTTGAATTCCTGCGCTGGGGCCTTGAGCAGGGCCGTACCGGACGGCGGGTTGAGAAGGACGTACAAGTCGCGGCAGCCCTCCTCGCCGGTGGGCCATATGTGAACCGTTGACCGGCTGGCACAAGCGCGGGGTTGGCCGGACGGCGGGACGGCGGCCGGAGCGGGGCCTGGTGATCGGTGGCTTCAGCGGCCCGGAGATCGCCTCACCCCGGCGGGACGAGTTTTAGGGCGTGGCGACCGGGGCACACCCTGCTGCCGACACCGTCGATGCAGCGCCCTCTTCTGGTTACGCCCACGCTCACAGCCGACAAGCGCCACTGTGAAGGAAGCGGCGCAGCGAGGTGGCAGACCGGGGGCGCCGGGCCGTGCAGGAGTTTGGGCAGTTCGCCGGCGAGCTGCTCGACCGCTACACCCGGCAGCCCGGCCCGGGCATGCTCTCGGCGCTGGTGAACGAGGACGGCCAGGAGGGACGGATGTCCAAGGGTGTGCTCGCGAGCGACGCCCTGTTCCTGACATGGGCGTGGGCCTGGCCCCGTTACCTCGTGAGAGTGACTGCGGGCCGTTCCGGCCCGGTGTCGTGCGGGGTGCGCAAGTCTCGTCCCTGTGATCGGCAAGGTGCTTCGCGACGCCGGGCACGGGGTGTCGCGCCGCCAGGTGACCGTGGCCCGGCCCGGCACATCATGTGCCGGGCCGGGCCGCCGTTCAGAAGTCCCAGCTCTGGCTCGGCGCTCCGTTGCAGCTCCAGCTCACCAGGAGCTGGCCGGCCTCGGGACGCCCGCCCAGGATGTCGAGGCACTTCCCGTTCATCCGGCTACGGATCTCGTTGTTGTTGCGGAACCACCTCTGGTTGATGCCGCCGTCGCAGTCCCACATGCTCACCGAGCCCAGGTCGCCCGGAGCGAAGGCGTAGATCTCCAGACACTTCCCGTTCATGCTGGAACGGATCTGCTCACCGTCCCAGAACCACTGCTGGTTGGTGTTGCCGGTGCAGTCCCACGTCACGGTGGAGGCGCCGTTCTCCTGATGGAACGCGAAGATGTCGGCACACCGTCCGTTCATGTTGGACTTGAGCAGCGGCGCCGCGGCGGATGCCGGCGGAGCCGCCAAGGTACCGCCGACCGCGAGCCCGATGGCCGCCAGCAGCGGCACCAGTCGTTGCGCAGTTTTCATGCTTCCCTCCGTACAGCCAGTGCGCGGTTGCGCTGGCCCTTGTCTAGCTGCCGGGGTTTGTCCGGCGCCGGGACGTGCACGCCGGACATCAACAGCTGGACAACGCGGCTGCGGAAGGCTCGGGAAAGGAAAAGGCTCGGGAGAGGAAGGCCATGCCACGCGCCGAACGCCCGCTCGACCCCGACACCGGTCCGCTCACACGGTTCGCGGCCGAACTGCGGAAGCTGCGCGAGACGGCGGGACGGCCGCCGTATCGGCTGCTGGCCAAACGGGCGCACTATTCGTCCACGACGTTGTCGGACGCTGCGGGCGGGCGCACGTTCCCGAGCCTGAGCGTCACGCTGGCGTACGTGGAGGCGTGTCGGGGCGACCGGCGCGCATGGGAAGCCCGATGGCACGCGGTCGCCGCCGAGCTCGCCGTCGGCGCACCCGGCGAGGAGCCCGGGGAAACCGGCCTGCAGGGCGCACCGTACGCCGGGCTGTCGGCGTTCCAGCCGGAAGACGCCGACCGTTTCTTCGGGCGCGAGCGGCTGACCGACGAGGTGCTGGCGAAGGTGCGTGACCGCCGGTTCCTCGCGGTCTTCGGGCCGTCCGGATCGGGGAAGTCCTCGCTGTTACGGGCGGGGCTCATCGCCCGTGTGCGGGCATCGGGGTGGCCGGTGCTGCTCTTCACACCGGGGCCCCGCCCCGTGGAGGAGTGCGCCATCCGCCTGGCCGCGGCGACGGGTGAGGCGCCCGGCGCGCTGCTGACCGAGCTGCGTGACGATCCCGCGACGCTGCACCTGCGGATCCGGCAGGCCACGGCCGACCGCCCGCCGGACATCGACACGCTGATCGTGGCCGACCAGTTCGAGGAGGTCTTCACCCTCTGCCGGGACCGCGACGAACGGGACGCGTTCATCTCCCTGCTGATCGCGGCCACGACGGCGACGACCAGCCGGACCCGGGTGGTACTCGGCGTGCGTGCCGATTTCTACGGCCACTGCGTCCGGGACCCCCTGCTGGTCGAGGCGATGCGCGACGCGCAGCTCGCGGTCGGTCCGATGAACAGCCAGGAGCTGCGCGAGGCCATCACCCGGCCGGCCGGCATCGCCGGCTGCACGGTGACCGGCCCGCTGCTGGCGGCCGTGATCGCGGACGCGACCGGTCAGCCGGGTGCGTTGCCACTGGTCTCCCACGCGATGGCCGAGACCTGGCGCCGCCGCAGCGGCAACCGCCTGACCCTGGACGGGTACCTGGCGGCCGGCGGAATCCAGCACGCCCTCGCGCAGACCGCCGAGGTCGCCTACCGGGCGCTGACGCCGGGGCAACAGGACCTCGCCAGAACGCTGTTCCTCCGGCTGACCGCGCTGGGCGCCGGTACCGAGGACACCAGGCGCCGGATCACCAGGAGTGAGCTGGACCCCGGTCCCGACACCGTCTTCGTGCTCGAATCCCTTGCCCGGCAACGGCTGGTGACGCTGGACGAGGAGTGCGTCGAGATCACTCACGAGGCGATCATCCGGTGCTGGCCGAGGCTGCGCGGCTGGCTGACCGAAGACCGGGACCGGCTGCTTCTGCACCGTCAGCTCACGGACGCGACCGCCGCCTGGGAGGCGCAGGACCGCGACCCGCACGCCCTGTACCGGGGTGCCCGCCTCGCCGCGGCACTGGACCTGGCCGCTGCGCACGGCAGCCGGCTGACGTCCAGGGAACGGTGCTTCCTCGACGCGAGCAGGGAGGCGCAGGCCGGCGAGATGGCGGCGGTCAGACGGCGGGCGGTCCGGCTGCGGCAGCTGATCACGCTGCTCACCGTACTGGTGGTCATCGCGGCCACCGCGGGCGTGCTGGCCGTCGGCTCGCGCAGCTCGGCCATCCGGCAGCGCAACGTGGCCATCGCGCGGAAGGCCGCCGAGGACGCGGCCGAGCTGCGGCAGCAGAACCCCGCTCTCGCCGCACAGCTGAACCTGGCCGCGTACCGGCTGGCAGCCACCGACGACGTCCGTGATCAGCTGATGAGCACCTTCCCGACGCCGTACACGAGCCGGCTCACCGGCCACACCTCCGACGTGGTCTCGATCTCCTTCGTCCCGCAGAGCACGGTCCTGGCCACCGCGAGCTGGGACCGCACGGTCCGGCTGTGGGACGTCGGGAACGCCCGCCACCCCGTCCGGCTGGCGGTCCTGCACGAGCCCTGGCGGCTGCTCGCGGTCGCGTTCGGGCAGGGCGGCCGCATCCTGGCGGCGGCGAGCGAACGATCGGTGCGGCTGTGGGACGTGTCGAACCGGCGAGCGCCCATCGAGCTGAGCACTCTGCCGGATCAGCCGGGCGCGCCGACGTGGGTGGCGTTCCGGCCCGATGGCGACGTCATCGCCACCGGCCACACCGATGGCGCGACGCGGCTGTGGAACGTGGACGATCCCCGGCATCCGCGGCGGCTGGCCACCCTTCCCGGCCACACCGGCGTGGTCACCTCGGCGGCGTTCGCCCCGGACGGCCGCACACTGGCGACCACCGGCGACACCACCGCCAGGCTGTGGGACGTCACCGACCCCGCGCATCCCCGCCACCGCGACGTGCTGCGCGGCCACACCGACACGGTGACCTCGGTGGCGTTCAGCCCCGACGGCCGGACCGTGGCGACCGGCAGCTGGGACCACACCGCACGGATCTGGGACCTCCGCAGCAGCCCGCGGACGCAGCCACCGGCCGTTCTGCTCGGCCATTCCACGATCGTCTGGTCGGTGGCGTTCAGCCCCGACGGCCGCACACTCGTCTCGGTCGGCGGGTCCATGCTGTTGTGGGACGTCACCGACCCGGGACACCCGCAGCGCGTCAGCGCGATTCCCGGCGGGGTCTACCAAGCGGCCTTCAGCCCGGACAGCCGCATGCTCGCCGACTCCGACCGGCTGCTGGACCTGCGGGACCTGTCGCTCGGCACCCACGACGACGTGGTCACGTCCGTGGCCTTCGCCCCTGGCGGCCACCTGCTCGCCAGCGCCGGCTGGGACGGCACCGCACGGCTGTGGCAGGTCACCGGCGGCCGGGCCCTGTGGCCGCTGGCCGTCCTGCACGGGCACACCAGGTTCGTCCGGTCCGTGGCGTTCAGCCCGGACGGGCGCACCCTTGTCACCGCCAGCGAGGACACCACCGTCCGCATCTGGGACCTGGCCGATCCACGCAGACCGCGGCTCACGTCGATCCTCACCCCTCACGCCGGCGAAGTCGGCGGGGCCGGCTTCGGCCCGGACGGCCACCTGCTGGCCGTGTGGGCACACGATGCGAACGGACTGTGGGACCTGAGCGATCCCGCCCGTCCCCGGCCGCTGAGCCGGATCGCCCGGGGCGGGCCGAACGTCACGACGGCGTCGTTCCGGCCCGACGGCCGCACGCTGGTGACGAGCACGGGCGAGTCCGGCTCGCTGCGGTTCTGGGACATCGGCGATCCGCGCAGCCCCCGGGAACTGCCGTCACCGTTCCGGTCCGACCCGCTGACCGGTGGGGTGTTCAGCCCCGACGGCCGGAGCCTGGCCGCCGTCCACCGGACGGACAGGACGGTCTGGCTGATCGATGTCAGCGACATCGGCCGCCCGGCGAAGACGAGGCAGCTTCAGGCGTCCGGCTCCTGGCTCTACGGACCGGCCTTCTCCCCGGACGGCCGACGGCTGGCAGCCGGCGCCGCGGACGGCAAGACCCTGTTGTGGGACGTGGACGGTGCGGCCACTCCCGCCGTCCTCAGCGGCCACTCCAATCCGGTACCGGCCGTGGCGTTCGGCCCGCACGGCGACACCCTGGCCACCGGCGGCAACGACTTCACGGTCCGGCTCTGGGACACCGGCCCGGACCGGATCGCCGCCCGCATCTGTGACAGCGCGTACCCGCGGATCACCCCGGCCGAATGGGCACGGTACTTCCCGTCGGTCGCCTTCGCCCCACCTTGCCCGTCGGCACGTGACCGCCGCGCGCACCGCTCCGATAGCATGTTCGACCTCGCGATGACGACCCTCATCGCTTTTCCTTTATTCAGCCCATATCGAACAAATCGGCCGGACGATTGATATCTAGAGCGTCGCGGGTGTTTACGCGAATAAACGGCAGAACTGTGCTGTGGGCCGCAGCGGGTGTGGCGGCTCTCGGATTCCTCATCGCGCTGGAGATCGCCGCACGCCGCTACGGTCAGCCGGGGCCCCTCACCGACCAGGCGAAGGGGATGATCTTCGCCCCGAAACCGGGGCCGCTGTACGGCGGTCTCGCGTTGATGATGGTGGTGCTCACCTGGCGGCAACGGTTCATCGCGGCCGGTGCCGCGATCGGCATCGACATCGTCTTCGTGCTGGTGCGGTGGGCGGTGGACGCCAAGGCCGACGACGGCCATTCCGTCGGCAACGGCGCGTTGTGGGTGATGCTGGGCTGTGCCGTCGTCGCTGTCACACGCCGCACCGGCGCCGAACGCGTCCTGCTGCTCAAGGGCGTCGGGCTGGGCCTGCTGCTGGTGGCCGGCCGCAAGGCCGGCGACACCTGGCTGTTCATCACCGCGAAGGCCCGCCCCTCGGTGCTCGACCCGTATGTGGCCACCGCCGATCACGCGCTGGGCAACCCGTCATGGCTGGTGGGCCGGATCGTCGACGCCACCGACCCGATCGGCCCCGGTCTTCTCCACGTGGTCTACGGGCAGCTCGCGGTGGCCGCGGTCGTCGTCGCGCTGTACCAGCTGCGGAACGTGGCGGTCGAGCGCCGCTTCCCCAGCCATCATCTGGTCCGCACCTTCCTGGTCATCGGCCTCCTCGGGCCGGCCATCTACATGATCTTCCCGGTGGTCGGACCGGTCTTCGCCTACGGCCCCGGCGCCTCCGGCACCGGCGGCGTGCACTGGGCGGTGGCCGACCTGTGGCCCCACACGCCACCGCCGATCAGCCCCCCGCACCCGGTGCCGTACGACGGGCTCACCCCCCGCAACTGCATGCCCAGCCTGCACACGGCGTGGGCCACCACGATCTTCATCCACTCCCGCAAGGGCCCACGGACGCTACGCTGCGCGGGCACGTTCTGGCTGATCGCCACGCTCACCGCGACCCTGGGATTCGGCTACCACTACGGCGTGGATCTCGTCGCCGGCGTGGTGTTCGCGCTCACCATCGAGGCGGCACTGCGCTCGCTCGGCCGCGGCTGGGACCGGTCGGGAATCCAGCTGGTCCTCCACGGAGCGACGGTGTTCGCCGCGCTCCTGGTGTCGTACCGCTGTCTGCCGGTGGAGATGGCCGAACATCCGTGGGTGTCCGGGCCGCTTCTCCTCCTGGCAATGGCCTCGGTGGTCTACGGCTACCTGCGGACCACCAGACTCTGGGAACCGACGGCCGCACCGATGCGGCAACCGGAACCGCAACCCGAGCCGGCTTGCTGACCTGACGCGCGCTCGCGCTTGTCCGAACATCGCCGGTGGCGAACCCCGCGATCTGTGCCCCCGTCTACGATCGAAGCCGTTTTGTGATCTCGGACAGAGGGTCGAAGAACAGTGACGGACAAGCGAGTTGTCATCGTGACCGGCGCGGGCTCGGGCATTGGCGAAGCCACCGCGCGGCTGCTGCGCGAGGGCGGTCACCACGTGGTCGCCTCCGGACGGCGGGTCGAACCGCTGCAGCGGCTCGAAAAGGAGACCGGGGCACTGGCGTGTCCGTCCGACGCGGGCGACCCCGCCGCCGTCGACGGTCTCGTGCGTGCGGCCCTGGACACCTATGGACGTCTCGACGGGCTGGTGCTCAACGCGGGCATCGGGCGCGGCGGAACCGCCGGGGACCTGTCGCTGGAGGACTGGGACAACGTCATGCGGACGAACGTCACCGGTCCGATGTTCCTCCTGCGCGCGGCGATGCCGCACCTGGTACAGACGCGGGGAGCGGTGGTCGGCGTCGCGTCGGTCTCCGCCTTGCGCAACGGCCCGAGCAACGCCCCGTACGCCACGTCGAAGGCCGCCCTGCTGCAGCTGTGCCGTTCCGTCGCCGTCGACTACGGGCGGCAGGGGGTGCGCGCCAACGTGGTGTGCCCCAGCTGGATCAGGACCGAGATGGCCGACCGGCGCATGGCGCGTTTCGCACAGGAGGCGGACCTGGGGGACGGCGGCATGGAGGCCGCCTACGAGCAGGCGACCAGGCTGCTGCCCATGGGCCGGCCGGGCGATCCGCGTGAGGTCGCCGAGGCGATCAGCTGGCTGCTCTCTCCCGCTGCGTCCTTCGTCAGCGGCGCGGTGCTCACCGTCGACGGCGGGGCCACCGCCGTCGACCTCGGCACCGTCGCGTTCGACCACCACATCGCACCGCGCGGCGGCAGCGGACTCTGACACCTGCCGCGGCAGTGCCCCCTCTGTGCTGCCCGACGCCGCTGCCGGTCAGCGGCGTTGGGCGCGCAGCGGGCCGGGCACCGCGGGGAGCGGGCCGGTGCGGGACGGCCACATCCTGGCGATCGCCAGAAGTGTCGCCGGGCTGCCGCGTTCGACGCCGGGCAGGGGGCGCGGGTCGGACGGCGGCGCGCCGCTGAGCTTGGCCCGCCGGGCCTCGTCCAGCGCGCCGGCGAGTGCCGCCGCGGCCAGGCGGTCGCCCCGCATCCCCGCACGGCCGGCCTGCCGGTGCGCCGTGTCGTACGCCTGGGGCGGGACGTACTGCTGCAGTTCCAGGAGCGCGTCGTACGTCTCGATGATCTGCCGGTGCGCCTGCAGCGACCACGAGGAGCGGGGACGCAGCACGGCCTGCAGCCGGCTGCGCTGCGGGCCGGCGAGGGCCACCTGGGGGACCGCGACCACCAGATCACGCCACAGTGGCCACAGCCGCCAGACCGTCCGCAGCGCCGCCATGGACCGGGCGAGGGCGGTCGCGGTCGGCACCAGCAGCGAGGCCGCGCGGAAGAAGCCGTGCACGCTGATGATCACGGACAGGTAGGGCAGCAGGTCCTGGTCGGGCACGTAGAGGTGGTAGAGGTAGCCGCACCAGAAGACCAGGGCCAGGACGCTGCCCATCGCGAACATCCGCAGTGACCACACGAGGTCACGGTCGGCCGTCCGCAGACTGTACGGCCAGCAGACGACGACGGCGGCGGCGTCCCCGGCCAGATGGGAGACGGCGAGGATCAACCAGTACAGGGACGAGGCGGTGGCCGGACCCTGGGCCGACGCCGGGGCAGTCGTCCGAGTGACCCCGAGCAGGTCCAGCGCGAGCAGCGAACCCAGCGCCGTCACCAGGCCCAGGATCACGGTGACACGCTGGTGCCGGGCCCGGGTGGAGTCGACGATGAAGAGGAGCACCAGGCCCGCGCTCAGCACGCCGATCAGGTTACGGGTCAGCGAGACCGTGTGGGCGCCGATGCCGAGGGCCGCGCAGCGGGCCACGACCTTCGGCTGGAAGAGCGTGATGGCGATGGTCGCGGCGAAGACCGTGAGCCACAGTCCCCGCTGGTTCGGCAGGCGCAGCGCGGGACCCGCCCGCCAGACCAGGGCGATCCACAGGACGACGACGCTGCAGACTCCGACGTGGTCCGCGAGCTCAGTCGCTGTCAACGGCCGTCACTCCCAGGAAGGCACCGAGTCGCCCCAGGGGGCCGGCCGGGCGACCGGGCTTCCCGGCGCTCTGTATCAGACTGGCGATCATCTCGGCTTCTTGTTCCTCGCTGGTCGTGTAGCTGGTCCGGGCCATGATCCGGTTGACGACGTGCGGCTGGAGCTGGAGATCGCCGACCAGCGGACCGGCCAGGTCCTCGGCTCTGTTGGTGATGCCCCGGTGGTGATCGCAGAGCACATGGCCGATCTCGTGGAGGATGATGTGCTCCCGGTGCAAAGGCGCGGTCCGGGCCTCGTAGAAGACGTAGTCGGCCTTGTCGGTGCCCATCCACAGCCCGCAGACCCCGGTCGCCGCGACCTCCTCGGGCAGTTCCCGGAGCACGAGAGGGCGGCCCCTCAGCTCCTCCACCCGCTCACGTATCGCTTCGAAGGGAAGGGAACGCTGTACGCCGAGATCACGCAGGATGGCCAGGCATCTGCGCTGCAACGCGACGTATTCACCGGTTGTCCTCACTTACTGTCTTGACCCCCTTCCGATGAAGACAGCTCGTGGCACGTCACGTTGTGCTCGCGGCCCGAACCCGACCCAAGCTAACCAACCGTCCGCCGCTGGGACCAAGCCCGGACCGCCATGTGCCCGGCCTTTGGCTCAAACCCGGCGCTCAGGCCCCGGCCGGGGGAGTCGTACGGCCCTCGAACGCCGCCAGGATGCGTTCCGCCGCCAGGGTCGCGGTCAACCGGCCCTCCCGCACCTGCCGTTCGAGTCCGGGCGCGGCGTCGCGCACCGCCGGGTCGGCGTGCAGCCGGCCGAGCAGTTCGTCGCGGACCATCGCCCAGGTCCAGCCGACCTGCTGATCGCGTCGCTTGGCGGCCAGCCGCCCGGTGGAGTCGAGCAGGGTGCGATGCTGCTCCAGGCGCTCCCACACCGTCTCCAGGCCCGTCGACTCGCGGGCGCTGCAGTGCAGCACCGGCGGAGTCCAGAACGCCTCCTTGCCGTGCATCAGCCGCAGCGCACCCGCCAACTCCCGTGCCGCAGCCCGCGCGTCGTGCTCGTGCGGACCGTCGGCCTTGTTGACGGCGATCACGTCGGCCAGCTCCAGAACGCCCTTCTTGATGCCCTGCAGCTGGTCCCCGGTGCGGGCCAGCGTCAACAGCAGGAAGGAGTCGACCATGTCGGCGACCGCGGTCTCCGACTGGCCCACGCCGACGGTCTCGACGAGGATCACGTCGTAGCCCGCCGCCTCCATCACCACCATCGACTCCCGGGTGGCCTTCGCGACGCCCCCCAGCGTGCCCGCGCTGGGGGAGGGCCGGACGAAGGCCGCCGGGTCGACCGCCAGGCGTTCCATGCGCGTCTTGTCGCCGAGGATCGAGCCGCCGGTGCGGGTCGAGGAAGGGTCGACCGCGAGGACGGCGACGCGATGGCCGAGCGAGGTCAGCAGCGTGCCGAACGCGTCGATGAACGTCGACTTGCCGACACCCGGCACCCCGCTCACACCGATCCGCCGCGCCCGGCCGCTGTGCGGGAGCAACTCGGTGAGCAACTCCTGCGCCAGCGCCCGGTGCTGCGGCCGGGTGGACTCGACGAGCGTGATGGCGCGGGCCACCAGGGCCCGCCTGCCGTCGAGCACGCCCTTCACATACGTGTCGAGATCGATCGCAGCCATGCGGGGGCTACAGGTCGTGGCCGAGGTCGGCCGACAGGCGCTGCACCAGGTCGTAGGCCGCGTCCGGGATCACCGTCCCGGGCCCGAACACGTCCGCGGCGCCCATCTCCAACAGCGTCGGCACGTCCTGCGGCGGAATCACCCCGCCGACCACGATCATGATGTCCTCGCGGCCCTCCTCGGCGAGCTTCTCGCGCAGCGCCGGTACGAGCGTGAGGTGACCGGCGGCCAGTGACGACACCCCGACCACGTGCACATCCGCCTCGACCGCCTGCCGGGCGACCTCCTCGGGCGTCTGGAACAGCGGGCCGACGTCGACGTCGAAGCCGAGGTCGGCGAAGCCGGTGGCGATCACCTTCTGGCCGCGGTCGTGGCCGTCCTGGCCCATCTTGGCGACCAGGATGCGCGGCCGGCGCCCCTCGGCCTCCTCGAAGGCGTCCACCAGGGCACGGGTGCGGTCCACGGACGGGGACTGGCCTGCTTCGTTGCGGTACACACCGGAAATCGTACGGATCTGGCTCGCGTGCCGGCCGTACACCTTCTCCAGGGCGTCGGAGATCTCACCGACCGTCGCCTTGGCGCGGGCCGCGCGCACCGCCAGCTCCAGCAGGTTCTCCTTGCCGTCGGCCGCCCGCGTGAGCGCGTCCAGGGCGTCCTGACAGGCCTGCTCGTCCCGCTCCGCGCGCAGCCGCCGCAGCTTCTCGATCTGCTGGGCGCGCACGGAGGAGTTGTCGACCTTGAGGACCTCGATCGCCTCGTCGTTCTCCACGCGGTACTTGTTCACGCCGATCACCGGCTGACGGCCCGAGTCGATCCGCGCCTGCGTGCGGGCCGCGGCCTCCTCCACGCGCAGCTTCGGGATGCCGGCGTCGATGGCCTGTGCCATGCCGCCCGCCTGCTCGACCTCCTGGATGTGCGCCCAGGCCTTGCGCGCGAGGTCGTACGTCAGTCGCTCCACATAGGCGCTGCCGCCCCACGGGTCGATGACCCGGGTGGTGCCCGACTCCTGCTGGAGGAGCAGCTGGGTGTTGCGGGCGATGCGCGCCGAGAAGTCGGTCGGCAGGGCGAGGGCCTCGTCGAGGGCGTTGGTGTGCAGCGACTGGGTGTGGCCCTGGGTCGCCGCCATCGCCTCCACGGCCGTACGCGTGACGTTGTTGAACACGTCCTGCGCGGTCAGCGACCAGCCCGACGTCTGCGAATGGGTACGCAGCGACAGGGACTTGGTGTTCTTCGGCTCGAACTGGGAGACCAGCTTGGCCCACAGCAGCCGGGCCGCCCTGAGCTTCGCGACCTCCATGAAGAAGTTCATGCCGATCGCCCAGAAGAAGGACAGGCGCGGCGCGAACGCGTCCACGTCCAGGCCCGCTTCCCGGCCCGCCCGGAGGTACTCCACACCGTCCGCGAGCGTGTACGCCAGCTCCAGGTCCGCCGTCGCGCCGGCCTCCTGGATGTGGTAGCCGGAGATGGAGATGGAGTTGTAGCGGGGCATCCGCTGCGAGGTGTACGCGAAGATGTCGGAGATGATCCGCATCGACGGCTTCGGCGGATAGATGTAGGTGTTGCGGACCATGAACTCCTTGAGGATGTCGTTCTGGATGGTCCCGGCCAGCTTCTCGGGCGGTACGCCCTGCTCCTCCGCCGCCACGATGTACAGCGCGAGCACCGGCAGCACGGCGCCGTTCATCGTCATCGACACGGTCATCCTGTCCAGCGGGATCCCGTCGAACAGCTGCCGCATGTCGTAGATGGAGTCGATGGCCACGCCCGCCATGCCGACGTCGCCGGTCACACGCGGGTGGTCACTGTCGTAGCCCCGGTGCGTGGGCAGGTCGAAGGCGACCGACAGGCCCTTCTGACCGGCCGCCAGGTTGCGCCGGTAGAAGGCGTTGGACTCCTCGGCGGTGGAGAAGCCCGCGTACTGGCGGATCGTCCAGGGCTGGTTGACGTACATCGTCGGGTACGGGCCGCGCAGATACGGCGCGACACCGGGGTACGTCCCCAGGAAGTCCAGGCCCTCCAGGTCACGGCCGGTGTACAGCGGCTTGACCCCGATGCCCTCCGGGGTCTCCCACACCTGCTTCTCGCCGCCGGTCGCCGCATGCCACTCGTCGGCACTGCCGTCGGCGACCGGCGTCCCCAGCTCGATGCCGGCGAAGTCGGGGATTCCCATCAGGACACTCCCATGCGGTCGAGGGTCGCGGACAGCACGGCCACGGCGTCGCAGCCCGCGAAGACGTACGAGTCGATGCCGGAGTACTCGGCCGGGCGGCCGGCGAGGAACACGTGCCGGGCGCCCGCCGCACGCAGCGACTCGGCGGTCTGCTCGGCCTGTTCGGCGTACAGGGCGTCGCTGGAGCACAGCACGGCTTCGGTGGCGCCGCTGTCCTCGAAGCGGCCCTCGGTGACCGGCTCGATGCCACCCGCCTGGAAGAGGTTCGAGGCGAACGTCGCGCGCGCGGTGTACGCGGCGGCCGAGCCCATCGTCGCGAGGAAGACGCGCGGGCGGGCGCCGGTCTTCGCCAGGTGGGCGTCGGAACGGGCGCGCAGCTCCTCGTACGCCTCGTCGCGGCGCACCCGCGGCAGACCGCCGGACGGCGGCTCGGGCGCGGGCTCGCGCTCCACCGGCTTCTCGGCGAGAAGCGGGAACTCGCTGACGCCGGTGATGGGTTCGCGCCGCTTGGCGAGCTTCTTGGAGCGCTCCGCCCAGGTCGTCGCGAGGTCGGTGCGCAGCCGGCCGGAGCGCAGTACGGCCGCCTGACCGCCGTCGCGCTCGATCGTCCGGAAGTACTGCCAGGCCGCCTGCGCGAGTTCGTCGGTCAGCCGCTCCACGTACCAGGAGCCGCCCGCCGGATCGATGACCCGGGCCAGGTGGGACTCCTCGATGAGGATCGTGGAGGTGTTGCGCGCGATCCGCCGGGAGAACGCGTCGGGCAGGCCGAGCGCGTGGTCGAACGGCAGCACGGTCACGGAGTCGGCGCCGCCGACCCCGGCGGCGAGCGTCGCGACCGTCGTGCGGAGCATGTTCACCCACGGGTCGCGGCGGGCCATCATCACCGGCGAGGTCACCGCGTGCTGCACCTGCGCGCCCGGAACCGCGCAGACCTCGGCGACCCGGGCCCACAGCCGGCGCGCGGCACGCAGCTTGGCGATGGTGAGGAACTGGTCGGCGGTGGCCGCGTAACGGAACTCCAGCTGTCCCGCGGCCTGTGCGGCGCTCAGCCCCGCCTCGGTGAGCTCCCGCAGATACGCCACGCCGGTGGCGAGCGAGGCACCGAGCTCCTGCGCGGCCGAGCCGCCCGCCTCGTGGTACGGCAGCGCGTCCACGGTGAGGGCGCGCAGCCCGGGGTACTGCTCGGCGCAGCGCGCGGCGAGGGCCGCGTACGGCGCGAAGTCCAGCGGGGTGCCGGTGCGGGCCTCGTACCCCAGCGGGTCGCCGCCCAGATTGCCGCGTACGGCCTTGGCGTCGACGCCCTTGTCCGCGTACAGCCGCAGCAAGGTCCCGGCCGCCTGCTCGGTGTCCCGTCCCGCGTCCAGGACGACCGGCGCCAGGTCGAGGTACACGCCCTCCAGCGCCCGGCCCAGCGCGTCGACCGGGATGCCGCCCTCGCCCAGCACGAGCCACAGCGAGGTGCCGCCGTTCTCCAGGTCGGCCAGGACGGCGTCCTCAGTGAGGGCGGTGTGCCGCTGCCGTACGTCCCAGCCGCCCGCGGTGTTGCCCTCGGGGCGGGTGCCGCGTACATAGGGGGCGAAGCCGGGCAGGCCGGGGTCGGGCGCGGCGTCGCGCGCGGTGTAGAGGGGCCGGGTGCGCAGCCCGTCCTCAAGCGTCGTGGACAGAGCGTCCTCAGCTGCCTCACCCGAGACTTCCTTGCCCGACTTGCGCAGCACACCCTCGACCAGGCGTTGCCACTGCTCGTGTGTCGCGTCAGGGAACTCGGCGGCCAGTGAGAGCCCGTCGTCAGGCAGGACCGTCATGGCTCGGATGCTAGGGCAGCATGCTCAAGTGAGTGCAGGGCAGGGGCTGTGAGGTTTCCCTCCTTGCGGTTGTGACCTGTGCCGCTCAGTCGCCGGAGGGCTCCTCGTCCGGGTCCGGCAGCTCCGGTACGAGCGCGCACATGGCCGCGCGCTGGTCGGGGCCCATGGAGTCGGCGAGGGCCTGCCGGACGGTCCCGGCGAGCAGGGCGGAGCTCTCGCTCAGCAGGTCACGGGCCTTGTCGGTGAGGGCGACCTGCACACCGCGCCTGTCGCCGCACACCGACGTGCGGGTGACGAGCCCCGCCCGCTGGAGGCAGGCGATCTGGTAGGTGAGCCGGGTCTTGGGGCGGCCGAGGAGGTCGGCGACCTGCGTCATGCGCAGTCCCGTGCGGGGCTGTTCCGCCAGCAGACACAGGATCAGGAACTCGTCGTGGGAGACGTCGAGGGTCTCCTTCACGACCGACCGCAGCCGCTGTTCCACGGTGCCCGTCGCGGCCAGCAGGATCATCCAAGCGCGCAGCTCGGCGGGGAGCAGGCCGGCGCCGGCGGCGGGGCATTGCGGCCGGTCGGCAGGGGGCGCGTCGGAGTCGTGCATGAAGGCGAGTCTACCTGTGGTCCAAATTTGGACGAGTAGGTTGTTCAATTTTGGATGAGCGTCTAGCGTGGCGCTTGCTCATCCAAATTTGAACCACTCGACTCGGGAGTACGACCATGACCGTCGCCGTGCAGACAGGCACCTGGCAGCTCGATTCGGCCGCATCCACCGTGGCGCTGCGGCACAAGACCCTGTGGGGCCTGGTCACCGTGAAGGGTGCCTTCACCGCCGTCACAGGCGCGGGCGAGGTACGGCCCGACGGCTCGGCCACCGGCACCGTGACCGTGGACGCCGCCTCCCTGGACACCCGGCACGCCAAGCGCGACACCCATCTGCGTTCGGCCGACTTCCTCGACGCCGGCACCCACCCGGAGATCACCTTCGCCGTCCGCGGCGCCGACCGCCTCGACGGCGACGGCGTGCGGATCACCGGTCAGCTGACCGTGCGGGGCGTCAGCAGGCCCGTGAGCCTCACCGCGCACCTGACCGGCGCGAGCGCGGACGCGGTCACCCTGGAGGCGGAGTTCACCGTGGACCGCGAGCAGTTCGGCATGGGCTGGAACCAGTTGGGCATGATGCGCGGCCTGACCACGGTGACGGCCGGGCTCCGCTTCACCCGCACGGCCTCCTGAGGTCAGCCCTCGGGGTCGAGTTCGGCCCGCTTCACGTCCCGCGTGGACAGCGTCTGCGGGGTCGCCGTGAACGCGCGCAGCCGCAGCCGGGTGCTCTTCTTCGCCGGCACCTGGAACCTCCCGGACGGTGCCCGGAGTTCGACGGTCGCCGTCGTGTGGGCGGGAATCGTGGCCGGTCCGCGCACCTGCGTCCAGTACCGGTTCATGCCCTGGCCCGTGGTGATCATGTAGTGCGGGGTGAGCGGGTCGTCGCCGGTGTTGGTCACCTTCACGGACATCGCGGAGACCGTGTGCGCGGACGGGCGCCGGACCGCCGAGATGTCCATCCGCAGCGGCGGCCTGCCCGTCACGGCGAGGGTCGCGCTCACCAGGGCCGGTGCCACCAGCAGCACCACGGCCGCGGCCAGGGCGGGCCGACGGCGCGTGCCGGTCAGCCACCGGGGCCGCGGCTGCCAGGCCCGCGAGAAGTGCGACAGCGGCGCCGTGATCGCCGCCGCCAGCCACAGCGGCGTCATCAGCAGGTAGTAGCCGTCCTGGGAGCGGGTCGCCACATAGAAGGCGCACCAGGGCAGTACGGTCGCGGCCGGACCCAGCCGCCGGACGAACAGCGCGAACAGGGCCAGCAGGGCCGCGGCCAGCAGCATGCTCGCGTGGCCGTACCAGTCGAGCCGGTCGCTGCCGTGGGTGAAGTACAGCGAGATGCTCACCAGGCCCTGGCCGTGCAGCACCGCGCCCTGGGTCAGCGGCAGCGCGATGCCGCCCAGCCACGGACCCGGCTCGGTCACGATGAAATACGCGTTGATCAGCAGCCAGGTGAGGACCGCGATCCCGAGGATCCTCAGCACCACCCGTGCGGCCTGACGCCCGCCGAGTTCACCGCGGCGCACGGCATAGATCCCGGTCAGCAGGAACGGCGTGACGAACCACGGCAGTTGCTGTGCCGCGCACGCGGCGCCGAGGCACGCGGCCCGCGCGATCCCGGCCGGGCCCAGCCGGCCCCCGGCGCCGAGTTGCGGCCAGCGCACCACCACCGGCACCAGCAGGACCAGACCGACGATCGCCGGATAGCCCTGACGGGCGTACATCGGCAGGAAACCGAAACCCAGACAGAGCATCGTGGCCGCGGAGCGCCAGGGCGTCGGCAGCAGCCGCCACAGCACGACCGTGCCCGCGATCAGCACCACCGTCACCGCCGCCGTCGCCGGTGCCCCGTTGTGGCCCAGCCACAGGAAGGGAGCGGTGATCAGCGGGGTCAGCGGGGGATAGCCGTAGGTGAAGTCGTAACCGCCGGTCGTCGTCGCCGTCAGGGCGACGCCCTTGAGGCGGAAGAGCCACGGCCACGGGTGGTCGTACAGCTGGTGCCCGCCCACCATTTCGTGCGCGGCCTGTGTCGTGAGGACCGCCTCGTCGCCGCCGGCGTGGTTCAGCGCCCAGGTGCACAGCGTGAGGACGATCGCCGTCCCCAGCACCACGAGGTCCAGGCGGGCCAGCGAACGCGTACGGCGGACCGTGAGGGCGAGCACGCCGGTCACCAGGATCGAGGCGTAACAGAGCGAGATCGCGGCCGCGAGGACCAGATGGTGCGTGGCCGCCTGTGTCCACACCGTACGCGTCCCGATGAACAGGCTGACGTCGGCGAGCAGGGTGAGCACGCGATGCCACTGCGCGGGGGGTCCTTGGACCTCCGCGCGGGCAACCGGGAGGGCGGACACCGCCGACTGCGTCCGCCGGCCGGGTGTCACCTGCTGCGTTTCTGCCAAGTGCACGGGAGTGGACGCTAGCGGGGGTGGATGACCGACACATGGCCGGGCGTAAAGGGAACGGTATGAGCGCGGTAAGAAGCGGGCGTAAGCGTACATGTGTCGCGGTTCGCTTGCGGCGCGGGGCGCCGGAGCTGTCGCGCAGTGTGTCGTTGTTGGGCCGAACGGGTGACTTGGCGTAAGAATTGGCTGGTGCAGGCAATGAGTGCGAGTCAGGTCGGGGGGAGCCGGTGAGCCGCTACGACGTCACCGATGAACAGTGGGAAGGGCTCGCCCAGGTCGTGCCGCTGCGGGGCCGCGACGCCTGGCCGTCCGCGGTGAACCACCGCTCGCTGCCGGACGCCGAGACCGAGACCCGGCGAAGGTTCGTGGTCCTGCGGGTCAATGTGTTCGCGGACGCCCGGGAGGTCGCCGAGACCCTGATGGCCGGCGCGCCGGTCCTGCTCGACCTGACCGGCGCGGAGACCGAGGTCGCCAAGCGCGTCCTCGACTTCAGCACGGGCGTGGTCTTCGGCCTGGGCAGCGGAATGCACCGCGTCGACCGCAATGTGTTCCTCCTCACCCCACCGGGCACGGAGGTCAGCGGGCTGATGGAGGGCGTCGGGGTGTCGGGCGGCTGAGAACGCCTCCGGCGGTACGGGTGAGGGTGTCTTCGGGGTGTGGGCGAGGGCGTCTTCGGCGGTCGAGCACGTGTGCCTCCGGCGGTTGGGGCGACGGCGTCTGCGGCGGTTGAGCGGGGCTGTCTTCGGCCATTGGGCGCGTGTGCCTTCGGCGGCTGAACACGGGTGCCTCCGGTTGTCGGGCGCGGCACCTCTGGCGGCTGAGCCCGCGCTCTTCGCAGTGACCTGTGGGGCACGGGCCTTGCCGGTCGCGCGGCCGGATGAGCGCCGCCGTGCCGGCTGACGAGGAGGCCGGGTCGAACGCCTCCGCGCCGTCGACCACGGTCGCCTTCCCCTCGGCGGCCTGGTGGCAGTTGTGGCGCGGTGGCGGCTGTGATGGGGCGGCACGGTGGCAGCCAGGTGGCGGCTGTGGTGCGGCAGCGCGGTCGCGGCGTGGCGGCGACTGCGGATGTGCAGGGGCGGTGTGTCCGGTGGGATCGAACGGCCCTTGGCCGCTGTCACTCGACCGAGTGGCCCCGGTGCCGTTTGTGCCTGTCCGATCGCCCGATCGTAGGAAGGTGCCGGACAGGAAACGGTTCGGCGGATGGGCCGGGACTACGGTCCGGGCATGGCCGTGCCCTCCGTGCCCTCCGTGTCCGCCGAACCGCCGGCGGCCGACGCGTCCGTCGCGACCGTCCCCGCGCAGAGCCGCGAGACCCGCGAGCCCCCCGATGTGCGTGCCCGGATCACCGAGTTGCGGCTGTCGGCCTTCGCCGGGCACCGGCGGGCCGGGTTCCCGCTGGGGTCCGTCACCCTGTTCGCGGGACCCAGCGGCGCGGGGAAGACGACCGCGCTCGCGGCGTACGGGGCGCTCGCCCGGCTCGGCGGCGGAGCCTCGCTCTACGAGGTGTTCCCGGACCCGGTGGCCTGTGTGCCGCAGGGGGCGCGCCCCGACGCCGGAGGGCGAAGGGGCTTCCGGATCGGGTGTACGGCCGACGGCGCCGAGGGGCCGGTCCGGCTCGATGTCGCCGTACAGGCCGAACCGGACCTCAGGATCGTGGGGGAGCGGCTGACCGCGGGCGGCGTCGTCCTGCTGGAGACCGCGCTGCGCGACCCCGGGCGCGGTACCGTCCAGGCCGCCTGGCACACCGCGGGTGCCGCCCCGGTGACCCGCGCCCCGCTGCCCGACGACCGCCTCGGCACCGCCCTGTTGCCGCTGCGCGTAGCCGGCAAGACGGACGGACAGCGCCAGGTGCTCGCCGCCGCCGAGCAGATGGTGGTCGCCCTGCGCTCCGTCTTCCCCTGCGATCCCCGCCCCGAGGGCATGCGCACCCCCGTCCGCACCGGCTCCGGCCGGCTGCTGCCCGGCTGCGACAACCTCGCCGACGTGCTGTGGCGCACCCGCGCGGAGTGCGCCCGCCGGCACGGTCTGCTGGTCGAGGCGCTGGGCGCGGGCTGCACCGGCCCGGTGACCGACGTGGTCGCCGAACCGTTGCCGGACGGCACGGTACGGGCGCTGCTCGACCGCGGCGCGGGCCCCCGCACCGAACTCGCCCGGCTCGGCGACGGCGAGCTGCGCTATCTCGCGTTGACGCTGGTCCTGCTGACCGGGCCCGGTGTCCTGGACCTGGACGCGCCCGGCGAGGTGCCCGACGCGCTGCGCACCCTCACCGTCCTCACCGACGGCTTCGACCGCTGCCTCGACCCGGCCCAGCGCCGGGAACTGCTGCGGACGGCCGTCCGGATGGGCGAGCGGGGGCACATCCGGTGCGTGGGCGCGGTGAGCGACGCCTCTTGGGCGGCCGGGGCCGAGGGCGTCACAGTGGTACACCTGGACGCGTGACCGAACCTCTCGACCTGGCCCGACTCCAGCGCAGGCTCGCCGAGTTCGCGGCCGCGCGGAACTGGCAGCCCTACCACACCCCCAAGAACCTGGCCGCCGCGCTCTCGGTGGAGGCCTCCGAACTGGTCGAGATCTTCCAGTGGTTGACCCCGGAGGAGTCGGCCCGGGTGATGGCCGACCCGGGCACCGCACACCGCGTGACGGACGAGGTCGCCGATGTCCTTGCCTATCTCCTGCAGTTCTGCGACGTGCTCGGCATCGATCCGCTGGCCGCCCTGTCCGCCAAGATCGACCGCAATGAACAGCGCTTTCCGGTGTCGGGCGCGGAGGGCGGCTCCGAGGGGCGCGAACTGCCGGAGGGCTGAACTCCGTTATTACTCTCCGCAGTCAAATCGCCGGTCGAATCCGAATTGTTGTCCACAGATTTCCGTCTACCTCTGGTTTTTCGTCCCATGCACCCTCACTCTGGGTAGTGGACAAGGGAGTTCCAGTGGGCGTGCGAGGACGCACGCGGAAGGACGGGGGCGACGCATGGATGCGATACGGCTGATCCTCACGAGCCGGCGTGCCCTGGCGGGCGGCGCCGACGCGGGCGAGATCATGGCGGAGGTGTGGCAGGCCCAGGCCGTGGCCCAGGCGATCGGCAGCCGGCTCGCGGTCTCCGGGCCGCCGGAGCTGCGCGGCGAGGCGCTCGGCCTGACCGAGCTGGCGGGCCGGGGCTGCGGAGTCCTGGATCCGCCCGAACTGGACCTGGGCGATCTGCGCGCCGCCCAGCTCACCGAGTTGGACGACGCCCGCGAGACGCTGCTGTGCCTCGGGGGTCTGCTCGGCGAGGTCGGCATGGCCCTGGTCGGCGTGGCCAGCGCCGCGGCCGACGAGACGACGTACTGGCAGTGCATGGAGGCCATCGACGCGGCCGACGAGTCCCGTGACCGCGTCCTGGAGATGCTGCGCAAGCTGGCGGCACGGGAGGAGGCGTTACAGGAGGACGGCAACCGGAACAGTCCGTCGGGCGTTTGAGGACGGGGCCCTGTGGGCGGGTGGTTTTCACCCGACCGGGGACGGCCGTGCCCGGCGGTACCGGCGAGGTGGACACGGTGTGCGGCGTGCAGGATGGATGTATGGACCTTCGAATCTTCACCGAGCCCCAGCAGGGGGCCACCTACGACACCTTGCTCACCGTGGCGAAGGCCACTGAGGACCTGGGCTTCGACGCCTTCTTCCGCTCCGACCACTATCTGCGCATGGGCAGCTCCGACGGCCTGCCCGGTCCCACGGACGCCTGGATCACGCTGGCCGGCCTGGCCCGCGAGACCAAGCGCATCCGCCTCGGCACCCTGATGACTGCAGGAACCTTCCGGCTGCCCGGCGTGCTCGCCATCCAGGTCGCCCAGGTCGACCAGATGTCCGGCGGCCGGGTGGAGCTGGGCCTCGGCGCGGGCTGGTTCGAGGAGGAGCACAAGGCGTACGGCATCCCGTTCCCGAAGGAGAAGTTCGCGCGACTGGAGGAGCAGCTCGCGATCGTCACCGGGCTGTGGGCCACCGAGGTCGGCAAGACCTTCGACTTCCACGGCGCGTACTACGACCTGACCGACTCGCCCGCGCTGCCCAAGCCCGCCCAGCAGAAGGTCCCGGTGCTCATCGGGGGCCACGGCGCGACCCGCACGCCGCGGCTGGCCGCCCGGTACGCCGACGAGTTCAACATCCCGTTCGCCTCCGTCGAGGACAGCGAGCGGCAGTTCGGCCGGGTGCGGGCCGCCGCCCAGGAGGCGGGCCGCGGCGCGGACGCGCTGACGTACTCGAACGCGCTCGTGGTGTGCGTCGGCCGGGACGACCGGGAGGTCGCCCGGCGCGCCGCCGCGATCGGCCGTGAGGTGGACGAGCTGAAGGCCAACGGCCTGGCCGGCTCGCCGGCCGAGGTCGTCGACAAGATCGGCCGGTACGCCGCGATCGGCTCCCGGCGGATCTATCTGCAGATGCTGGACCTCGACGACCTGGACCACCTGGAGCTGATCTCGGCGCAGGTGCAGTCCCAGCTGTCCTGACCCTGCCCGGGCGGGGGAGGCCGTCGCCGTGCCCGGCGGCGGCCACCACCCGGGTCAGCCGCGCTGTGCGAAGCCGTAGTCGAGGATCTTCGCGGCGTCCGTGAAGCGCTGGTCCGCCGAGGTGTCGGCGAGGATCGTGCCCACGACCGTCCGGCCCCCGCGGGTCGCCGCGAACACCAGGCAGAACTGCGCCTCCGGGCCGGAGCCGGTCTTCACACCGATCGCGCCCCGGTAGGTGCTGAGCAGCGTGTTGCTGTTCTTCCACGGGTCCATCGCGTGTGTCCCGCCGCCCGGCCGGTAGGACTTCATGTCCTTGTACAGCGGGGTGCCGACGACCTTCTTGAACGTCTTGTTCTTCAGCGCGGTCGCGGCCAGCTTGGTCAGGTCGCGCGGCGAGGCGTGGTTGTTGCCGTTGGACACCCCGTCGAAGGAGTCGAAGTAGGTGTTGGTCAGGCCCAGTTCCCGGGCCTTGCTGTTCATCTTGGCGATGAACGACTTGGTCCGCTGGGCCGTCGTCGACCCCGTGCCGTAGGTGTCGGCGAGCGCGTAGGCCGCGTCGCAGCCCGAGGGCAGCAGCAGCCCGTACAGCAGGTCCTGGACGCTCATCGAGTCGCCGAGGATCAGATGGGCGGTGGAGTAGCGCAGCTGCTGCGTGGCCGGGTCGATGACGTAGTCGGTGTACTCCTTCTTGATCTTCACCTTGCGGCCGAGGTCCAGGTGCGGCTGCGACAGCACCACCAGCGCCGTCATGATCTTGGTGGTGGACCCGGTCCGCAGCTGTGCGTCCGGTGCCTTGCCGAACAGCGTCGTGCCCGTGGCCGGATTCATCGCGTACGCGCCCTGGGCCGACACCTGCGGTGCAGGGGCCGCCTGGGCGGGAGCGGCCGCGAGGACCCCAGTGCTCAGGACCGCACCCGCCAGCGCCAGGACGACGGTTCGTCTGCGGGCGCGGACTCCGTGGCCGTAGGTCATGATTCCCCTTGAGTCAGTGGTCAGTTGACGGCTGATCACTATGCCGTAACGGTGGATGTTCTGTGTGGGAACTGTGGGCTCCATCACGGCGCCGGTGATCCAGGACTGGTCGGATGGCCGGGTGCGCAAAGTCCTCCCTCTCGTCCTCACCGGCCTGTTCGCCCTGTCGGCCTGCCGGCTCGCCGAACACGACGACCCCGCAGACGAGGCCGGCCGCCTCAACACCATGGCGGCGTTCCCGCTGCACGCCTACGTCCCGGACCCCGCCTCGGACGGCGCGAATGCCGTCAGCAGCGCTCAGTGGATCCTCGGCAAGCAGTGCATGGTCCGGCTCGGCTTCGCCGGCTTCGCGGTCCTCGACACCAAGGCCGTCGAGTCGACCTACCCGGTCCGGCAAGGAATGCTCCCGCACGAGGGAACGTTCGGTGACGACAGCCCCTACGGAGTCGTCGACCCCGATCTGGCGTCCGAGCACGGCTATCACAACCGGAAACCGGACGCCTCCGCCCAGCCCCAGGAGTGGCCCGCCGACCAGTACGCCGCGCTGACCGGCAGCTTCGAATCCGGCGACAGCCGCTTCGCCCACGGCCACCGCATTCCCGAGGGCGGGTGCCTGGGGGAGGCGATGCGGAAGATCTACGGCCCGCCGCCCAAGGTGACGAAGGTCAACGGCATCAAGCTCACCGGCTATTACTCCCTGGCCTTCGAGCTGTGGTACGAGTCCCACAAGAAGGCGACCAAGGACCCGGCCTGGAAGAAGGCCGACCGTGCGTGGTCGGCCTGCATGAAGAAGAAGGGTTTCTCCTACTCCGACCCGGACAAGGCCTCCATCGACTCCCACTGGTTCGGGCACCGCAAGCCGTCGGACAAGGAGAAGGAGACGGCGACCGCCGACGCCCGTTGCAAGCTCGACACCGGTTACGTGCCTGCCGTGCACGCCCTCGAAGTGCACATCCAGAAATCCCTCATCGGCAAGAACAAGGAGAAGCTGGACACTCTGCGGTCGACCGACGAACGGGCGGTACGCAAGGCCCGGACGATCACCGGCCACGCGAAATAACGGGTACTTCACGAAAACCGGTGGTCACCGCGGAACTATGGCTTCCACCACAGCGTGATGGGGCCGGCCCTGCTGAGATCACCGGATGCTCGGTTTCCTCCTGCGGCTGCTGCCGTTCTGGGTCCGTGAGCCTCTGCTCATCGTGGTCGGATCCGTTCTCGGTGTACGCATCGTGTACCTCGCGGTCCGCGACCACGACCGGATGCTGGCCGGTCTCGGTGTGGTGTTCCTCGTGTTCACCGCGATACGCGTCCACACGGTGGTCCGGGCGCTGCGCGCGCGCCGGAACCCGAACACACCGGTTCCCGCAGCCGGGCCGGCGGCCGGCACAGCGCCCCAGCCCCAGCCTTCGGCCCGGCTCCAGGCAGCGGCCGTGCCGCAGCCGGCCCCGGTCGCTGTGGAGAAGGCGCCCAACGCGTGGGGGCAGGCCGTTGCGGCCGTGGCCTTGTTCGGGGCGTTCGGGGCCGCGCTGTGGCTGGCTCCGCACGTGCTGCCGTCCCAGGACAACACGGCGCAGCCCGCCACCTGTGCGGGCGAGGAACACGAGAAACTGCCGAACGTGTACAAGAAGGATCCCCGTCCCCTGACCGGCGAGGCGCTGTGCAAGGCACTCAACCGGCCCGATCTCGCCCGGCTCCTCGGTACGCCCGCAGAGACCGCGACCACGGCCTCCGGCAGCAACAACACCGCTGCCCTGACCGATGGGAGGGTCGCCGAGCCGGAGGCCGAGATCGCGTTCGACACCTACACCGTGAATCTGTCGGCCACCTACAACGAGCTGTCGATGGCCCAGTACGTGAAGCTGAAGAGGATCGGGGGCGAGCAGAAAGTCGAGACGCGTACCGTTCTCGGCCGGCCCGCGGTCTTCTCCTCGGATCACACCATGAAGCTGAGGATCAGACTCGGGGACGGCGGAACCAGCGGCGGACCCGTGGAACAAGGCCCGCCGGCCCGGACCCTGACCGTGGCCCTCGACCAAAAGGACCGCGGCGGCTACTACGACCTGACCGTGTGGAGCACGTCCGGAGCCCTCCCCGACGACAGCGCACTCCTCGCCATCGCGGAGAAGGTCCTGCCCGCGATCCACCCGTAGGAGCCCTGGGAGGGGTGCTGCCAAGAGGCCGGCGTGGGGAGCCGGGGGAGTGGGGGTGTGCGAAATCCGGTGGTCACCGGGCTGTGGGGACGGGAGACTCGGGGCATGTTCTTGACGATCTCCACCACGGGCTCGGCCGGGAATCCGGCTACTGACCTGGGGTTCCTCCTGCACAAGCATCCCGAGAAGGCGCAGCGGTTCTCCACGTCCCACGGCACGGCGCACGTCTTCTACCCCGAGGCGGACGACCGGCGCTGCACGGCCGCACTGCTGCTGGAGATCGACACGCTCGCGCTGGTCCGCCGGGGCAAGGGCAAGGGCCGCGGGGGTGCGCCCGACGCGGCGCTCGCGCAGTACGTCAACGACCGCCCGTACGCGGCCTCCTCGCTGCTCGCGGTCGCACTGAGCGGCGTCTTCTCCAGCGCCCTGCGCGGGGTGTGCACCGCCCGCCCCGAGCGGGCGGCCACGCCGCTGCCGCTGCGCGTCGAGGTCCCGGCCCTGCCCGCCCGCGGCGGCCCCGAGCTGGTACGACGGCTGTTCGAGCCGCTCGGCTGGAGCGTGACCGCCGACCCGGTCCCGCTCGACACCGAGTTCCCCGAGTGGGGCGACTCGCGGTACGTCCGCCTCGTCCTGGAGTCGGAGACGCTGACCCTCGCCGAGACCCTGCGTCACCTGTACGTCCTGCTGCCGGTCCTCGACGACGCCAAGCACTACTGGGTCTCCGCCGACGAGGTCGACAAGCTGCTGCGGGCCGGTGAGGGCTGGCTGCCCGCCCACCCGGAGCAGAAGCTGATCACCAGCCGGTACCTGTCCCGCCGCTGGTCGCTGACCCGGCAGGCGATGGAGCGGCTGGAGCTGGTGCGGCTGGCCGAGGCCGACGACAGCGAGGTCGAGGAGATCGACAACGCGGTCGCCGAGGAGACGGAGACGGAGGAGAAGCCGGCCCCGCTCGCCGTTCAGCGCAGGGAGGCGATCCTCGCCGCCCTGCGCGAGCGCGGTGCCGCCCGCGTCCTCGACCTCGGCTGCGGACAGGGCGAGCTGGTGCGGGAGCTGCTGAAGGACGTGCGGTTCACCGAGATCGTCGGAGTCGACGTGTCCGTGCGGGCGCTCACCATCGCCTCCCGGCGGCTGAAGCTGGACCGCATGGGGGAGCGACAGGCGGCCCGCGTCAAGCTGGTGCAGGGCTCGCTCGCCTACACCGACAACCGGCTGAGGGGCTATGACGCCGCCGTGCTCAGCGAGGTGATCGAACACCTCGACCTGCCCCGGCTGCCTGCCCTGGAGTACGCCGTGTTCGGGCATGCCCGCCCCCGCACGGTCCTCGTGACCACCCCGAACGTCGAGTACAACGTCCGCTGGGAGACCCTGCCCGCCGGGCATGCACGGCACGGCGACCACCGCTTCGAGTGGACCCGCGACGAGTTCCGCACCTGGGCGCGGACGGTGGCCGGACGGCACGGCTACGACGTGGAGTTCGCGCCCGTCGGACCGGACGACCCCGAGGTGGGCCCGCCCACCCAGATGGCAGTGTTCATGATCGAGACCGAGAAGGAGGTGAAGGCGGCATGACCGGGGCAACACAGCACCAGGGGCGGATCCTGCCCGTCACCGACCTCTCCCTCGTGGTCCTCGTCGGCGCCTCCGGCTCCGGCAAGTCCACGTTCGCGCGCCGGCACTTCAAGCCGACCGAGGTGATCTCCTCGGACTTCTGCCGCGGTCTCGTCTCCGACGACGAGAACGACCAGAGCGCGACCCGGGACGCCTTCGACGTCCTGCACTACATCGCCGGCAAGCGGCTGGCCGCCGGCCGCCGCACCGTCGTGGACGCCACCAGCGTGCAGCAGGACGCCCGCCGTCAGCTGATCGAGCTGGCCAAGAAGTACGACGTACTGCCCATCGCCATCGTGCTGGACATGCCCGAGGAGGTGTGCGCCGAGCGCAACGCGGCCCGCACCGACCGTGCCGACATGCCCCGCCGGGTCATCCAGCGGCACATCCGCGAACTGCGCCGCTCCCTGCGGCACCTGGAGCGCGAGGGCTTCCGCAAGGTGCACGTCCTGCGCGGCCCCGAGGAGGCCGAGCACGCCACCGTCGTCACCGAGAAGCGGTTCAACGACCTCACCCACCTCACCGGGCCCTTCGACATCATCGGCGACATCCACGGCTGCTCCGCCGAACTGGAGGCGCTGCTCGCCAAGCTGGGCTACACCGACGGCGTGCACCCCGAGGGCCGTACCGCCGTCTTCGTCGGCGACCTGGTCGACCGCGGCCCGGACACCCCGGGCGTGCTGCGCCGGGTGATGTCGATGGTCGAGACGGGCAACGCGCTGTGCGTGCCCGGCAACCACGAGAACAAGTACGGCCGCTACCTGAAGGGCCGCAACGTCCAGCACACCCACGGGCTCGCCGAGACCATCGCGCAGATGGAGGGCGAGAGCGAGGAGTTCAAGGAGCGGGTACGACGGTTCCTGGCGGGCCTGGTCAGCCACTACGTCCTCGACGGCGGCAAGCTGGTCGTCTGCCACGCCGGCCTGCCCGAGAAGTACCACGGCCGTACCTCGGCCCGGGTCCGTTCGCACGCCCTGTACGGCGACACGACCGGCGAGACCGACGAGTTCGGGCTGCCGGTGCGCTACCCGTGGGCGGAGGACTACCGGGGCCGCGCGGCCGTGGTCTACGGCCACACCCCGGTCCCCGAGGCGACCTGGCTCAACAACACCATCTGCCTGGACACCGGCGCGGTCTTCGGCGGCAAACTGACCGCGCTGCGCTGGCCGGAGCGCGAGCTGGCCGACGTACCGGCCGAGCGGGTGTGGTACGAGCCGACGCGTCCGCTGCGCACCGAGGCGCCCGGCGGACAGGACGGCCGGCCGCTGAGCCTGGCGGACGTGCACGGCCGCAGGGCCGTGGAGACCCGGCACGCGGGCATGGTGGCGGTCCGTGAGGAGAACGCGGCGGCGGCCCTGGAGGTCATGAGCCGCTTCGCGACGGACCCGCGCCTGCTGCCGTATCTGCCGCCGACCATGGCGCCGACGGCGACTTCCCGGATCGACGGCTACCTGGAGCACCCGCAGGAGGCCTTCGCGCAGTACGCGGCAGACGGGGTCGAGCGGGTCGTGTGCGAGGAGAAGCACATGGGCTCACGGGCCGTGGCCCTGGTGTGCCGGGACGCGCAGGCGGCACGGAAGCGCTTCGGCGTGGAGGGTCCCACCGGGTCCCTCTACACCCGTACCGGCCGCCCGTTCTTCGACGACGAGAAGGTGACCGAGGAGATCCTCGGCCGGCTGCGCTCGGCGATCACGGACGCCGGTCTCTGGGACGAACTGGCCTCCGACTGGCTGCTGCTGGACGCCGAGCTGATGCCGTGGTCGCTGAAGGCGTCGGGTCTGCTGCGCAGCCAGTACGCGGCCGTGGGTGCCGCGTCCGGCGCGGCGTTCCCGGCGGCGCTGGCCGCCCTGGAGACCGCCGCCGCACGCGGCACGGACGTGAGCGGCCTGCTGGACCGGCAGCGGGAGCGCGCCGCGGACGCCGCCGCGTTCACCGCCGCCTACCGCCGCTACTGCTGGCCCACGGACGGCCTGGACGGCGTACGCCTCGCGCCCTTCCAGCTGCTGGCCGTCCAGGGCCGCAGCCTCGCCGCGCTGCCGCACGACGAGCAACTGGCGCTGCTCGACCGGCTGGTGGAGCACGACGGCACCGGACTGCTGCAGACCACCCGGCGGCTGTACGTCGACACCGGTGATCCGGAGTCGGTGCGCGCCGGCGTCGACTGGTGGCTGGAGATGACCGGCCGCGGCGGCGAGGGCATGGTCGTCAAGCCGGTCGGCGCGCTGGTCCGGAACCAGGACGGGCGGCTGGTGCAGCCCGGCATCAAGTGCCGTGGCCGCGAGTACCTGCGGATCATCTACGGTCCCGAGTACACCCGGCCGGACAACCTCGCGCGGCTCCGGCAGCGGTTCCTGAACCACAAGCGGTCCCTCGCCCTGCGCGAGTACGCCCTCGGCCTGGAGGCCCTGGACCGGCTCGCCGACGGAGAGCCGCTGTGGCGGGTGCACGAGGCGGTGTTCGGGGTGCTGGCGTTGGAGTCGGAGCCGGTGGATCCCCGCCTGTAGGCGCGATCCGGCCGCGGGTCGGGGGACACTCCGGTGTCCCCCGGACCGCTTCTCCTCGATCCGACGAAAACAGGAAGCGGCGGAAACGGTCGAGAAGGGCGTGAAGGCGGTCGGTGGCGGCCAGGATGGAGGCATGACCTACCACGTCGACTCCGAGGCCGGGCGGCTGCGCCGCGTGATCCTGCACCGGCCCGATCTGGAGCTCAAAAGGCTCACCCCCAGCAACAAGGACGCCCTCCTCTTCGACGACGTGCTGTGGGTGCGCCGGGCGCGCGCCGAGCACGACGGGTTCGCCGACGTCCTGCGCGACCGCGGGGTCGCCGTCCACCTCTTCGGCGACCTGCTCACCGAAACCCTGGAGATCCCCGAGGCCCGCACGCTCGTCCTCGACCGGGTCTTCCACGAGAAGGAGTACGGCCCCCTCGCCACCGACCATCTGCGCGCCGCCTTCGCGGCCCTGCCCGCACGTGAGCTGGCCGAGGCGCTCGTGGGCGGCATGACCAAGCGGGAGTTCCTGCACGCGCACGCGGAGCCGACCTCCGTCCGCTTCCACGTGATGGACCTCGACGACTTCCTCCTGGACCCCCTGCCCAACCACCTCTTCACCCGCGACACCTCCGCCTGGATCTACGACGGGGTCGCCATCAACGCCATGCGGCTGCCCGCGCGGCAGCGGGAGACCGTCCACTTCGAGGCGATCTACCGCCACCATCCGCTCTTCCGTGACACGGCGTTCCATATCTGGTCCGAGGGGCAGGCGGACTACCCCTCCACCATCGAGGGCGGCGACGTCCTGGTGATCGGCAACGGCGCCGTCCTGGTCGGCATGAGCGAGCGCACCACCCCGCAGGCCGTGGAGATGCTGGCGCACAAGCTGTTCGCGGCCGGCTCGGCACGCACGATCGTCGCGCTCGACATGCCCAAGCGGCGCGCCTTCATGCACCTCGACACCGTGATGACCATGGTCGACGCTGACACCTTCACTCAGTACGCCGGGCTCGGCATGCTGCGCTCGTACACCATCGAGCCGGGGGTCGGCGAGAAGGAGCTGAAGGTCACCGACCATCCGCCGGAGCACATGCACCGGGCGATCGCCGCCGCCCTCGGCCTCGGCGAGATCCGGGTGCTGACCGCCACCCAGGACGTGCACGCCGCCGAACGCGAGCAGTGGGACGACGGCTGCAACGTCCTCGCCGTCGAACCGGGGGTCGTCGTCGCCTACGAGCGCAACTCGACCACCAACACCCATCTGCGCAAGCAGGGCATCGAGGTGATCGAGATCCCGGGCAGCGAGCTGGGCCGGGGCCGGGGCGGCCCCCGGTGCATGAGCTGTCCCGTGGAGCGGGACGCTGTATAGAAATGTGGAGCGTCGTATAGACTTCCAGAGTCCCCTGCAGTCGTACCCCTGGAGCGCCCCCATGGCGACAGTCCCGACCGTCCTCGGCGGCCGCCACTTCCTCAAGGAGCTCGACTTCACCGAAGACGAGTTCCGCGGGCTGGTCGAGCTGGCGGCCGAGCTGAAGGCCGCCAAGAAGGCCGGGACCGAGACGCCGTATCTGCGCGGCCGGAACATCGCCCTGATCTTCGAGAAGACGTCGACGCGCACCCGCTGCGCGTTCGAGGTCGCCGCCGCCGACCAGGGCGCCCGTACCACCTACCTCGACCCGTCCGGCTCGCAGATCGGGCACAAGGAGTCCGTGAAGGACACCGCCCGGGTGCTCGGCCGGATGTTCGACGCCATCGAGTACCGCGGGGACAGCCAGGCCAAGGTCGAGGAGCTGGCCGCGCACGCCGGCGTACCCGTCTACAACGGCCTCACCGACGACTGGCACCCCACCCAGATGCTCGCCGACGTGCTCACCATGACCGAGCACAGCCCCAAGCCGCTCCGGCAGATCACCTACGCCTACCTCGGCGACGCCCGTTTCAACATGGGCAACTCCTACCTGGTCACCGGTGCGCTGCTCGGCATGGACGTGCGGATCGTCGCGCCCCGGAGCTACTGGCCCGCCCAGGACGTCGTCGACCGCGCCCAGCAGCTGGCCGCCTCCAGCGGCGCCCGGATCACCCTCACCGAGGACGTCACGGAGGGTGTCGCGGGCGTCGACTTCGTCGTCACCGACGTCTGGGTCTCCATGGGCGAGCCCAAGGAGGTCTGGGCCGAGCGGATCAAGGCCCTCGCGCCGTACGCCGTGACCATGGACGTCCTGCGCGCCACCGGCAACCCGGACGTGAAGTTCCTGCACTGCCTGCCGGCCTTCCACGACCTCGGCACCCGCGTCGGCCGCGAGATCCACGAGATCTACGGTCTGGACGCGCTGGAGGTCACCGACGAGGTCTTCGAGTCCGCGCACTCGATCGTCTTCGACGAGGCCGAGAACCGTCTGCACACCATCAAGGCGGTGCTGGTCGCCACACTCGCCCGATAAACCCTGGTCCACCCCGCCGACCAGCGCCTATCCTGGCCGACGGCCCGGAACCACCCATTCCGGCCGTCGCCGCGACCTCATCCCGGTCGCCCGCACCACCAGAAACGAGCACCACCCGCATGCCCGCTCCCCGCATCAAGTCCCCGCACCTGCTGGTCGCCGAGTCCGGCGCCGACCGCGAGGGACACGGCCTGAAGCGCACGATGGGCCTCTTCCAGCTCATCTGCTTCGGCGTCGGCGCCATCGTCGGCACCGGCATCTTCGTCGGTCTCTCCGACTCCGTGGCCCAGGCCGGCCCGGCCGTCGTCGTCTCCTTCGTCCTCGCCGCGATCACCTGTGTCTTCACCGCCTTCTCCTTCGCGGAGCTGGGCGGCGCGATCCCGGTCTCCGGCTCCTCGTACTCCTTCGCCTACGCCGGTCTGGGCGAGTCCACCGCGTTCCTGGTCGGCTGGTGCCTGCTGCTGGAGTACGGCGTCTCGATCTCGGCCGTCGCCGTCGGCTGGAGCCAGTACGTCAACGAACTGCTGCACAGCCTCACCGGTGTGCAGCTTCCGGCCGCCCTGTCCGCCGGGCCCGGCGATGGCGGGATCATCAACCTCCCGGCCGTGATCGTCATCGCCATGGCCTCCGTACTGCTGGTGCGCGGGGTGCGCGAGAGCGCCCGCGCGACGGCCGCCATGGCCGCCGTGAAGCTCGTCATCCTGCTGGCCTTCTGCGTGATCGGTTACAGCGCCTTCAAGGACGGCAACCTCACCCCGTTCTCCCCGGCCGGACTCGGCGGCATCGGCGCGGGCACCACGGCCGCGTTCTTCTCCTACATCGGCTTCGACGCCATCACCACCGCCGGTGAGGAGGCCAAGAACCCGCGCCGGGACATCCCGGTCGCGATCATGGTCTGCATGGGCATCGTCACCCTGCTGTACTGCGCGGTCGCGCTCGCCGCGATCGGCGCCATCGGCGGCAAGCAGGTCGCCGGGCGCCCCGCCGCGCTGTCGTACGTCGTCAACGAGGTCACCGGCTCGGCCATCGGCGGCGGCGTGATCGCCTTCGGCGCGGTCGTCGCCATCGCCTCCGTCGTCCTCGCGGTGATGTACGGCCAGACCCGCATCCTGATGTCGATGTCCCGCGACGGCCTGATCCCGCGCGTCTTCGAGAAGGTGAACCCGAAGACCTCCACCCCGGTCGCGGGCACGCTGATCGTCGCGGTCGTCTTCGCGGTCCCGGCGGCCTTCGCCTCCCTCGACGCCGTGATGAACCTGTGCACCATCGGCACGCTCGCCATCATGGCCGTCGTCAACATCGCGGTGATCGCCCTGCGCCGCCGCGAACCGGGCCTCAGCCGCAGCTTCCGCGTCCCGCTCTACCCCGTGGGCCCGCTGCTCGGCGTCGCCTTCTGCCTGTACCTGATGTACGAGACCGGCTGGCAGACCTGGATCCAGTTCGCCGTGTTCCTCGCGGTGGGCCTGGCGATCTACGCCGTCTACGGCCGCCGGCACTCCACGCTGGCCACGGCCGCAACCGAGGTCACGCCGAGCGCCGCCGCTGAGCGGGAACCGCAGGCAGTCTGAACCACACCGCCTTGCCCGACGGGGTGGGGCGGTGACCGCAGGACGAGCTGAGGGCGCGGATCAGCAGCAGCCCGCGCCCGCCCTCCTGCCAGACGTCGGGCTCCTCGATCACCGGCCGGGTCAGATGGCCGGGCGGCGCCGGGTCGGGGTCGTGCACCTCGACCTGGCAGCCGGTCGGCAACAGCTCCACCACCAGCTCGATCGGGCCGCGCCCGGCGGTGTGCTCCACCGCGTTGGCCACCAGCTCCGCCGTGAGCAGTTCCGCGGTGTCGCAGTCGGCCGGGTGCTCCACCTCGGTGAGGGCCGTGCGCACCAGGGCACGCGCGACGGGCACCGCCGCGGTGGTGTGCGGCAGCGCGATGCGCCAGGAGGCCGGTTCGGTGGGGCGTTCGTGCAAGGCGAGTCCGTTCATGGAGCAGGCTGTCCTGCTTTCAACCGTAGGAATGGTACGAGCCCGGCCACCGCAGACCGTCGCCGGGTCTCGCCCGGGACCTTCGGCCCCGGTAGCGGCGGCCTACCCCGGTGAGCGTCCCGCCTCGCACGCCGGTGCCCACTGTTACGGCGCTGTCGAGGACCGGTGACGTACGTGACCGGACGCTGCCGATCGGTGGCAGGTATGTCGTGCCCTCGTGACGACAGTCACAAACAAGTGATAACTTCATGGGACAGCGCAACGTACGGCACCGCCCCCCTAGGAGGCCGCACGTCATGAGTCCCTTCACCGGCTCCGCCGTCCGCACCTCCGACTGGGAGCACCTGCGGCTCCAGCTCGCCGACGGGGTCGCCACCGTCACCCTCAGCCGCCCCGCCAAACTCAACGCGCTCACCTTCGGCGCCTACGCCGACCTGCGCGACCTGCTGGCCGAGCTGTCCCGGGAGCGCGCCGTACGTGCCCTGGTGCTGGCCGGAGAGGGACGGGGCTTCTGCTCCGGCGGCGACGTCGACGAGATCATCGGCGCCACCCTCGCCATGGACACCGCCCAGCTGCTCGACTTCAACCGGATGACCGGCCAGGTGGTGCGGGCGATCCGCGAGTGCCCGTTCCCGGTGATCGCCGCGGTGCACGGCGTGGCGGCCGGCGCGGGAGCGGTCCTTGCCCTGGCGGCCGACTTCCGGGTGGCCGATCCGTCCGCCCGCTTCGCCTTCCTGTTCACCCGCGTCGGCCTGTCCGGCGGCGACATGGGCGCGGCCTATCTGCTGCCCCGGGTCGTCGGCCTCGGCCACGCCACCCGCCTGCTCATGCTGGGCGACCCCGTCCGGGCACCCGAGGCCGAGCGCATCGGCCTGATCAGCGAGCTGACGGAGGAGGGCGGCGCGGACGAGGCAGCCCTCGCGCTGGCCCGCCGCCTGGCCGACGGCCCGGCATTGGCGTACGCCCAGACGAAGGCGTTGCTGACGGCCGAGCTGGACATGCCCCTGGCGGCGTCCATCGAGCTGGACGCCTCGACCCAGGCCCTGCTGATGAACGGCGAGGACTACGCGGAGTTCCACGCGGCCTTCACGGAGAAGCGCCCGCCGAAGTGGCAGGGAAGGTGATCCCTCATGAGCGTGGCGATTGTCGGCGGCGGCCCCGGCGGCCTGTACGCCGCAGCGCTCCTGAAGCGACTCGATCCCACCCGTGACATCACGGTATGGGAGCGCAACGCCCCGGACGTCACCTTCGGCTTCGGTGTCGTCCTCTCCGACGAGACGCTGGGCGGTATAGAACACGCCGACCCGGTGGTCCACGAGGCCCTGCAACGCCACTTCGTCCGCTGGGACGACATCGACATCGTGCACCGGGGCGTCACCCACCGCTCGGGCGGCCACGGATTCGCCGCGCTCGGCCGGCGCCGTCTCCTGGAGATCCTGCACGAGCGCTGCCGGTCCCTCGGCGTGGACCTGAGGTTCCGCACCGAGGCCCCCCACCCGGACACCCTGTGCGCCGCATACGACCTCGTCATCGCCGCCGACGGGGTGCGCAGCAGCACCCGTGAGACCTACGCCCGGGTGTTCCGTCCCCAGGTGACCGAACACCGCTGCCGCTACATCTGGCTCGCCGCCGACTTCCCCTTCGACGCCTTCCGCTTCGAGATCGCCGAAACGGAGCACGGCGTGATGCAGCTGCACGGCTACCCGTACGCGGCCGACGCCTCCACCGTCATCATCGAGATGCGTGAGGAGGTCTGGCGAGCGGCCGGGTTCGACGAACTCGGTGAACCCGAATCCGTCGAGCGCTGCGCCAAGATCTTCACGGACGCCCTCCGCGGCCGCCCCCTGCGCTGCGGCAACTCGGCCTGGACCAGCTTCCGCACGGTCGTCAACGACCACTGGTCGCACGGCAACGTCGTCCTGCTCGGCGACGCCGCGCACACCGCGCACTTCTCGATCGGCTCCGGCACCAAGCTGGCCGTGGAGGACGCGCTGGCCCTGGCCGCGTGCCTGGAGGAACAGCACGATGTGCACAGCGCGTTGGCGGCGTACGAGCAGGAGCGCAAACCCGTCGTCGCCTCCACCCAGCGGGCCGCCCGGGCGAGCCTGGAGTGGTTCGAGAACCTGGGCCTGTACCTCGGCCAGCCGCCCCGCCAGTTCGCCTTCAACCTGCTCACCCGCAGCCGCCGCGTCACCCACGACAACCTCCGGCTGCGCGACGCCCGCTTCACCGAGGCCGTGGAGCGCGAGTTCGGCTGCCCGGACGGAACGCCCCCGATGTTCACCCCGTTCCGGCTGCGGGGCCTGACCCTGCGCAACCGGGTCGTGGTGTCGCCGATGGACATGTACTCCGCCTCCGACGGCGTCCCGGGCGACTTCCACCTCGTCCACCTCGGCGCCCGCGCCCTGGGCGGGGCCGGGCTCGTCATGACCGAGATGGTGTGCGTCAGCGAGGAGGGGCGGATCACGCCGGGCTGTGCCGGGCTGTACACCGGCCGGCAGGCCGAGGCGTGGCGGCGCGTCACCGACTTCGTCCACACCCGGGCTCCCGGCACCGCGATCGGCGTCCAGCTCGGCCACTCGGGCCGCAAGGGCTCCACGAAGCTGATGTGGGAGGGCATGGACGAGCCGCTGCCGCGCGGCAACTGGCCGCTCGTCGCCGCCTCCCCGCTGCCGTACAAGCCGGACAGCCAGACCCCCCGGCAGCTCACCCGGGCCCAGCTGACCGACCTCCGCGAGCAGTTCACCGCCGCCGCCTGGCGGGCCGCCCGCGCCGGCTTCGACCTGCTGGAACTGCACTGCGCCCACGGCTATCTGCTCTCCGGCTTCCTCTCACCGCTCACCAACCACCGCACCGACGCCTACGGCGGCTCGCCCCAGCGGCGGCTGAGGTTCCCGCTGGAGGTCTTCGACGCCGTACGCGCGGTGTGGCCGGCGGAGCGGCCCATGACGGTCCGTATCTCGGCCACCGACTGGGCCGAGGGCGGCACGACGGCCGAGGACGCCGTGGAGATCGCCCGCGCCTTCGCCGCGCACGGCGCCGACGCGATCGACGTGTCCACCGGGCAGGTGGTGGCCGAGGAGCGGCCGGAGTTCGGGCGGTCGTACCAGACGCCGTTCGCCGACCGGATCCGGAACTCGGCGGGTGTCCCGGTGATCGCGGTCGGCGCGATCTCGTCCTGGGACGACGTCAACTCGCTCATCCTGGCCGGGCGTACGGACCTGTGCGCACTGGGCCGTCCGCACCTGTACGACCCGCACTGGACCCTGCACGCGGCGGCCGAGCAGGGCTACGACGGTCCCGGAGCCGTCTGGCCCGCGCCCTACCGGGCGGGCAGCAGACGCCCGCAGACCGGCCGCACGGACGCCCCGAAGCCCCGGTTGTCGCTCACCTGAAGATCCGGGGGAGGGGCGTGCGGGGTCGGTCACACGCCTTCCACGTCATCCGCACCGTTCCTGAACCGACCTGTTATCGACACCTGTCTAGGTTCTTTCGAGCCATTCGACGGACCCACAGGGATCGAGACTGCGATGACTGACACCAGGCCGCTGCCCGAGCAGCCCGGACATGGATACGGCCAGGCTCCGGACCCCCGGTACGCGGCCCCCGTGGCGCCGCCCGCCGCCCCCGCCCGGCAGCGCAGCCGGGACGGCTCGGGCACCCGGCGCGCCGCGCTGGTCATCCACACGATCGCCGACGTCGCGGCGGCCTTCCTGGGGCTGTGGATCCTGCTCCACCTGCTGCAGGCCAACCACGCGAACGTCTTCGTGGGATTCGTGGCGGACGTGGCCGACTCGCTCGCCTGGTGGTCGCAGGACATCTTCACGACGGACACGGAGAACCTCCGCGTCCTGCTCGACTACGGTCTGCCCGCCGTGCTCTACCTCGCGGTCGGACACGGCGTCGCGATACGGCTGCGCCGCTTCTGAGGCACCCGGCCGCTCACAGCCCCGCGAACACGGCCCCCGCGTCCCGCAGCCGGGTGTGCAGTCCCCGGAAGACCTCCGCCGAGCGCACGCCCGGCCAGCCCGTGGGCAGCAGCCCGGTGGGCAGGCCGGGGTCGGTGTAGGGCAGGTGGCGCCAAGAGTCGAGGGCGAGGAGGTAGTCGCGGTAGGCCTCCTCGGGCGGGGTGTCCGAACGGCGCTCCCAGGCGTGCAGGACCGGGGCGTGCGCGTCCAGGAAGCGTTCGTGCTCCTTGGCGATCGCGGCGAGATCCCACCAGCGGGCCACCGCCTCGGCCGTGGGCGCGAACCCCAGGTGCTCGCCGCGGAAGAAGTCCACGTACGGATCCAGCTGCAGCCGGCGCAGGGTGTGCCGGGTCTCCTCGTAGAGCCGGGCCGGGGCGATCCACACTCCGGGCGCCGCCGTACCGAAGCCCAGGCCCGCCAGCCGGGAGCGCAGCACATGCCGCTTCTGGCGCTCCGACTCGGGCACGGAGAACACCGCGAGCACCCAGCCGGCGTCCGCCACCGGTGTGGTCGCGTAGATGCGCCGGTCGCCGTCCTCCAGCAACTGGCGGGCCGCCGGGGAGAGTTCGTAGCCGGCCGCGCCCGCCGGTGTACGGGCCGGCACCAGCAGGCCGCGCCGTTTGAGCCGGGACACCGAGGAGCGGACGGAGGGCGCGTCCACGCCGACGGCGGCCAGCAGCCGGATCAGCTCGGCGACGGGCACCGGACCGGGCATGAAGCGGCCGTACGCGCCGTAGAGCGTGACGATGAGGGACCGGGGGGCGTGCTGGTCGGACACGTTGATCATTTTAGGTCGTCGGCATCACTGCCGGTCCCCTTCGGTGCGCAGCCGGAACCGCTGCAGCTTTCCGGTGGCCGTGCGGGGCAGGGCGTCGAGGAAGACGAACCGGCGTGGGCACTTGTACGGGGCCAGCTCGGACTTGAGGAAGGCGCGCAGGGCCTCCGGGTCGCGCGCGGCCCCCTCGCGCAGCACCGTGTACGCCACCACCACCTGCCCGCGGGCCTCGTCCGGACGGCCCACGACCGCGGTCTCCACCACGTCCGGGTGCCGCAGCAGCGCGTCCTCCACCTCCGGTCCGGCGATGTTGTACCCGGCGGAGATGATCATGTCGTCGGCACGGGCCACATAGCGGAAGTAGCCGTCGGGCTCGCGGACGTAGGTGTCGCCGGTGAGGTTCCAGCCGCCGCGCACGTACTCCCGTTGCCGAGGGTCGGCGAGATAGCGGCAGCCGACCGGGCCGCGCACGGCGAGCAGGCCGGGCTCGCCGTCGGGCACCGGTGTGCCCTGCGCGTCCTGCACCCGCGCCTGCCAGCCCGGCACCGCAACGCCCGTGGTGCCCGGCCGGACGTGTTCGTCCGCCGCGGAGACGAAGATGTGCAGCAGCTCGGTCGCGCCGATGCCGTTGATGACCCGCAGGCCGGTGCGCTCGTGCCAGGCCCGCCAGGTGGCCGCGGGCAGGTTCTCGCCGGCCGACACACAGCGCCGCAGCGACGTGACGTCGTACCCGTCCAGCAGCTCCAGCATGGCGCGGTAGGCGGTCGGGGCGGTGAAGAGGACCGAGACGCCGTGCTCGGCGATCGCGGGCAGCAGCCGGCGCGGGCCCGCCTCCTCCAGGAGCAGGGAGCTGGCACCGGCCCGCATCGGGAAGATCACCAGCCCGCCCAGGCCGAACGTGAAACCGAGCGGGGGAGAACCGGTGAAGACGTCGTCCGCCCGGGGGCGCAGCACATGCTTGGAGAAGGTGTCCGCGATCGCCAGCACATCCCGGTGGAAGTGCATGCACCCTTTCGGGCGACCGGTGGTGCCCGAGGTGAACGCGATCAGCGCCACGTCGTCGGCCGCGGTGTCGACCGCCGGGTACGGCGTGCCGGGCCCGTGGCGGTTGAGCAGGTCGTCGGGGCCGTCACCGCCGTACGTCGTGATCCGCAGCCCGGGTATGTCGGCCTTCGCCAGGTCGTCGACCGACCGGATGTCGCACAGCGCGTGCCGCACCAGGGCGATGTCGCACAGGGTGGCCAGCTCGTGCGGGCGCTGCCGGTCCAGCACGGTGACCGCTACGGCGCCCGCCTTCAGCACGGCGAGCCAGCAGGCGGCCAGCCAGGGCGTGGTGGGGCCGCGCAGCAGCACCCGGTTGCCGGGAACGACACCCAGGTCGCCGGTGAGCACGTGCGCGATCCGGTCGACGTGCCCGCGCAGGTCGCCGTAGGTCCAGCTGGCACCGTCCGCGGTGTGGAAGACCGGGCGGGCCGTGGCGGCGTGGTCCAGGAGTTCGGCGGCGCAGTTCAGCCGGTCGGGGTAGTGCAGCTCCGGCAGGTCGAACCGCAGCTCGGGCCACTCGTCCGGCGGCGGCAGGTGGTCGCGCGCGAAGGTGTCGACGTGGGCCGAGCGATGCATGGCGGTTCGCCCCCTTGCCGTGGCTGGCGTCGAGACGGGCGTCGTGGTGGGCACCGGCGTCCTGGTGGGCTCGCGATTCGAGCGTATCGTGTCGGTGACGGCAGTCAACCTTCCGCGATAACGTCCGGAGTGAGAGGAAGGGAGACGGGGTACGGTCCTGGCGGCCCGCCCCCGGAGGGAGGACCCCAAGTGCCCGCATTCTCGCTCGAACCGGAGCAGCTCGCCTGGTGTACCGAGCTGCGCGCCCTGGCCGGCGAACGGCTGCGCCCGCTCGCCGGCCAGGGCGAACCGGGACACGTCAACCGGCCGCTCCTCGCGGAACTCGGCCGGCTCGGGCTGCTCGCACGGCTGTTCACCTCCGGCGCGCTCGACCTGTGCCTGATGCGCGAGTCCCTCGCCCAGGCCTGCACCGAAGCCGAGACCGCCCTCGCCCTGCAAGGCCTGGGCGCCCATCCGGTGCACGCCCACGGCAGCACCGCCCAGCGCGAGCGCTGGCTGCCGAAGGTCGCCGACGGCAGCGCGGTCGCCGCGTTCGCGCTGAGCGAGCCGGGGGCCGGTTCGGACGCCGCCGCGCTGTCCCTCGCGGCCGAGCCCGACGGCGGCGCCGGCTGGCGGCTCACCGGTGCCAAGTGCTGGATCTCCAACGCCCCCGAAGCCGACTTCTACACCGTCTTCGCCCGTACCACACCCGGCGCCGGAGCCCGCGGTGTCACCGCGTTCCTCGTCCCGGCCGACCGGCCCGGGCTCACCGGCAGCGCGCTGGAGATGCTCTCGCCGCACCCCATCGGCGCGCTGGACTTCGACGCCGTGCCCGTCGGCGCCGACGACGTGCTCGGCGAGGCCGACCGCGGCTTCGCCGTCGCCATGGGCACCCTCAATCTCTTCCGGCCGAGTGTCGGCGCGTTCGCGGTCGGCATGGCCCAGGCGGCACTGGACGCGACCCTCGCGCACACCCGGCGACGCGAGGCGTTCGGCGGGAGGCTGATGGACCTGCAGGCCGTGTCCCACCAGGTCGCCGAGATGGCGCTGCGCACGGAGGCGGCCCGGCTGATGGTGTACGCGGCGGCGAGCGCGTACGACGAGGGCGCCGCCGACGTCCCCGGCCGCGCCGCGATGGCCAAGCTGCTCGCCACCGAGACCGCGCAGTTCGTGGTCGACACCGCCGTCCAGCTGCACGGCGCCCGCGCCCTGCGCCGCGGTCACCTCCTCGAACACCTCTACCGCGAGGTGCGCGCCCCGCGCATCTACGAGGGGGCGAGCGAGGTCCAACGGGGCATCATCGCCAAGGAGTTGTACGCCAAGGAGTTGTATGCCGGGGAGCTCCGGGTCGGGGAGCTCCATCTCGGGGAGCTGTGTGCCGAGGAGCAGGAGGAGGCCCGGTGACGACCGAGCGCGTCAACCCGCCCGAGCTGTCCCCGCCCACGGGCTTCTCGCACGCCGTCGTCGCGGCAGGCTCCCGCGTGGTGTTCCTCGCCGGCCAGACCGCCCTCGACTCCGACGGCAGGATCACCGGCGCTACGCTCCCCGAGCAGTTCGAGCACGCCCTCGCCAACCTGCTCACCGCCCTGCGTGCCGCCGGCGGCACCCCCGCCGACCTCGCCCGCGTCACCGTCTACGCCACGGATGTGGCCGCCTACCGCGCCCAGGCCCAGCAACTGGGCCGCATCTGGCGGGAGGCGGCGGGCCGGGACTACCCCGCGATGGCCGTCGTGGAGGTCGTACGGCTGTGGGACGAGCAGGCGTTGGTGGAGCTGGACGGGTTCGCCGTACTGCCGTAGGAGCCGGTGCCGGAGGCCTCTGCCGGACCGGGCAGGAGGCCCCGCCGGCCGTTCAGGCGGCCACCGCGAGCCGTGCGGCCGGGAACCGGCGGGGCGCGACCACGCTGCCGTCCGGGTGCAGCTCTCCGCCGTCGTCGAAGACGATGGAGCCGTCGCACAGCAGGGTCCAGCCCTGTTCGGGGTGGGCGGCCACCGGGTGCGTGTCGGTGCGGGACGCGGGGCACTCGGAGAGGGCGGACGGACAGGAGCACATGGGGCACCTCCACATCGGCGGGGAGGTGGCGGCAGGTGCGGCCACCGCCCGCATACACAGACGATCCTCCCGTTGTGAACGCACCGGAACCGGCCGCCGTGAAGCGTGACAACATGCGGACAACTCCCGGACGGTTCCATGACGCGCCACCGAAGGAGTGACGGTCACGCCTCGCGGCCCGGCCGCCCGGTACCAGTGGAGCCCTGAGTCCACGAACACCGGGAGGTATCCCATGCCGGCACGCCCCGCCCTCGCCGCGGCACTCGGCGCAGCGGCCCTGCTGTGCGCCGCCGTCGCCCCGGCCGCCGCCGACACGTCCGAGACCGTGACCGTCGACAAGACCGGCCACATCACCGAGGACGGCACCGTCACCCTGTCCGGCACCTACCGGTGCACCGGGGCCAAGGGCGTCGCCTTCGTGAGCTCCGCGATCAGTCAGGGCGACAAGAAGCGCAAGGTCGTGTACGGCATCGGTGGCAGCGCCGCCCAGTGCGACGGCGCCGAGCACCGGTGGGAGAACACCGGCAGGGTCGCGCCGGACGCTCTCAAGGCGGGCAAGGCCCATGTGCAGGTCACGGTGACGGAACTGCGCTCCGAAGGCCTCCTGCTGTTGCTGCCGTCCTTCCACGCCGTCCAGGAGAAGGACATCAAACTGACCCGGTCCTGACCGAGGCCCGCACGCCACCGCCCGGCACCCGGCAGCCGATTCCCGGGTGCCCCAGCACCCTTGCTTGCCCCCGTGCACCCCCGCCCCGGACACCGGCTGTGTCATGCGCGGTTGCCGGCCTCCACGGACGATGGGGCCGGTGTGCGGGGGGCCGTCGGGGGATCGGGTCTGTGGAGGGCGGCCACGAACTTGTAGCGCGAGCCCCGGTACACCGAGCGCACCCATTCCACCGGTCTGCCCTCCGCGTCCCGTGAGTGGCGGGACAGCAACAGCATCGGCAGGCCCACGTCGGTGGCGAGCAACAGCGCCTCGCGCGGGGTCGACAGCGAGGTCTCGATGGTCTCGTCGGCCTCCGCGAGACGGACGCCGTACACCTCCGCGAGCGCCGTGTACAGGGACGGGTACGTGGCGAGGGATCCGCGCAGGCCGGGGAAGCGGCGTGCCGACAGGTGAGTCGTCTCGATCGCCATGGGGTCGCCGCCGGCCAGCCGCAGCCGCTCGATGCGCAGCACCCGTTCGCCGATCCCGATGCCGAGCAGGCCCGAGAGCCTCTCGTCGGCCGGCATCTCCCCGATGTCCAGCACCTGCGAGGCGGGCGTCAGCCCCTGCGCGCGCATGTCCTCGGTGTGCGAGGTGAGCTGGAGCGTGCGGTACAGCTTGGGCTGGGCGACGAAGGTGCCCTTGCCCTGGATCCGGTCCAGACGGCCCTCGCCCACGAGTTCGGTGAGCGCCTGCCGGACGGTGGTCCGTGAGGTGTCGAACCGCACGGCGAGCAGCCGCTCGGCCGACATGGCGGAGCCGGGCTGGAGTTCCTCGGCCATGGCGAGCAGCCGCTGTTTGATCCGGTAGTACTTCGGTACGCGCGCGGTGCGGCCGCTTACGTCGGTGGCCATGCCTGCCTTCCCGGCTGTGTGGGTGGGCTCTCGTTATAACGACCAACTGCCTGATGGTCTAGGCCAATCGCCCGGGGTGACGTTCTCATAACGGCCGAATCGGCTTCTCGGACCACCCTTGACACCCCGAAAGGTCTAGGCCAAGCTCCACCGTACTGGTCTACACCATTAGTGGCCAGGTCCCGAGCCCTACGTGCAACAGCGTCGTACGCAGGTCACCGCCGAGGGCGTGGGGGGTTAGTGGCATCCCTGAGGAGGGTGGCGTGAAGCGCAAGCTCGCTGCCGCGATCGTGATCGCGGGCATGATGGTCTCCGTTGCGGCGTGTGGCGGAAACGACGGCAAGGACAGCGGCAAGGACGCGGGACCGGACAGCTGGAAGGGCCAGACGCTGACGGTCTGGACCATGGACGGCTCCGCTCCGCCGCAGTGGAGCCAGGACGTCCAGGCCGCGTTCGAGAAGAAGACCGGCGCGAAGCTGAAGTTCGAGATCCAGAAGTGGGACGGGATCCAGCAGAAGATCACCACCGCCCTCTCCGAGGACAACCCGCCGGACGTCCTGGAGGTCGGCAACACCCAGACCCCCGCCTACGCGGCCACCGGCGGTCTCGCCGACCTCGGCGACCTCAAGAAGGAGATCGGCGCCGACTGGACGCCGTCGGTCTCCCAGTCCTCCGTCTACCAGGGCAAGCAGTACGCCGCCCCCTGGTACTTCGCCAACCGCGTCGTCATCTACAACAAGAGGATCTGGGCCAAGGCCGGCATCAAGGACACCCCGAAGACCCGCGACGAGTTCTTCAAGGACCTGGACGCCATCGGCAGGAAGACCGACGCCGAGCCGCTCTACCTGCCGGGCCAGAACTGGTACTTCCTCGACGGTCTGATCATCGGCCAGGGCGGCGACCTGGTGAAGAAGCAGGGCGAGAAGTACGTCTCCAACCTCGCCGACCCGAAGGTCGCCGCGGCCATGGAGATCTACAAGAAGTACGCCTCCTACTCCAAGGCTCCCAAGGACAAGGACGAGGCCACTCCGCAGCAGGCCCAGGTCTTCGCCAAGGGCAAGTCCGGCGCGTTCATCGGCATGGGCTGGGAAGCCGCCACCGCCGTCCAGGCCAACAAGGCCATCGAGAAGGACCTCGGCTACTTCACGATCCCCGGCGCCACGGCCGACAAGCCGGAGGGCGTCTTCCTCGGCGGCTCCAACTTCGCGGTCGCCCAGGGCAGCAAGAAGCAGTCGCTGGCCAAGGAGTTCCTGAAGATCGCCCTGTCCGACCAGTACGAGGGCGAACTGGCCAAGCTCAGCGGCATCGTCCCGAACAAGACGTCACTGCAGTCCAACGTCAAGGGCAACGCCGCCGCCGAGGCCGCCGCGCCCGCCGCGGCGGGCGGCGGCACCACCCCGCTGATCCCGGAGTGGGCCGCGGTGGAGAACACCCCGAACCCCATCAAGTCCTACATGACCTCCGTGCTGACCGGTAAGTCCCCGGCGGACGCCGCGAAGCAGGTCGAGGCCGAGATCAACAAGCGCCTGGCCCAGCAGAACTGATGACCCCGCCGGGGGCGCCGCGACAGGCGCCCCCGGCTCCATGTGCCGTGCGCACACGCGGCCATGGAGTTCGTACGGCCACGGAAGAGATGGCAATTCATGTCAGTGCAGACCGAAGGCACGGACACGGCCGGTCAGCCCGCTGTCCGCAAGGCCCGGACAGCCGGGCCGCCGAGAGGTGAGGACCGCGGCTCCCGGTCCCCGGCCCGCCGCGGCGCCGCCGCCCCCTATCTCCTGCTGCTGCCCGCGCTGCTGGCCACAGTGGTCCTGCTCGGCTGGCCCCTGGTCAAGAACGGCATGCTGTCGTTCCAGAACCTCAACCCGCGGCAGCTCATCCAGCACCTCACCGAGTGGAACGGCGTCGAGAACTACCGGCAGGTGCTGTCCGAGCCGGAGTTCTGGCACGTCGCCGAGCGCTCCGTCTTCTTCACCGCCGCCAACGTCGTCCTCATCATGGGGCTCGGCACCCTGATTGGCCTGCTGCTGGCCCGGCTCGGCAAGAAGATGCGGCTGCTGCTCATGATCGGCCTCGTCCTCGCCTGGGCCATGCCCTACGTCGCCGCCACCACCGTCTACCAGTGGCTGTTCGCCCAGCGCTTCGGCGTCGTCAACTGGGTCCTGGACAAGCTCGGCTGGCACTCCATGGCCGACCACAACTGGATGGGCAGCCAGTTCTCCACATTCTTCGTGGTCATCCTGCTGATCGTGTGGCAGTCGGTGCCGTTCGTGGCGATCAACCTGTACGCCGCCACCACCACGATCCCCAAGGAGCTGTACGAGGCCGCGTCCCTGGACGGCGCCGGCGCCTGGCAGAGCTTCACCTCGGTGACCCTGCCCTTCCTGCGGCCGTTCCTGTACGCCACGACCTTCCTGGAGGTCATCTGGGTCTTCAAGTCGTTCACGCAGCTCTTCGCGATGAACGCGGGCGGACCCGACCACCTCACCGAGACCCTGCCGATCTACGCCTACGTCGAAGGCGTCGGCAACCAGCACTTCGGGGTCGGCGCGGCGATCTCCTTCCTGACCATCCTGGCCCTGCTCGTCATCACCTCGTACTACCTGCGCATGGTGCTCAAGCAAGAGGAGGACGAGCTGTGAAGCGCTCGCTCTTCGGCCGTATCTGGCCCAACGCGACCGCCGTCGTCCTCTTCGCCGGCTTCGTGTTCCCCGTCTACTGGATGTTCGCGACGGCCTTCAAACCGACCGGCGACATCATCGCCGACGACCCGGTGTGGTTCCCGACGCACGTCACCCTCGGCCACTTCAAGAAGGCGATCGACGCCGACCACTTCTGGACCCTGGTCGCCAACTCCGTCACCGTCACGGTCCTGTCGGTCGTCTTCTCGCTCGTCATCGCCCTGGTCGCGGCCTTCGCGCTCGCCCGGATGCGGTTCAGGGGCCGGCGCGGGCTCATCGTGACGTTCATGCTCGCGCAGATGGCCCCCTGGGAGGTCATGATCATCGCCATCTACATGATCGTCCGTGACGACGACATGCTGGACAGCCTGGTCCCGCTCACCGTCTTCTACACGATGATGGTGCTCCCGCTGACCGTCCTGACGCTGCGCGGCTATGTCGCCGCCGTGCCCAAGGACCTGGAGGAGGCGGCCATGGTCGACGGCTGCACCCGCACCCAGGCGTTCATCCGGGTCATCTTCCCGCTGCTGGCCCCCGGTCTGATGGCGACCTCGCTGTTCGGGTTCATCACCGCCTGGAACGAGTTCCCGCTCGTCCTGATCCTCAACAAGGACATCGAGAAGCAGACGCTGCCGCTGTGGCTGTCACAGTTCCAGACCGCCTTCGGCGACGACTGGGGGGCCACGATGGCCGCCTCGTCCCTGTTCGCGCTGCCCATCCTGATCCTCTTCATCTTCCTGCAACGCAAGGCTGTCAGCGGTCTCACCGACGGCGCCGTGAAGGGATGACCCGGCCGATGACCACACTCGCCACCACTGCATCCGACAGCGGCTCCGCCGCGGGTGACACCCTCACCCGCGACGCCCTCGCCGTGCTGCAGCCGGGGTTCGACGGCACCACCGCGCCGGACTGGGTGCGCCGCCGCCTCGGTGAGGGCCTCGCCTCCGTCGCCCTGTTCGGCCGCAACATCGTCAGCGAGGACCAGGTCACCGCGCTCACCGCCCAGTTGCGGGCCGAACGCGACGACCTGCTGGTCGCCATCGACGAGGAGAGCGGCGACGTCACCCGTCTCGACGTACGCACCGGCTCCGCCTTTCCCGGCAACCACGCCCTCGGCGCCGTCGACGATCCCGCCCTCACCCGGTCCGTCGCCCGCGAGCTGGGCCGGCGGCTGGCCGGCTGCGGTGTCACCTTCGACTGGGCGCCCTCCGCCGACGTCAACGCCAACCCCGACAACCCCGTCATCGGGGTGCGCTCCTTCGGCACGAGCACCGACCTCGTCGCCCGGCACACCGCCGCCTGGGTCGAGGGCCTGCAGTCCACCGGCGTCGCCGCCTGCACCAAGCACTTCCCGGGCCACGGTGACACCAACGTCGACTCCCACCACGCCCTACCGCGCATCGACGTCGACACCGACACCCTCTACGCCCGCGAACTGCCCCCGTTCCGCGCGGCCATCGCCGCCGGCACCCGCGCCGTCATGAGCGCCCACATCCTGGTGCCCGCCCTCGACCCCGACCGCCCCGGCACCCTCTCCCGCCGCGTCCTCACCGAGCTGCTGCGCGAGGAACTCGGCTACCGGGGTCTGATCGTCACCGACGGCATGGAGATGCGGGCGATTTCCGGCGCCTACGGCCTGGAACGGGGGGTGGTCCTCGCGATCGCGGCCGGTGCCGACGCCATCTGTGTCGGCGGCGGGCTGTGCGACGAGGGCACCGTGCTGAAGCTGCGGGACGCGCTCGTGGCCGCCGTACGCTCCGGCGAACTGGCCGAGGAACGGCTCGCGGACGCGGCCGCCCGGGTGCGTGACCTCGCCGCATGGACCGTCACGGCCCGCGGCGCCGCGGCCGAGGCCGCACCCGACCCCGGGATCGGCCTGGTCGCCGCCCGCCGCGCCCTGACCGTGACCCGGAGCGGTGCCCCCGCACCGGTCACCGAGCCCGTGTACGTCGCCCGGTTCGACCCCATACCCAACATCGCCGTCGGCGACCAGACCCCGTGGGGCGTGGCCGCCGAGCTGGCACGGCTGCTGCCCGGCACCGCCTCCGGATCCTTCACCGGTGACGGTGCCGCCTCGCAGGTCGCCGCCGCCGCCGACGGCCGGCGGATCGTCGCCGTGGTCCGCGACGAACACCGGCACGGCTGGATGCGCTCCGCCCTCGACACCCTGCTCGCCGCCCGCCCCGACACCGTCGTCGTGGAGATGGGCCTGCCGCAGGCCGCCCCGCGCGGCGCCCTGCACATCGCCACCCACGGCGCCGCCCGGGTGTGCGGAGTCGCGGCGGCGGAGGCCGTCGTCGCGGGCTGACCCCGCGTCTTTGACGGGCTCCGCCGGACAGCGCCTAGGGTCTGCGCCGGCGGCCCGTCGCCCGGGACGCGGACTTGGGCTCCCGGGGCGCGCTGCGCACCTCGTCGGTGCCCAGTTCGCCGTCGAGGACCTGGTCGCCGTACAGGTCCTGCAGCCAGTTGCTCTGGTAGACGGTGTCGAGGTAGCGCTCGCCGAGGTCCGGCGCGACGGCCACCGCGGTGAGGCCGCGGGTGTCGTGCCGGGCCAGCCAGTCCGTCGCGCCGCTGACCACCGTCCCGGTGGAGCCGCCGAACAGGAAGCCGCGTCTGGCCATGCGGTGACACATACGGATGGTGTCGGTCTCCTCGACGCGGAGCACCTCGTCCACGAAGGACTCGTCGAGCAGCGGCGGGCGCATGCTCATCCCGAGGCCCGGGATCATCCGGCGGCCGGGTTCGCCGCCGAACGCCACCGAGCCCACGGCGTCCACGGCGACGATCCGCACCGGCCGGTGCCACTGCCTGAACCAGCGGGCGCAGCCCATCAGGGTTCCGGTGGTGCCCGCCCCGAGGAAGAGGACGTCCAGTTCCGGGAACTGGGAGGCGATCTCCGGCGCGGTGGTGCGGTAGTGCGCCAGCCAGTTGCCCGCGTTGGTGTACTGGCTGAGCCAGACATACCGGTCGTCGGACGCGCACAGCGCACGGACGTACTCGATGCGCATGCCCAGGAAGCCCCCGTTGGCGTCCTTGTCGGACACGATGTGCACGTCGCTGCCGAGCGCCTCCATCAGCAGTCTGGTCGACAGGTTGCACCGGGAGTCCGTCACACACAGAAACCGGTAGCCCTTGCTGGCGGCGATCATGCTGAGCGCGACGCCGAGGTTCCCGGACGAGGACTCGACGAGGATGGAATCCGGCCTCAGGAGTCCGTCACGCTCGGCGCTCTCCACCATCTCGTTCGCGGCCTTCAGTTTGATGGAGCCGGCGAAGTTGAAACCCTCGCACTTCAGATAGAGGGGGTATCCGCAGATCGACTTCAGGTCGACGAAGAGATGACCCTCGTTGAAGGCGTAGGGAGCGGATATGACAGGCACGGCGGGCCTCCTGGTGCCAGGCCGAAACAGCGGCCTCAGCCGTATCGGCGCAGGTCGTGGAAGAAGTCGTCGATGAGGCGGAGCTGTCCCGCCCGGGCCACCTCGTCGTAGACGTACTTGCCGACGACGAGGTCGAGGACGCCGAGCCCGAAGGGCGAGAAGACCACCGGCCGGTCGGTCGGCGGTGCGGCCCGTCCGAGCATCACGTCGTTGAGGGTTCCGTTCAGGAAGTCCCGGTTACCGGTCCGCTGTTCGACCAGGTGGGGGGACGTGTCGGCCTTCAGGCAGTGCTCGACGTCGTCCACGAAGTTGGCCGAGCCGAGCAGGACCTCGGGGGCGAGGTCACGCAGGGACACGTGCAGGACCAGCGGGTTGTGGGTGAACCAGGCCGGGTCGGTGACATGCGGCTCGCCCGCGATGGTGGCGAAGACCAGAAGGTCGCTGCCGCGGACGAGGTCCTCGGCGCGGTCGTGGACGGTGATCCGCGCCCCGGTGCCGGCCCGCTGCAGGTAGCCGCGGAAGCCGTCGGCGCTGCCGCGGGACACGTCGTGCACGCCCACCGTCTCGAACTCCCAGCCGGTGCCGTCCAGGAAGGTGTGGATGTAGCGGGCGATCAGACCGGTGCCGAAGAAGCCGACCCGGGTGGGGCGGGGCCGGCCGCGGCTGAGCCAGTCGGCCGCCAGCGCCGCGGACGCCGCCGTCCGGGTGGCGCTGATGATCGAGCTCTCCAGACAGGCGAACGGGTAACCCGTGTCGTGGTCGTTGAGGATGAGCACCGCCGAGGCCCGTGGCAGCCCGGCGCTCACGTTCTCCGGAAAGCTGGAGATCCACTTCAGGCCGTCCACCCGGACCGGCCCGCCGATGGAGGCCGGCAGCGCGATGATCCGCGCGGTGGGCCGGTCGGGGAACCGCAGGAAGTACGACGGCGGGTTCACCGAGTCCCCGGCACCGTGCAGCCGGTAGGCGGTCTCCACCAGCTCCACGAGCTGTTTCTCGCGCCCGCTCAGCGCGTCCTGCACCTGCTCACCGGAGATCACCGCGAAGGACGGCACCGAAGGCCGGCCGGGAGAGGGCCGCTGGGCAGTGCTCGACAGTACGTCGGTCATCGCTCGCTCGCCTCCCGGCCCGGCCCGCGGTCGGCCAGGTGAAGGGGCTCGCCCATGCCGACCAGGATCTGCCGCTCTCCGGCGAAGGGCTCTCGGCTGTGCGCGGTGCGGATGTTGTCCACGAGCAGCAGATCACCGGCCTGCCAGGGCTCGCGCCGGGTGTGCGCCTCGTAGGTGCTGTTGAGCAGCTGGACGACGTCCTCGCCGATCGGACTGCCGTCGCCGTAGCGGGTGTTGAACGGCAGGCCGTCCGGGCCGTACACGTCCACCAGGTACTCGCGCACCTCGGGGGCCAGCGTCCACTCGTTGAGGAAGGCGATCTGGTTGAACCAGCAGCGCCGGCCCGTGACCGGGTGCCGTACGACGGCGGGGCGGCGCTGCTCGGTGTGCAGCGACCCGTCGGCCAGCCAGGTGAAGTCGATGGCGTTGGCCCGGCAGTAGCGTTCGATCTCGGCGCGGTCGGTGGTGCCGAACGACTCCGCGAGCGACGCCCCGATCTCCTCGTTGTAGGAGCGGGTCAGCAGCCAGCCCGCACGCTCGAACCGTTCGGTCAGCCCGGTGGGCAGCGCCGCGAGGACCTGTTCGGCGTCGGCCACCGCGGTCGCCCCGCCCTGCTCGGGGGCGGTCAGGCACGCGAACAGCAGCAGGCCGGGCACCTGAAGCCGGTAACTGAGCTCGTGGTGCATGCACATCGGCTGGTTGTCCGGCCAGGGGGTCGAGGAGTACAGCCCCGGACCGTGGGCGTCACGGGGGGCGAACGCCTCCCGCTCCGTGATGAGGTCACCGGCCAGGGACGCGAAGACGGCGCCGACGGTGTCCGTGTCCCGCAGCCCGAGGCCGCGGACGACCAGCGCCCCGTGCTCGGTGACCTGCGCGCGCAGCGCCTCGCGGTGCTCGGCTGCCCAGCTCGGGGCATCGCCCGGGACGTCGACGCGCAGCAGCGCGGGCCGGTCCGGCCGCAGCTCCGCATCGAGGGCGGATGCCAGGGATGAGGACGGCATCTCGGTTTCCTTTCGGTCGACCGCCTGGAGGTCCGACCGGATCGGTCCGGCGGGATCGGTCCGGCGGGATCAGTCCGGCGGGTTCGGGTCCGACGGGGTTCGGCCCCGCGGGTTCAGGAGGAGGCGAGGGGGACGACGGCACTCAGGACGGCCTGCGCCGCCTCGGCCGGACGGGTACGGAGGAAGTAGTGGCCGCCGTCGGCCAGTTCGTACAGATCGACGTGTTCGGCCAGGAGCAGCCAGTCGCGGTGGTGCTGGGCGTAACCCTTCGTGTACGGGTCGTCGGCGGCGACCACCGCCAGGACGGGAGCGGTCAGCCGCACCGGCGGCGGGCTTTCCAGGACGGCGCGGAAATACGTGTGCGCGGACACACAGTCGTGCCGGTAGGCGGCACCGATGTGCCGGGCGTGCTGCTCGTTCAGTTCCGCGAGTTCGGCGTAGCCGCCGTCCGCGGTCAGCTGCGCCGCGACCTCGGCGTCGCTGCGGCCCGCCAGTTCGGCGATGGCGGCGTTCCGGTCGGCGGCGGTGCCGAGCAGGTGCGCACCGAGGAACACCCGCGTCACCCGGACACCGCGCTCCTGCAGCCTCCTGGCCGTCTCGACGGCCGGCGCGGTGCCGGAGGAGTGGCCCCACAGCATGACCCGGGTCAGGCCGCGCGCCGTGATCTCGGCGGCGACCTGCTCGGCCACCTGCTCGATCGACGCGAACGGCTCGGGGTGCGCGGCCAGGTGGTGACCGGGCAGCTCGACCGCGAGGACCGCGATGCCGCTGCCCGCCAACGCGCTCGCCATCGGCTGGTAGTTGACCGCGTTGCCGCCCGCGTAGGGGAAGCACACCAGGGCGCATTCCGGCGTACCGCGCGCTGTCGTCAGCGGCTGCAGCAGCTCCGGGCGCTGCCGGGCCGTGCCGTCCAGGAGAGCGGCCAGGTCGGCGAGCACGGGGTGCCGGGTGATGTCCTTCAGGGACACCGCGCGGTCGAGCGCGATGCTGAGCTTGACCGCGGTCAGGGAGGTGCCCCCGGAGTCGAAGAAGTGGTCCGTCCGGCCGATCTGCCGCTCGGGCACCCCCAGCAGCTCGGCCCAGACCGCCGCCAGTCTCCGCTCGGCCGGGCTGAGTACATCCTGCCCCCCTGCGTCCGCTTCGGGGGCCGGCGCCGCCCGTTCTGCAAGCTCGGTCAGGGCCTTGCGGTCGGTCTTGCCGTTGGCGGTCAGCGGAAGGCTGTCCCGCCAGTGGAAGGCCGAGGGGACCATATAGGCGGGCAGCGCCGCGCCGAGTGCCTCGCGCAGCACCTCCGGCTGCTGCTGCGCGCCGGTGTAGAAGGCGATCAGCTGCTTGCTCCCGCCGGCCCGCTCGGCGACGACCACCGCGCCGTCCCGTACACCGTCCACCCGCAGCAGACAGTTCTCGATCTCGCCGATCTCGATGCGGAAACCCCGGATCTTGACCTGGTTGTCCCGCCGGCCGAGGAACTCCAGCTTGCCGCCGGGGTGCCAGCGCCCCCAGTCACCGCCCAGGTAGAGCCGCTCACCGGGCCGGTACGGGTCCGCCCGGTACGCCTCACGGGTCCGCTCGGGATCGTTGACGTACCCCCGGCCCACGCAGACACCGGAGAACGCGATCAGGCCCGGGGCGCCCAGCGGCACCAGTGACAGATGCTCGTCCACGACGTAGACGCGCACATTGCCCACCGCACGCCCCAGCAGCACCCGTTCCGGTACGGCGTCCAGGACCTCGTGGTTGGTGTCGTCCGACGTCTCCGTCAGACCGTAGGCGTTGAGCAGCCTGATCCCCGGCTGGACCGCGAACCAGCGCTGCACCAGCTCCCGTTTCAGCGCCTCTCCGGTCACCGACACACACCGCAGGTCCGGCAGCGTGCGGGGGTGCCGCTCCAGGTACGAGACCACGGCCTCCAGGTAGGAGGGCACCACCTGCACCACGCCGACCCGGCCGCGCTCCAGGGTGTCGACGAACCGCTCCACGTCCGTGATCACGTCCTGCTCGACCAGCAGCGTCCGGCCGCCGACCAGCAGCGCCGAGATCAGCTGCCACAGGGAGATGTCGAAGCACTGCGGCGCCGTCTGCGCCACGACGCTTCCCTCACCGATGCCCAGGTCGTCGATCTTGGCGTGGAGATGGTTGAGCATGCCGGCGTGCTCGCACATCGCCCCCTTCGGCTCGCCGGTGGAGCCGGAGGTGAAGTAGATGTACGCCAGCCGGCCGGCGTCGATCGGGAGGCCGAGATCGCCGTCCTCGTGCGGTTCCGCGTACGCCGCGTCGATCAGCAGCTTCTCGCATCCGGGCAGGGCGGCCAGCGCCTGGTCGAGGGTGTGGGTGCTGCCCGGTTCGGTCAGGACCAGCCGGCACCCCGCCCGCGACAACGTTGCCGTGATCCGGCCGGCCGGGAAGTGCGGTTCGACCGGCAGGTAGGTGCCGCCCGCCTTGAACACCGCCAGCGTCGCCGCCAGCCAGTCGAGGTTGCGTTCGGTGACGACGGCGACCACGTCCTCCGCGCCGAGCCCCCTCGCCCTGAGCGCGCGTGCCAGCCTGTTGGCGCGCCGGTTGAGTTCGCCGTACGTCCACTCCCGCCCGCCGTGCACGGCCGCCACCGCCTGCGGATGGGCCCGTACCCGTTCCTCGAAGAGTTCGTGTGCGCGCGCGTCCGGCAGCGGCCGGCGGGGACCGGCCAGGCCTTCCAGCTGCTCGTGCACCTCGTCCGCCGACAGCAGGCTCTGCCGTGTGTGGTCGGCGTGCACGTCCGCCGCCATCGACCGCAGCGCCGTGAGATGGTAGCCGCCGATCCGCGCCGCGGCCGTGGCGTCCAACACGTCCGTGCGGTACCTCAGGCGCAGCATCAGCCGTCCGCCCCGGTCGGACCAGCGCACGTGCAGCACACCGTCGTCGCCGTGCGCCTCGTCGTCGCCCATCGGCCCGAACACGACCTCGTACGAGGGCTCCGTCAGCCCCAGTTCCCGGCGCAGCTGGGCCACCGGGAACTCACGGGCCGCCAGGAGCTCCGCCTCGGTGTGCTCGGTGGCCGTCACCAGGTCCCGCCAGGACCCGGGGGAGACGGTCAGACGACACGGCAGCGGCTCGCCGTGCACTCCGGCGGTGTACCCCGTCACCACCTCCTGCTCGCCGGACAGCGCGGCCAGCACCTTGGCGTGCGCCGCCAGCAGCAGCGCGCTGATCGGCACGCCCGACCGCCGTACCAGGGCGCGCACCGCGTCCGCCAGGTCGTCCGGGACGGCCGCCTCCTGCTCGGCCGTTCCGGCAACCCGCTCCCGTGCCCAGCGGGGCACGGCGGTGGCACCGCCTGCGGTCAGTACACGACTCCAGAACTCCCGGTCCGACCGGTCCGTCTGCACGCGCGTTCCCATCGCACGTCCTTCCTCAACTCGCGGTCGCCGCAGGGGCGTTGGCTGTCGACGTGGCCCGGCCGGTGCCGTGCGGCCGGCTGCCGGCCTCCGGCATGTCCACGGCCGGATTGCCACCCCACCGGGCGTCCGGCGGGACTTCCTCGCCCTTCATGAGGAAGGAATCGGGTGCCAGCACCGCACCGTCGCCCATGGTCACGCCGTAGTGCACATGGGCGCCGACGCCCAGCGTGCAGCCGGCGCCGAGCGTGGAGCGGTCGGACTTGAAGGTGCCGTCCTCCTGCGAGTGGCACTGGATCTTGCTGCCGGCGTTGAGGGTGCACTCGTCGCCGATGGTGGTGAGGGTGCGTTCGGTCAGGTAGCAGCCGTCGTCGAACACCCTGCGGCCGATGCGGACGCCCAGCAGCCGCCAGACCAGGGCCTTGAAGGGCGTGCCGTTGAAGAGGTTGAGGTAGTGGTCCGGCACCTTCCACAGGCGCTCGTGCCACCAGAAGTACGGGTCGTAGATGGAGCACAACCGGGGCCGCAGCGCACGGAACCTCGGGATGCACCGCTCCACCAGGACGAAGTAGAGGGTGCTGAACGCGAGCGTGAGGGCCAGATACCCGGCGATCACCACATGTCCGAGCACTCCGTACAGATCCACGGACGCGAGCCCGAACAGCGTCAGGGCGAAGGTGTGCAGCCACCGCGCGCCCAGCATGACGGCCATCGAGCGGAGGTTGTAGCGGTTCTTCCCGGCGAGACTGCGGTGCAGTGCGTCGCCGGTGCGAAGGTCGTCGAACCGCGCGTCACGTTCCACCGACCGGGGTATCTCGAAGCAGGGCGAGCCGAGGAGCCCCACGTTCTCCCGGATCTCGCCGTCGAGGGGCACCATCACCTTCGTCGCCAGCAGACAGTTGGCGCCCGTTCTGCCGCCCGCGGGATAGGCGATGTTGTTGCCGAGGAAGTTACGGGGCCCGATCGACGCGGGGGCCAGCCGGAAGGACGTACTGGAGTAGTCGGCGTTGAGGACGGACAGTCCGTCGGCCACCATCGTTCCGCTGCCCACCGAGACGAGGAACGGGGTCTCGTGCTGCACTTCGGTGCCGAAGTTCGACCCGGTCTGCTCGACCCGCGACAGGTCGTACCCGATTCCCCGGAGATAGTGGACGATGTAGGAGCTGTCGCCGAACAGCCAGGCGAAGAACTTGATGTTCGTCATGCGAGCCGTCGCCCGGTGCACCGCGTAGTGGAATCCGTACAGCGGATAGACCCGGCCCGGCTTGACGGCCAGAGCCAGCAGCCGCGGCACGGTGCACAGGGCGACCAGGCCCAGCACCACGAAGCCGAAGAACAGCACGAGCGAGAGTTCCAGCGCGTCCGGGACCAGCTCCGACCGTTTCAGCGGGGCCAGCTGCGGATCGAGACGGCTGCCGATCGCCGGTACCTCGGTGAACAGCATGTACACCCCGCCGACGGTCAGCGGTATGGCGACGAGGAACAGCTGCAGCAGCGTCCCGAGGCCGAACCAGGCCCGGCGGGCGGTCCCGCACCTGGCCGGCGCGACCCGCAGGTAGTCGGTCTGCGTGGGCTCCGCCGGCGAGCCGTGCCAGTGCTCACCGTCCGGGACCACCTGACCGCGGTGCAGGGCGGAGGCATGACCGAGCTGTGCGCCGTCGCCCATCGCGGTGTCGATGTCCAGGACGGTCTTCTCGCCGATGTACACGTCCCGGCCGAGCGTGATCCGGCCGGTCTGGATGCGTCCCGCGTGGGCCCGGTAACCGAGGAGGAACGAGTCCTTGCGGATCACGGTGCCCGCACCGATGGTCAGCAGGTCGGTGCAGACCGGGACGGAATGGGACAGGATCGTGACGCCCTTGCCGATCCGTGCGCCGAGCGCCCGGAGATACAGCACGTACGGCGGGGTTCCGACGAGGAAAATCATCGGGTTCGCGTGGAGCAGTACCTTGACGAGCCAGAAACGCAGATACGTCAGGCCCCAGACGGGAAACTCACCCGGTTTCCAGCGGCCGACGAGAAGCCATTTCGCGGCGACCGGGAACGCGCACAGGACGAGGAACCCGATGCCTCCGAAGACAAGTGACCGCAGATAGACGTCGGCCAGGTCCGAACCGGCGGCGATCCATTCGTATCCCGCGGCGGTGGCGAACCCGGAGACGAGGGAGTATCCGAGGAAGACCACCAACTGAATGGTGCCGCAGAGAAGATGGCACAGCCGCTTTCCGCGCTCCGTCAAAACCAGCGGCGCCTTGCGCGCCGAGTGGGTCCTGGTTGCCGGGGCGGCCGGGGCGGTCGCCACTTCGGCGTTCACCGCTCCGGTGCTCGCCGCTCCGGCGGGCGCCGCGGGAGCGGCCTGTTCGAGGGCCGCCGTCAGGCTGCGGATGGTCGGATACCGGTAGATGTCCTTCATGGACGGGGACGGCAGATCCGCTGTCTTCCGCAGACGTGCGCAGAACTGGGCCATGACCAGGGAATTGGCGCCGAGGTCGGTGAAGAAATGGCTGTCGACCGGAACTCGCTCGGCGCCCGTGACGTCGGCCAGTGCCTCCGCGAATCTGCGCTCGGTCTCCGCTATGTGGACCTCGGAGGACTGCTCCACCATGCCATCTCCCGGAGAACGTGTGAAACGCCAGTGACTGGTTCTTTTCTGATCACGAACCGGCAGATTCAGTGTGGCCAGGCAGACGGGAGGCTGCCACTTCTGGTCGATCGCCCCGCGCACGGAGAACGCTCGGGGGGCGCATATTCCTTGGTGGCACGCACGAATGGGGCACACCGGGAATCACCCGAACGGCGGTCCCCGAAGCCGTGCACCCCTCGGTCCGGGTGTGCGGACCGAGGGGTGCGGTGAACGATTCCGGGAGCGGGCTCAGATGTCCCGGAAGATCTCGATCTGCGCGCCGATCGAGTTCAGCCGCTCGGCGAGGTCCTCGTAACCCCGGTTGATGACGTACACATTGCGCAGGACCGAGGTGCCCTCGGCCGCCATCATCGCCAGCAGGACGACCACGGCGGGGCGCAGGGCGGGCGGGCACATCATCTCGGCCGCGCGCCAGCGGGTCGGCCCCTCGACCAGCACCCGGTGCGGGTCGAGGAGTTGCAGCCGGCCGCCGAGGCGGTTGAGGTCCGTGAGGTAGATCGCGCGGTTGTCGTAGACCCAGTCGTGGATGAGCGTCTGGCCCTGCGCGACCGCCGCGATGGCCGCGAAGAACGGGACGTTGTCGATGTTCAGGCCCGGGAACGGCATCGGGTGGATCTTGTCGATCGGTGCCTCCAGCTTGGAGGGCCGGACGGTCAGGTCCACCAGGCGGGTACGGCCGTTGTCCGCGAAGTACTCGGGGCTGCGGTCGTGGTCGAGACCCATCTCCTCCAGCACCGCCAGCTCGATCTCCAGGAACTCGATCGGCACCCGGCGCACGGTCAGCTCCGACTCGGTCACCACGGCGGCGGCCAGCAGGCTCATCGCCTCGACCGGGTCCTCGGAGGGGGAGTAGTCGACGTCGACGTCGATGTTCGGCACGCCGTGCACGGTGAGCGTGGTGGTGCCGATGCCCTCGACCTTGACGCCGAGGGCCTCCAGGAAGAAGCACAGGTCCTGGACCATGTAGTTGGAGGAGGCGTTGCGGATGACCGTCACGCCGTCGTGCCGGGCGGCGGCCAGCAGCGCGTTCTCGGTCACGGTGTCGCCGCGCTCGGTCAGCACGATCGGGCGGTCGGGGCGGACCGTGCGGTCGACCCGCGCGTGGTACTGCCCTTCGGTGGCCGCGATGTCGAGGCCGAACCGGCGCAGCGCGATCATGTGCGGCTCGATGGTGCGCGTGCCCAGGTCGCAGCCGCCGGCGTACGGCAGTTTGAAGTGGTCCATGCGGTGCAGCAGCGGGCCGAGGAACATGATGATGGAGCGGGTGCGCACGGCGGCGTCCGCGTCGATCGCCGCCATCTCCAGCTCGGCCGGCGGCACCAGCTCCAGGTCGACGCCGTCGTTGATCCAGCGGGTGCGCACACCAATGGAGTTCAGCACCTCCAGAAGGCGGTACACCTCCTCGATCCGCGCGACCCGGCGCAGCACCGTGCGCCCCTTGTTGAGCAGCGAGGCGCACAGCAGTGCCACACAGGCGTTCTTACTGGTCTTGACGTCGATGGCACCGGACAGCCGGCGGCCGCCGACGACGCGCAGATGCATCGGACCCGCGTATCCCAGCGACACGATCTCGCTGTCCAGGGCTTCACCGATTCGGGCGATCATCTCAAGGCTGATGTTCTGGTTCCCGCGCTCGATGCGGTTGACCGCGCTCTGACTGGTGCCGAGCGCCTCCGCCAGCTGCGTCTGTGTCCAGCCTCGGTGTTGCCGGGCGTCACGGATGAGCTTGCCGATGCGTACGAGGTAGTCGTCTGCCATGGGGTTGAGGTTATCTCAGATATGAGATGGCGCCCGTTGGGGGGTCCATTCGGGTGATGCCGGTGACGGTCTGTCAATAGCGCGGCGCCCAACGACGTGTGGGTACCCGGAAAGATCCGGGCAAATCAGCCGATGTCCCAGGTGTTCGACCGTCCAGGCAACCCAGGCCCGCCCGTGTCCCTCTGAGAGCCCGAAGGGGGATGCACATGAAGACCAGGACATATCGGTACGTTCTCGCCGCGTTGCTCGTCGGCTGCTGCACGCTCGTCTCCTGCGGCGCCAAGCACGCGGGTGCGGCGGGCGGCGGCGGACCGGCATCGCAGCCGTCCGTGGCCGGGGAGCTGTGCGACGCCGAGCAGCCTTCGGACTACACGGGCGACGACATCACGGACGCCCCGTCCGACGGCCAGGAGCCTTCGGACACCACGAGCGACGACCAGGGGCTGCCCGATCTGACGTCCGACGACGACCAGGAGGTGCCGGACGAGACATCCGACGACTACCGGGAGCTGCCCGACCTCACCAGCGAGACGCAGAGCCCGTCCGAGGGCGGCACGGAGGACACGGACGAAACGGAGGACGAAACGGTGGACGGCGGGCAGGTGCCGTCGGACGGGTACCCGTGGTACTCGATGACCCGCGACTTCCGTGCCTACCTGAAGGCGAGCGCCTCGAAGGCGGACGCGGCCGTCGCCGCCCATGTGGAGAAGGTCTGCGTCCGCGCGGCCGGCAGTGACGGCCGTACGGTCTCCGACGTGTGGGTCGACTACGGCGTGTGGGAGGACGACGAGCTGGAGCGCACCGCCAGGGTCTTCGCCCGCTGGCGGCAGTCCGTCTACGGCGATCACGGCCGCGTGTCCGTCTTGGCCCCCGCCAAGATGACCGCCGAGCGCAGCTGGTAGCCGCCGCCCGGCCGGCCGGTCGTCGGGCGCTGACCCGGGGTTGGACGAGCGGCCGGTCAGCGCTGGTGCCAGACCAGGGTGTAGCGCCAGAACAGCCGGCGGCGCAGCCGTGCGCCGGGCAGTACGCGGCGGGCATCCCGAACGATGTCGGGGAAGCCCATGGTCGCCGGCCGGGTCGGTGCGGTCATGGAGGCCGGCCGCGGGGCCGTGCGGCCCTTGTTCTTGATCCAGGCCATGGCGACGTTCGACGGAATGGCGGCGGCCCCGAGTAGATGATCGCCGAGAGACCGTGCGTGGGCGAGGCCGACGACGACCAGGGTTCCGCCGGGCGCCAGATGCTGACGGAAGCGGGCGAGAGCGTCACTGAACGGCAGATGGTGGATGGTGGCGACGCAGGTGATGACGTCGTAGGAGCCGGCCGGTATGTCGCTGAGCGCATCGCCGACGGTGAAGGTCACGGGGGCATCCGGAGCGGTGAGCTCCCGCGCGCGAGCGACGATGGCCGGGTCGGCGTCGATTCCTTGCACTGTTCTGGCACGTGTGGCCAAGAGCCTGGCCAGGTCGCCGCTGCCGGATCCGACGTCCAGGGCGCTGTCGAAGCGCCTGGGGAGCTGCCGCAGGAGCCACTGGTGGTAGTGGGCGTTGTGGTCCCAGGGGTGGTCGGCATGGAACTGTTCAAGTGCGCGGAGGACCCGGGGTGCCAGTGTCGTCATGGCGTGAGTTCATCACGCCGAACGGACCGGCCCCGCTCACGAACGTGGCCAGGCCGAGTGAGACCTCGCCACCTCCGCGGAGACAGGACGGCCGGGCTGGGCATGACCAGTCGGCGCCCATGTACTAGAGTTATCTCGACATCGAGATATCTGCCGAGGCGCACCGTAGCCGCCACTCCAGTAAGGCTTGCCTAACTTAGCCTGACCTTATCGGATCGGCCAAGCCGGCGTGGCGGCAGGATTGACGGTGGTACGCGCACATCAATGAAGGAGACTGTCGTGTCGGCGAACAGCTTCGACGCCCGCAGCACGCTGCAGGTGGGCGACGAGTCGTACGAGATCTTCCGGCTGGACAAGGTGGAGGGCTCGGCCCGCCTGCCGTACAGCCTCAAGGTCCTGCTGGAGAACCTGCTCCGCACGGAGGACGGCGCGAACATCACCGCCGACCACATCCGCGCCCTCGGCAACTGGGACTCCCAGGCCCAGCCCAGCCAGGAGATCCAGTTCACGCCGGCCCGCGTGATCATGCAGGACTTCACCGGCGTGCCCTGCGTCGTGGACCTCGCGACCATGCGTGAGGCCGTGAAGGAGCTCGGCGGCGACCCCGCCAAGATCAACCCGCTGGCGCCGGCCGAGCTGGTCATCGACCACTCCGTCATCGCCGACAAGTTCGGCACCAACGACGCCTTCAAGCAGAACGTCGAGCTGGAGTACGGCCGCAACAAGGAGCGCTACCAGTTCCTGCGCTGGGGTCAGACCGCCTTCGACGAGTTCAAGGTCGTCCCGCCCGGCACCGGCATCGTCCACCAGGTGAACATCGAGCACCTGGCCCGTGTCGTGATGGTCCGCGACGGCAAGGCCTACCCGGACACCCTGGTCGGCACCGACTCGCACACCACCATGGTCAACGGCCTCGGCGTCCTCGGCTGGGGCGTCGGCGGCATCGAGGCCGAGGCCGCCATGCTCGGCCAGCCGGTCTCCATGCTCATCCCGCGCGTCGTCGGCTTCAAGCTCACCGGTGAGCTGCAGCCCGGCACCACCGCCACCGACCTTGTGCTCACCATCACCGAGATGCTGCGCAAGCACGGCGTCGTCGGCAAGTTCGTGGAGTTCTACGGCGAGGGCGTCGCCGCCACCTCGCTCGCCAACCGCGCCACCATCGGCAACATGTCCCCGGAGTTCGGCTCCACCGCCGCGATCTTCCCGATCGACGACGAGACCCTGAACTACCTGCGCCTGACCGGCCGCTCCGACCAGCAGGTCGCGCTCGTCGAGGCCTACGCCAAGCAGCAGGGCCTGTGGCTGGACCCGAAGGCCGAGCCGGACTTCTCCGAGAAGCTGGAGCTGGACCTCTCCACGGTCGTCCCCTCCATCGCCGGCCCCAAGCGCCCGCAGGACCGCATCGTCCTGGCCGAGGCCGCCCAGCAGTTCGCCAAGGACGTCCTCAACTACGTCGAGGCTCCCGTCGCGCAGACGCCGGCCGCCGCCGACTCCGTGGTCGACGAGGCGAGCGCCGAGTCCTTCCCGGCCTCCGACGCCCCGGCCTACGGTCACGAGGAGAACGGTGCGGGCGCCCCGCAGCACGGCCAGGGCACCGGCGCCGTACCGTCCAACCCGGTCCAGGTCACCGCCCCCGACGGCACGACCTACGAGCTGGACCACGGTGCGGTGACGGTCGCGGCCATCACCTCCTGCACCAACACCTCCAACCCGTACGTCATGATCGGCGCCGCCCTCGTCGCCAAGAAGGCGGTCGAGAAGGGCCTGACGCGCAAGCCGTGGGTCAAGTCCACCCTCGCCCCGGGTTCGAAGGTCGTCACCGACTACTTCGAGAAGGCCGGCCTCACCCCGTACCTGGACAAGCTGGGATTCAACCTCGTCGGCTACGGCTGCACCACCTGCATCGGCAACTCCGGCCCGCTGCCGGAGGAGGTCTCCAAGGCCGTCAACGACCACGACCTCGCCGTCACCTCGGTCCTCTCCGGCAACCGGAACTTCGAGGGCCGTATCAACCCCGACGTCAAGATGAACTACCTGGCGTCCCCGCCGCTGGTCGTCGCGTACGCCATCGCGGGCTCCATGAAGGTGGACATCACCCGTGACGCCCTGGGCACCGACCAGGACGGCAACCCGGTCTACCTGAAGGACATCTGGCCCTCCGAGGCCGAGGTCAACGAGGTCGTCGCCAGCGCCATCGGCGAGGACATGTTCTCGAAGTCGTACCAGGACGTCTTCGCGGGCGACGCCCAGTGGCAGTCCCTCCCGGTCCCGACCGGCAACACCTTCGAGTGGGACCCGCAGTCCACCTACGTCCGCAAGCCCCCGTACTTCGAGGGCATGGGCATGGAGCCGGCCCCGGTCGAGGACATCGCCGGCGCCCGCGTCCTCGCCAAGCTCGGCGACTCGGTCACCACCGACCACATCTCCCCGGCCGGCGCCATCAAGGCCGACACCCCCGCCGGCCAGTACCTCACGGAGCACGGCGTCGAGCGCCGCGACTTCAACAGCTACGGCTCGCGCCGCGGCAACCACGAGGTCATGATCCGCGGTACGTTCGCCAACATCCGCCTGCGCAACCAGATCGCGCCGGGCACCGAGGGCGGCTACACCCGCGACTTCACGCAGGACGGCGGCCCGGTCTCCTTCATCTACGACGCCTCCCAGAACTACCAGGCCGCCGGCATCCCGCTGGTCGTCCTGGCCGGCAAGGAGTACGGCTCCGGCTCGTCCCGCGACTGGGCCGCCAAGGGCACCGCGCTCCTCGGCGTCAAGGCCGTCATCGCCGAGTCGTACGAGCGCATCCACCGCTCGAACCTCATCGGCATGGGCGTGCTCCCGCTCCAGTTCCCGGAGGGCCAGTCGGCCGAGTCCCTCGGTCTGACCGGCGAGGAGACCTTCTCCATCTCCGGCGTCACCGAGCTGAACGACGGCACCACGCCGCGCACGGTCAAGGTCACCACCGACACCGGTGTGGAGTTCGACGCGGTCGTCCGCATCGACACCCCCGGTGAGGCCGACTACTACCGCAACGGCGGCATCATGCAGTACGTGCTGCGCAACCTGATCCGCAAGTAAGCGGCAGCGCAGGACAGTGAGGGCCGCATCCCCGGTTGCCGGGGGTGCGGCCCTCCGCCGTTGCCCGTCCCAGGGGCCGGCACCCCCGGGGCCCGCCCCGCCGCAAGGCCGGCCCGCGTCCTCGGGCACCTCATCCGGTGGGCCGAGGACGGCAGAGGAGCCGCCGCCGGCGAGCCCATGCCGAGACCGTCCGCACGCCCCCTAGTCGATGTCGTCGACGAGAAGCCCGCCCAGGTCCGGCAGGGTCCCCGCGTCCGGCACGGCCAGCTCCGCCCAGATCACCTTGCCCTGGTCCGTGTAGCGGGTGCCCCAGCGCTCGGCCAGCTGCGAGACCAGGAACAGACCCCGGCCGCCCTCGTCGGTCGTCGCCGCGTACCGCAGGTGCGGCGAGGTACTGCTGCCGTCGGCCACCTCGCAGATCAGGCGGCGGTCATGGATCAGCCGCACATGGATCGGATCGGAGCCGTACCGGATGGCGTTGGTGATCAGCTCGCTCAGCACCAGTTCCATACCGAAGCCCAGCTCGGACAGGCCCCACCCATCGAGCTGCGCGGAGACCGCGGCGCGCATACCCGACACGGCCGCCGGGTCGCGCGGCACATCCCAGTCGGCGACCTGACTGGCCGGCAGCGCCCGGGTGCGCGCGATCAGCAGAGCCACGTCGTCCACCGGCCGCTCGGGCAGCAGCGCTTCCAGCACCGCCTGACAGCTCTCCTCCGGCGTCCGGTCCGGATGGCCCGCCAGCGCCCGGCGCAGCAGCTCCATGCCCACGTCCAGATCCCGTGTACGGTCCTCGATGAGGCCGTCGGTGTACAGCACCAGCTGGCTGCCCTCGGGAAGGTCCAGCTCGGCCGTCTGGAACGGCATGCCGCCCAGCCCCAGCGGCGGCCCGGCCGGCACCTCCGGGAAGGTGACGCTGCCGTCGGGGTGGACCAGCGCCGGCGCCAGATGCCCCGCACGAGCCATGACACAGCGGCGCGTCACCGGGTCGTAGATCGCATACAGGCAGGTGGCGCCCACGATCTCCCCGGACGTCTCCGGGCAGGCCTCGTGCTGGTCGATGCGGCCGACCAGGTCGTCCAGATGGCTGAGCAGCTCGTCGGGCGGCAGGTCGAGCGTGGAGAAGTTGTGCACCGCGGTCCGCAGCCGCCCCATCGTGGCGGCCGCGTGCAGCCCATGCCCGACCACATCGCCCACCGCCAGCGCCACCCGGCTGCCCGGCAGCGGGATCACGTCGAACCAGTCACCGCTCACACCCGACTGGGCGGGCAGATAGCGGTAGCCCACCTCCAAGGCGCTCTGCTCGGGCAGCGTGCGCGGCAGCAGACTGCGCTGCAGGGTGACCGCGAGGGCATGCTCACGGCTGTACCGGCGGGCGTTGTCGATGCTCACCGCAGCGCGGGCCACCAGCTCCTCCGCCAGCGACAGCTCCTCCTCGTCGAAGGGCTCCCGCTTGGACCGCCAGAAGTTCACCATGCCCAGCACGACACCGCGGGCCTGGATCGGGGCGGTGACCAGCGAGTGGATGCCGAATTCCACGATCTGCCGGGCGCGCTCCGGATCCTGGGCCTGCCAGTCCTGCGCGGCCGACAGGTCGGTCACCAGCTCCGAGCGGCCCGCGTCGTAGCCGCGCGCCTGCGGGGTGGAGGGCAGAAAGTCGATCAGCCGGCCCTTCTCGTAGAGCGGATGGTCGTCCCGGATGCCGCTCACAGCCACCCGTCGCATGTCCGTCGCCGTCCGGCCCGGCTCCTCGCCGTGCAGCACGGCGTCGGCCACGTCCACGGTGACGAAGTCGGCGAAGCGGGGGACGGCGACCCGCGCCAGCTCGTCGGCCGTGCGGACCACGTCAAGGGTGGTCCCGATGCCCAGTCCCGCGTCGTACAGCAGCTCCAGGCGCTCCCGGGCGACCTCCGCCCGGCCCGACACCGCCTGCAGCTCCGTGGAGTCGCGCAGCGTCACCACGGTGCCCTCGGGGCACCCCGCGCGGTCGGTGGGCCGCTGGTTGACCGCCAGCAGCCGGCCTCCGGCGAAGTGCACCTCGTCGCCGGCCTCCCGCCCGGAGACCAGCAGCTCCGTCATCGCGGGGTCGAGCCCCGGCAGCTCCCGCACCGTACGCCCCTCGACGTCGGCGGGCAGCTCCAGCAGCCGCCGCGCCTCGTCGTTGGCGAGCAGGATCCGCCGGTCGGCATCGACGATGAGCACACCCTCCCGCACCGAGTGCAGCACCGTGTCGTGGTGCTCGTACATACGGGTCATCTCGTCCGGTGCCAGGCTGTGCGTCTGCCGCCGCAGCCGCCTGCCCACCAGCGCCGTGCCACCGGTGGTGACCACGAGCGCGCCGGCCCCGGCGGCCAGGATGATCGGCAGCTGCCGGTCCACCGCGCTGGTCACGCGCTTCACCTTCAGCCCGGCGGAGACCAGGGCCGTGACCCTGCCATGGGCGTCGTCGATGGGAACGGTGGCCTGCACCTCATGGCCCAGCGGGCCGTGGACGCTCTCCGTGTAGACCTTCCCGGCCAGCGAGGGACCGATCCGGCCCACGAACCGGTGACCGATCTTGCTCGGCAGGGGATGGGTGTAGCGGATGCCCTTGGTGTTCATCACCACGATGAAGTCGACGCCCGCCGACTTGCGCCCCGCCTCCGTGAGCGGCTGGAGCACCTTCGAGGGATCCGGGGCACGCAGCGCCTGGAGGATCCCGGGAGAGTGCGCGAAGGTCTGCGCCACGGCTATGGAACGGCGCCTGGCCTCCGTGCTGGTGTCGCGCGTGGACTGCATGACGAGAGCGAGGACGCCGCAGACCACGAGCAGTACCACCAGCGCGATCTGGAGAAGGAAGACCTGTCCGGCAACGCTGCGCGGGCTCCGGCGGACCTTGGAGCGCCATGCCATACGCCCGAATCGGTCGAAAGGGTCCGACATGTGGCATTTCTAGCACCGGTCGCACCCGTTGACTACGCCGGTCCATGAGATGGACGCCACATTTCGTCGCCTCGCAGGTCACAGAGGTGCGCTCACGTCGCAGAAATCCCGGGGGTACCGCGCCACGTCTGCCGGGCGGGGGTGACTCGGGCGGACCCGGTGGCCGTGCGCACCGGGTCCGCGAGCCGGGCGGGTGAGGGGGGTTGGTGCCCGCCCGGGTGGTGCTGGCTTGTGGTGTCGGCTGGGCGCGCGACAACGTTGTCGGATGGTCTGCACATGACTCTACCGCCTGAACCGACAACGATGTCAACCCACTTGGGATGGGCCGATCGGGTGATCCCGGCGCGCGCCGTCCGGCGCGCACGCGGTCTTCCGTGGTAGCGGTGGCGCACGTTACTGTCCCTGCGGCTTGTGCGACCTGTGGTGCGCGACCCGTCCATGAAGGAGGAAGGGCCGCGTGCGTTTCAGACCCCTGTCCCTGCTGCTGGCCGCCCTGCTCGCGACCGGCGCCGCCGCCACCCCCGCGCTTGCGGAACCCGCCGCACACCCCGAGCTCGTCAAGGACCCCACCCGGTACGTCGATCCGCTGATCGGCACCAGCAACGGCGGCGACGTCTTCCCGGGCGCCGTCGTGCCCTTCGGCATGCTCTCCTGGAGCCCCGAGAACACCAGGGGCGACGCCACGAGGACGGCCGCTCCCGGCGGCTACCAGTACGACACCACCCGCATCCGGGGCTTCAGCCTCACCCACATGTCCGGCACCGGCTGTGCGGGAGGCAGCGGCGACATCCCCTTCTTCCCCTACGCCGGCGAGGTCACCTCATCCCCGGCGAGCGACACCAAGGACGCCGTCTACGCCTCCGACTTCACCCACGCGGACGAGACCGCCGAACCCGGTCACTACAGGGTGGGCCTGGCCTCCGGCGTCACCGCCGACCTCACCGCCACCGCCCGCACCGGCTCCGCCCGCTTCACCTTCCCGACCGGCACACCCGCCTCACTGCTGGTGCGCACCGCCAACTCCGAAGTGGGATCGCAGGATTCGTCCGTCGCGATCGACCCGGAGCACCGCACCGTCTCCGGGTCCGTCACCTCCGGAAACTTCTGCGGTTACCTCGACCCCGAAGGCCAACGCGCCTACTACACCCTCTACTTCACCGCCCGCTTCGACCGCGCCTTCAAAAGCGCCGGCACCTGGCAGGACGACAGGCTGAACCCCGGCTCGCTGGAGGCGTCCGGCGGCACCGGCGGCTTCTCGCACGGCGGGCGGCCCGTCGCCGGCAAGGGCACCGGCGGCTACGTCGAGTTCGCGCCCGGCACCGGTCCTGTGCACGTCAAGGTCGGCATCTCCTACGTCAGCAAGGCGGCCGCCGAGGCCAACCTCGCCGCCGAGAACCCGCCGGGCCGCTCCTTCGAAGCGGTCGAGAGCGCCGCCCGCCGGACCTGGCGCGAGCGGCTCGGCGCCGTCCGCGTCGGCGGCGGCACGGACGCCGACCGCACCACCTTCTACACCGCGCTGTACCACGCGCTGCTCCACCCGAACGTCATCAGCGACGCCGACGGCAGGTACCGGGGGGCCGACGGGCGCGTGCATACGGTCAGCGGTGGGCAGGAGGGCGCCGGCAGCCGGCAGCATGCCCAGTACGGCACCTTCTCCGGCTGGGACGTCTACCGCGACCAGCTGCAGCTGCTCACCCTGCTCGACCCGCGCACCGGCTCCGACATCGCCCAGTCGCTGTACGAGCTGGCCCGGCAGAACGGCGGCACCTGGGACCGCTGGCTGCACGGCGCGAGCGGCACCCATGTCATGAACGGCGACCCCTCGCCGACCGCACTGGCCGGCATCCGTGCCTTCGGCGGCACGGACTTCGATCTGCACGGCGCGCTGGACTCGCTGGTCGAGGCGGCCACCGTGCCGACCGAACAGGACCTGTCCCCGGCGGGCAAGCCGGTGCTGTCCGCCGGCCAGCGGCCCTCACTGGACAAGTATCTGAAGCTGCACTACATGCCGAGCGTCTCCAACGCCTGGGGCGGCGCCGCCGAGACCCTGGAGATGTCCACGGCCGACTTCTCGGTCTCCCAACTCGCGGCCGCCGCGGGGGAGAAGGGCACAGCCGCCGCCTTCGCCCGCCGCGCCCAGTGGTGGCAGAACAACTTCAATGTCGCCGCCGACCCGAGCGGCGGCTACATCGCCAACCGCAGGGCCGACGGCAGCTGGGTCACCGGTTTCACCCCGGACACCGGCAACGGCTTCGTGGAGGGCACGGCAGCCCAGTACACCTGGATGGTCCCGCACGATCCGGCAGGCCTGTTCGCCGCGCTGGGCGGCCGGGACAAGGCGCTCGCCCGGCTCGACGACTTCTTCCACGACGAAAACGGCGGCTGGGCCTTCACCGGCCACGGCGGCACCAGGTCCGAGCTGGACAACGAGCCGTCGATCAACGTCCCCTACCTCTACGACTACGCGGGCGCCCCCTACAAGACGCAGGAGACCGTACGCGCCGCGATGCGGCAGCTGTGGTCGACCGGGCCCGGCGGCATCCCCGGCAACGACGACCTCGGCGCGATGTCGTCCTGGTACGTCTTCTCGGCCCTCGGCATGTACCCGCAGGTGCCCTCCCGCGCCGAACTGGTCCTCGCCTCACCGCTGTTCGAGCGCGTGGAGATCAGCCGGCCCCGGGGCAACGACATCTCCCTCCATGCGACCGGCGCGGCGGCCGGCGCACCGTACATCCACTCCCTCAAGGTCAACGGCCGTACCAGCGACCGCCCTTGGCTGCCGGCGTCCTTCGTCCGCGACGGCGGCCGGCTCGACTACACCCTGTCCGCCGCCCCCGACCGCACCTGGGGCGCGGACAGCCCGCCCCCGTCCTTCCGCGAGGGCGAGCAGCCGTACCAGATCGGCGTCGGCCCCACCGCCGCCACGCTCGCACCCGGTGACAGCACGAAGATCGGCATCCGGGCGCTGTCGCTGAACGGCGGCACCGGCCCCGAGGTGCGCTTCCGGGTGGACACCCCGGCCGGCGTCACCGCCACGCCCGCCGAGGGCACGGTCTCCGACGGCGCCCGGGAGATCACCCTCAGTGCGGCCAGGGACACCGCCCAGGGCTTCGCCGACGTCAAGGTCACGGTGACCTCGGGCGGCACCTCGTACGAGCAGCCGGTCTCGCTCACCGTGGCCGCCCCCGGCACCCTGCTCGCCGCCTACGACAGCACCGGTGTCTCCGACGACACGGGTGACCACGACGAGGCCGACTACGACGGCGGCGGGTGGAGCTACTCCCGCCAGGCCCTCGCGGCGGCCGGCCTGACCCCGGGCGGGCAGGGCACCGTCGAGGGTCTCACCTTCAGCTGGCCCGCCTCGCCCGACGGCCGCCCGGACAACGCCACCGGAGCCGGCCGGACGGTCGAACTGCCCGCTCCGGCCGCGCAGTTGTCCTTCATCGGCAGCGCGGTCAACGGCAACCAGCAGGCCAGGGCGACCGTCACCTACACCGACGGCACCACCGACACCGTCGACCTGTCCTTCACCGACTGGACCGTCGGCGGCGGAGGCGGCACGGTCCAGTACGACAACCGGGTCGTCGCCAAGACCGCGTACCGCAATGTCGCGGGCGCCGGGAAGGACCCGGTGACCACCTACGTCTTCGCCACCAAGCCGTTCACGGCCCCCGAAGGCAAGGCCGTCCGGAGCGTCCGGCTCCCGCACAACGGTGACCTGCACGTGTTCACCCTGGCCACGCACTAGACCACGGAAGGAGAGAGCGGCCGCCCCTCGCCGGAGGGACGGCCGCTGCGCCGTGTCCGTCAGGCCAGCAGCTCCACCTCCGCCAGTGTCGAGGCGCCGTCCAGGACGAGCCGGTACCTGGTGTACGTGTCCGGCGCGGCGATGGTGAACGCCCGGGTCTGGTGGTCCCAGGTGAAGCTCTCGCCGGACCGGTGGTCCAGGGTCCGCCAGGTGGCGCCGTCCGAGGAACCCTGGAGGGTCCAGCCCGTCGGCGCCCTGGTGTGGTCGGCCGACGAGGTCAGCGTGTACTGGACGGGCCGCACGGCTTCGTCGACCGGCAGGTCCACCGAGGTGACCGTCGCGTCCGTCGCCGACGTGTTGTCGAAGAGCGCTCCGTCCCCCTTGAGGACGTCCGCCCGGGGCACCGGCACCTGGTCGTCCTGGGTGACGGAGACCGGGGCGGCGTTCTTGCCCGTGCCCCACGTCGACGGCCTCGCGCCCATGGAGAACTCCAGCTCCCCGCCCTGGGACAGCAGCGAGTGGGGGAGCGAGGTGGACGTCCAGGGGCGGCCGTTGAACGTCACACCCTGGATGTAGACGTTCCTCAGGCTGTTCCGTGGTGCTTTGACGACCAGGTCACGGCCGTTTTCGAGGTGCACGGTGACCTTCGTGAACAGCGGGGAGCCGATGGAGTACTCGCCGCTGCCCATCACCAGGGGGTAGAAGCCGAGCGCCGAGAACAGATACCAGCCGGACTGCTCGCCGTTGTCCTCGTCGCCGTGGTAACCCTGCCCGATCTCGCTGCCGGAGTAGAGCCGGGAGAGGATCTCGCGGACCGCCGCCTGTGTCTTCCAGGGCTCGCCGGCCGCGTCGTACATGTAGGGCACATGGTGTGCGACCTGGTTGGACTGTCCGAGCATGCCCATCCGCACGTCCCGTGCCTCGGTCATCTCGTGGATCACCCCGCCGTAGGAGCCGACGAAGTTCGGGGAGGCCGTCTCCGGGGTGGTGAAGTACTCGTCCAGCTTCTCCGCGAGGCCCTGCCGGCCGCCGTACAGGTTGGCCAGGCCGCGGCTGTCCTGCGGGGCGGTGAAGGCATAGCCCCAGCCGTTGGTCTCCGTGTAGTCGTAGCCCCACACACGCGGGTCGTACTTCGAGGAGTCCAGCCGCCAGTCGCCCTTCGTGTCGCGGCCCTGGAAGAAGCCCGCCTTGGTGTCGAACAGGTTCACATAGTCCCGGGCGCGGTTGAGGAAGTACGCGGACTCCTCCTTGTAGTGCTTCTCGCCGGTCTTCCGGTACAGGGCCTCGCCCATCTTCGCGATGCCGAAGTCGTTGACATAGCCCTCCATCGCCCAGGACAGGCCCTCGGTGGTGGCGGTGCTGGTGTATCCGAGGAACGGTGAGGTGCTCATGCCCTTGCGGCCCACGCCCGACATCGGCGGGACGACGGTCGCGTTCTTCAGGGCCGCGTCGTAGGCCGCCTTCGCGTCGAACTTCACGCCTTTCACATAGGCGTCCGCGAACGCCACGTCGGAGGAGGTGCCGGTCATCAGGTCGGCGTAGCCGGGGGAGGACCAACGCGACGTCCATCCGCCGTCCTTGTACTGCTGCACGAACCCGTCGGCCATCTCGCCCGCCCGGGAGGGGGTCAGCAGGGAGTACGCCGGCCATGTGGTGCGGTAGGTGTCCCAGAAACCGTTGTTGACGTACACCTTCCCGTCGACGATCTTCGCGCCGGTGTGGGCCGGGGTGTCCTGGCTCTGCATCGGGGAGAAGGGGGAGGCGTACCGGTAGGTGTCCCCGGTCTTCTCGAAGCCGGAGTTCGGGTACAGGTACAGCCGGTACATGCTGGAGTACAGCGTGGTCAGCTGGTCCGGGGTCGCGCCCTCCACCTCGACCTTGCCGAGCAGCTTGTCCCAGGTGCGCTGCGCCCGCGCCCTGACCGTGTCGAAGGAGGTGCCGTCCGGGACCTCCTGGCGCAGATTGTCCTTCGCCTGGTCGACGCCGATCAGCGAGGTCGCCAGGCGCAGCGTGACGGTGCGGTCGGCGCCGGCGTCGAACCGCAGGTAGCCCTTCACCCCGCTCGATCCGCCGTCGGTCACCGGCTTGTCGAACGTGCCGTACACGAACAGCCGGGTGGCGCCGGTCGACAGTCCCGACTTCACGTCGGAGTAACCGGTGACGGTCCCGTGCTCCTTGTCGAGGGTGAGACCCGCCTGCTCGGTGACGTTGTCGAACAGCACGCTCGCGTCGTCGCCGGGGTAGGTGAAGCGCAGCACCGCCGCATGGTCGGTCGGGGTCATCTCGGCCCTGAGACCGTTTTCGAAACGCACTCCGTAGTAGTAGGGCCGCGCGGTCTCGTTCTCGTGGCGGAACGGCAGCTCGCGTGCCGTCCGGCCGGTGTCGGGGGTGCCGGCGGCGGCCGACGGCATCACCTGGAAGGTCTGCCGGTCGCCCATCCACGGGCTCGGCTCATGGCTCGCGCTGAACGCCTGGATCGTCGGCAGATTGTCGTCGTTGTTCGCACGTGCGTATTCGTACAGCCAGCTCAGCGAGGACGCGTTGGTCACCGGCGTCCAGAAGTTGAAGCCGTGCGGCAGCGCGGTGGCGGGGAAGTCGTTGCCGCGCGAGAAGCTGCCGCTGGAGTTGGTGCCGCGCGTGGTGAGCGCGTAGTCCGACAGATGGGCCTTCGGCTTGTCGGGCGGTACGGGCTTCAGCGCCACGTCGTCGATCCAGCCGCGGAACTTCGCCGGCCCGGCGGGGGAGTCGTACCCGACCAGGATCCGGTCGACCGTCCTGCCGGCCGCCACGGAGCCGATCCGGGAGACCACGTTGTTCCACTGGTTGACGTACAGCACCTTCGACGTGCCCTGCCCGCGCGGGGACAGCGGGAACCCGTGCTGGTCCAGCGCGCCGAGGTCGCTCAGATGGCTGCCGTCCGTGAAGGCCAGGTCGAGGGAGACGTTCGTGGCGTCGTAGTCCCGGTCGCCGTCGGCCATCGACGGGAAGATGCGGTACGACAGCTGGGTGTCGCCGGCGACCTTCACGTTCACGTCGAAGACCTTGTTGTACGAGTACGCCCGGCCTTCCGCGGTGTGCCGCCCGGCGTAGCGCAGCGCCCTCCTTCCGGTGAAGCCGGCCCGCGCCTTGGCCGTCGGCGAGCCGGTCGGGCCCTTGTCGACCAGGGTCAGCATGTCCTGCGGCACCGGGTCGCCCCCGCCGCCGGTGGAGAACTGGACGTCGGCGAGCTGCAGGATGTCCGGGGCACCGTCGTTCTGGGTGACCTCCAGGCGGAAGTGCTGGTACTCGGCGGGTTCGGCCAGGTCGTAGGACTTGGTCTGGAAGCGCTCGGAGAAGCTCTCGCCCGAGCGGGTGTCGAGGGTCTTCCAGTCCTTGCCGTCGGTGGAGCCGAGCAGCGCCCAGTCCTTGGGGTCGCGCTCGGCGTAGTCGTTGGCCGAGGTCAGCGCGTAGGTCACCAGCTTGATGGGCTTGTCCAGGTCGAACTCGACCCAGCCGGTGGGCTCGAAGGTCAGCCACTTGGTGCCGGGCTCGCTGTCGACCAGGTTCTCCTTCACCTCGCCGGCGCCCGTGTTCTCGCCGCTCGCCCGGACATCGGTGACATGGTCGGTGACATTGCCGGGAATTCCGGTGCTGTAGCCGCCGTCGACGCCCGAGGCGCGCCGGGCGCCGTCCGGCCCGGTGTCCACGGTGTTCAGCCAGTCCGGGGCCGGATCGCCCGTCTCGAACGAGGATGCGAACTCCTGGCCGGCCGCGGCCCCCTGCGCAGGGAGGGCGACCGCCGCGCCCTGTGCGCCGACGGCCATGACAAAGGCGGCCGTGAGGACGACCGCCGGACCCCATCTGTGCCGAGTTCTCCGCTGCATCTACGGATTCCCCTCCTGCGCCCCCCTCTGGACAACGTTGTCAACTGCCGGGCGCAGGAACCAGTAGGGCGTCAAGTGGCCCGTGATGTCAAGGGCGTTGGGTGTGGCATTCAGGGACTTATGTCGCGACTTTTTCGCCGGGTCGCGCACAGGTCGCTCATATTTCCGCGAGGTCTCAACTCGGAAAAGACCGATCGCGAACCCTGCATTCGATCTTGCTCAGCCGACCGAAAGTGGACTATACCTGTCGGCGTTTCCCGCACGACCCTGCACGACCCAGCACTACGCACGACCCAGCACTACCCGACCGCGGTGCCGGGGAGGATCCGGTTCACCGCCTGAGTCCTGGAGAAGGCGAGGACTTGAGCATGGGATCCACCTCGAACCACGGTGCCGAAGGTGTCGGCCGGCGTGATCTGATCAAGCGGTCCGCGGCGCTCGGCCTGGTAGCGGCCCCGGGCATGGGCCTGCTGTCGGCCTGTGCGAGCAGCGGCGGGGGCGGGCAGAAGAAGGACAAGGCGGGCAAGAAGACCGCCAAGAACCCGCTCGGGGTCAACGAGACCGCCAAGATGGAATTCGTCCTCTTCGACGGCGGCTTCGGCAAGGAGTACGCCGAGGACGCGGTGAAGATCTATGAGAAGGACTTCCCCAAGGCCACGGTGAAGTTCTCCGCCACCCAGAAGATCCAGTCCACCCTGCAGCCCCGCTTCAACCAGGGCAACCCGCCGGACCTCATCGACAACTCCGGCGCCGAGCAGATGGACATGGGCGTGCTCGTCGGCAAGAACCAGCTGGCCGACCTCACCCCGCTGCTGGACGCGCCGTCGTACGACGACCCGAACAAGAAGGTCCGCGACACACTGCGCCCCGGCATCGTGGAGATGGGCCAGTTCGACGGCAAGCCGGTGTGGATCCTCTACTACGCCTACACGGTGTACGGCGTCTGGTACTCGCAGAAGGCCCTGGACTCGCTCGATGAGAAGTACCCGCAGACCTGGGACGAGATGCTCAAGGTCTGCGAGAAGGCCAAGAAGAAGGGCATGGCGGGCTGGACGTACGCGGGCAAGTACCCGTACTACCTCCCCTTCTCGCTCTACCCGATGATCGGCAAGGTCGGCGGGCGCGAGGTGCTCGACGCCATCGACAACCTGGAGCCGAACGCCTGGAAGCACCCGGCCGTCAAGGCCTGCTTCGAGGCGTACTACGAGCTGTTCAAGAAGGGTTACATCCTCCGGGGCACACCGGGCCTCGACCACATCCAGTCGCAGACGGCCTGGGCCAAGGGCAAGGCGCTGTTCATCCCGAACGGCTCCTGGGTGGAGAACGAGTCGGCCAGCGTCATCCCGGCCGACTTCGACCTCGCGGTCTCGGCTCCCTCCGGCATCGACAGCTCCGACAAGATGCCGTTCGGCACCATCTGGGCCTCCGGTGGCGAGCCCTTCATCGTGCCGGACAAGGCCGCGAACGCCGAGGGCGGCATGGAGCAGCTGCGCATCATGCTCTCCGAGGCGTCCTCGAAGAACTTCACCGCCAAGGTGAAGTCGCTGACCGCGTACAACGGCGGCACCACCGGCATCACCCTCACCCCCGGACTGAAGTCGGGCGTGGCGGCGCTGAAGCTGGCCGGATCCAACGTGGTGAATCCGCGGCTGCAGGACTGGTACGTGCAGCTGCAGAAGGAGAAGATCGGTGTCGCCGGTCTCGGCGAGATGATGGCCGGCCGGCTCAGTCCGGCCGAGGCCATCAAGAAGATCCAGGGATTCGCCGACGAGGCGGCCAAGGACACCTCCATCAAGCACTACAAGCACCAGTAACCAGCACCCTCTCAACGCACCGGAGTGGCGATGCAGCACGGCAAGTACCGGTTCATCGTGGGCTTTCTGGTTCTGCCCCTGGGACTGTACGCGCTCTTCGTGGTGTGGCCGTTCATCCAGTCCATCTATTACTCGTTCACGGACTGGACCGGCCTGAGCCCCGAATTCAAGATGGTCGGCTTCGACAACTACAAGAGGATGCTCGACGACGACATCTTCTGGAAGTCGCTGCAGCACAGTCTGCTGTTCGCCCTGGTGCTTCCGCTGGTGACGATCGGTCTGGCGCTGTTCTTCGCCTTCATGATCAATGTGGGCGGACGCCGCAGAAGGGGCGGCCCCGTGATCTCGGGGGTCCGGGGCTCCTCCTTCTACAAGATCGTGTACTTCTTCCCGCAGGTGCTCTCCATCGCGATCGTCGCACTGCTGTTCCAGTTCGCGTACAACCCGGACAGCGGCGCGATCAACTCACTCCTGCGCGGCCTCGGCCTCGATCACGTCCAGCCCCTGTGGCTGGGCGACCCGGGCCTCGCGCTGTGGTGCGTGATGGCGGTGCTGGTGTGGTCCACGGTCGGCTTCTTCGTGGTCCTGTTCTCGGCGGGCATGGCCTCCATCCCGGCCGAGCTGTACGAGGCGGCCCTGCTGGACGGCGCGAGCCGCTTCACCACCTTCTTCCGCATCACCCTGCCGCTGCTGTGGGACACCGTGCAGTCCGGCTGGGTCTACATGGGCATCCTCGCGCTCGGCGCCGAGTCGTTCGCGGTCGTACAGATCATGACGACCGGACCGGGCGGGCCCGACTACTCGACCACGGTGATGGTCCTGTACGTGTACCAGAAGGCGTTCCGGGACGGTCAGGCCGCCTACGCCACCACCATCGGCGTCGCCCTGCTCGTCGTCACGCTCGCCTTCGCGGCGATCGTGATGCGGCTGGGCCGTCGCGAGCGGCTGGAGTTCTAGAAGCGATGAAGACGACCGAGACCCCCGCCCCGCTGCCGGCCGAGTCCGGCGCCACCGTCTCCAAGGTCGACGCACCGGCCCCGAAGCCCGCGCGGCGCCGGAAGGAAGGCGGTGTCCTCAATGTCTTCTCCCACGGCGTGCTGGTCATCTGGGCGATCATGGTGGTCATGCCGCTGCTGTGGGCGGTGATGACGTCCTTCAAGGACGACAACTCGATCTTCGGCTCGCCCTGGTCGCTGCCGGACAAGCTGCACTTCGACAACTGGTCGCGGGCCTGGACCCAGGCCAACATGAGCGACTACTTCCTCAATACCGTCCTGGTGGTCGGCGGCTCGCTCGTCGGCACCCTGGTGCTCGGCTCCATGGCGGCCTATGTGCTCGCCCGCTTCGACTTCCCGGGCAACCGCTTCATCTACTACCTGTTCGTCGGCGGCATGAGCTTCCCGATCATGCTCGCGCTGGTCCCGCTGTTCTACGTCGTGAACAACATGGGGCTGCTGAACACGATCCACGGCCTGATCCTGGTGTACATCGCGTACTCGCTGCCGTTCACGGTCTTCTTCCTCACGGCCTTCTTCCGCACCCTGCCCACCTCGGTGGCGGAGGCGGCCTTCGTGGACGGCGCTTCGCACACGCGTACGTTCTTCCAGATCATGCTGCCCATGGCCAAGCCGGGCCTGATCAGCGTGGGGATCTTCAACTTCCTGGGCCAGTGGAACCAGTACATGCTGCCCACGGTCCTCAACACCGACCCCGACAAACGGGTCCTCACCCAGGGCCTGGTCCAGCTGGCCGTCAGCCAGGGCTACAAGGGTGACTGGTCGGGTCTCTTCGCCGGCCTGGTGATGGCCATGCTGCCGGTGCTCGGGGCGTACATCGTCTTCCAGCGCCAGGTCGTCCAGGGCCTGACCGCGGGGGCGCTGAAGTAGCGCCCAGACCCCGGCGGGGTGACGCCCCGCGTCCGCCCGTACGCACGCCGTTCCCCTCGCCGGGAGCGGCGTGCGCGTCCTTTTCGGCGGGGTACGTGCCGATTTCGGGTACCCGGAAACGGTTCAACCTCTTGACGTAAGCAACCCCGAACGGCTCAGCTTAGAGTTCACTAGTTGGACATACGCGGGGCCTCGCCGAAGCGGCCCCGCGCTCAGGAGGTCGTCGTGGAGACTCCAGGGTCGCAGTCGTCGCTGCACCGAGCCAACCTGGAGCGGGTCGTACGGGCCGTGCGCTTGGCCGGGTCCCTCACGCAGGCGGAGATCGCGCGGACGACCGGCCTGTCCGCCGCGACCGTCTCCAACATCGTGCGGGAGCTGAAGGACGGCGGAACCGTCGAGGTCACGCCCACCTCTGCGGGCGGGCGCAGGGCGCGCAGCGTCAGTCTGAGCGGGGACGCGGGGATCGTGATCGGTGTCGATTTCGGGCACACTCATCTGCGCGTGGCGATCGGCAACCTCGCCCATCAGGTGCTGGCCGAGGAGGCCGAGCCGCTGGACGTCGACGCCTCCGCCGCGCAGGGCTTCGACCGGGCGGAGGAGCTGGTCAGCCGCCTGATCGCGGCGACGGGCGTGAACCGGTCCAAGGTGGCCGGCGTGGGGCTCGGCGTGCCGGGTCCGATCGACGTGGAGTCGGGCACGCTGGGGTCCACCGCCATCCTGCCGGGCTGGGGCGGCACCAAACCCGCCGAGGAGCTGCGCGAGCGGCTCGGCGTGCCCGTGCACGTGGACAACGACGCCAACCTCGGCGCCCTCGGCGAGCTGGTCTGGGGCAGCGGGAAGGGCGTCCGCGACCTTGCGTACATCAAGGTCGCGAGCGGTGTCGGCGCCGGTCTGGTGATCGACGGGAAGATCTACCGCGGCCCGGGCGGAACAGCCGGAGAAATCGGACATATTACACTCGACGAATCCGGCCCGGTCTGCCGTTGCGGAAACCGCGGCTGCCTGGAGACCTTCGCGGCCGCACGCTATGTGCTGCCGCTGCTCCAGCCCAGTCACGGTCCCGACCTGACCATGGAAGGCGTCGTACGGCTGGCCAGGGACGGTGACCCGGGCTGTCGTCGGGTGATCGCCGACGTCGGCCGCCACATCGGCAGTGGAGTGGCCAATCTCTGCAACCTTCTGAACCCGAGCCGGGTGGTCCTCGGCGGTGATCTCGCCGAGGCCGGCGAGCTCGTGCTCGGGCCGATCAGGGAGTCCGTCGGCCGCTACGCCATCCCCAGCGCGGCGCGTCAACTGTCCGTTCTCCCAGGGGCACTTGGCGGTCGCGCCGAGGTGCTCGGAGCGCTCGCCCTCGCCCTCAGCGAGATGGGCGATTCGACGCTCTTGGACGGGTCTGTCGCCGGTGGGCTGCCCACCGCCGCCCCCGCCTTCACTTAGAGAACGGATGGCACCGTTGCCATCTCGTTAAGGATTTACTTCTTGACGTCGCACGTGTGGCCGAGTTGACTTCCAGCCACCTCGGCCGCAACGACGCGGCCTCGTCAGGGAGGTTTCTGAAGTGAACACGCGTATGCGTCGTGCGGCCTTCGCCGTTGCTGCTGGTGCCATGGCCGTCTCTCTCGCCGCCTGTGGCAGCGCCAAGGAGTCCGGTGGCGGCTCCGGCAAGTCCTCCGGCCCCAAGAAGGGCGACTCCATCAAGGTCGGCCTGCTCCTGCCGGAGAACCAGACCGCCCGTTACGAGAAGTTCGACCGGCCCTTGATCGAGAAGAAGGTCAAGGAGCTGACCAACGGCAAGGGCGAGGTCATCTACGCCAACGCCAAGCAGGACGCCACCACGCAGAACCAGCAGGTCGACTCCATGGTCACCAACAAGGTGGACGTGCTGATCGTCGACGCGGTGGACGCTGCGGCCATCAAGAACTCGGTGCAGAAGGCCAAGGACGCCGGCATCCCGGTCGTCGCCTACGACCGCCTGGCGCAGGGTCCGATCGACGCGTACACCTCGTTCGACAACGAGACGGTCGGCAAGACCCAGGGCGAGGCCCTCCTCAAGGCCCTCGGCTCCAAGGCCAAGTCCGGCAAGATCGTCATGATGAACGGTTCCTCCACCGACCCGAACGCCGCGCAGTTCAAGAAGGGCGCGCACGAGGTGCTCGACGGCAAGGTGAACGTCGGCAAGGAGTACGACACCAAGGAGTGGAAGCCGGAGAACGCCAACTCCAACATGGAGGGCGCCATCTCCGCTCTGGGCAAGAAGAACATCATCGGCGTCTACTCCGCCAACGACGGCATGGCCGGCGGTATCATCACCGCCCTCAAGGCCGCCGGCATCTCCAACATCCCGGTCACCGGCCAGGACGCGGAGCTCGCGGGTGTCCAGCGCATCGTCGCCGGTGAGCAGTACATGAGCGTCTACAAGCCGTACGCTCCCGAGGCCGCCGCGGCCGCCGAGATGGCCGTGGACCTCGCCCAGGGCAAGTCCCTCGGCTCGGTCGCCAAGGACAAGGTCGACAGCCCGACCACCAAGCAGGTCCCCTCGGTCCTGGTGCCGGTCACCGCGCTGACCAAGGACAACATCAAGGACACCGTCGTCAAGGACGGCGTCTACACGGTCGCCGACATCTGCACCGGGCAGTACAAGGCGGCCTGCGACAAGCTCGGCCTGAAGTAATCAGCCGCACGCCTTCCCACCCGAGGGAATTCCTTCTTGAATTCCCTCAGCGGGAAAGGCCTCCACAGCTCCGCCGGCGCCCCGCGCATCAGACAGCCCCGCAAGCTCGTTGCGGGGCGCCGGACGGAACACCCCCCCAAAAACTTCTGCACAACCTCCCGCCGGGTCAGGCGGCGAAGGAGATGGTTCACGTGTCCGCTACGCCCGTGCTGGCGTTGCGCGGGGTCTCCAAGCGGTTCGGTGCCGTTCAGGCGCTCACCGACGTAGAGCTTGAGGTCCACGCCGGTGAGGTGGTCGCCCTGGTCGGCGACAACGGTGCCGGAAAGTCCACGCTGGTCAAGACGATCGCCGGCGTGCACCCCATCGATGAGGGCGTCATCGAATGGGAAGGCAAGGCCGTTCAGATCAGCAAGCCGCACGACGCCCAGGGCCTCGGCATCGCGACGGTCTACCAGGACCTCGCGCTGTGCGACAACATCGACGTGGTCGGCAACCTCTATCTGGGCCGGGAGATCCGCCGCCGCGGTGTCCTGGACGAGGTGGAGATGGAGCGCCGCTCCCGCGAGCTGCTCACCACGCTGTCGATCCGCATCCCGAGCGTCCGCATCCCGATCGCCTCGCTCTCCGGCGGCCAGCGCCAGACCGTGGCCATCGCGCGCTCCATGCTCGGCGAGCCCAAGCTGGTCATCCTCGACGAGCCCACCGCCGCCCTCGGCGTCGAGCAGACCGCGCAGGTCCTCGACCTGGTGGAACGGCTGCGGGAGCGTGGTCACGCCGTGATCCTCATCAGCCACAACATGGCCGATGTGAAGGCCGTCGCCGACAAGGTGGCCGTCCTGCGTCTGGGTCGCAACAACGGCGTCTTCGAGGTCAAGTCGACCTCGCAGGAAGAGATCATCTCCGCCATCACCGGCGCCACGGACAACGCCGTGACCCGTCGTGCGGCGCGCTCCAATGGGGAGATCAAGAAGTGAGCATCGACAAGACCTCCACGCCCCCCGAGGACCACGTGGTGGAGAACCCCGAGGCGGCACGCGGCTCCGACGTCGCGGTCGACCCCCGCCTGCTGGTGCGCGAACAGGGCTTCGCGGGCTACATCACCGAGTTCAAGCGGAAGATGAAGGCCGGTGACCTCGGCTCCCTCCCGGTCGTCATCGGTCTGGCGGTCATCTGGATCATCTTCCAGAGCCTGAACTCCAACTTCCTCACCGCCGGCAACCTCTCCGACATCTCCGTCGCCATGGTCGGCACGGGCATGATCGCCGTCGGTATCGTGTTCGTCCTGCTGCTCGGCGAGATCGACCTGTCGGTCGGTTCGCTCTCCGGTGTCGCGGGTGCCACCTTCGCGGTGCTCAACGTCACCCACGGTATGAACGAGATCCTGGCCCTCGTGCTGTCCGTCCTCACCGGAACGGTCGCGGGTGCGGTGCAGGGCTTCTTCTTCGCGAAGATCGGCGTCCCCGCCTTCGCGGTCACGCTGGCCGGTCTGCTGTTCTGGAACGGCCTCATGCTCAAGATCCTGGGCGACAACGGCACGATCAACCTGAACGACAACGGCCTCGTCGCCAAGCTGACCAGCTACTACTTCTCCGACGTGGCCGCCGCCTACGGGCTCGCCATCGCGGTGACGGTACTGTTCTTCCTCAGCTCCTTCTTCGGCAACAAGCGGCGCGAGGCCGCCGGCGTGCCGTCCCGCCCGCTGAGCGAAACCATCCTGCGCACCGTGCTGCTGGGGATCGTCGCCTTCGCCGCCGCGGCCGTCTACAACCAGTACAAGGGCCTGCCGCTGGCCGTGGTGATCTTCATCGCGGTGCTGTTCCTCACGGACTTCGTGCTGCGCCGCACCGGGTACGGCCGCAAGATCTTCGCGCTCGGCGGCAGCGTCGAGGCCTCCCGCCGTGCCGGTATCAACGTGGACATGGTCCGGATCTCGGTGTTCGCCATCTCCGGTACCTTCGCGGCCATTGGCGGCCTGTTCATCGCCTCCAAGATCGCGTCCGCCAACCAGGGCGCCGGCGGCGGTGACCTGCTGATGAACGCGATCGCGGCGGCCGTGATCGGTGGTACGTCCCTCTTCGGCGGCCGGGGCCGCACGTGGAACGCGCTCCTCGGCGTCCTGGTCATCGTCTCGATCCAGTACGGCCTCGCCCTCCAGGGCATCGCCTCCCCGGTGCAGTACATGATCACCGGTGGTGTTCTGCTCGCCACAGTGGTCATCGACGCGGTGACCCGCAAGACGCAGAAGACCGCTGGTCGCGCATAGCGCGCCCGGACGGACGACAGCGCCCGGCACCCGAAAGGTGCCGGGCGCTGTCGTGTCGTGCAAAGCATGAACATTAGACTCGGGCGAGCCCGGCGAAAGCTCGATCAGCTCTACTGCAAAGGAGGCACGGGTGCCGCTGCTGACCCGCATCAGGGGACCGCGCGATCTGGACCGGCTCAGCCTGGAGGAGCTGGACCAGCTGGCGGAGGAGATCCGGACCTTCCTTGTCCAGGAGGTCTCCAAGACCGGCGGGCACCTGGGCCCCAACCTCGGTGTGGTGGAGCTGACCATCGCCCTCCACCGGGTCTTCGAGTCCCCGAAGGACAAGGTCCTGTGGGACACCGGCCACCAGTCCTATGTGCACAAGCTGCTCACCGGCCGGCAGGACTTCTCGAAGCTGAAGATGAAGGGCGGCCTGTCGGGCTACCCCTCGCAGGCCGAGTCCGAGCACGACGTCATCGAGAACAGCCACGCCTCCACGGTGCTCGGCTGGGCCGACGGCATCGCCAAGGCCAACCAGCTGAAGAAGCGGGACAGCCATGTCGTCGCCGTGATCGGTGACGGTGCCCTCACGGGCGGCATGGCCTGGGAGGCCCTCAACAACATCGCCGACGCCAAGGACCGGCCCCTGGTCATCGTCGTCAACGACAACGAGCGGTCGTACGCCCCGACCATCGGCGGCCTCGCCAACCACCTGGCCACCCTGCGCACGACCGACGGGTACGAGCGGTTCCTCGCCCGCACCAAGGAGGTGCTGGAGAAGACCCCGGTCGTCGGCAGGCCGCTCTACGAGACGCTGCACGGCGCCAAGAAGGGCCTGAAGGACTTCATCGCCCCGCAGGGCATGTTCGAGGACCTGGGCCTGAAGTACGTCGGTCCGATCGACGGGCACGACATCGAGGCGCTGGAGTCCGCGCTGGCGCGGGCCAAGCGGTTCGGTGGCCCGGTCATCGTGCACTGCCTCACCGAGAAGGGGCGCGGCTACCAGCCGGCCCTGCAGGACGAGGCCGACCGCTTCCACGCCGTCGGCAAGATCCATCCGGACACCGGTCTGCCGATCGCCTCCTCCGGCGCCGACTGGACCTCCGTCTTCGGCGACGAGATGGTCAGGCTGGGTGAGGAGCGCGAGGACATCGTCGCCATCACCGCGGCCATGCTCCAGCCCGTCGGCCTGGACAAGTTCGCCAAGCAGTTCCCCGAACGGGTGTACGATGTCGGGATCGCCGAGCAGCACGCCGCCGTGTCTGCCGCCGGACTCGCGTACGCCGGGGTGCACCCCGTCTTCGCCGTGTACGCCACCTTCCTCAACCGCGCCTTCGACCAGGTCCTCATGGACGTGGCCCTGCACAAGTGCGGGGTCACCTTCGTGCTGGACCGGGCCGGCGTCACCGGCACCGACGGCGCCTCGCACAACGGCATGTGGGACATGTCGATCCTCCAGGTCGTACCGGGCCTGAGGCTCGCCGCGCCGCGTGATGCCGAGCAGGTGCGGGCGCAGCTGCGGGAGGCCGTCGAGGTGACGGACGCGCCGACCGTGGTCCGCTTCTCCAAGGGCGCCGTCGGCCCCGCCGTACCCGCCGTGGGCCGCGTCGGCGGGATGGACGTCCTGCGCGAGCCCGGCACCGACCGGCCGGACGTGCTGCTGGTCTCCGTGGGCGCGCTCGCGCCGATGTGCCTGGAGGTCGCCGCCCTGCTGGACAAGCAGGGCATCTCCACCACCGTCGTCGACCCGCGCTGGGTCAAGCCCGTCGACGAGGCCATGGCCCCGCTGGCCGAGCGGCACCGGGTCGTCGTCACCGTCGAGGACAACAGCCGCGTCGGCGGTGTCGGCTCCGCGGTCGCCCAGGCCCTGCGCGACGCCGGCGTGGACGTGCCGCTGCGCGACTTCGGCATCCCGCCGCGCTTCCTCGACCACGCCTCCCGCGGCGAGGTCCTCGCCGAGATCGGCCTGACCGCCCCGGACATCGCCCGCCAGGTCACCGGACTGGTCGCCAAGCTGGACGGCCGGTTCGACCGTACGGCCGCCGAGGTGGACTCGGTGGAGCCCGCCCGCGACTGACCCGCGACGCGCCCCCACGGGCCGGTGACGCCACTCCTTGCGGTGGCGGAACCGGCCCGTTTGCGTGAACCTGCCTGTGCCGGGGCATACGCACCCCGACCCTCTCGATCATGTCGGGCCATGGCGAGGCGGCCCCCGAGCGTGGGAGGCACTACGTGAGCAGCACGCTGTTCAGGACGAAGAATGTCGAGCAGTCCATCCAGGACACCGAGGAACCCGAGCATTCGCTCAAGAAGTCCCTCTCCGCGCTCGATCTGACCGTCTTCGGCGTCGGCGTCATCATCGGCACCGGCATCTTCGTCCTCACCGGACAGGTCGCCAAGAACAACGCCGGTCCGGCGGTGTCCCTGGCCTTCGTGGCAGCCGGCGTGGTCTGCGCGCTCGCCGCCCTCTGCTACGCCGAGTTCGCCTCCACGGTCCCCGTGGCCGGCTCGGCGTACACGTTCAGCTACTCCTCCCTGGGCGAGCTGCCCGCCTGGATCATCGGCTGGGACCTGGTTCTGGAGTTCGCGCTCGGCACGGCGGTGGTGGCGGTCGGCTGGTCGGGCTACATCCGCTCGCTGCTGGACAACGCCGGCTGGCATCTGCCCGACTACCTCGCAGGCCGGGACAACGCCGCCGGTTTCGGCTTCGACATCCTCGCCGCCGCCCTGGTGCTGGTGCTCACCGGCATCCTCGTCCTCGGCATGAAGCTGTCGGCCCGGATCACCTCGCTCGTCGTCGCCATCAAGGTGGCCGTCGTCCTCATCGTGATCATCGCCGGTGCCTTCTTCATCAAGGGCGCCAACTACACGCCGTTCATCCCGCCGGCCCAGCCGGTGCCGGCCGGCGGCAACCTCAAAGCACCGCTCATCCAGCTGATGTTCGGCTGGGCACCCGCCAACTTCGGCGTGATGGGCATCTTCACGGCCGCCTCGGTCGTGTTCTTCGCCTTCATCGGCTTCGACATCGTGGCCACGGCCGCCGAGGAGACCCGCAACCCGCAGCGGGACATGCCGCGCGGCATCCTCGGCTCCCTGTTCATCTGCACCGTGCTCTACGTCGCCGTCTCCATCGTCGTCACCGGTATGCAGAAGTACACCAAGCTGTCCGTGGACGCCCCGCTCGCCGACGCCTTCAAGGCCATCGGACACCCCTGGTACGCGGGCGTGATCAGCTTCGGCGCGGCGGTGGGCCTGACCACGGTCTGCATGATCCTCCTCCTCGGCCAGACCCGGGTGTTCTTCGCGATGAGCAGGGACGGACTGCTGCCGCGCTTCTTCTCGCGGGTCCACCCGCGCTTCAAGACCCCGCACCGGCCGACCATCCTGCTCGGCGTGGTCATCGCGATCGTCGCCGGCTTCACCAGCCTGAGCGAGCTGGCCGAACTGGTGAACATCGGCACGCTCTTCGCGTTCGTCGTCGTCGCGATCAGCGTGATCATCCTGCGCCGGACCCGCCCCGACCTGCCGCGCGCCTTCCGCACCCCGTGGGTCCCCTTCGTCCCCGTCCTGTCCGTGTGCGCCACCCTGTGGCTGATGCTCAACCTGCCCGCCGAGACCTGGATCCGGTTCGCCATCTGGATGGTGATCGGCTTCGTCGTCTACTTCCTCTACGGCCGCACCCACAGCCGGCTGGCCCTGCGGGACAAGGGTGCCCAGCAGGCCGCGGGCCGCACTCCGTAACCGTTTCCTTCGCCCCACCGGCCCCGTATGTCCCGCTTCGGCCAGGACGGCGGGGCCGGATAGCGTGCTGCCCATGCTCGCCGCCCCGCTCGCCCGCGCACGGACCGCAGACACGAGGACCGTCACCCGGGCGGCGTACTGGATGCGGCTGCTGCCCCTCCTCGCCACGCTGGCCTGCGTCACCCGGCTGCCGTCCTTCGTCCGGCCGCTGTGGAACCCGGACGAGGGCTACCTCGCCGTACAGGCGCGGCTGCTGGCCCAGGGCGGGCAGCTGTACGACACCGTCGTGGACCGCAAGCCGCCGCTGCTGCCCTGGCTGTACGAGGCGGCGTTCGCGGTCTGCGGCTCCGGCTCCCTGATTCCGCTGCGGGTGCTGGCGGTCCTCGCCCAGCTGCTCACCGCCGCGGCCCTGGCCTCGCTCGCCCGGCGCCGCTGGGGCGACCGCGCGGGCCGGACCGCCGGGGTGCTGTATCTGCTGGTCTCGGTCGGGCTCAACCCCGAGGACGCGCAGGCCGCCGGCTTCGAGGTGTTCATACTGCCCGGCACGGCCGCCGCCCTGTGGTGCGCCGACCGCGGGCGCTGGGGCGCGGCCGGGGCCGCCGTCGCCGCCGCGTTCCTCGCCAAGCAGACCGGCGGCGCGGTGCTGCTGCCGGTGGCCTGGCTGCTCGACCGCCGGGGCGCCCCGCGCGCGGGCGTGCTGCGGCTCGCGGCCGGCTGCGCGCTGCCGGTGCTGGGCGCGGCCCTGCTGACGGACCCGGCCCGGTTCCTGTTCTGGACGGTGACCGGCTCCGCCGCCTACGTCTCCTTCACCGGCTCCGAACTCCATGTCCTGGCGCGCGCCCTGGCCAACACCGCGCTCCTCGCCGTGGCCTCGGCGGGGCTGCTCCCGCCGGTCGTACGGGCCCTGCGCAGCGCCCGTACCGAAGCGGTGGACCTGTGGCTGTGGCTGGCCGGCTCGGCGGTCGCGGTGACCGCCGGCTTCCACTTCTTCGGCCACTACTACCTGCAACTCACTCCGCCGATCGCCCTGTTGGCCACCGCGGCGCTGCACGGCCTGCCCGCGGAACGGGGCGTGGCCGCCGTCCGCACCTGGGCCGGTGCCTGTGCCCTCTTCCTCGCCTGGGGCCTGCTCGCTCCGCGCCCGGAACTCGCCCACGCCCAGCGGCTCGCGGCCGCCCTCGAACAGCGCACCACCCCCGCCGACCGGGTTCTGGTCTGGGGCATGCACCCGGAGACGTACTGGCTGGCCGGCCGCACTCCCGCCACCCGCTATCTGACCGCCGGTCTGCTCACCAACTACAGCGGCGGCCGGGACGGGTCCGAGGTCGGCGAGAAGTACGCCGTGGCGGGTGCCTGGCCGGTCTTCCGTCGGGAGCTGGACGCCTACGCCCCACCCCTGGTCGTCGACGACTCCCGCGGCAAGCCGTACGCCCCCGACCGGGTACCACCCCTACGCCGCCTGCTGGCCGCCCGCTACGAGAAGACGGGCACCGTGGACGGAGCGGTGCTGTACGCCCGGGTACCGGGCCAGTGAGAAGAGCCGGACCGGGGTCCGCCCCTGGCAGGTTCAGTTCAGGAGTGTGCGGGGGCCGGTGACCTCGGCGCCGTGTTCGCGGACGCGGCGGCGCAGCTCGCGGTCGGCCGTGACGACCAGGCACGGGCGGTCGCCGGCCGCCGCCGCGAGGTCCACGATGCGGTCGTCCCCGCTGCCGGACGCCTCCTCGATGCGCACCCCGGGCACCGGGGCCACGCCCCGGGCCGCGCCCTCGACCACCAGGACCAGCTCCAGCGGGCCGGGCAGTCCGGCCACGCCGGACCGCGCGAAGGGCACCAGACGGTCGCGCAGGCGCTCGGCGGCCCCGCGACGGTCGCGCCACCAGCCGTCGGGCACCGATCCGACGACGTTCGCACCGTCGACGATGAGCAGGGGCAGGGGCCCGCCGGCCTCGTCCGTCTCGTTCGTCGTGCCCGAGATGTCTGCCATGTCGCTAACAGCCTTGCTCTGTCGCATGCGTGGGAGGCTCAGTGTGTCACGGGTTTACCGGCCCACCGGCGTGTGATCTCGGCGACCGCGGCGGCGGCCCGCTCGGCGGGCCGTCCGCCCGCGCGTATCTCGGGGGAGAACTCGACGTGCAGGAACGGCACATGGTCGTCGTCGGCCACCCGGCCCTGCATGTTCGTGCGGCCCTCCAGCGGACAGGACCGCACCCAGGCCCGGCACACCTGGAAGCCGTGCCCGCGCAGGGCGTCGGCCAGGTCGCGGCCCTCCTGTCGGCCCGCCGACCCGGCGCCGGTGGAGGCGATCACGTCGTAGCCGGGCGCGGCGGAGGCGGCGAAGCCGTGCAGCTGGATCCCGGGCATCCCGCGGCGGGCCAGCTCCGCGCAGATGGCGTGGAAGACGGTGTCCTGGCGGTGCGCCACGTCCGCCGAATTACCGACTCCAGCTTTGCGATGTGCACCTGCGATGACCAGGATCCCGCCGGGTGAGCCGCGCAGCACCCGGACGCCCAGCTGCTCGGTGCCCAGATCGAAGCCCGGGTGCGGAACCTGGGCCGACCAGCTCGGGCGGTGGTCCAGATCGAGGTAGACCCTGCCCCAGCCGCGCGGTGTCACGGCGGAGTCGGTGCGGTCGGCCACCTCGGTGTACCGGTGCCCGGAGGGCCGGTCGAAGACCGTGCGCACCGTGAAGTCCCTTTGCGAAAGACGCTGTTCCGCTTGGTCGCGATGGCCGTCGAGCAACAGGCCGAGCGCCGCGGCGATGTCCTCGCGGTCGGCCTTGCCGGGATGCAGATAGCCCCGGTCGGGGCCGAAGCGGCTGGTGTAGTCCGCCACCTCGCGCGCCAGGTCGATCTGCTCGGCGCCCTTGGGGGCGGGCCGGTCGGACTGGCCGGCGCCGCCGCCCGTGGTGCGGAGCAGGGCGGTGAGACCGCCGGCGAGACCGGCGATGACGAGCAGAAGTGTTGCGATCGTTATGACGCGTGAGCGATGGGCTCTCATGGTTGTATCAAGATATCTTGGTGAACAGACGCCGTAGCCGGACCCTGCTGTCCCTGCTGACCCCGCTCTCCCTCCTCGCGGCCGCCTCCGGCTGCGGTCTCCTCTCGGACGACGCCGGTGCCCAGGGCGGCGGGCGCTCCTTCACCGTCGCCGCCGCCGGGGACATCCTGATGCACCCCGAGCTGGTCGACCAGGCACGCAAGGACGCCAAGCGCACCGGCAAGGGGGTGGACGGCCTGGACTTCGGGCCGATGATGGCCGGCATCAAGCCGCTGATCAGCAAGGCGGACCTGGCGATCTGCCACTTCGAGCCGGTGATGGGCCCGGCGAAGGGCCCCTTCGAGGGCTTCCCGGACTTCCAGGTGCCGCCGCAGCAGGCGAAGACGATCAAGGACATCGGTTACGACACCTGCTCCACCGCCTCCAACCACACCCTCGACCACGGCTACGAGGGCGTGAAGCGCACCCTGGACGCGCTGGACGCCGCCGGTCTGAAGCACACCGGCTCCGCCCGCACCGCGAAGGAGGCGAACACCCCGCTGATCATGGACGTCAAGGGCGTCAAGGTCGCGCAGATATCCTTCGCCTACGGCTTCAACGAGCCGCACACGCTGCCGAAGGGCAAGCCATGGCTGGCCAACGAGCAGGACCTGGGCCGGATCAAGGCCGCCGAGCGGCGCGCCCGCAAGGCCGGGGCCGAGGTGGTGATCCTGTCCCTGCACTGGGGCCACGAGCACCATCCGGAACCGTCCGCCGGGCAGCTCTCCTTCGCCCGGCAGATCGCCCGGCACACCGGCATCAACCTGGTCATCGGCCACCACGCGCACGTCGTCGAGCCGATGGAGAAGGTCGACGGCACCTGGATCAGCTACGGCCTGGGCAACCAGATCGCCCGGCACGAGGTGCCGACGGGGCTGACCGAGGAGGGCGTGATCGCCTGGTTCACGTTCACCGAGCGGGACAAGGGTCACTGGGACGTCCAGCCGCGCTTCGAGCCGACGCTGCTGACGATCCCGCCGGACGCCGAGAACGTCCGGGACGGCGGCACCGCCGACTACTCCGACGACGAGGCGCGGGACTACCGCCTGCTGGACGTGCCGGCCGCGCTCCGCGACGACCACGGCCTGACGGACAGCCAGAAGGCGCGGCTGCGGCTGGCGTTCGAGCGCACCGAGGGCACCCTGCTCAACCGCGGCGCCGCCAAGGACGGCCTGAAGCCGCTGACGCCGCTGCCCTAGCGGGGGCCGGACGGGATGTGCGCACGGCCTGAACCGCCACCGCATGGGAGCCTCATTTGTCCTTTCTTGTCCGTTCTTGGTTGTGGGTTGCGTGATGTTGCCTAGATCACGTGCGACTTACTGCAACTTAACCCACCACTTACATGTCTGAGCTTTCCGGGCGCGGTCTTACCATCCACGCGCCCGGACCGTATTTCCTGAGAGGACGTTCTGTGGCGTCATCGCCCCCGGCGCGGCAGCACCGAGCCCGCCGCCGAGCCGACATGTCGCTGATCGGAGGCATCCGCCCGCCGATCGCGGTCCTTTCGGCACTCCTGCTGACGCTCGCCGCGATCACGGCACTGGTGCTGGGCCGCGTCGACGACGCCGGAGTGCCGAAGGCGGTGCTGACGTCCCAGCAGCACTTCGCCGAGGACGGCGCCATCGCGCTGCGCGCCTCCATCGACGAGTCCGTCACCGACGTCACCCGCTCCGCCGCGCTGTTCAGCGCCGGGCAGCCGGTCTCCGGCGACGCCGTCCTCGACAAGCTCGGCAGCACCTACCAGAAGTGGATGGGCACCGCCGTCGTCGAGATCCGCACCGGCAAGCTGGTCGCGGCCCGCGGCGAGACGGTGCCGCTGACCGACGTGGACCTCTCCAGCCTCAGCGGCGACGACGGACTGGCCCCGCGCATGGTCCGGCTGAAGAACGGCGAGGTGCGCCTGCTCTCCTTCGGCCTGCTGACCTGGCCGGGCAGGCCGCAGCTGCTGCTGGTGGCCTCCAGGAACCTGAAGTTCCCCGGCATCAGCCTCGGTCAGTTCCGCTCCATCGCCGTGGTGGACGCCGGCGGCGCGATCCTCAGCAGCGACGGCATCGCCGACCCCGAGTCGGCCCGCAACAGCATCGACCGCAAGGACCTCACGGACTCCCGCAAGCAGCTGAAGGACTTCGCCCAGGCGGCGGCCCGACGGGCACAGCAGGACCCGCGCAGCAGCAAGGAACCCGGCAGCGGCGGCTACCAGGGCGTCAGCGGCAGCCTGCTCGGCGGCAAGCTGCTCGGCGACCGGTCCGTCGCCGGATACGCCACCCTCGCCGCGGCCGAGCCCGGCGAGAGAACCACCGCCAGCGGGCTCGGCCTGTCCGTGGTCGCCATGGTCAAGGTGACCGAGGAGTCCGCCCCGGCCGGCTCCCCGGTGTTCGGAGTGCTGGCGGCCGGCGCGCTGCTCGTCGTCGGCGCCCTGGCCGTGGCGGTGCTGCTGGGCACCGTGCAGCGCCCGCTCATCCGGCTGTTCCTGGAGTCCCGCCGGCTCACCCGCGGCGATCTGACCCGGCCGGTCACGGTCCCCGGCTACGGCGAGGCGCACCGCATCGGAGGCGCCCTGGAACGGCTGCGCCGCCAGCTGCTCGGCGAGAGCGCCGAGGCCACCGGCCCGGCCGAGAGCCAGCGCGGGCTGCGCCGGGTGGACACCCGCGCCTTCCTCGCTGTCTGTGCGGTGCTGCTGCTGGCCTGGTCGGCACCGCTGATGCTGCTGTTCAACCGCGCGGACAACACGGCCGACGTCCCCCGGCAGCTCGTCAACGACCAGCGCGAACGCACCGACACGCTCAGTGACCGGGTGCGCCGCGCGGTCAACGAGGGCGACGCCGACCTGCAGTCGGTCGCCTCGCTGATCGGCGACAAGACCTCACCCGAGGCCATGGAGACGGTGCTGGAGCACACCTACAACGAGAACCGGCGCTACCGCTCCCTCTACGTCGTCGACTCCCACGGCGCCATCCAGGCCCGCGAGGGAAAGACCCCCAAGGTGGACCAGTCCGACCGGGTCTCCGGCAAGCCCGTCCGGCTGCTGGGCCGCGGCGGCAAGGAGCCCGTGGTCGTCGCCGCCGCCGAGATACCCGGCCGGGGCGGAGCCCAGCTGATCGGCGAGTTCCGGGTGGAGTTCTTCAACGCCCTGCTGACCCGGCCCGGCCTCGGCGTGGTCCGGCTCGTGGACGACCAGCACAAGATCATCGCCGGTAACACCGGCTTCCTCGCCTTCCAGTCGCTGCCCGACGACCACCTGAAGGACCTCGTCGCGGCCAGCGCCCAGCGGCTGGGCAAGAAGCCCCAGCCGAACGGCGTGCTCTACCGCGAGCACGGGGTGCGGATCGCGGCCGCCGCGCCGTTCTCCGGCAGCGGCACGGCCGAGTCGCTGCACTGGAGCGTGGTCAGCTGGCAGCCCGTCGACCGGCTCGCCATCCCGCAGTACGACGCCCAGAACCGCACCGTCCTCGCCGGCCTGCTCGGTGCCGCCGCGGCCGTCGCCTGCCTGGGCTGGCTGCACATCGTGGTGGCCCGTCCACTGCGCAGCCTGGCCGACCGGGCCGAGGCGCTGGCCGGGGGCGACCGCAAGACCGTGCTCTTCCCGCAGCACCACGACGAGGTAGGCGCCGTCACCCGCTCCCTGGAGCTCATCCGGCAGCAACTGCAGGACCAGCGCCGGCAGCAGCCCCACCGCACCCCGCCCCCGCCGTCCGCCCGGCAGCAGTCCGCGCCGCGCCAGGACCTGCCCGAGCAGCACGGCCCGCGCCAGGACCCGCCCCGGCACCCCGCGCCCGAGCCGTACCCGCCGCAGCCGTACCCGCCCCAGCAGTACACAAGGAACTGATCACCCGTGCTCTTCCTCTACACCGTGCTGCTGGTCTGCTGCGCGATTCTGCTCGCCGCGGGCGTCGTGGAGCAGCGGCGGCATTTCGCCAACCTGGAGAACATCCCCACCCGGGTGCTGGTCAACGGCATCCGCGGCAAGTCCTCCATCACCCGGCTGTGTGCGGGCGCGCTGCGCGGCGGCGACCTGGTCACCGTCGCCAAGAC
>NZ_JBITZN010000011.1:243355-314013 GCF_044546895.1 Streptomyces sp. NPDC053069 | reverse complement strand
AGGTCGCTGGACTCCTGCACCTTCGCGAGCCGTTCGGCGTCACCCTTCTTGCCGAGCGCCGACTCCAGCTCGTAGTTGCGGTCGAAGTGGTCCTCAAGAGGGCGCTTGTTGCGCCCCGTGATCATGAGGACGTCGTCGAGCCCCGCCGACACGGCCTCCTCGACCACGTACTGGATCGCCGGCTTGTCCACGACCGGCAGCATCTCCTTGGGAGTGGCCTTGGTCGCCGGCAGGAACCGAGTACCGAGACCTGCCGCCGGAATGACGGCCTTGGAGAGGGTGGGGCGGGAAACCATGTGGTGCTCGTCTCTTTCCTTCTGCACGTCAGGCGCCGATGAGGCCACGCTCGCCGGTCGGCTGCTGCGGAATACGTGCCTTGGCGAAGGCAGCCGGCGCGGGTGCCGGAGTCCGCTCGTCCAGGGGCAGCACGGCAGGGGTGGGCTCCTGGCCGAGGAACAGGCGCCGCACCACGCGCTCCGCCGCGTTCCCGTCGTCGAACTGCACGAACCGCTCGCGGAACGCCGCCCGCAGTTCGGCGGCCTTGCCGCTGTTCCAGGCGCCGGAACGGAAGACCTCGATCAGCTCGTCCTCGGTGGTCGCGGTCGCGCCCGGGGTCTCGCCCGGCTCGCCGGAGAGAATGTCGAAGTAGACGCCGCGGGCCTTGCGGTAGACCTCCCAGTCGTCCGCGTAGGTGACGATCGGGCGGTCGAGGCAGGCGTAGTCGAACATGATCGAGGAGTAGTCCGTGATCAGCGCGTCGGCGGCCAGGCAGAGGTCCTCCACCACCGGGTACCGCGACACGTCCTTGATCAGGCCGCGCTCCTGCAGCGCCTCCAGCCGGGGGTCCGCGCCGTAGAAGTAGTGCGTGCGCACGAGGACGACGTGGTCCGGGCCCAGCTCGCGGCAGAACCGCTCCAGGTCGATGCGGGGCACATAGCCCTTCTGGTAGTCGCGCACCGTCGGGCAGTAGAGGATGGCGGTCTTGCCTTCCTCGATGCCGAGTTCACGGCGAATCCGCAGGACGTCGTCCGCGGTGGCCCGGAAGTAGACGTCGTTGCGCGGATAGCCGTACTCGATCGCCTCGAACGCGCAGGGGTACACCCGCTCCCAGATCTCCGTGGAGTGCTGGTTGGAGGTCAGGCTGAGGTCCCACTTGTCGGCCCGCTCCAGCATCTTGGCGAAGCTCATGCCCTTGGCGGCCGCGGGGTACTTCTGCTGGTCGATCCCCATCTGCTTGAGGGGGGTGCCGTGGTGCGTCTGCAGGTGGACCTGCTCCGGGCGCTTCACGAAGTTGTTGGGGAAGTTGACGTTGTTGACGAGGTACTTGGCGCGTGCCATGACCTCCCAGTAGCGGGGCGAGTTCGCCACCACGTAGTCCACGCCCGCCGGGACGGTGTCCACCGCGTCGCGCTTCACGATCCAGACGCCGTGGACGTTCGGGGCGAGTTCCTTGGCCTTGTGGTAGATGGCCGCGGGGTTGCAGGCGACGCCGCGGTTCCAGTAGGCCGCGTAGACCGCGAGGTTCTCGTCGACGGGGCGTCGCAGATGCAGCTGGTAGAGCCGGTTGTAGGCGGTCTTGCCCAGCTTGGTCTTGACCTTGGCGGCCCGCTTGATCACCTGGCGACGGGTGTTGCCGGCGGCGATGACCGCCGCGTACGCCGTGTAGGAACCGCGCTCCAGCAGCTGGAACCTGGTGCCCTGCGAGCCCTCCGGAAGGACGAAGCCCTTCGGCTTGAAACGCTTGTACTGGGCGGCCGACAGCTTGAAGAACTCCACCCGGTCCTTGGGGACGATGCGGTCCTCACGGGCCAGGGTGAACAGGAAGTGGCTGGCCATGCGCTCGAACAGCAGCGGACGCACCGGCTCGGTGTGGGGATTCTCGTCGAGGAACTCGAAGAGCCGGGCGTACTGCTCGAAGATCCCGAAGTGCTTGCGGCCGGGCGTGCGCATGGAGTTGCCCTGGCGGCGCTGGCGGTACTCGACGCAGACGTGGTCGGTGGCGGCGATGCGCTCCGCGGTCAGCATGGTCTTGTAGACCATGAGCGCGTCTTCGTAGATGCCGTCGGTGAAGGTGAAGTTGTGCTCGTCGACGTAGAACTCACGGCGGTACGCGCGGTTCCACACCACGGCGAACATGTTGAGGTACTCCGGCCGCTCCAGGGCCGTGAAGACGTCCGTGCCGGCGGCGGCGAGCATCTCGCCGGCCGCGCTCGCCTGGACGCGGTTGTTCCAGTACGTGCGGACGTGGTTGAGCAGCAGAATGTCGGGGTTGTCCGTGACCTCCAGGCGCTCGGCTATCGCCTGCAGTGCGCCTTCGGCGAGGGTGTCGTCGCTGTCGAGGAAGAGGATGTACTCGCCGCGCGCCTTCAGTGCACCGGCGTCCCGGGCCTTTCCGATGCCCCGGTTCTCCTCGAAGTGCACCGGTATGACGCGCTCGTCCAGGGCGGCGTATTCGTCGAGTATGCGGCCGCAGGAGTCGGGGGAGTGGTCGTCGACGGCGACGATCTCGAAGTCCTCGAAGGACTGGGAGAGAATGGAGTCCAAGCACGCTCGCAGATACCCCTGAACTTTGTAAACAGGGACAACCACGCTTATTTTCGGCGAAGCGCTTCCATTCGCGAGGGGCATGCTTGGGGCTCCTGGACTGTCGGTTCAGACGCGACCGCGTCCCGCTGCTGGGCCGCGGGACGGGAGGCGAGAAGGCACAAGGAGTGCGAGGTTAACGTTGATTTAAGCCTACCCCAACGTGACTGGTGGGATGTTCTTACCTCGCTCCGCCCGCCGCTGGTCAGTCGGGGTGTGGCAAGCCTCACCCCGACCTCCGCACGTCTGCGTATCGGACACGTCTTCGTATCAGACCAGCGCGTCCTTGTAGTAGATGCTCGCCCGCTTGCTCTGGTCGGTGTCCGAGGCGTACGACGCGAAGCCGCTGCACAGCCGCAGCGCCGACGGGTTGGCGGGGTCGGGGATCTGGATGGCCATGCCCTCGGGCTCGCGGTAGAGCAGGGAGGAGGCGGCCTTGGTGAGCTTCTGCTCCGTGACCGTGCCGGTGTTCCAGTCCACGGTGGTGATGTAGGCGTTGCCGTCCGGCGAGACCGAGCCGTTGCTGCCGTAGGCGGAGCCGGCCAGCAGATAGAGGTAGCTGCCGTAGCTCGTGAACCCCTGGAAGACGTCGGTGTAGCCGGGCTGCAGGTCGGCGGGCTGGGCGACGTCGGCGAGGGGGGTCCTGCCGCCCGACTTGAAGGCGGCGAGGTCGTACAGGCGGAAGCGGAAAACCCCGTTCACACGGCAGCGGACCGCGAGCCGGTTGGTGACCGGATCGACGGCGCAGGTGGTGCGGTCGACGCCGCTTTCCAGGGTGTACTGAGTGAGCGCGGGGGAGTTCGCGGTGAGCACCGACCCGTTGGCGAACTCGAACCGGGCGAGCCGGTCGCCCCAGCCGGTGTAGGTGCCGTCGGAATTCGCGGTACGGATGTTGTGCGTCTCGGTCCACAGATATGAGCCGGACGTGGTGGATTCGACGCCGATCTGCACACCGTGTCCGAATCCGCGCAGATACATCGTGCCGAGAATGTTCCCGGAGAGGTCCAGCCGGGTCAGGACGAGGTCGCCGTTGGCCTCGCGGTCGGCGCCGGAGTACGTCTGCGTCTCCCCGGGGAGCTGGAGTCCGCCGTCGACCAGCTGCACGGTGAAGACATGCCCGCGGGTGTTGTCGAAGGCGAAGGACTGCAGCACGCGGGTGCCGGTCAGCTGCACTTCGCGCAGCAGCATGTCGGAGGGATCGCTCAGGTCGAACCGCTTGCTCGCGGTGACCGAGCCGGGCGTGACGTCGCCCTGGGAGGACGTGCGCCGGGCGTGCGCGACACCCTCGGCCACGCCGACGGCGACGAGCGGAACGGCCGCCGCGCCGACGACGGCGCCTCCGGCGCGCAGAAAGCGTCTGCGATCGAGCATGGCGGTGGAAACCCCCCAAGACCAAAAGAGAAAAGCGCCGATCTCCGCGCCTTTGGCAGGCAAAAGGGACATGCCGTACCAAGGGGAAGTCGGCTGGATTGCCGGCCGGTCATTAAAGCACCTGTGAATCGATCGTGACAGGGATGGCGGAATCAGATATTCCGTTGGTCATGGCAGCGCAAAGCTTCCGCCAAGGTGTCCACGATGTTTGGCGGATAGCGATCCGCTTTGACCAGAAATGGTGCGATTAAGTATCTGGTTAATCTCCGCCAACGCGTGTTCGCCATGTGTCGGCTTTGTGCTGCCCACGTGCCACGGACCCGCTCTTTGTGACCGTTTGTGGTCGATATTCGGCCAGAGGGGTGGGGGTTCGTGATGCGTGCGTCGTACAGACGCGGCTTCGTCGTGGCGGTCTCCGGCGCGTTGCTGTCCGCTCTGCTGTCCACGCCGGCGTTCGCCGCGTCCGTCGCCGTGGCGAAGCCCGAGGACAGGACCGTGAGCGTGCCGGCGGGCAAGGGCGGCAAGGTGCCCGAGCAGCAGGCGGAGCCGACCATGACCAAGGCGCCGAAGGTGGCCTGGCCCAAGGGGGTGAGCGCCCGGGTCCACCTCGCGAAGGCCCGGCCCGGACACGCCCTGGCCGTGTCGCCCTCGGGCACCGTCGTCGACAGCCCGGCCGGCGGCGCCGCCGCCAAGTCCGCCGTGGTGTCGGTCCAGACCCCGACGGCGGCGCAGGTCCGCACCGCGGGACTGCCGCCCCAGTCGGCGTTCGCGCTCGGCCAGAAGGCGGCCAAGGACGCCGTCGCCGAGGGCAGGAAGCTCGGCTTCTCCCCCTCCGGCAGCACTCCCGGCGACGTCGACGTGCAGGTCCTGGACCGCGCGAAGATCAAGTCCATCGGCGGTGTCGGCATGGCGCTGCGCCTGACCCGCAAGGACGGGAAGCCCGCCCCCGGACCGGTCGGCGTCACCCTCGACTACAACGCCTTCAAGTACGCCCACGGCGGCGACTTCGCCTCCCGGCTCCGTCTGGTGCAGATGCCCGCGTGCGCGCTCACCACACCGAAGAAGCGCGGCTGCTCCCCGGACACCCGCCGCTACCTGCCGATCCACAACGACATCAAGACGGGCAGGCTGACGGCGACGGTGTACGCCGACGCGGACCCCACCGCGACGACGAGCGCCCCGGCGTCCGGCATGTCGATGATGTCGGCGGCCACCACGTCCACGGTGACGACGCTGACGACGGGGTCGTCCTCGGACGCCGGTGACTACCGGGCGTCGACATTGAGTCCGACCGGCAAGTGGGACGTGTCGACCGGTTCCGGCGACTTCACCTACAACCTGCCCGTCACCCTGCCCAAGGCGCCCTTCGGCGCGACGCCGGACCTCGCCCTGACGTACGACTCCCAGTCGGTCGACGGCCGGACCTCGGCGACGAACAACCAGGCATCCTGGGCAGGCATGGGCTGGGACCTGAACGTCGGCTACATCGAGCGCAAGTACAAGAACTGCTCGCAGGACGTCAACAACACCGTCGGTGACCTGTGCTGGCAGTCGCCGAATCCCGGCACCGAGCCGGACGGCGCCGAGTACACCATCAGCCTCAACGGCGTGAACACGGCTCTGATCCAGGACGGCAACGGCACCGGCTCCTACCACCTCCAGGACGACCCGGGCTGGCGCGTGCAGCACCTGACCGGCGGCCACGGCGCCGACGACGAGTACTGGGTGATCTCCACCCAGAACGGCATGCGCTACTACTTCGGCTGGGGCCGCTCCGAGCGCACGGACCCGGATCCCAACTGGGACAAGTACACGCACTCCGTCCTGACCGTCCCGGTGGCCGGTGACGACTCGGGCGAGCCCTGCCACTCCCAGTTCCCGGAGCCGTGCACCCAGGCCTGGCGCTGGAACCTGGACCGCGTGGTCGACCCCAACGAGGTCGAGAACTCCTACTTCTACGACAAGTTCGTCAACCACTACCGCTCGGTGATCAACGCCGACAAGGCACGCGCCTACGACGCGGCCGGTTACCCGATCCGCATCGAGTACGGATGGGCCTCCCAGATCTCCGGCGCCCAGCTGCCGGCCGAGGTCCTGCTGAGCCACGTGGGCCGGTGCGTGGAGCGGATGAGTGAGGCCAACCCGCTGGACCACGAGCCGGCGGCCTGCCCGGGCATCTCCAGTACCCCGGACTCCTACCCCGACGTGCCGACCGACCTGATGTGCGACGGCACGTCGGCGGACAACTACTGCGCGGGCAAGACGTACTACCCGACGTTCTTCAGCACCGACATGCTGTGGGACATCAAGACCTACGTGCGCGACAGTGACACCGATGCCTGGGCGCCCGCGATGCAGTACCAGATGAAGTACGGCCTGCCGGACCCCTCCGGCTCGGTCGGCAAGACCCTCTGGCTCGACTACATCCAGCGCAAGGGCTACGGCGACGGCGCCGACATCACCCTGCCGGTCATCAACTTCAACGGTGAATGGCTGGACAACCAGGTCGGCTCCCACACCCTGAACTTCCGGCGCGTCGACACCGTCTACAGCGACCTCGGCTCGGTCACCAGCGTCACCTACGGCCAGCCCGACGCCTGCGACATCAACAACCTGCCCAGTGAGTCGTCCAACACCGAGGACTGCTTCTGGCAGAAGTGGACACCCGAAGGCGGCTCCGAACAGACCGGGTGGTTCAAGAAGTACCTGGTCACCCAGGTCTCCGTCGACCCGGGTGTCGGCCAGGGCGCCGGCCACGACGGCGACCCGGTCATGACCACCCGGTACGAGTACCACGGCGGCGCCGGCTGGCGCTTCAACAACGACCCGCTCGTGCCCGACTCCGACGAATCGTGGTCCGACTGGCGCGGCTACCAGCAGGTCGAGGTCTTCACCGGCAGCCAGAGCAACGCCGCGTCCACCTACTACTGGCTGTACCGGGGCCTCAGCGCCGACCGCACCTCCAAGTCCGACCCGTCGGCGACCCGTACCGTCACGGTCAGCGACGGCTTCGGCGACTCCTTCACCGACCACGCCTGGCTGGCCGGCAAGACGCTGGAGATGTCCAAGCGGGACGGCGACGGCCAGTCCCACGAGCGCGTCCGCAAGGAGTACTGGGACCACGACACCGCCCAGTACGCCGGCCTGCCCGACGCCCGCTTCGTCCGGGACAGCAAGACCACGACGGACACGCTGACCTCCCAGGGCTGGCGCGAGAGCGTCGTCAACGACGAATACGACGACACGTCGTCCACCAGCACCACCTACGGCCTGCCCCTGCGCACCAACGACTGGGGCGAGGTCAACGTCGACGACAACCGGTGCACCACCTACGGCCGCGCCTACAACACGTCCAACTTCCCGAACTCGGACGTCAAGCGCTGGATGGTCTTCCAGGACGAGGTCCGCCACTACGCGGCGGACTGCGCCTCCCGCGGCTCGGCCAACCAGGACTCGTACACGGTGACGCTGTACGACGGTTCGACGTCCGTCACGGACAATGACGCCGCCCTGGTCGACGGCAACGCGACGGAGAAGCGGACCTACACCGATTCCTCCGCGTACCGCTCGACCAAGGCCGACTACGACGGCGCCGGCCGCGTGACCGCCGGCTACGACGGCAAGGGCAACAAGACCACCACGACGTACTCGCCGGCCACGTCCTGGCCGGCCAACGGCGTCACGGTCACCACCCCTGACCCGGACGGCAGCACCGGTCCGGGCACGACGGAGTCCACCACGACCTGGTACTCGCGTCTGTGGGGCACCCCCTACAAGGTCCTGGACGCCAACGGCCGCACCACCCGCCTCGTGCACGACTCGGTGGGCCGCTACGTCCAGGTCTTCAAGCCGACCGAGATCGCGAACTACCCCGACGGACACCCGTCGATGCAGTTCGGCTACGTGACACCCACCGCCACCAACGGCGACGGCGTCCCCGACGCGGTGGCCGGACCGAGCCAGGTGACCACCGGGGTCCTGCAGTCCGGCACCACGTACGTGAACTCCTACAACTACCTGGACGGTCTGGGCCGCATCCGTGAGGCCCAGACCACGGCGCCGGACGGCACCGGCCGCGACGTGATCTCCACCCGCTACGACACCTCGGGCAACGTCACCGGCACCTCCGCGTCCTTCTACAACTCCAGCGCCGCGGGCTCCGGGATGGTGCTCCCGACGGTGGCCGACCTGCCCTCCTACACCGATCCGGTCATCGACTGGGCCGGCCGGACGACCCAGACCCAGATCCTGGTCAATGGCACCCCACAGGCGACGGGCCACACCCGCACCTACTACTACGGTGACCACACCACCAGCATCCCGGCGGCCGGTGAGCGCACCGACACCTTCACCGACGTGTTCGGCCAGGTGACCAAGGTCGTCGAGCACGGTCCCCTGGCGGCGCAGACGACGTCGTACGTGTACACGCGCAGCGGCAAGCTGAAGCAGATCACGGACGCCAAGGGCAACGTCACCACATACGGCTACGACTGGGCCGGTGACCGGACTTCCGTGGCCGACCCGGACGCCGGAAGCTCCTCGACCCAGTACGACCTGAACGGCAAGGTGGGCACGGAGACCGTCAACGGCACGACGCTCACGTACCAGTACGACAACATGGGCCGGCAGACGACGGTTTCCCAGGGCTCCACCGTGCTGTCGCAGTGGGCCTACGACACGGCCCCGGGCGGTCTGGGACAGCTCGCCTCGTCGACCAGCTACACCGGCGGCAAGGCCTACACCGTCGCGGTGACCGGCTACGACGACCGCGGCCGGGCGACGGGCAAGAAGGTCACCGTCCCGGACGACGGCTCCGGCTTCGCCGGCAGCTACACCATGGGTTACGGCTACGACCAGGCCGACCACCTGACGTCGGTCTCCTACCCGGCGGCCGGCGGCCTTCCCGCGGAGACGGTCACCACCACCTACACCGCCCAGGGACGGCCCTCGAAGGTGTCCTCGCCCCTGGCCACCTACCAGTCGTCCTTCGGGTTCGACCGCGTGGGGCGTCTCGACGCCCGCACCTACGGCACCAGCGGCGGCACGGCCGCCACGGTCAACCGCGCCTACACCTTCAACGACACGAACGGCACCGGCGCGCTGGCCGACATCCGCACCACCGTCACCGCCGGCAGCACCACCAGGACCGCGCAGGACGACACCTACACCCGTGACCTCGCCGGCCAGATCACCGGCATCACCGACGGTGTCACCCAACAGAGCGAGTGCTACACCTACGACGAGCTCAACCGGCTCAGCCACGCCTGGACCACCGCGGCGAGCGACGGCTGCACCGGCGCGGCCACGCCGGACCGGAGCAGCAGCCTGGACCCGTACGACCAGACGTACACCTACGACGAGCTCGGCAACCTGATGTCCGTCAAGGACACCACCGCCAGTGGCTCGACGACCAGGGGCTACACCTACCCCGGCTACAGCGCCGACGGCACCGCCTACACGGCCGGGCAGGCGCACCCGCACGCGGTGACCCAGGCCGGTTCCGACACCTTCACCTACAACACGTCCGGGCAGATGACCGCCCGCACGGTCAAGGGCGTCAGCTCCGGCATCGACTGGACTCCGCAGAACCGGGTCAGCCGGATCACCCAGCACAAGACCGGCGGCGACGAGACGTCCACCTATGTCTACGACACCGACGGCACCGTCCTGCTGCGCACGTCTGCGCAGGAGAACGTGCTCTACCTCGACGGACAGGAACTGCACAAGGCCGGCGCCGCCGGCGTCAAGGCCACCCGCCTGTACTCGGCCGCCGGGACGACGGTGGCGATGCGCCAGGACGACGGCAGCAGCAACGGCAAGCTGACCTGGCTGCTGAGCGACACCCAGGCCTCCACCTCCCTGCTGGTCGCCATGGACGGCACGGTCACCCGCCGCAAGTACACGCCGTTCGGCAAGCAGCGCGGCAGCACTGCCCTGCCCTCCGCGACCGACCGGGGCTTCCTCGGCAAACCCGAGGACGACTCCACCGCCCTGTCCGTCCTCGGCGCCCGTATGTACGACGCGGCCCTCGGCCGCTTCATCAGCCCGGACGACCTGACCAAGCCGTACGCACCGCAGAACCTCTCGGCCTACAGCTACAGCGGCAACAACCCGGTCAACTTCGCCGATCCGAGCGGGCTCATGAGAGCCCCCCTGCCAGGAGACGACTATCCTCAGCAGCCGAAGGGTTCCAGCGCCCTGGTGGACACGGGCTCGCTCGACAACGACACGTCCACCAGTGGTGGCGGCTGTGACGCCGCGTGCATTCGGAGTCTGAACTCCCTCGTCGCCAATGAAAAGCCCGGTATCCACAAAGAGCTGGCCATTCAGCTGCGCAAGTACATCGAGGCTGTCGCCGGAAACACGCGCCCTTGCACCGCGGGTGCCTCGGTGAAGAGCGGAGAAGCCGCCGCATGTAATTACCTCAGCGGCCATTCCCCGCAGCTCAGCTGGAGGGATCTCTTCTACCTGTGGGCCGACGGGAAGGGAGACGTGAACAACATTCCCTTCGACGACGGCAGTCCGTTGACCCAGGAACTGATGCTGGACGCGTCCCACAAGAAGGTGGTGGAAGGCCTGGCCCGCAAGATCATCGGCGCCGACTTCGACGCTCCCGTGGGTGAGCTCGGAGGCAACGCGGATCATGCGGACGCGAAGTCGAACATCGGGAAGGACCTGCTCGGCATGCTCACGGACGGCGGAGCCGGGAGCGAGACTCCTGCTGCGTTTCTCGGCAGCTACAACATCGAGTACCAGGTGATCGCGCAGTCGAGGGAATCCCACTCCTTCACGGTTGCTTTCGCCTCCTACAACAAAACGGGTATGGCCTCGCTCACGCATGCCCCCGGTGTGGGAGACATTCCTTCTGGTCACGCGTTCTCCAGCATCGCGCAGGAGTTCTATGGAACGGTGACGGTTCATGTCCAATGACTCCCGCATCAGCAGGTCGCTCGGCATCTCGACATCGCTGACCAGGGCGGCCCGGTTCATCGCCCTGGCGGTCCTGGGTGTGTCCTATGTGGCGTGCCTGTTCCAGCTGTTCCCGATTCCGAGCACCCAGGAAGACCTGGTGAATGCTCTGCGGTCGGACAGGCCCCCGGTGGTCGAGACCTGGTACGACGATCACGGAGTGAACCTGCTCTGGGAGACGGCTCCGCTGATCTACCGCGAAGTGCACACCCATGCGCCGGGCGCGATTCCCGGCAGCGACGATGTGGCCGCCGTCGAGAAGGCGATCGCCGCCAAGGCGGGAAAGCGCATGGGTGACCTCCCGTTCCGCGACCGGTCGGCCGACCAGGGGCCAGGAGCGCTGGATGTCCTCCTGCCCGCGGCCTATCCGCTCTTCCTCCGGTCCGCGGTCCTGCGCTGGGCCGCGGTCGGCGTGGGCGTGGCCGTACTGGCTGCGGCCTACGCGCTGCCGAGAAGGTACATGCGGGTCAAGAACCGTGGCGTCTGGTTCGCCGTCTGCCTGGTCACCGGTTTCGGGTTCTTCACCTTCCTGCTGCTGGAACGCTGTGTGGCCCCCGATGCCGGCGAGGCGCCCGAGCTCAAGCCGCGCTACGCATGGGGAGCGTCGGTTGCGACCGGAGTGCTCCTCGCGCTGGGCGGGTGGGGGCTGGTCCACGTGGGTGGACATAGGAACGCCTGACACGGCGAGGCGATGAACCATCGGCAGACGCCCCGGGTGCTCGGCGCCCGGGGCGTCGTCCGTTCCGTGGACCGCGGCGCACCGGCCCAGCCCCTTGGCGTAGATTGCGACGCAGGGCGTCAGGCCTGTGAAACGCGCGTGAAGGGGACGGACCGCAGGTGGCAAGGGCAAGGCAGGCCGTGGGCGAGGCCCGCAGGATCGTCGTCAAGGTGGGCTCCTCCTCGCTGACCACCGCCGCCGGCGGCCTCGACGCCGACCGGGTCGACGCGCTCGTGGACGTGCTCGCCAAGATCCGCAGCGGGGGCGAGCGGGAGATCGTCCTCGTCTCCTCCGGCGCCATCGCCGCCGGTCTCGCCCCGCTGGGCCTGCGCCGCCGCCCCAAGGACCTCGCCCGCCAGCAGGCCGCCGCCAGCGTCGGCCAGGGCCTGCTCGTCGCCCGCTACACCGCCTCCTTCGCCCGTTACGGCGTCCGCGTCGGCCAAGTCCTGCTCACCAGCGACGACATGAGCCGCCGCGCCCACCACCGCAACGCCTCCCGCACCCTCGACAAGCTCCTTGCGATGGGTGCCTTCCCGATCGTCAACGAGAACGACACCGTCGCCACCGACGAGATCCGCTTCGGCGACAACGACCGCCTCGCCGCCCTCGTCGCCCACCTCGTCCACGCCGACCTGCTGGTCCTCCTCTCCGACGTCGACGGCGTCTACGACGGCGACCCCAGCAAGCCCGGGACGTCCCGGCTGGCGGAGGTGCGGGGGCCCGAGGACCTCGCGCACGTGGAGATCGGCAGCGCGGGCAAGGCCGGCGTCGGCACCGGCGGGATGGTCACCAAGGTCGAGGCCGCCGGGATCGCGGCCGCCGCCGGCATCCCCGTGGTGCTGACCAGCGCCGTGCACGCGGCGGACGCCTTGAGCGGCGCCGACACCGGCACCTACTTCCACCCCACCGGCAAGCGCTCCGCCGACCGGCTCCTGTGGCTCCAGCACGCGTCCACCCCGCAGGGTGCGCTGATCCTGGACGACGGCGCGGTGGACGCCGTCGTGAAGCGGCGCACCTCGCTGCTGCCCGCCGGGATCGCGGCCGTGGAGGGCGAGTTCAGCGCCGGCGACCCCGTCGAGCTGCGTGATGCGGCGGGCCGCGCGGTGGCCCGGGGGCTGGTCAACTTCGACGCCAAGGAGATCCCCCGGCTGCTCGGGCGTTCGACCCGCGAGCTGGCCCGGGAGCTGGGCCCCGCGTACGAACGGGAGGTCGTACACAGGGACGACCTGGTGCTGCTGCACTCGTAAAACGGGACGTAACGACAGCCCCCGGTGGGGGACGTTCCGTAAAACCGCCCCGCGGTGCCGTAGGGCCTGCTCAACTTTGTGTCAGGACACGTTTCCGAGTGCTGGGTGAAGGAGGCCGTCGTGAGACGAGTGCGCCCTGGGGTGACAACCCGCGGTGCTCTGACGAGCATCGCGGCCGGGGACGCCTACGAGGAACCCAAGGACCTGCCCCGGCTGTGGCACGTCACCCTCAGCGTCTCCGGGGAGAACGTCCCCCTGCCCGACCTGCGCCGTGCCCTGGAGCAGCTGGCCTACGACCACCCCTTCCTCCTGACCAGCCGATACGCCACCGACCACGCCGAGATCAGATACTGGGAAGAGGCCCGCGACCTGCACGACGCCGCCGCCGTCGCCCTGCGCCTGTGGGGCGAGCACCGGCAGAGCGCCGGGCTGCCCGCCTGGGAGATCGTCGGCCTGGAGGTCATCGACCGCGAGACCTACCACCAGCGCATCGCCGAGGGCTACGGCCCCGCCCCCGCCACACCCGTCGGCGTCCACCCCTTCTGAACCGGCCCTTCCGATCCCGCACCGGTGCCCTGGTCCCGCATACCGGCCCCCAGGGGCCGCCCGGTAGGTTCGGCGCGACGCATGTGGATCATGCGTCTCCGCTTACCCACCGCCACACAAGGGGGACCATGGAGCAGCACACCATCGGCCGTCGAGGGATCCTGCGGGCCGCGGGCGGTCTGGGGATCGCCGCGCTGGGTGTGGGGGCCGGCCGGGGCACGGCCTCCGCCGCGATCGCCGCCTCGCCACGCTTCGACCTCACCGCGCCGTCCTACGACCTGTTCCGCGGCCGGCAGCTGCACGACGACACCGTCCAGCAGGGCTTCGCCTTCGACAGCGTCAACAAGCGCCTCTTCGTCGCACAGCGACGCAACGGCAGCGGCGAGACGTCCGGCGACCTCTGCATCACCGAGCTGGACTTCGCCGGAAACCGCGTCTCGGCCATGCACCTGACGGGCTTCGGCCACGGCGTCGCCTTCGGCGTCGAGCCGCGGGGCCGCGACAGCTGGCTGTGGACGGAGGTGGACGCGAACACGAACGGCTACGGCACCCGCCTCGGCCGCTTCAAGTTCGTACGGGGCGGCTCGCTGTCCCACACCTCTTCCGCGATCCAGAAGTACCGCCCGGTGGCGAGCGGCGTGGAGTTCACCTGCTCCATCGACCAGGTGCACGGCATCATGGTCGTACGCCACCAGAAGAACGGCGCCAAGTACATCGCCGCCTACCGGATGAGCCAAGCCTCCGCGGGCAACTTCAGCAGCCCGGTGGCGTACTTCAAGCAGCCCTCGATCCCGGGCACCGCACAGGGCTACACCTCCTACGGCCAGTACCTGTACCACCTGACGGGCAACGCCTACTCCGCGAGCAACCCGCGGCCCGGGAACACCCGCATCACCTGCGTCGACCTCAATTCGGGGGCCGTCAAGCAGGGGCCGGTACTCACCAAGGCGGGCGAGAGCCTCTCCTACCGCGAGCCGGAGGGGCTGGCCGTCTACCGCACCGACTCCGGTCAGGCCCGCCTCTTCATCGGCTTCGCCTCCGGCACCGCGGGCGACCGCCGCTCGAACATCTTCTACAAGAAGGCGCTGATCTGATCCTGTGATCGTGCCCGTGCCCGTGCCGCCGGAGGCGCGGGCACGGGGCACACACGGCCCCGGGGGCTCGCCGTCTCGGCCCCCGGGACGGTTGCCGCCCCCGTCTGCAGGCGCACTACCCTGCGGGTATGACCACGCTCTCGCCGTACGACTCGATGTCCCCGGTCACCCAGGCCGCCTACCGGGCCAAGGCCGCCGCCGCCGACCTCGCGCCGCTCCCGCGCGCCGAGAAGGACGACGCGCTGCTCGCCATCGCCGACGCCCTGGAGGTCCGGACCAGCGAGATCGTCGAGGCCAACGCCAAGGACGTCGCCAAGGCCCGGGAGAACGGCACCAGCGAGGCCATCGTCGACCGGCTCACCCTCACCCCCGAGCGGGTCCGCGCCATCGCCTCCGACGTCCGGGACGTGGCGAAGCTGCCCGACCCGGTCGGCGAGGTCGTCCGTGGCTCCACCCTTCCCAACGGCATCGACCTGCGCCAGGTCCGCGTCCCGCTCGGCGTCGTCGGCATCATCTACGAGGCCCGCCCGAACGTCACCGTCGACGCCGCCGCCCTCTGCCTGAAGTCCGGTAACGCCGTCCTGCTGCGCGGCTCCGCCTCCGCCTACGAGTCCAACACCGCCCTCGTCCGGGTCATCCGCGACGCCGTCGGCGGCGCCGGGCTGCCCGCCGACGCCGTCCAGCTGGTGCCCGGGGAGAGCCGCGAGTCCGTCCGCGAGCTGATGCGCGCCCGCGGCCTGGTCGACGTCCTCATCCCGCGCGGCGGCGCCTCCCTGATCCAGACCGTGGTCAACGAGTCCACCGTCCCCGTGATCGAGACCGGCACGGGCAACTGCCACGTCTACGTCGACGCGGCGGCCGACATCGACATGGCGATCGACATCCTGATCAACTCCAAGGCTCAGCGGGTCAGCGTCTGCAACGCCGCCGAGACCCTCCTCGTCCACCAGGACATCGCCCCCGTGTTCCTGCCGCGCGCCCTCGACGCCCTCGCCGAGGCCGGCGTCACCGTGCACGCCGACGAGCGCGTGCTGGCCTACGCCAAGGACTCCAAGGCGACGGTCGTGGAGGCCGTGGCCGAGGACTGGGAGACCGAGTACCTCTCGTACGACATCGCCGCCGCCGTCGTCGACTCCCTCGACAAGGCCGTCGAGCACATCCGGCTGTGGACCTCCGGCCACACCGAGGCCATCGTCACCACCTCCCAGCAGGCCGCCCGCCGCTTCACCCAGCTGGTCGACTCCACCACCGTCGCCGTCAACACCTCCACCCGCTTCACCGACGGCGGCCAGTTCGGCTTCGGCGCGGAGATCGGCATCTCCACCCAGAAGCTGCACGCGCGCGGCCCGATGGGCCTCCCCGAGCTGACCAGCACCAAGTACATCGTCACCGGCGACGGCCACGTGCGCCCCTGAGACCCACCCGTTCGGCCGCACGTCCGAAACGCGTCTCATCAGGCGGATGAATTTCCATACCGTCTGCCCAAATTGACCCCCCAGGTCTACTCTGGATCCGTGCCGGAGGACGTGGGGGGCACGCCGTTCCCGGACGGCTGGGAGCCCGACGACGACCACGACCGCGGGGTGTCGGACGAAGAGTTCGCCTCCGTGGTCTTCGACGAGGCCTTCGTACAGGCGGCCACGGTCCATGAGCCGACCGCCGTCGAGCGCCTCCTGGCCGCCGCCCAGGCCAGAGCAGAGGCCTCCGAGGCGGAGGCCCGCCGCGCCCACGCCCGAGGCGAGCGCTACGACGACGCCTACGGCCCCGAGGGGACCGATTTCGGTCAAGATCCGGACGACGACGAGCCGGAGGACACCTACGTCCTCGGCGACCGCCACTTCGGTGGATACGGCAAGCAGGTCCGCTGGCACCGGCCCGTGGCCTGGGTGCTGGCCGTCGTGATGGGCATCGGCATGGTCGCCCTGGCCTTCGCCGCCGTCTACCGAGGCGGCTCCGCCACCACCCGTGACGGCATACCCGCACCCGCCTCCAGCGGCCTCGAACAGGGCGGCGCCGCCGCTCCCTCCGCCTCCGCCGAGACCTCCCAGCCGGCCGCCTCCGCCATCCCGCGCTCCCCCTGAACGCCCGCCCCACTCTTGGTGAGCACCTGTCAGAACTTGTCGTGTAGCAGGGCGTTTACCCGAGGCCCCCGAGACCTACTCTGAAAGTATGGGCGGGCCTGGAGACCCACCGGAGGGCACACCCGAGGGCGGCCCCGCAGGTGGAGAGGACGAGTACCGATCCGTCGTGTTCGACGAGTCGTTCGTCCGTGCTGCCCGCCTCCAGGAGTACTCCGCCCAGGAACGAATGGCCGACCACGCGCCCGCCGTACGCCGGCGCCCGCCGCTGCACCGCGGACTCACCCGGCAGGCCCTGATCCTGGTCCTGCTGATCGCCGTCGCCTTCGCCACCGCCATCTACATGGGCGTCCGCCACCCCTACAGCACCGCGCAGGCCCGGCGCACCGTCGAACCCCTGCGGATGACGGTGATCCCGCTCGCCCCGACGGCCGAGGTGCCCGGCGCCACCGACGCCGAGAGCCTGTACACGCACAGCCCCGCCGCCCCGTACGAGGTCGGCGCGGAGGGCATACCCCTGCCGGTCTCCCGCAGCACCGCTCACTTCTCCGACAGCCAGGTCGTGACCGCCCTCACCACCGCCAAGGACTACATCGTCCGCTCCTCGCTCTACCCCGAGGTGCTCACCGGCCGTCAGGTGCACCCCGCCCGGTCCCTCCTCGACGCCGACCAGCTCGACCAGTTCGACCAGAGCATCCAGCACCCGGCGGCGGACGGCCGGCACGCCGCCACCGGGTGGCTGGTCCGTCTCGACCCCTCCCGCGTCCGGCTCGCCGACGACAGGATCCGCGTCCAGGGCGACCTGCAGGCCACCGAGACCGACTCGGGCGCGCTGGAGGTCACCGCCGACCACACCTTCGTCTACGCCCTGCGCCCTGCCCGTGCCGCGGCGAACGCGGCCGTGTCCCTGTTCACCGTCCGCCGTGAGCTGACCTTCCGCTTCACCCGCGACGACCTGCGCACCCACCAGGTCCAGCTGGTCACGTCCTACGTCCAGGCGGGCCCTCTGGCCTGCGCCGAGGACTCCACCGCCTACCTCCGCCCCCTGCTGGCCGGCCAGACGGCCCGCACGGGTGGTCCCGCGGGCACCAATCCCTATGAGACGGACAGCCCTGCGGCCCTGTGCGGGACGCTGGCCGCCGGTGCTCAGCCGACGGTGTAGGCGGGGAACCTCTCCGGATCGGCGCGGGTGTGAGCGGGGGAGGGCAGGTCGAGCACGGCCGGACGCCGCTGCGGCGGAGGGGACAGCTCTGCTCGGCTCTACTCCGCGGCGTCCGCCGGGCCCTCCTTCGGCGGGGGCGGGGTCCGGAAGCCCTCGAAGCCTCGGCGGACCCGGCCGCCCAGGTCGCCCGCGCCGCCCGCGAGATCCGTGACCAGCTTCATCAGCGGGTCCTTGGAGGCCTTCACATCGCTCGCGTAGTGGGCCGCCGACTCGCGGAGGGAGTCGCTGACCGAGGCGTCCTTGTCCTCGTCACGCCGCGGGTAGTGGCCGTCCATGATCCGCTGGAAGTCGCGGGACTCGGCCCACTTCTTCAGCTCGGCGGCCCGCACGGTGGTGAACGGGTGCGAGCGCGGCAGCACGTTCAGGATCTTCAGCACCGAGTCGCGCAGATCGCCCCCGGAGTCGTACTCCTCGGCCTGCTCCAGGAACGCGTCCACGTTCATCTCGTGCAGGTGGTTGCCGCCCGCGATCTTCATCAGCCCGCGCATCGAGGCCCGGACGTCCTGCCCCACCAGCAGCCCCGCCCGGTCCGCGGACAGCTCCGACTTGCGGAACCACTCCCTGAGTGCCGTGATGATCCCCATGATCGCGAGGTTGCCCAGCGGAATCCAGGCCACCTTCAGCGCCAGGCTGGTCAGGAACAGCAGGATCGTGCGGTACACCGAGTGCCCGGACAGCGCATGTCCCACCTCGTGCCCGACGACGGCCCGCATCTCCTCCTCGTCGAGGAGCTCCACGAGCCCCGTGCTGACGACGATGATCGGCTCGTCCAGGCCGATGCACATCGCGTTGGGCTGCGGATCCTGCGTGACGTACATCGGCGGGACCTTCTCCAGGTCCAGGATGTAACAGGCGTCCAGCAGCATGTCGTGCAGGTGCTGGAACTGCCGCTCGGAAACCCGCACCGAGTCGGACAGGAACAGCAGTCTCAGGCTCCGCTCGGGCAGCAGCCCGCTGAGCGCCTTGAAGACGGTGTCGAATCCACTCAGCTTGCGCAGCGCGACCAGGGCCGAGCGGTCGGCCGGATGCTCGTAGGCACGCGAGGAGATCCCCGGGAAGCGCCTGCGCTGCCTGCTCGGCACGCGCTCGTGCCCCGTGGGCTGCTGGCCGTCGTCGGACATGTCTTCCCCCAAGTGCGTATGAGTGCCACTGTGCCCCCGAGGCGGGGCCCAGCCTAGGCGGAGATACCGTTGACGGGCAGTACAGCCGAAGGAGCCCACTCATGGATCACCACCCCGCAGCCGCCTGGCTGACCGAGGCCGCCGCGAGCGCTGTCCAGCAGCACGGGTCGGGGAATCTCCTCCGCCTCATCCTGATCGTGATGGTCCTGGGCTGCGTACTGACCGCCTGGTTCCTGCTGCGCGGCTACAAGCGGAAGGACGACTGACAGCCGCCGGAAGTTCCGGCCGGCCGTCCCCAACGGAGGAGTCGGCGTGATCGCCGCGCGGCCGCCCGCTTACGATGAGCCGACATCTTTATCCCGCCCACACGCGATAGGTCCTGCCGAAGATGAGCTTCCACAGCGCCGCAGCCCAGTTGGTCACCCTTGCCGCCGAGGGCGAGCCGCACGGCGGAAACCACGACAGCCTGAACCCCGCCGTCACCGGCGGCGGCGCCCTGATCATCCTGCTGCTCCTGCTGTGGATCACCACGCGCTTCAACCGCGACCGCTGAGCGGGGACCCCGTCCCCGGCCGGACACCCGAGACCGGGCCGGTAGGGTCTGCACGCATGGGAGAGCAGGACATGCCTACCGGTCCGGCGTACGAGTCCGCCGACGACACGGTGCAACACCCGCAGTACGGACCGGGCAGCGGCCCCGCCCACACGGGCAAGCGACGCCTCGGTGTCATGGGCGGAACGTTCGACCCGATCCACCACGGGCACCTCGTGGCGGCAAGCGAGGTCGCCGCGCAGTTCCAGCTGGACGAGGTGGTGTTCGTGCCCACCGGCCAGCCGTGGCAGAAGTCCCACCGCAAGGTCTCCCCGGCCGAGGACCGCTACCTGATGACGGTCATCGCCACCGCCGAGAACCCCCAGTTCTCCGTCAGCCGCATCGACATCGACCGCGGCGGCCCCACCTACACCGTGGACACCCTGCGCGACCTGCGCGCCCTCAATCCCGACACCGATCTGTTCTTCATCACCGGTGCCGACGCGCTCGCCCAGCTGCTGACCTGGCGGGACAGCGAGGAACTGTTCTCCCTCGCCCACTTCATCGGCGTCACCCGGCCCGGCCACCACCTGACCGACCCCGGGCTGCCGGAGGGCGGCGTCTCGCTCGTCGAGGTGCCGGCCATGGCCATCTCCTCCACGGACTGCCGTGCGAGAGTCGCCAAGGGCGACCCCATCTGGTACATGGTGCCCGACGGAGTCGTGCGCTACATCGCCAAGCGCCAGCTGTACCGCGGCGAGTGAGCCGAGAGGGGCACCGGTGAACGACCGATACGACACGGGCGACGGCGGCTACGGCGCCGGCCCGTACGAACTCGTCGGCTACGACGAGTACGGCCAGCCCGTGTACCGGCAGGTCCCGGCACAGCAGGCCCAGCAGGCGACCTACGACCCGTACACCCAGCAGCAGGGCTACGGATACGACCCCTACGCCACCGGTCAGCAGCCGTCGGCGCCCTCCTACGACACCGGCCGGCCCTCGCCGTCGTACGACGACCCGTACGCTTCCCACGCCCCCTACGACACGTACGGCACCGGCACCCAGCACGGCGCCGGCTACGACCCCTACGGACAGGCCGCGAGCAGCGGGCAGCAGCCCCGGGTCGCCGAGCAGACCGCGTACATCCCGCAGCAGGCCGGCCCGGTGGAGCAGCCGCACGCCCCGGCGCACCCCGGGGAACCGCGGGACGAGGGTGAACGGGACTACCACACCGAGCAGTTCGCGTTCGTCGAGGAGCCGGACGGCGACTCCGAGGACGTCATCGACTGGCTGAAGTTCACCGAGAACCGCACCGAGCGCCGAGAAGAGGCCCGCCGCCGCGCCCGCAGCCGGATCATCGCCCTCCTCGTGGTCCTCGCCCTCGTCGCCGTGGGCGGCGTCGGTTACCTCTGGTACGCCGGAAAACTGCCCGGCCTGTCCTCTGCCGGTTCCAAGCCCGGCGCGGCCACGCCCGTCAGCGCCCAGAAACGCGACGTGATCGTCGTCCACCTGCACAACACCGGCAAGGGCGGCACCTCCACGGCGCTGCTGGTCGACAACACCACCACCAAGCAGGGCAGCACCGTACTGCTGCCCAACTCGCTGGCCCTGAGCGGCGACGACGGGTCCACCACCACTCTCGCCAAGTCGGTGGACGACGACGGCGCCTCCGGCACCCGCGACCAGCTCGACACCGTCCTCGGCACCGACATCCAGGGCACCTGGCGCCTCGACACCCCCTACCTGCAGAACCTCGTCGACCTGGTCGGCAACATCGACCTCGACACCAACACGGACGTGCCCGACCCGGACGCCAAGAAGAAGGGCGCCGAGCCGCTCGTCCACAAGGGCAGCGCCCAGACCCTCAGCGGCAAGATGGCCGTCGCCTACGCCACCTACCGCGCCACCGGCGAGTCGGAAAACGCTCAGCTGGAGCGGTTCGGCCAGGTCATGCAGGGCGTGCTGCGCAAGCTGTCCTCCGACCCGGCGTCGGCGACGATCACCGTGCAGACCCTCGCGCAGATCCTCGACCCGCCGCTCACCGACAAGGACCTCGGCACCTTCCTCGCCAGGCTCGCCGACCTCGCCAAGAGCGGCGACTACAAGACCGCGCTGCTGCCCGTGCAGGCCGACGGCACCCTGAGCGCGAAGACCAGCGACAGTGTGGTGAAGGACATCCTCGGCGGCACCGCCAAGAGCCCCGACGCCGGCGCCGCGGTCCGGGTCTCCGTGCAGAACGCCACCGGTGTGAAGGACGACACCGAGAAGGCCCGCGTGGCGCTCCTCAACGGAGGCTTCACGTTCCTGGAGGGCGGCACGGCCTCCGGCGCCCAGACCGCCTCGAAGGTGGTCTACTCGGACGCCTCCCACAAGCCGGACGCCACCGAGGTCGCCAAGACCCTCGGCCTGCCCGCCGGCTCTGTGACCAAGGGAACCGTCTCCTCGGGCGCCGATGTCTCGGTCGTCCTCGGACGGAACTACCAGCCCGCCGCGTCCTGACCGGGGCCCCGCACCCCACGTGCCGCCGTAATCACGTGGGGTGCCCGGGGCGGTCCGTGAGACCCTTGAGGTCCTGACCGCCGACCGAAAGCTTCGTAGTGACCGCCACCGACCGTTCTCTTGAGCTCATCAACACCGCCGCCCAGGCGGCGGCCGACAAGCTCGCCCACGACGTCATCGCCTACGACGTCAGCGACGTGCTGTCGATCACGGACGCCTTCCTGCTGGCCTCCGCCCCGAACGACCGCCAGGTCAAGGCCATCGTCGACGAGATCGAGGAGCGCCTGCAGAAGGAACTCGGCGCCAAGCCGGTGCGCCGCGAGGGCGACCGCGAGTCCCGTTGGGTCCTGCTCGACTACGTGGACATCGTGGTCCACGTCCAGCACAGCGAGGAGCGGGTCTTCTACGCCCTGGAGCGGCTGTGGAAGGACTGCCCCGAGCTGGAGCTGCCCGCCGACGCCAAGGCCACCCGCGGCAAGGCCGAGGAGCACGCCAAGCTGCAGGCCGCCGAGGCCGAGCAGGAGCCGGGCGGGGAGTGGTGATGAGCGCCACCGGTGAGGTGACCGACCGCAAGGGCCGCGGCCGCCGCATCATCCTGTGGCGGCACGGCCAGACCGCCTGGAACGTCGAGCGCCGCTTCCAGGGCAGCACGGATGTCGCGCTGACCGAGACCGGCATCGGCCAGGCCCGCCGTGCCGCCCGGCTGCTGGCCTCCCTGGGGCCCGACGCGATCATCTCCTCGGACCTGCAGCGGGCGGCGCACACGGCCGCCGAGCTGGCCGCCCTCACCGGCCTCGACATCACCCGCGAGGAAGGCCTGCGCGAGACCTACGCGGGCGTCTGGCAGGGCCTGACGCACGACGAGATCATCGCCCGCTACAACGAGGAGTACGCCGCCTGGAAGCGCGGCGAGGCGGTCCGCCGCGGCGGGGGCGAGCTGGAGACCGAGGTCGCCGACCGAGCCGCGCCCGTCGTCCTGCGGCACGCCGAGAAGCTGCCCGAGGACGGCACCCTCGTCGTCGTCAGCCACGGCGGCACCATCCGCACCACCATCGGCCGGCTCCTCGGCCTGGAGGCCCAGCACTGGGAGAGCCTCGGCGGCCTCTCCAACTGCTGCTGGTCCGTGCTCGGCGAGGGCGCCCGCGGCTGGCGTCTGCTGGAGCACAACGCGGGCACCCTTCCGGAGCCCGTCCTCGGCGACGACGACTGACCTGCCGCAGGCTCCCGGACCCCGGATTTCACTTTCTGGCAGGTCACAGGCTAAAGTTCTTCTTGTTCGCCCCGCCGAGCGGAGCGAGAAGCCAGCGGCTCCGCCGCGTGGCGCAAGGGGCTATAGCTCAGTTGGTAGAGCGCCTGCATGGCATGCAGGAGGTCAGGAGTTCAATTCTCCTTAGCTCCACTCGACACTCTGTTGAGTTGTCAAAGATCGATGATGAAGGTCCCGTCCCCGTCAGGGGGCGGGATTTTCTGTTGTGTACGCCGGCGACCACAATCGCTGCCGTCGCTCCCGCAGCAGGGCGACCTTCTCGCGCGTCTCCTCGTCCTCCGGGGTGTAGACGACGATGCGGCACTCGGGCATCCCGTCGATGGACAGCGACTGCGAGCTCATCCGCATCTCGCCCACCGCGGCGTGCCGGAACCTCTTCACCCGCGGCCCCGGAAGCACCACCTCACCGCTCGCCCACAGCGCCGCGAACCAGGGGCTCTCCCCGCACAGCCCGCGTATGTAGTCCTCCCAGGCCGGCTCGCCCACATGTCTGCCGTAGGCCGATCGCAGCGTCGCCACCATCAGCGGCAGCTCCTGCTCCCGCTGCACCAGCGGGCAGGCGCCGTCCGGCAGCGTGAACAGCGTCCACAGCACATTCGGCACGTCGATGCCGGGGGTGTCCGGCACCACGAACAGGTCCCGGTAGGCCGCGTTGGTGGCCAGGACGTCGTAACGCGCGTTGTACACCACCGCGAGCAGAGGATCGAGGGCGTCCATGATGTCCTGCACATGCGGGCCCACACGCCGGGTCAGGACCTCCCGGTCGGGCTCGAACGGCACCTCCGCCAGCCGGTACAGATGCTCCCGCTCCGGCGAGTCCAGCCGCAGTGTGCGGGCGACCGCGTCCAGCACCTGCGGCGAGGCGTTGATCGGCCGGCCCTGCTCCAGCCATGTGTACCAGGTCACGCCCACACCGGAGAGCTGGGCGACCTCCTCCCGGCGCAGCCCCGGCGTGCGCCGCCGCAGGCCCGGTGGCATCCCCACGTCGGCCGGGGTCACCCGCGCCCGCCTGCTGCGCAGGAAAGCGGCCAGCTCCGGCCTGCGCCGCTGTGTACTCGGTGTCCGCGTCGCCTGCGTCGCCTGCGTCGCCTGCGTCGTCCTCGTCAGCTCCGTCACCATCGTCCAGCCCCCCGTCGTCCCCGTCTCCATCGTCGGCACCCGGGCCCGGCCCTGCCAGGTGCTGGCAGTACCAGCATCGCCGGGCACTCGGCACCGGTACCGGCCCGTCGGCAGGCTCGACGCCATGACGACGACATCCCGGACCGGGCCGGGCACCGAGCCCGTTCCGAACCCTGCGATCAGTGAAGCATCCGCCACTGACAGTGGCCCATCGGTCACCGGCAGTGCGAAATCCTCCGTCACGGACAGTGAAGCACCCGGCACTGACAACCGGCCCCGGCTGCTGCTCACGGTCCTGCTCGCCGCCCTGTTCATGGCGGCCCTCGACGTTTTCATCGTGAACGTCGCCGCCCCCACGATCGGTTCCGAACTCCATGCCTCGGGCGCCGATCTGCAGCTGGTCATCGCCGGCTACACCATCTCCTACTCGGTGCTGATGATCACCGGGGCCCGGCTCGGCGACCGGCTCGGCCACGGACGGGTGCATCTCGCCGGCGTCGCCCTGTTCACCGGGGCCTCGCTCGCCTGCGGCCTGGCGCAGGGGGCGACCGAACTGATCGTCTTCCGGCTGGTGCAGGGCGCCGGCGCGGCCTCGGCGATCCCGCAGGTGCTCAGCCTCATCCAGCGCACGTTCACCGGCGAGGCGCGGGCGCGGGCCCTCGGCGCCTATTCGGCGGTCCTCGCCGTCGGCGCGGCGGCCGGGCAGATCGCGGGCGGAGTGCTGGTCAGCGCCGATCTCCTCGGCACGAGCTGGCGGCCGGTGTTCCTGGTCAACGTGCCGGTGGGTGCCCTGCTGCTCGTACTGGGCCGCCGGGTCCTGCCGAGGGGCGGCGCGGCCGGGAAGGAGCGGGCCTGCGCGCTCGACCTGCCCGGACTGGTGCTGCTGGGCGCGGCCGTGTCGCTGCTGACGGTCCCGCTGGTGCTCGGGCAGGAGGAGGGCTGGCCGGTGTGGTCCTGGCTGTCGCTGGCCGCCGCCGCGGTGCTGTTCGGGTTGTTCTGCGGCTACGAGTCCCGGCTGGCCCGACGCGGCGGCGCCCCGCTGATCGCACCCCGGGTGCTGCGCCATCCCGGGATCGGCCTGGCCGTCCTCCGCATCCTCGGCGTGATGTCGGTCAACGCGGGTTTCCTCTTTGCCCTGACCCTGCATGTCCAGGGCGGCCTCGGATACAGCGCGCTGCGGGCCGGCCTGAGCTTCGCCCCGACCGCCGCCGTCTTCGGGGCCGTCAGCCTGACCTGGCAAAGGTGGCCCGCCGGCCTGCGGCGCGTCCTGACCCCGGCCGGTTTCGCGCTGACCGCGGTGTCCGTGGCCGTCGTGGGGCTGGCCTTCCACGCGGGCGGCGACGGGGGAGCGCTCCTGTATGCCGGATACGCGGGCGTGGGTGCCGGCCTGGCGCTCGCGTTCAGTCCCACGCTCACCGGAGCGCTCGCCACCGTACGGCCCGAGGACGCGGCGGACGCCAGCGGCCTGCTGGCGACGGTCGCCCAGCTCGGTCAGCTGATCGGTGTGGCGGCTTTCGGCACACTGTTCCTGAACCGGCTTGAGTCACTCGGCGTCGTGCGCTCGTATACCTCTGCGGAGGCGTTCTGGGTGTGCGCCTGGGCGCTGGCCGCGACGGCCGCGGCGGGAGCCGTGTCCGGACTGGTACTGAGGCGTCGCTGACCGTATTGCTCCGGCCGTGGCAGAATCAAACGGCCGGAAGGGGGCGCGGCCCGACGGGAGGGAGTAGCGATGCCTGCGAGCATCCTTGAGGAGGTCGGCCACCTCCTCGGTGCGGCGTTGATACGGGACACGACCACCCGGCTGAGCTGCCCTTCCTGCGGTTCCGCACATGTCGCCCAGGTTCTCGGCGACAACGGCGGAATCTCCTACGTGTGCACGGCCTGCGGCCACAGCTGGAGCTGATCGATGGGTGCACACAGGCGAAAGTGCGACTGGTGCGGCAGCGGTACGCCGATCGTCCGTGACATGGAGCCGATCAATCCCGACTACCAGTACTGGTGCGAGGAATGCGCGCGGGCGCTGATCATAAAAGGCGACCCGATCGAGACGTACCGGGAACTGGAGGGTGAGCCGATCTACGGCCGCCTCCTGGAGGAGCACTGCACACTCAAGCGGTTCTACTCCTTCGTGACCGCTTGACGCCGGACACGCCGCCGCGCCTCGGCAACGATGTCCGGGTCAGCACGAGGAAGCACGCGCCGGCACCTCCGTAGAGGGCCGAAAGCGTCAATTCCAGGGCACCCTGGTGGAGTTCGGGACGCCCGGTTCCGTGCGGCACCCACCAGGGGGCGTAGGAGCAGAAGACCAGCAGCATGCCCAGGGCCGCGGTCCGGGAGCCGTGCGACCACAGCAGCAGCACGAGTGGCAGGCACCACACCCAGTGGTGCGTCCACGACACCGGGCTGGTCAGGAGCGCGGTGACGGCGCAGGCGCACACCGCCCAGTCCCGCCGCCCGCGCAACTCCGCTGCCACGGCGGCCGCGAGGCCCAGGGCGGTCACGACAGCCGCGGAGGCGGCCCAGAGGGCTCCCGGGTCGGGTGTGTGCAGCAGGCGGGCCAGAACGCCGCGCAGGGCCTGGTTGGCGGTGTCCTCGGCATGCCCGACCCGCCCCGCGCGGAACACCAGGTCCGTCCAGAACCGCCGCGAGTCGTACGGCAGGACGGCAGCCGCCAGCAGCGTCGCCGCGCCGAACACGACGCCCGCCCCGCGCGCGTGCCGCAGCCACGGCCGTGCGTCCCCGCCCCGCGCATGCGCCACGACGCCCGTCACCAGCAGGAACACGGGGAACAGTGCGGGCGTCAGCTTGACCGCCGCGGCCAGTCCGAGCCCCGCCCCCGGCCAGGAGGCGTACCGGCCGCCGGGGCGGCGGGACAGGTCCCCCAGCACCAGGACGGCCAGCAGCAGGTTGACCTGGCCGTAGCGCAGGGTCGTCCACACCGGCTCGCACCACACGGCCGCTGCCGCGACCCACCAGACGGCATCCACGCGCGCGTGGCCGACGAGTTTCAGCGACAGCCGTACGAAGAGCACCAGGAGCGCGAGGTTCCCGGCCGTCGCCAGGGCGCGCAGGGACGCGGTGTCCAGCAGGGTCAGCGGGGTGAAGAGCAGGGCCGCGAACGGCGGGTAGGTGGCGGGCAGATGCGCGGCCGTCGCCCGCAGCGCGTACAGGTCGCCGCCGGCGCGCACGGTGGCGCCCTCGGCCCGGTACACCAACAGATCGATCATCGACACGTGCGCGGCCCGCTGCGCGGCCCAGAACGCCGCGAAGGACGCCAGGCACACCCCCGGCGCGACCGGCAGCCGACGGCGGGCTGCTGATGACGTGATCACGGGCACAAAAGGTGACATTAGCGGTCGTACCGGTGTGGAGGTGAAACCGATTTGGTGCTGCGCCCCCGGGCCTGTAATGTTTACGTCGTCGCCGGGGGAACCGGGCGGAACAACAAAACAAGGGGCTATAGCTCAGTTGGTAGAGCGCCTGCATGGCATGCAGGAGGTCAGGAGTTCAATTCTCCTTAGCTCCACAGAAATCGAAGGCGGACCATTCGAAGGATGGTCCGCCTTCGGCGTGTTGCGCGCGGACACGGTCGAACGCAGGGGCGGGTCACCCGGCTAGGGTGACCCGCCCCCACGTGTGCTCAGCGGCCGAGAGCGCGCCGGCCGCGGCCCTGGGAGACGACCGGCAGGTTCCGGGAGGGCGCCTGCCCGCGCGTGTCCTCCTCGATGCGCAGGGCGAGCGCCGGGCAGCGGCGCACCGCCCGCAGCGCCTTCGCCTCCGCGTAGCGCGGCACGTGCGCCTGGGCGACGGTCGGGAAACCGTCGGCACCGAGTTCGAACACCTCGGGGAGGATGTCGGCGCACAGTCCGTGGCCCCGGCACAGCGTCCAGTCGACGTAGATCTTCTGGCGGCTGCCGCCGGTCTCCTCGGGCTCTGTGCCGCCCGGGATGCCCGTAGGGGCCTTGCCTCCCTCGAAGAGCGGCAGAACGCCCTCCACGGGCCGTCCGCAGCCGTTTCCGAGGACATGCGCGGCCAGGTCGTCGGTGAACGCCTTGATGGTCGACTCCAGGAACATCGCCGAGCCGTCCGGGTGCGAACACGCGCCACGGCGCTTGACGTTCTTCGCGACCTGCTTCAGCGCCTCCAGGGCGGCCGGTCCGCCGCCGTTGAGGATGTCCTCCAGCCCGCGCGCCGCGGCCGGCAGTCCGAGGTAGCAGGGGCCGCACTGGCCGGCACTCTCCTCGGCCAGCCACTGCGCCACCCGCAGCGACTCGCCCAGCGGGCAGGTCTCCTGGCTGATCGGCAGGATCGCGCCGGCGCCCAGCGAACCGCCCACCGCGTCCAGCGAGTTGCGGGAGACGATCGCCTCGTTGACGGTCGCCGCGTCGATCCACTTGCCGTGGTAGCCGCCGGTCAGCACGCCCTGCGGCACCGGCGGGGCGCCCGCCAGCTGCAGCACGTAGCGCAGCGGCACGCCCGTGGGGACCTCGATCACCATCGGGCGGGCGACCGCACCGGAGACCGTGAGCATGACGGTGCCCGGCTCGTCGTACAGGCCGGTGTTGCCGTAGCGCTCGGGGCCGATGCGGGCGGCGATCGCCAGCTGCGCGAACGTCTCCGCGTTCGACAGCAGCGTGGGCGCGCCGCCGACCCCGCTCTGCGAGGCACTGATCTTGCGGCCGGGCGGGATCGCCGGGCCGCCGTCGACCGAGCGGATCAGCGAGGCGGCGGCCCCGGTGACCATCCGCACAGGATTGCGCTGCACCCACGCGCGCAGCGCCGATCTACGGCTGTTGCTCAGCCCGCGTTCGGCCAGCGCGGCCTCCATGGAGCGCTGTGTGGACTCACGCGTGACGCCGATCACGAGCGTTCGTGCGCCGAGCGCCTCGGCGCACAGCAGCGCGCCGTCCAGGATCAGGTGCGGGGCGCGGTTGATCAGCACCGTGTCCTTGCGGCAGGCCGGTTCGTCCTCGCTGCCGTTGACCACGACGACCGGCCGCACGCCGCGCTTGATCGCCGACTCGGCGACCGAGCGCAGCTTCTTGTGGAAGGGGAAGCCCGCGCCGCCGCGGCCCTTCAGATTGATGCGTTCGGCGAGCTGCGCGAGCTGCTCGCCGCCGAGCGGGTCGAGCGGCCCGTGCACCTTCAGGTGCATGGGCAGATCGAGTCGTTCCACAAGGTCGAAGCCCGACGTGAGCTGGGGAAGGCCGACCACGCGGACTTCGGGGACGTCGGGCAGGGCCTCGTTCACTTAAAGCCTCCGGACGGCATGTTCCAAGGTTCGCCCGAACCCGGTGCGTCGAACGCGCCGGGCAGCGTTTCGGTAGCGGGACCGCTGTTGTACGTGTCACTCGGGTTGTACGCGCCGTAGAAGCCGTTTGTCTCACGGGTGTCGTACATGTCACTTCCGCCGTAGCCGGCGGAGTCCGCATTGCCGTAGACCGGGATGGTCTGCCCGGTGTCCTGGAGCGGGTCGTACGCGGACGGCGGAGCCTCGCCGACCGGCGGCGGGGAGGGGATGGGCCAGCTGCCCGAGGTGCTGGAGGGGCCGTCCACGCGCGGGACGGCCCCCGTGGCCTGCAGGTCCAGCGGCAGGTCCATGCGGGCGGTCTGGCCGGCCGCGTACGGCTGCTGGGTGCGGCCCGGGGTGGAGACGGCGCGGTAGGCGGCGGCGAAGCCGGATGCGGGTTCCGCGGCGGGGGCGGCGGCGAAGCCCGATGCGGGTTCCGCGGCGGGGGTGGCCGGGGACTGGTACAGCGGCGCGGAGGGAGCGGCTGCCGCCCTGGGCTCGCGTCGGCCCTCGAAGCCCGCCGTCGCCGGCTCGGCCGCCCGGGCACGGCTGGCGTCCAGCCCTTCGAGCCCCGGCCGCTCCGAGCTGCCGAAGAGCGCCACCAGTCGGTCTGCGACCTTGCGCTTGACCGGGCGGGGGGCGGCGCGCAGCGCGAGGGCGCCCATCACACCGAGCAGGGAGAGGCTGTAGAGGATCACGAAGATCGGCTTGGCCGAGCGACCCGCGTAGAGGCCGTGGATCAGCGCCGCACACCAGGCCGGGTAGGCCAGCATGTGCATGGCGCGCCAGCGGGCGGCGACAGGGGCCGGGGCGGCGAAATTGCTGCGCAGGGCGCCGGTGACACCCACGAAGATCATCAGCAGGCCCGCCAGCGAGCCCAGTCCGATCAGGCCGCCGATTCCGGTGACGCCGAGCGAGAAGGGGATGATCGCGGCGATCACCTGGGTGTGGCCGAGCGCGACCTTCGTCGTGATGTGCAGCAGCAGGAACGCGATCGAGGCCACCGCCGTCGTGCGGTGCACCGCCTGGCCGACGATCCGCTGCCGTGTGTTCAGGAAGATCCGGTCCTGGGCGAACAGGCCCCAGATCACCGAGCAGCTGAGCGAGACGAGGGAGAGCACGCCCGCGCCGAAGTTCAGGAAGTCGCGGAACTGGTTGCCTCCGACCAGTACGACCACGGGTATGAGCAGCAGGACGGCAGCCGACGCCACCCCATAGGCCGAGCGGCCCGGTTTGGGAAGGGAGCTGGTACTACGACGAGGGTTCATGGGGGCAACTCCGAGCAGTTTCGGGAAAGCGGTCCCGCTGCCGAACTCTAAGTGGCGCCATACCGATCAGTACGGGGTTTGAGTTATTGCGTTGTTATCAACGGACGATGTGACTGGGGTGATGTCCCTTAGGGGACGGTACGCGAAGTAATCCTTGACCTTTGTTCAGTTCCGGCGGGGCTTCCTGGCATGTCCACAAGGGATACGGAAGCGCGTCGCGGCTTGCTCAAGCCGTCCCCGCCTCCCCGAGGTCGTCGCGGCCGGCTCGGGGCCTGCGGTACCCTAGCGCCATGCGTGCCGTACGCCTTCTGCTTAGCGGGCCGCGCTGATCAGTACCGACCCCCGGTCGAACCGCGAGGTCGGCATCGGCGCGGCGTCCCCTCCTGTGCGAGGGGTTTTTTCGTTTCTTTGAATGTCACAGCCGCAGGCAGAGACGATCGATGGAGCTTTGAGGATCATGAGCGAGACGAACCCCGCTGCCGCCGAGGTGGCGGCGCCGCACCGCTACACGGCCGCCATGGCTGCCGAGATCGAGGCACGCTGGCAGGACTTCTGGGACGCCGACGGCACCTACGCGGCGCCGAACCCCAAGGGCGACCTGGCCGGCGACGCCGAGCTGGCCGCCAAGCCCAAGAAGTTCATCATGGACATGTTCCCGTACCCCTCGGGTGCGGGCCTGCACGTCGGCCACCCCCTGGGCTACATCGCCACCGACGTCTTCGCCCGGTTCCAGCGCATGACCGGCCACAACGTCCTGCACACCCTGGGCTTCGACGCCTTCGGCCTGCCCGCCGAGCAGTACGCCGTGCAGACCGGCACGCACCCGCGCGTGTCCACCGAGGCCAACATCGAGAACATGAAGGCCCAGCTGCGCCGGCTGGGCCTGGGCCACGACAAGCGCCGCTCGTTCGCCACGATCGACCCGGACTACTACAAGTGGACCCAGTGGATCTTCCTGCAGATCTTCAACTCCTGGTACGACGAGGAGGCGCGGAAGGCCCGCCCGATCTCCGAGCTGATCAGCCAGTTCGAGTCCGGTGAGCGTGCGATTCCGGGCACCACGCGCGCGTGGAACGAGCTGAGCGCCACCGAGCGCGCCGACATCCTGGGCGAGTACCGCCTGGCCTACGCCTCCGACGCGCCCGTCAACTGGTGCCCGGGCCTGGGCACCGTGCTGGCCAACGAGGAGGTCACCGCCGACGGCCGCTCCGAGCGCGGCAACTACCCGGTCTTCAAGGCGAACCTGCGCCAGTGGAACATGCGTATCACCGCATACGCCGACCGGCTGCTGGAGGACCTGGAGGAGCTGGACTGGCCCGAGGCCATCAAGCTGCAGCAGCGCAACTGGATCGGCCGCAGCGAGGGCGCCCGCGTCGACTTCCCGATCGACGGCGAGCGCATCACGGTCTTCACCACCCGCCCGGACACCCTGTTCGGCGCGACCTACATGGTGCTGGCACCCGAGCACCCGCTGGTCGAGAAGTTCACCCCCGAGGCGTGGCCCGAGGGCACGCACGCGGTGTGGACCGGCGGCCACGCCACCCCGGCCGAGGCCGTCGCCGCGTACCGCGCGCAGGCCGCGTCCAAGTCCGACGTCGAGCGGCAGGCCGAGGCCAAGGACAAGACCGGTGTCTTCATCGGCGCGTACGCGACCAACCCGGTCAACGGCGAGCAGGTCCCCGTCTTCATCGCCGACTACGTCCTGATGGGCTACGGCACCGGCGCGATCATGGCCGTCCCGGCGGGCGACCAGCGCGACTTCGAGTTCGCGCGCGCCTTCGAGCTGCCGATCCACTGCATCGTCGAGCCGACCGACGGCCGTGGCACCGACACCTCGACGTGGGAGAACGCCTTCGCGTCGTACGACGCGAAGATCATCAACTCGTCCAACGACGACATCTCGCTGGACGGCCTGGGCGTCGCCGAGGCCAAGGCCCGCATCACCGCGTGGCTGCAGGACAAGGGCATCGGCGAGGGCACCGTCAACTTCCGCCTGCGCGACTGGCTGTTCAGCCGCCAGCGCTACTGGGGCGAGCCCTTCCCGATCGTCTACGACGAGGACGGCATCGCCCACGCGCTGCCCGAGTCGATGCTGCCGCTGGAGCTGCCCGAGGTCGAGGACTACAGCCCGCGCACCTTCGACCCGGACGACGCGAACACCCAGCCCGAGACCCCGCTGTCGCGCAACGAGGAGTGGGTCAACGTCACCCTGGACCTGGGCGACGGGCCGAAGAAGTACCGCCGCGAGACCAACACCATGCCCAACTGGGCGGGTTCCTGCTGGTACGAGTTCCGCTACCTGGACCCGCACAACGAGCGGCAGCTGGTCGACCCCGAGATCGAGCAGTACTGGATGGGCCCGCGCGAGGGCCTGCCGCACGGCGGTGTCGACCTGTACGTCGGCGGCGCCGAGCACGCCGTGCTGCACCTGCTGTACGCGCGCTTCTGGTCCAAGGTCCTGTACGACCTGGGCCACGTCTCGTCGGCCGAGCCGTTCCACAAGCTGTTCAACCAGGGCATGATCCAGGCCTACGTCTACCGCGACAGCCGCGGCATCGCGGTACCGGCCGCCGAGGTGGAGGAGCGCGACGGCGCCTACTACTACCAGGGTGAAAAGGTCAGCCGTCTGCTGGGCAAGATGGGCAAGTCCCTGAAGAACGCGGTGACCCCGGACGAGATCGCCGCCGAGTACGGCGCCGACACCCTGCGCCTGTACGAGATGGCCATGGGCCCGCTGGACGTCTCCCGCCCGTGGGACACGCGCGCGGTCGTCGGCCAGTTCCGGCTGCTGCAGCGGCTGTGGCGCAACATCGTCGACGAGACGACCGGCGAGGTCACCGTCACCGACGCCGAGCCGGACGAGGAGACCCTGCGTGCCCTGCACAAGGCGATCGACGGCGTCCGCCAGGACCTGGAGGGGCTGCGCTTCAACACCGCCATCGCCAAGGTCACCGAGCTGAACAACCACCTGACCAAGGCCGGCACCGCGGTGCCGCGGTCCGTGGCCGAGCCGCTGGTGCTGCTGGTCGCCCCGCTGGCGCCGCACATCGCCGAGGAACTGTGGCGCAAGCTGGGCCACACCGACTCGGTCGTCCACCAGGACTTCCCGGTCGCCGACCCGGACTACGTCGTGGACGAGACCGTGACCTGCGTCGTGCAGATCAAGGGCAAGGTCAAGGCACGTCTGGAGGTGCCGCCGGCCATCTCCGAGGAGGAGCTGGAGAAGGTGGCCCTGTCCGACGAGAAGGTCGTCGCGGCGCTGGGCGGCGCGGGCATCCGCAAGGTGATCGTCCGGGCGCCCAAGCTGGTGAACATCGTTCCGGCGTGACGCGCATCGGTACGGCGCAGTCAGGGTGCTGGTGACCGGACGCCGGGTACGACGGGCGTCAGGGTAGTCCCCTACGGGCAGGTTCGGGGTTCTTCCGGAACTCCGGGCCTGCCCGCTGCGTTTACTGTGGAAGGCGCAGCGGCGAGCGCCGCGCCGGCCGGAGGAGGAGCGTCGTGGAAGCAGTGATCGCCGTGTTCGCCCTGCTCTTTCTGCTCTTCATCGGCCTGGGCGTGTACGCCACGGTCAAGGCGGTCGGCGCCGCCAAGCGCGGGGTGGACCGGAGGATCGAGCAGGCCCGCCGCACGGTCGAGGACCACACGCTGCGCGCCAAGTCCTTCGTCCAGGTCGGCCCGGCCGCCGAGATCGCGCACCTGCGGCTCTCGCTGCGCACCTCCATGCGCGCAACCCAGGACGCCCTGCACGCGGGCGCGGCAGAGGACGAGTCCCTGAAGGAGTCCCTCGGCCTCTTCGAGCGCCTCAGCGCGCACGGGCACGAGCTGGACGCCGACCTCAGGCGCCTGGAGTCGGAGCCGGACCGGACCGAGGTCACCGCACGGCTGCCCGAGCTGCGCGGGCGCACCGAGCGCATCACCAAGTCGGCGGACTCACTGCGCTGGGCCGTCCGCGACCGCGCGCGCCGCTTCGTCGACGACGACCTGGGCGCGCTCAGCGACCAGATAGACATCGAGGCCGACGCCCTGCGCCACTGGACCCCCGCCGGCTCCGCCGAGGGGCAGCAGCCGGAGGCGATCGCCCCGTCGTCGCCCCGCCCCGCCCACCTCTGGCAGAAGAGGCCCCGCCCCGAGAGCACCACCTGAGCGGTCGTCCGGCCCGCACCCCAGGGGCCGGGCTGCCGCGTGCGCGCCACGGCAGGTAACCTCCAGCTCATGTCCCGCCATGTCGCGATCGTCACCGATTCAACGGCCTACCTGCCGCCGCGGACGATGGAGCGTCACGGCATCACAGCGGTGCCCCTGACCGTGGTCCTCGGCGACCAGGCACTCGAAGAGGGCACCGAGATCTCGACGCGCTCGCTCGCCCAGGCACTGCAGAAACGCCGCCCTGTCACGACCTCCCGACCGAGCCCCGAGGTGTTCGCGGAAACCTACCGCAGGGTCGCCGAGTCCGGCGCGAGCGGAATCGTCTCCCTGCATCTGTCCGCCGAGCTGTCGGGCACCTACGACGCGGCGGTCCTCGCGGCGCGCCAAGCGCCGGTGCCGGTACGGGTGGTGGACACCGGGATGGTCGCGATGGCCCTCGGCTTCTGCGCGCTCGCGGCGGCCGAGACCGCGGAGGCGGGCGGCACCGTGGACGAAGCCGTCACGGCCGCCGAGAAGCGGGCCGCGGGCACGTCCGCCTACTTCTACGTCGACACCCTCGACTATCTGCGCCGCGGCGGTCGCATCGGAGCCGCACAGGCCCTGCTCGGATCCGCGCTCGCCGTCAAACCCCTGCTCCAGCTGGACGGCGGCCGTATCGAACTGCTCGAGAAGGTCCGTACGGCGTCCAAGGCCATCGCCCGGCTGGAGGAGATCGCCGCCGAGCGGGCGGGCGGCGCCGAGGTCGACATCGCCGTCCACCATCTTGCGGCCCCCGACCGTGCCGCCGCGCTTGCCGACCGGCTGCGGGAACGGGTGCCGGGTCTGGCCGACCTGCATGTCAGCGAGGTCGGGGCGGTGATCGGGGCACACACCGGTCCCGGGCTGCTGGGAGCAGTGGTCTCCCCCCGCTGATCTTCGTTCGCAGGCTGACCGTTCACTCGTACGGGTGGCGGAGTTGTCCACAACCGGGCGGTCGTCCCCGGGAATTGACCAAGATCATCGCGTATCGGCGGGATGTTCCATCCTCGTCGCATGGCACTTCGATCACGTACACGCACAGCCACGGCGACCAGCGGCCCCGGCCGCGGTCCCGCCTCCGACGGTCGTACCCGTCACCGCCGCGGCGTCGACCACCGTCGCGCCCGCCACCGCCCGCCGGCGTCGGCCGAGGAACTGCGCCGCCGGGCGGAGCTCCTCTTCGGTGAACGAGCCGTGCGATGGCGGGAGTCGGGGAACGGACCCCCGGACGGGGAGAGCCCCGGGTGTCCGTCGACCGACACCGAGCCGGCGCCGGAACCCGAACCTGCCGGCACCACGCACGCGTTGCCGTCCCGGGAGCCCGTCGGCCCCGGTTGGCGGGAGCGGGCCGGGCTGGCGTTGCGGGAGCGGATGCCGGTCCGGTTGCAGGCGCGGTTCGCAGTGGAGCGGCGCGGAGTCGTGGCGCTCTCCGTGGTCCTCGTGGCCGCCGCGGTGTTCGCCGCCCAGCACTTCTGGGCCGGGCGGACGGAGTCCGTCAGCGCCCCTCAAGTGGTGCGTGCGCGGACTCCCTACGCCCAGAAGGAAGATGACGCGAAGGCCGGTGCGCGAGCGGGTGCGTCGCCGACACCCGGCGGACAGATCGTCGTGGACGTCAGCGGCAAGGTCCGCAAACCGGGGATCCGGCGATTGCCGGCCGGTTCCCGGGTGGCGGACGCGCTGCGGGCGGCCGGCGGTGTCCGTCCGGGCGTGAGTACCGACGGGCTCAACCGGGCCCGTTTCCTGGTCGACGGAGAACAGGTCGTCGTCGGCGCGCCCGTCGGGCCGGCACCGCCCCCCGGAGCAGCCCCCGGACCGGCCGCCGGGCCGGCGGCTGCGGGCCCGGCGGCACCCGTCTCCCTCAACACGGCCACGGCGGACCAGCTCGACACCTTGCCCGGGGTCGGCCCGGTGCTCGCCCGGCACATCATCGACTACCGCGCCCGGCACGGCGGTTTCCGCTCGGTGGACGAACTGCGCGAGGTCAACGGCATCGGCGACCGCCGCTTCGGCGATCTACGGAATCTGGTACGGCCATGAGCCGGGTGATCGACAGCGGGCCGGCGGGACGGGGGAGGCCCGGAGTGCTCGCGGATGCCGGGCCAGGAGGCCGACGGCCGGAGGACGGGGGATCCACGGATGCCGTGGTCCGTGACTCCGAGGGGAACGGGACCGTGCGCGGCGACCGGGCCGGGACCACGGACCTGCGCCTGGTACCGCCTGCGCTCGCGGCCTGGGCCACGGCGGCCCTGTCACTGGACGCACCGGCGGCCTGGACGGCCGGTATCGCGGTCGTCTGCCTGGTGGGCGGGATCGTTGTGCTGTCGGCGAACCGGCCCGCCCGGTCCGGACGGCTCGCACGGACCAGGCGGGGCGGATCGAGGACGCAGGGCGGACGGACGCTCCAGCGGTTCGTGTGGGCCCGTGCCTCGATCGCCGCCGTGCTGCTCTGCGTCGCCGCGGCAGCCGTCGCTGCCGGACTGCACGGGGCGGATGTCCGGCGCGGGCCGGTGCCCGAGCTGGCCCGCCGGTATGCGACCGTGACCGCCGAGGTCGAGGTGAGCGCCGATCCCTGGCTCAGCCGGCCACGGGTACGAGGTGATCACGCGGCGCCGGTGGCGGTACTGGCCCGGGCGGAGGTGCGGCGCGTCGAGCGGACCGACGGGACGAGCGTGCGGACGCGGACTCCGGTGCTGCTGGTCGTCGACGCGGACGTTCCGGCGCCGGAGGGTGCTGCCCGGAACGGCGGTCCGGCGGAGGAGGGCGCGGCGGGGGCCGGGATCCGCGGCACGCGGGGTGCGCGCGAGGCCTGGCTCCGGTTGTTGCCGTCCACGCGGTTGCGGGTGGGCGGACGGCTGGCGCCCGCGCTGACCGGCGGGGACCGGTCCGCGGCCGTGCTGCGGGTGCGTGGCCGGCCCGGGCCGCGGATCGTGGCGGGCCCCAGCGGACCGCAACGGCTCGCGGGACGGCTCAGAGCCGGGCTGCGGGAGGCGACCGGCGATCTGCGGGGGGACGCGCGGGCGCTCCTTCCCGGGCTGGTCGTCGGGGACACCTCACGGATCACGCCCGAGCTGGACGACGCGTTCAAGGAGACGGATCTGGCGCACACGCTCGCCGTGTCCGGCAGCAACCTCACCATCCTGCTCGCGCTGCTGATCGGGCCGCCGGGACTGGCCCAGCGCGTCGAGCGCCGCGGCCTGGCCCCGCGCCTGGGGCTCTCACTGCGGGGGACTGCGCTGCTCGCCGGAGCGCTCACGCTGGGCTTCGTGGTCGTGAGCCGGCCCGACCCCAGCGTGCTGCGCGCCGCCGCCTGTGGCGCGGTGGCACTGCTCGCCCTGGCCACCGGGCGCCGCAGATCCCTGGTCCCCGCACTGGCCACGGCCGTCCTGCTGCTGGTGCTCTACGGCCCCTGGCTGGCCCGCAGTTACGGCTTCCTGCTCTCCGTGCTGGCCACCGGCGCGCTGCTGGTGGTGGCACCGGGCTGGAGCGAGGCGCTGCGGCGGCGCCGGGTGCCGCCGAGGGTCGCGGAGGCGCTGGCGGCGGCCGCCGCGGCGCAGGCGGTGTGCGCCCCCGTCACGGCCGTGCTGTCGGCGCGGGTGAGCCTGGTGGCGGTGCCGTGCAACCTGCTGGCCGAGGTGGCGGTGGCACCGGCCACCGTGCTCGGGTTCGCGGCGCTCGTGACGGCGCCGCTGGCGATGGCACCGGCCAAGGCGCTGGCCTGGTGCGCGAGTTGGCCGGCCGGATGGATCGCCGAAGTGGCCCGGACAGGGGCGGCGCTGCCCGGAGCGGGAGTGGGCTGGCCGGGAGGCTGGCCGGGAGCGCTGGCGCTTACGGCGGTCACCGTGGCCGTCGTCCTGGCCGGCCGGCGATTGTTGCGGCACCCGTGGTGGACCGGGGTGCTCGCGGTGCTGCTGGTGCTGGTGGTGGTGCGGCCGGCCCCATTGACCCGGGTGATCACCGGCTGGCCGCCGCCGGGCTGGCGGTTCGCGATGTGCGATGTCGGACAGGGGGATGCGACCGTACTGGCGGCGGGCGAGGGAGCAGGGGTGGTCGTGGACGCCGGGCCCGATCCGGTGCTGGTCGACCACTGTCTGCGGCAGCTGGGCATCACGCGCGTCCCGTTGCTGGTGCTGACCCATTTCCATGCCGACCATGTGGCGGGGCTGCCCGGTGTCCTGCGGGGCCGTTCGGTGGCCGCGATCCAGACGACCGGCTTCGAGGAACCCGCCGACCAGGCCGAGTTCGTCAGAAGGGAGGCGGCGGCGCGGCACATTCCGGTGACGCGGGCCGTCGCGGGTGAGGAACGGCGTACCGGACCGCTCTCCTGGCAGGTCCTGTGGCCCCCGCCGAGCACCCGGCCGCCGTCCGACCCGCAGTACACGGCGTGGCCGGGCCCGCTGCCGGAGCCGGACGGACCGAACGACGCCAGCGTCGCGATGCTGGTCCGTTCGCGCGGACTGCGGCTGCTGTTGCTGGGCGACCTCGAACCGCCGGCCCAGCAGGCGTTGGCGCGGTCACCGGTGGCGGCCGAGCTGACCGGTGTGGACGTACTGAAGGTGGCCCACCACGGCTCGGCCTATCAGGACCCGGAGCTGATACGGCTGGCGGCTCCCCGGGTGGCGCTCATCAGCTGCGGTGCCGACAACCCGTACGGACATCCGGCTCCGGCGACCGTGGCCGGGCTGCGGGCGGGCGGCGCGCTGGTGCTGCGCACCGACCGGGACGGGGAGCTTGCCGTCGGCGGGACGGGAGGGACCGGTGGGGAAGTGCGGGTGGCCAGAGGCTGAGACCGGGGTTCGTCCAGACTGGGTCCATGGACTCACACCAGGTCGACGACTGTCTCCGCCGGATCGGGGCCGAGCGCCCGCAGCAGCCCACCGGGCGGGCCCTGCGTGAGCTGCACCTGCGGCATCTGCAGAGCGTTCCCTTCGAGAACCTGTCCATCCACCTCGACGAGGAGATCCTGCTGGAGGAGGAGTGGCTGCTGGACAAGGTGACAGGACGCGGGCGGGGAGGCTTCTGCTACGAACTGAACGGCCTGTTCGGCGAGTTGCTCACCGCTCTCGGCTACGGGGTGGAACTGCTCGCGGCCCGCGTGTACGACGACAAGGGGCGGCTCGGGATCCCGTACGACCATCTCGCCCTGCGGGTGCGGACGGTGGAGGGGGACACCTGGATCGCGGACGTCGGGTTCGGGGCGCACAGCCACTATCCGCTGAGCTATGCGGAACGGGCGGAGCAGGTCGACCCCGGCGGGGTGTTCCGGGTGGCGGAGGCCGGGCCGGACGCGGCCGGGGTGCCCGGCGGCGGCTCGGCGGGGGCCGGGGACCTGGACGTCCTGAGGGACGGCAGGCCGCAGTACCGGTTGGAGACCCGGCCCCGGGTGCTCGGGGACTTCGTGGCCGGGGCCTGGTGGCACAGGACCTCGCCGTTGTCGCACTTCACCCAGTCGCTGGTCTGCTCACGGGTCACCGAGGACGGAGGGAGGATCACGCTCAGCGGGCGTGTGCTGAAGACGACGGCGGCCGACGGGAAGCGGGAGACACGGGAGTTGGAGACGGACGAGGAGGTGCTGACCGTGTACCGGGAGCGGTTCGGGATCGAGCTGGACCGTGTGCCGACGGTACGGAACCGGAATCCGACCCCCTGAGCCGGTGCCGAGTCCCCGGCGGTTCGGTTCCCGTGCGGTGCCGGAGAATGGGCCCGTGAGCGATGTGAGACACGTGCTGGTGCTGCCCGACCGGGATGCTGCCGAGGAGGCGGCCGAGGCGCTGGGGGAGCGGTTCGGACTGGACGAGGAGCCGCAGCTCGTCCGGGACGCGCTGGCCGGCGAGGACGATGCCGAGGATGCGCAGTGGCTGCTGGTGCTGCGGGACGAGCGGGGCCGGCTGGATCCGGCGGCGCTGGATGCGTTCGCGGGGGAGTGGGACGGCTGGCGCGAGGAGCCGTGACCCAGCGCCGCCTGCCCGCAGCCGAGCGAGTACGGCTGTCCGCGCCTGTACGGGCCCGTTGTCAGTGTCTCGTGGGATGCTGTGCGTGATGGCCAGGAAGACTGCGAATGACGACCCTCTCGCCCCGGTGACGCTCGCCGTGGGCCAGGAGGACCTCCTGCTCGACCGTGCCGTGCAGGAGGTGGTGGCCGCCGCCAAGGCCGCCGACGCCGACACGGACGTACGCGACCTCACCCCGGACCAGTTGCAGCCCGGCACGCTCGCCGAGCTCACCAGTCCTTCGCTCTTCGCCGAGCGGAAAGTCGTGGTCGTACGCAATGCGCAGGACCTGTCCGCCGACACGGTCAAGGACGTGAAGGGGTATCTCGGGGCGCCCGCCGAGGAGATCACGCTCGTGTTGCTGCACGCGGGCGGGGCGAAGGGCAAGGGGCTGCTGGACGCCGCGCGCAAGGCCGGGGCCCGCGAGGTGGCCTGCCCGAAGATGACCAAGCCGGCGGACCGGCTGGCCTTTGTGCGCGGTGAGTTCCGGGCGGCGGGGCGGTCGGCGACGCCCGAGGCCTGTCAGGCACTGTGCGACGCCATCGGCAGCGATCTGCGGGAGCTGGCCTCGGCGGTGTCGCAGCTGGTCGCTGACGTGGAGGGGACCATCGACGAGGCCGTTGTCGGGCGGTACTACACCGGCCGGGCCGAGGCCTCCAGCTTCACGGTCGCCGACCGGGCCGTGGAGGGGCGTACGGCGGAGGCGCTGGAGGCGCTGCGGTGGTCGCTGGCGACGGGCGTGGCGCCGGTGATGATCACCAGTGCGCTGGCCCAGGGCGTACGGGCGATCGGGAAGCTGTCCTCCGCGCGCGGGGGGCGGCCGGCCGATCTGGCGCGGGAGCTGGGGATGCCGCCGTGGAAGATCGATCGGGTGCGGCAGCAGATGCGGGGGTGGACGCCGGACGGTGTCGCGGCGGCGCTTCGGGCCGTTGCGGAGGCGGACGCGGGGGTGAAGGGCGGCGGCGATGATCCCGAGTACGCGTTGGAGAAGGCGGTTGTGGTGATTGCCCGGGCCGCACGGTCCCGCGGGCGCGGGTAGCCGGTCCCGGGGTTCCGCCCCTTCGTCCCAGGCTGTTCCGGAGGTTCCGCCCGGACCGCGCCGGGGGCTTCGCCCGGGCCTAGCTGGAGGTTCCGCCCCGGACCGCGCCGGAGGCTTCGCCCCGGCCCCCGCAAGAGCTTCGCCCCAGGAGGCGCCTGGCCCTCGTATGACGAGAACCCCGGCGCCCGCCCTGGGGAAGGGAAGACGCCGGGGTTCTCGGTTCAAGCTGTCGAGCCCGTTCCCGCGTGGCGAACGCAGGCCGCGAACAGGCTCTGGGGTGCCGGTCGGGAGCGGATGAGAGAGGGCCCGCTCTGGGTCCTTCCGGCGGTCAGATCAGAAAGGGGTTCAGCCCTTGAGGGACGCGACCTTGGAAGCAAGCGCCGACTTCTTGTTGGCGGCCTGGTTCTTGTGGATGACGCCCTTCGAGACGGCCTTGTCGAGCGCACGCGCGGCAGCGCGCTGCAGCTCGGTGGCCTTCTCGACGTCACCCGCGGCAGCGGCCTCACGGGCCTTGCGGACCGCGGTCTTCAGGGAGGACTTGACGGCCTTGTTGCGCAGCCGAGCCTTCTCGTTGGTCTTGATCCGCTTGATCTGGGACTTGATGTTCGCCACGAAGGAGCCTTTTCAGGTTCTGGTGCGGGGCCGCGAAGGTCCCGTACCGGTGATCCAAAATTTCTCTGACGTGCCTCGCGCTGAGAGGGCATGAGGCACAGCCATCTACAGTACCAGTGGCCCTGCGAGCGGCCCAAAACGGTAGCCGGTCCCTTCGCGTGGGACCATGGAGACTACGTATCGATCCGACCCGAGGCATAAGGCGCCTCAAGAGACAGGACCCTGCGTGCCCGCGACCCCTAACCATGTGCCCGAGCCGAGCCGTACCGACCCGGCTCTGATCCGCAATTTCTGCATCATCGCGCACATCGACCACGGCAAGTCCACGCTCGCCGACCGGATGCTCCAGCTGACCGGGGTGGTCGAGCAGCGGCAGATGCGTGCTCAGTACCTCGACCGGATGGACATCGAGCGCGAGCGCGGCATCACGATCAAGTCCCAGGCGGTGCGTCTGCCCTGGGCCCCGACCGAGGGCCCCGACCAGGGCACGACCCACATCCTCAACATGATCGACACCCCGGGGCACGTCGACTTCACCTACGAGGTCTCGCGGTCGCTCGCCGCCTGTGAGGGGACCATCCTCCTCGTCGACGCCGCCCAGGGCATCGAGGCGCAGACCCTCGCCAACCTCTACCTGGCGATGGAGAACGACCTCACGATCATCCCCGTCCTCAACAAGATCGACCTTCCCGCGGCCCAGCCCGAGAAGTTCGCCGAGGAGCTCGCCAACCTGGTCGGCTGCGACCCGGAGGACGTGCTCAAGGTCTCCGCGAAGACCGGTCTCGGCGTGGACGCGCTGCTGAACAAGGTCGTCAAGGAGATCCCGGCGCCGGTCGGGGTGGCCGACGCGCCCGCCCGCGCGATGATCTTCGACTCCGTGTACGACTCGTACCGCGGTGTCGTGACGTACGTCCGTGTCATCGACGGCCAGCTCAACAAGCGCGAGCGCATCAGGATGATGTCCACCGGCGCCACGCACGAGCTGCTGGAGATCGGCGTCAACTCGCCCGAGATGCTCCCGGCCGACGGCCTCGGCGTCGGTGAGGTGGGCTACCTCATCACGGGTGTGAAGGACGTCCGCCAGTCCAAGGTCGGTGACACCGTCACCAGCCAGAGCAAGGGCGCCACGGAGGCCCTCGGCGGGTACAAGGACCCCAAGCCGATGGTCTTCTCCGGGCTGTATCCGCTCGACGGCTCCGACTACCCCGAGCTGCGCGAGGCGCTCGACAAGCTGCAGCTCAACGACGCCGCGCTGGTCTACGAGCCGGAGACCTCCGCCGCCCTCGGCTTCGGCTTCCGCGTCGGGTTCCTGGGGCTCCTCCACCTCGATGTCATCCGGGAGCGGCTGGAGCGCGAGTTCGGCCTCGACCTGATCGCCACCGCTCCCAACGTGGTCTACCGCGTGGTCATGGAGGACGGCAGCGAGCACACGGTCACCAACCCGAGCGAGTTCCCCGAAGGCAAGATCAACGAGGTCTTCGAGCCGGTCGTGCGGGCCACCATCCTCGCGCCCACCGAGTTCATCGGCTCGATCATGGAGCTGTGCCAGACCCGGCGCGGCACCCTGCTCGGCATGGACTACCTCTCCGAGGACCGTGTCGAGATCCGCTACACCCTCCCGCTCGCGGAGATCGTCTTCGACTTCTTCGACCAGCTGAAGTCCAAGACCCGCGGCTACGCCTCGCTGGACTACGAGCCCACCGGCGAGCAGACCAGCTCCCTGGTCAAGGTCGACATCCTGCTGCACGGCGACAAGGTGGACGCGTTCTCCGCGATCACCCACAAGGACCAGGCGTACGCGTACGGCGTGCGGCTCGTCGCCAAGCTCAAGGAGCTGATCCCGCGGCAGGCCTTCGAGGTGCCGGTGCAGGCCGCCATCGGCTCCCGGGTCATCGCCCGCGAGACCATCCGCGCCATCCGCAAGGACGTCCTCGCCAAGTGCTACGGCGGTGACATCTCCCGTAAGCGGAAGCTGCTGGAGAAGCAGAAGGAAGGCAAGAAGCGGATGAAGATGGTGGGTTCCGTGGAGGTTCCGCAGGAAGCCTTCATCGCCGTCCTGTCCAGCGATGACAGCGCGGGGTCGGCCAAGGGCAAGAAGTAACCGTCGGTAACAACCGGTGGCGTCCCTAAAAAGGGCACGCGGGGGCCTGTCGTACGAAAGTGCGGTGGGCCCCTACGCGTGCGTAGCGTCGCTCTGCGTGGAAAGTGACAGGCCGAAGCCCCTTACGCAGCGGCCGGTCGCGGCTTACTCTGATCCCTGCTCGATAGTTACTCGCGAGTTAAACAACAGCGAAGCAGCAGCACGAACCCCCACCGTGAGTTAACCCAGCCGCACCGAGTCAGCCGCACCGTCGCGGGCCCCGGAGGATGTCGTGAGCGACACACAGACCCTGATCGAGAACCGTCCGCCGTCCGTGGCGGCCCTCTTCCTGGAGCGCGTGGCGGCCACACCGGACGCCGAGGCCTACCGCTATCCGGTGCCCCCCGCGTCCGGCCAGGGCCCCGACGACTGGAAGTCGCTCAGCTGGGCGCAGGCCGCCGAGAGGGTGTACGCGATCGCGGCCGGCCTCATCGAGCTGGGCGTGCAGCCCGAGCAGCGCGTGGCGCTCGCCTCGTCGACCCGGGTCGAGTGGATCCTCGCCGACCTCGGCATCCTGTGTGCCGGCGGCGCGACGACCACCATCTACCCGCAGACCAACGCGGACGAATCGGCCTTCATCCTCTCCGACTCCGAGAGCCGGGTGCTGATCGCCGAGGACGCGGCCCAGGCCGCCAAGGCCGTCGAGAAGCGCGCCGAGCTGCCCGACCTCACCAAGGTCGTGGTCATCGACCCGGCCGGCGCCGAGACGAGCGACTGGGTGATCACCCTCGCCGAGCTGGAGCAGCGCGGCGTCGCCTACCTGGAGACGCACCCCGAGCTGATCAAGGAGCGGGTCGGCGCGATCACCAAGGACCAGCTCGCCACCCTCATCTACACCTCCGGCACCACCGGCCGCCCCAAGGGAGTCAGGCTCCCGCACGACAACTGGGCGTACATGGCGAAGGCGATCGCCGCGACCGGCCTGATCAGCGGCGAGGACGTGCAGTACCTGTGGCTGCCGCTCGCGCACGTCTTCGGCAAGGTGCTCACCTCCGGCCAGATCGAGGTCGGCCACGTCACCGCCGTCGACGGCCGGGTCGACAAGATCATCGAGAACCTGCCGGTGGTGCAGCCGACGTACATGGCGGCCGTGCCCCGCATCTTCGAGAAGGTCTACAACGGCGTCGCCGCCAAGGCCCGCGAGGGCGGCGCCGCCAAGTACAAGATCTTCCAGTGGGCCGCCGAGGTCGCCCGCGAGTACGCCAAGGTCAGCCAGGACAACTTCCGGCGCACCGGAACCCACGCCGTGCCGTTCGGCCTCGCGGCCAAGCACAAGGTCGCCGACGCCCTCGTCTACGGCAAGCTCCGCGACGCCTTCGGCGGCCGGCTGCGCGCCTGTGTCTCCGGCGCCTCGGCGCTCGCGCCCGAGATCGGCTACTTCTTCGCCGGCGCCGGCATCCACATCCTTGAGGGCTACGGCCTGACCGAGTCCTCCGCGGCCTCCTTCGTGAACCCCGGCGAGGCCTACCGCACCGGCACGGTCGGCAAGCCGCTGCCCGGCACGGAGGTGCGCATCGCCGACGACGGCGAGATCCTGCTGCGCGGCCCCGGCATCATGGAGGGCTACCACGGGCTGCCCGAGAAGACCACCGAGGTGCTGGAGTCCGACGGCTGGTTCCACACCGGTGACATCGGCGAGCTGTCGCCCGACGGCTACCTCCGCATCACCGACCGCAAGAAGGACCTCATCAAGACCTCCGGCGGCAAGTACGTCGCTCCGGCCGAGGTCGAGGGCCAGTTCAAGGGCGTGTGCCCGTACGTCTCCAACATCCTGGTGCACGGCGCAGACCGGAACTACTGCACGGCCCTCATCGCCCTGGACGAGATCGCGATCCTGGACTGGGCCAAGGAGAACGGGCTGGAGGGCCGGCCGTACGCCGAGATCGTCGCGGCGCCGCAGACCGTCGAGATGGTCGACGGGTATGTGCGGCAGCTCAACGCCGGGCTGCAGAAGTGGCAGACCATCAAGAAGTTCCGGCTGCTGCCGAGGGATCTCGATGTGGAGCACGGGGAGATCACGCCGAGCCTGAAGCTGAAGCGGCCCGTGGTGGAGCGGGAGTACAAGCACCTCATCGACGAGATGTACGCCGGGACGCGGGAGGCCTGACGCGGTCTCGAAGGGGTGGCTGGGGACTGCCGGCGGCTGCGGATGCGTCGTGGTTGTTCGCGCCCACGCGGCGGAGCCGCATATCGGGCAGAGCCCCGCGCCCCTGGGTAAGTTGAGCTCACCGGCGTTCGAAAGTGGTCGTCTTCTGCCCACTTCAGTGACTCAGCGCTTATAGGTGCCCCCTGTCTGTCACCCTGGCCGCATGGACATGGCGGCCATACCCACGCAGCGGGAGAGTGAGCCCAGGGCTCGGGAGGTGCACGGGCGTACCACGCTGCCCGGAAGTCCTCTCGCGCCCGGCTCGGCCCGTGCGCTGGTGCGGGCAGCGCTGGCCGAGGCGCCCGAGGTCTCGGCGCGGCTCGTCGACGACGCCATGGCCGTCGTCAGCGAACTGGTCACCAATGCCGTCGTGCACGCCGGTACGGACGTGGAGGTCGTCTGGCGGCTGGAGGAGAGCGGCGCGTTCACCGTGGAGGTGGGCGACCAGCATCCCTGCCGCGCCCCGCGCGACTCCCCGGGCGGCGAGGGGGCGTACGACACCCCCGAGTACGGGCGCGGCCTGCGGCTGGTCACCACGCTCGCCGAGTCCTGGGGCGTCACCTACCGCGCCGGCGCCAAGACGGTCTGGGCGCGGCTGCCCCCGGGCGGCGTGACGGACGCGGACACACCCGCGCCGGACGCGGCCCTGGAGGTGGCCGAGGACCTGGTCCCGCAGCCGCACCGCGCGGGCGGTGACCGGGACTGGCTCGGCCGGGGCGCGCTGTCCTTCCTCGCCGAGGCCTCCGACCTGCTCGCCGGTCAGCTGGACGAGAACCTGGTGACGGCCCTCACCGGCCAGCTCATCGTGCCCCGGCTCGCCGACTGGTGCGCGGTGTGGCTGGAGGACGAGGCGACCGTGCGCGGCGGCGTGGGCGGCGGCCCCGACCGGGTCTGGCACGCCAGCGAGAACCGCATCGAGGAACTGCGCTGTGCCCTGGAGAAGGAACCGCCCTGCCCGCGCGACGGGCTGCGCTCCGGCCCCGAGGCGTACCCGTGGCCCGGCCACGCGCTCGGCCCGCAGGGCACCGACGGCACGGCGCTGGCGTACCGGCTGATCGCGGGCGGCCGGCCGCTCGGCACGCTGGTCCTCGGCCGGTGCGGGCTGCTCGGCTTCCCCGACGAGGTCACCGGGCTCGTGGAGGACCTCAGCCGCCGGGTGGCCCTCGCCATCGGAGCGGCCCGCCAGTACGCCCGCCAGGCCACCATCAGCGCCGTCCTGCAGCGCGGCCTGCTGCCCGGCGCGGTCGCCGAGATCCCCGGCGTGAGCAGCGCGCTCGTCTACGAGCCCTGCGACAAGGGCGGTCCCAGCGGCGACTTCTACGACCTGTTCCCGGCCGGCGACGGCCGCTGGTGCTTCGCCGTAGGCGACGTCCAGGGCAAGGGTCCCGAGGCGGCGGTCGTGATCGGCCTCGCCCGCCCCTGGCTCCGCCTGCTCGCCCGCGAGGGCTACCGGGTCGCCGATGTCCTCGACCGGCTCAACCAGCTCCTCCTGGACGACGCCACCGAGGCCGCCGACGCCGCCGCCCGCGCCCTCGTCGCCGCAGGCGGACGGCCCGTGGCCCCCGGGGACGGCCCGCAGACCCGCTTCCTCTCCTTGCTCTACGGCGAGCTCACGCCGTACGAGGGCGGCGGCGTCCGCTGCACCCTCGCCTCCGCCGGCCACCCGCTCCCGCTCGTCCTGAGCCCCGACGGCACCGTACGCACCGCGGCCCGCCCGCAGACCCTGCTCGGCGTCGTCGAGGACGAGACCTACACCAGCGAGACCGTCGACCTGCGGCCCGGCGACAGCCTGCTGTGCGTCACCGACGGGGTGACCGAGCGGCGCTCCGGCTCCCGCCAGTTCGACGACGCCGACGGGCTCGCCCGCGCCCTGTCCGGCTGCGCCGGGCTCAGCGCCGCACTGATCGCGGAAAGGATCCGGCGGCTCGTCCACGACTTCGGGGGCGGGCAGCCGGAGGACGACCTGGCACTGCTGGTGCTGCAAGCGGAGTAACCGCGCCGGTGCTGGACAATGGAAGGCATGCCTTCCGCTCTCCCCGACGGCGAGCCCGTCCCCGCCGACGGCGCGCTGCCCGCGCACGCGCTCGCCGGGGCCGCCGCCCGCCCGCTCGGCTTCTACCTGCACGTCCCGTACTGCGCGACCCGCTGCGGCTACTGCGACTTCAACACCTACACCGCGACCGAGCTGCGCGGCACGGGCGGCGTGCTGGCGTTCCGCGACAACTACGCGGACACGCTGACGGACGAGATCCGGCTCGCCCGGAAGGTGCTCGGCGACGACCCGCGCGAGGTCCGTACGGTGTTCGTCGGGGGCGGTACGCCCACACTGCTGGCCGCCGACGATCTCGTACGGATGCTGGGGGCGATCCGCGACGAGTTCGGGCTGGCGCCGGACGCGGAGATCACGACGGAGGCGAACCCCGAGTCGGTGGACCCGGCGTACCTCGCCACGCTCCGGGAGGGCGGCTTCAACCGGATCTCCTTCGGCATGCAGAGCGCGCGGCAGCATGTGCTGCGCGTGCTCGACCGCACGCACACTCCCGGGCGTCCCGAGGCGTGTGTGGCCGAGGCGCGCGCGGCGGGCTTCGAGCACGTCAACCTCGACCTGATCTACGGCACCCCCGGCGAGAGCGACGACGACTGGCGGGCCTCGCTGGACGCGGCGATCGGCGCCGGTCCGGACCACGTCAGTGCGTACGCGCTCATCGTCGAGGAGGGCACGCAGCTCGCCCGCCGGATCCGCCGGGGCGAGGTCCCGATGACCGACGACGACGTGCACGCCGACCGCTATCTGATCGCCGAGGAGACCCTGTCCGCGGCGGGCTTCGACTGGTACGAGGTCTCCAACTGGGCCACCTCCGAGGCGGGCCGCTGCCTGCACAACGAGCTGTACTGGCGCGGCGCCGACTGGTGGGGGGCCGGTCCCGGGGCGCACTCGCACGTGGGCGGGGTGCGCTGGTGGAACGTGAAGCATCCGGGGGCGTACGCGGCGGCACTCGCCTCCGGCCGGTCACCGGGGGCGGGTCGTGAGCTGCTGTCGGAGGAGGACCGCCGGGTCGAGCGGATCCTGCTGGAGCTGAGGCTGTGGGAGGGGGTGCCGCTGTCCCTGCTGAAGGAGGAGGGGTTGGCGGCGTCCCGGCGGGCGCTGGGGGAGGGGCTGCTCCAGGAAGGTCCGTACGAGCAGGGGCGGGCCGTGCTGACGTTGCGGGGGCGGTTGCTGGCGGATGCGGTGGTCAGGGACCTGGTGGATTGATCACTCGGGCGGGTGAATCACAGCCGGACGCCGGTTCGGCCCCCAACCTGGTTCGTAGGCTGCCGCTGACAGTATGCGGCGAATGTAGAGGCCACGGAGATGACCGCTGTGGACGAACGTGGAGTCGCAGAGTTCTTCGAGGGTTTTGAGCCGCCTGACGGGCTCAAAGCGGAGCTTCTGCGGGGGGAAGGACGTGCCAACTACCGGGCGCAGTACATCGAGAAGTTCGGCCGGCCGCTGATGCTGGATGTCCTGGGTGTCGAGCTGAAAACCAGCGAGTTCGGAACCTTCCCCGACGTCAGGCCCCACCGCTACCCGTGACGAAGTCGATCAGCTCCTCCACCCTCCCCAGCAACTCCGGCTCCAGGTCCTTGTAGGACCCCACCCGCTTCAGGATCGCCTGCCACACCGCCCCGGTGTTCTCCGACGGCCAGCCCAGCGCCCGGCACACCCCCGTCTTCCAGTCCTGCCCCCGCGGGACCATGGGCCACGCCTCGATCCCCAGCGCGGCCGGCTTCACCGCCTGCCAGATGTCGATGTACGGGTGACCGACCACCAGCGCGTGCTCGCTGGTCACCGACTCCGCGATCCGCCATTCCTTCGTGCCCGGCACCAAGTGGTCCACGAGGACACCCAGGCGGGCGTCCGGACCCGGGGCGAAGGACGACACGATCGACGGCAGGTCGTCCACGCCCTCCAGGTACTCCACCACCACGCCCTCGATGCGCAGGTCGTCGCCCCACACCTTCTCGACCAGCTCGGCGTCGTGCCGGCCCTCGACGTAGATGCGGCCGGCGCGGGCCACGCGGGCGCGGGCGCCGGGGACGGCGACCGAACCGGAGGCCGTACGGGTGGGCCGTACCGGACCGCCGGAAGGCCTCACCAGCGTCACCACGCGCCCCTCCAGCAGGAAGCCCCGCGGCTCCAGCGGGAACACCCGGTGCTTGCCGAAGCGGTCCTCCAGCGTCACCGTGCCCGCCTCGCAGCGGATCACCGCCCCGCAGAACCCGGTACCGGGCTCCTCCACCACCAGGCCGGGCTCCGCCGGTACCTCCGGCACCGGCTTCTGCTTCTTCCAGGGCGGGGTCAGGTCGGCGGAGTACTGGCGCATTCGAGTGACGATAGGAGAAGCCGTACGGCCGCGCTCACGACACGCCGAAACGCGTGGCCAGCTCGTCGCGTTGCCGTCGCACGAACCCCGCGTCCACCACCGCTCCGTGACCGGGCACGTACAGCGCGTCCTCGCCGCCCAGGGACAGCAGGCGGTCCAGGGCGTCCGGCCAGCGGGACGGGACCGCGTCCGGGCCGGCCTGGGGTTCGCCGGACTCCTCGACGAGGTCGCCGCAGAAGACCACCTCCGGGTCCCCCGGCACCAGCACCACCAGATCGTGGGCCGTGTGCCCCGGGCCCACGTTGGCCAGCAGCGCCTGGCGGCCGTCGCCGAGGTCCAGCGTCCACTCGCCGGAGACCGGATGCCGGGGCGGGGCCAGCGCGTCCACCGCCTCGTCGGCGTCCGTGACCGGGAGGCCGTTCCTGATCGCGTCCAGGCGCAGTTCCTCCCGCTCGTACGCGAAGACCGCGTCCAGGCCCACCGCGCCGTACACCTCCGCCCCGGCGAACGCCGCCGCCCCGAAGACATGATCGAAGTGGGGGTGGGTCAGCGCGAGATGGGTCACACGGCCGCCGGTCAGTTCCTCGGCCTGTGCCCGCAGCCGCGCGCCCTCGGCCAGACTGGAACCGGCGTCCACCATCAGGGCCGTACCGGCCCCGAGGACCAGCCCGGCCGTGCAGTCCCAGCCCGCGAGGCGGCAGCGCCCGACCCCGGCGGCAAGCCGCTCCCACCCCAGCTCTTCCCAAGTCACCGTCATACCGCGACGCTAGCTGCACGGGCCGCCGCGACCGCACCGACCTTGCCCCGGGTGTACCCGACAGCCGTACACTGGGCCCGGGAACGCTGGCACTCGCGTGCGAAGAGTGCCAGGCGGACGAACCGCGGAACAGAGGGGACGACGTGCTGGAGGTGCGCGCGAATGCTGAGTGAACGCAGGCTTCAGGTACTGCGCGCCATCGTCCAGGACTACGTCGGCACCGAGGAGCCGGTCGGGTCGAAGGCCCTGACCGAGCGGCACAACCTCGGGGTCTCCCCGGCCACCGTCCGCAACGACATGGCGGCCCTGGAGGACGAGGGGTTCATCGCGCAGCCGCACACCAGCGCGGGGCGCATCCCCACCGACAAGGGCTACCGGCTGTTCGTGGACAAGCTCGCGGGCGTGAAGCCGATGACCGCGCCCGAGCGGCGGGCCATCCAGAACTTCCTGGAGGGCGCCGTCGACCTCGACGACGTCGTGGCGCGCACGGTACGGCTGCTCGCGCAGCTGACCCGGCAGGTCGCCGTCGTGCAGTACCCGTCCCTGACCCGGTCCACCGTCCGGCACGTGGAGCTGCTCTCGCTCGCTCCCGCGCGCGTGATGCTCGTGCTGATCACGGACACCGGACGGGTCGAGCAGCGGATGGTCGACTGCCCGGCGCCCTTCGGCGAGGCCTCGCTCGCCGATCTGCGCGCCCGGCTGAACAGCCGGGTCGCGGGCCGCCGGTTCACGGACGTGCCGAGGCTGGTCGAGGACCTTCCGGAGGCCTTCGAGGCCGAGGACCGCGGTACGGTCTCGACAGTGCTCTCCACTCTCCTGGAGACGCTCGTCGAGGAGAACGAGGAGCGGCTGATGATCGGCGGCACCGCCAATCTCACCCGCTTCGGGCATGACTTTCCCCTCACGATCCGACCCGTGCTGGAGGCCCTGGAGGAGCAGGTCGTGCTCCTCAAGCTCCTCGGCGAGGCGAAGGATCCGGGCGTGACCGTGCGCATCGGGCACGAGAACGCGCACGAGGGGCTCAACTCCACCTCGGTGGTGTCGGTGGGCTACGGTTCGGGCGGCGAGGCGGTTGCCAAGCTCGGCGTGGTCGGACCGACCCGCATGGACTACCCGGGAACGATGGGAGCGGTACGCGCAGTGGCACGGTACGTCGGACAGATCCTGGCGGAGTCGTAAGTGGCCACGGACTACTACGCCGTTCTCGGCGTGCGCCGCGACGCGTCGCAGGATGAGATCAAGAAGGCGTTCCGTCGGCTCGCGCGCGAGCTGCACCCGGACGTCAACCCGGATCCGAAGACCCAGGAGCGGTTCAAGGAGATCAACGCCGCTTACGAGGTGCTGTCGGACCCGCAGAAGAAGCAGGTCTACGACCTCGGCGGCGACCCGCTCTCGCAGTCCGGCGGTGCCGGTGCGGGCGGCTTCGGGGCCGGCGGCTTCGGCAACTTCTCCGACATCATGGACGCGTTCTTCGGTACGGCGTCGCAGCGCGGGCCGCGCTCGCGCACCCGGCGCGGCCAGGACGCGATGATCCGGATCGAGGTCGAGCTGGACGAGGCGGCCTTCGGGACCACCAAGGACATCCAGGTCGACACCGCGATCGTCTGCAACACCTGCAACGGCGAGGGCGCGGCACCCGGTACGACCGCCCAGACATGTGACATGTGCCGTGGCCGTGGCGAGGTCTCGCAGGTCACCCGGTCCTTCCTGGGCCAGGTCATGACGTCGCGTCCCTGCCCCCAGTGCCAGGGCTTCGGCACCGTGGTCCCGACCCCGTGCCCGGAGTGCGCCGGTGACGGCCGTGTCCGTTCCCGTCGCACGCTCACCGTCAAGATCCCGGCAGGTGTCGACAACGGCACACGGATCCAGCTCGCCGGTGAGGGCGAGGTCGGGCCCGGCGGCGGTCCGGCCGGTGATCTGTACGTCGAGATCCACGAGCTGCCGCACCCGACGTTCCAGCGGCGCGGTGACGACCTGCACTGCACGGTCACGATCCCGATGACGGCGGCGGCGCTCGGCACCAAGGTGCCGCTGGAGACCCTGGACGGCATGGAGGAGGTCGACATCCGGCCCGGCACCCAGTCCGGCCAGTCGATTCCGCTGCACAACCGGGGCGTCACGCATCTGCGCGGCGGCGGCCGGGGCGACCTGATCGTGCACGTCGAGGTGCAGACCCCGACCAAGCTGGACCCCGAGCAGGAGCGGCTGCTGCGCGAGCTGGCCAAGCTGCGCGGCGAGGAACGGCCGCAGGGCCAGTTCCAGCCGGGGCAGCAGGGGCTGTTCAGCCGGCTGAAGGACGCGTTCAACGGTCGCTGACGCGAGCTGCGGGGGTGGCCGGGGGTCCGGGGGTTGGCCCCCGGGCAAGCACAGTCAGCCGGGGCAGCAGGGGCTGTTCAGCCGGCTGAAGGACGCGTTCAACGGTCGCTGAGACAGGGCGTACGGGGTGCTTCGGCACCCCTTATGCCGCTGTCCTATGCCGGGGGACGCCCCGATTCGGACTTGTTCGAAGGACGTGACAACATGCGGTCATGTCCTCCGCGCTGACCGATCTCTTCCCCCACCCGATCGTGCAGGCCCCCATGGCGGGCGGAGTCTCCCTCCCGCAGCTCGTCGCCGCCGTCTCCGAGGCCGGAGGCCTCGGGTTCCTCGCCGCCGGATACAAGACCGCCGACGGCATGTACCAGGAGATCAAGCAGCTGCGGGGGCTCACGAGCCGCCCCTTCGGCGTGAATGTGTTCGTACCGCAGTCGGAGTACGCCGAGTCCGGCGCCGTCGAGGTCTACGCCCACCAGCTGGCCGGCGAGGCCGCCTGGTACGAGACCGAGCTGGGCGACCCGGACAGCGGCCGGGACGACGGCTACGACGCCAAGCTCGCCGTACTCCTCGACAACCCGGTGCCGGTCGTCTCCTTCCACTTCGGTGTGCCGAGCCGGGAAGTGCTCGACAGGCTGCGCCGGGCCGGCACTTACACCCTGGTCACCGCCACCACCGCCGAGGAGGCCCGCGCGGTCGAACAGGCCGGAGCGGACGCCGTGATCGCTCAGGGCGTGGAGGCCGGCGGTCACCAGGGCACCCACCGGGACCTCGCCGAGAACGACGGCTCCGGCATCGGGCTGCTCTCGCTGGTCGCGCAGATCCGGGAGGCCGTGCGCATCCCGATCGTCGCCGCCGGCGGCATCATGCGCGGCGGCCAGATCGCCGCCGTCCTCGCGGCCGGCGCGAGCGCGGCCCAGCTGGGCACCGCCTTTCTCGCCACGCCCGAGTCCGGCGCCCACGCCCTGCACAAGCAGGCGCTGACCAACCCCCTGTACGCGCGCACCGAGTTGACCCGCGCCTTCTCCGGCAGACCGGCCCGCGGACTGGTCAACCGGTTCCTGCGCGAGCACGGCCCGTACGCCCCCGCCGCCTACCCGGAGATCCACCACCTCACCTCGCCGCTGCGCAAGGCCGCCGCCAAGGCCGGGGACGCGCAGGGCATGGCGCTGTGGGCGGGCCAGGGCCACCGGATGGCCCGCGACCTGCCGGCCGGGCGGCTGGTGGAGGTGCTGGCCGAGGAACTCGACGCCGCCAGGACAGCGTTGTCGGCCAAGGGAGGCCTGCGATGACCGCGCCGGTGTTCGTCGTCGACTCGCTGGAAGGCGTGGGCCCCGGTTCGGTCGTCGACGTCACGGGTCCCGAGGGGCGGCACGCGGTCTCCGTACGGCGGCTGCAGCCCGGCGAGAACGTGGTGCTGACGGACGGCAAGGGCCGGGGCGCGGCCGGGGTCGTCGTCAGCGTGTCGGGCAAGGACCACCTGGTGGTCGAGCCGTTCGAGTTCCCGGTGGAGCCGGAGCCCAGCCCCCGGATCACCGTCGTCCAGGCGCTCCCGAAGGGTGACCGGGGCGAACTCGCCGTCGAGACCATGACGGAGACCGGCGTCGACGCGATCGTGCCCTGGCAGGCCGCCCGCTGCATCACCCAGTGGAAGGGCGACAGGGGTCAGAAGGCACTCGCCAAGTGGCGGGCCACCGCGCGCGAGGCCGGCAAGCAGTCCCGCCGGCTGCGTTTCCCCGAGGTCGCGGACGCGGCGAGCACCAAGCAGGTTGCCGCACTTCTCGCCGAGGCCGACTTCGCCGCCGTGCTGCACTCCGACTTCGAGCACGTCAGCGAGCCGCTGGCCACCGCCCAACTCCCCGCCGAAGGCCAGATCGTGCTGGTCGTCGGCCCCGAAGGGGGTGTCGCACGCGACGAGCTGGCGCTCTTCGAGGAGGCGGGTGCGAAGACATGCGTGCTCGGTCCTACCGTGTTGCGTACCTCCACCGCCGGCACCGCCGCCGTGGCCCTGCTCCTGGGCCGCACCGGCCGCTGGTCCTGACACCGTCTGGGGACACCGTGGAACTCGCTCAAGTCCGGCTTCTGGTCACCGACTTCGCCGCCTGCTACCGCTTCTACGCCGACGTCCTCGGCCTCAAGCCGCAGTCCGGGGCGGTCGAGGGGCCGTACGAGAAGTTCAGCCCGCACGCCGGCTCCGCGGGGATCGCGCTGCAGGACCGCTCGATGATGGCCGAGGTCCTTCGGGAGCTGGGCGAGACCGCCACCGGCCACCGCTCCCTGGTTGTCCTGCGCGTCGACGACCTGGACGCCTACTGCGCGGAGATCACCTCCCGCGGCGCCACGCTCGTGCACGGCCCGGCCCCCATGACCGACCGCATGCGCGTGGCCCACCTCAAGGACCCGGAGGGCAACCTGGTCGAGCTCCAGGAGTGGCTGCTCCTGGGCGCTCCGCTGGAGTGAGTGCCCGCACAGCCCCGCGCCCCTTTCGGGGCGCTGCCCCGCGACCCGGACGGGTGAGTGGCCGTATGCGGCCTTCCGCCTCGCCCGCGCCGGTGGCACGCTGCCCTGCATGGGGGTTTTGAGAGGGAAACGACGCGGGGTGCGGGTGGTGGCTGTCGCCGGGCTGGCTGTCGGGGCCGGAGCGGCCGTCGTGGCGTGTCAGCCCACCGATCTCGGTTCCGCCTCCGCCGCCTACACCACCGACACCACCGCCACCGCCAGGCTGGAGCAGCAGCACATCGACGTCCGTTGGCTCACCTGCACCGGGAACCACGGGGGCGGCTCGACGGGAAAGTCGCCCTCGCCGAGCGAGAGCACCGTCGTCTCCGTCGACTGCCGGGGCGAGACCAGGGACGGGCGGAAGATCAGCGTCACCGGGAAGGTGACCAAGGCTGTCGACGGGGCCTGTGTGCGCGGCGACCTGACCGCCGAGGTCGGTGGCAGACAGGTGTTCCACGTGAACGGGCTCGGCGACTGCAGCGCCAAGCCCGGACCGACGTACAAGCCGCCCACCTACCGTCCCGGCGGCCGTCCGACCGTGACCGTCACCGTCACCCGCACCCTCTGGTGCAAGGGCGACCCCACCTGCTGGCCCGTCGAGGGGAAGTGATCTGAACACCGGGCGAGGCGCACCCGTCACTGCGTACAGTGACGGAGTGACTCAGGGTGCCGCGTATCTCCGATTTCCACATGTACACGGCGACTTGGTGACCTTCGTCGCCGAGGACGACGTGTGGCTCGCGCCGCTCGACGGCGGCCGGGCCTGGCGCGTCAGCGCCGACAACAGGCCGGTGACCACGCCCCGGATATCCCCGGACGGCCGGTTCCTCGCCTGGACCTCCACCCGGGACGGCGCACCCGAGGTGCATGTCGCCCCCGTCGACGGCGGCCCCGCCGACCGTCTGACGTACTGGGGCAACCGCCGTACCGAGGTAAGGGGTTGGACCGCCGACGGACGGGTGCTCGCGCTCGGCGCGCACGGCCGCCACACCTTCCGGCACAGCTGGGCGCACGCCGTCCCGCTGGACGGCGGACCCGCCGAGACCCTGCCGTACGGCCCGGTCGGCGACGTGGCCTCCGGCCCGGCCACCGTGCTGCTGTCCGCGCCGATGGGCCGCGAGGCCGCCCACTGGAAGCGCTACCGGGGCGGCACCGCGGGCAAGTTGTGGATCGACCGGGAGGGCAGCGGGGAGTTCGTCCGGCTTCATGAGGACCTCGACGGGAACATCGAGTGCCCGGTGTGGGCGGGGGACCGGATCGCCTTCCTCTCCGACCACGAGGGCACCGGCGCCCTGTACTCCTCCCTCGCCGACGGCTCCGACCTGCGCCGCCACACCCCCCTCGACAGCTTCTACGCCCGGCACGCGTCCGGTGACGGCACCCGGATCGTCTACGCCTGCGCCGGTGAACTGTGGCTCCTCGACGACCTGGACGGCGCCGAGCCGCGCCGGCTGGACGTACGCCTCGGCGGGCCCCGGATCGATCTGCGCCCCCGCCCGGTGAACGCCTCCCGCTGGTTCGGCGAGGCGTCCCCCGACCACACCGCGCGCGGCAGCGCCGTCTGCGTGCGCGGCGGGATCCACTGGGTCACCCACCGCTCCGGACCCGCCCGTGCCCTCGCCGCCGCCCCCGGCGTCCGCGCCCGGATGCCGCGCGCCTTTCGCGCCGACGGCGAGGAGTGGGTGGTGTGGGTGACGGACGCGGAGGGCGACGACGCCCTGGAGTTCGCCCCGGCGACCGGCACCGTGCCCGGCGCGCCCCCGCGACGGCTCGCCGCCGGACAGCTCGGACGGGTCCTGGAGCTGGCCATGGCCCCGGACGGCAGCCGGGCCGCCGTGGCCGCGCACGACGGGCGGCTGCTGCTCGTCGAGCGCGAGACCGGCGAGGTCCGCGAGGTCGACCGCAGCGACGACGGCGAGGTCTCCGGCCTCGCCTTCTCACCCGACTCCGCCTGGCTGGCCTGGGCCCACCCCGGCCCGCGCCCGCTCTCCCAGCTGCGCATCGCCCACACCACCGACCTGTCGGTCACCGAGGCGACCCCGCTCCGTTTCCAGGACTACGCCCCCGCCTTCACCCTCGACGGCAAACACCTCGCCTTCCTCTCCAACCGCGCCTTCGACCCGGTCTACGACGAGCACGTCTTCGACCTCGCGTTCGTGGTCGGCGCCCGCCCGCACCTGATCACCCTGGCCGCCACCACCCCCTCGCCGTTCGGCCCGCAACGCCACGGCCGCCCCTTCGAGACCCCCGACAAGGACGAGACCCCCGACAGCGAGGGAACCCCGGCCACCCGCATCGACCCCGAGGGCCTCGCCGACCGCATCGTCCCCTTCCCGGTGGAGGCCGGCCGGTACTCCACGCTGCGCGCCGCCAAGGACGGCGTGCTCTGGCTGCGCCACCCCGTGCAGGGCGTCCTCGGCGCCGCCCGCGCCCACCCCGAGGACCCCGACCCGCACACCGAGCTGGAACGTTACGACCTCGGCCAGCGGCGCCTGGAGCACCTGGCCTCCGACGCCGACCACTTCGAGGTCAGCGGCGACGGCAAACGCGTGCTGCTGTGGACCGACGGCCGGCTCCGGGTCGTCCCCGGCGACCGCCGTACCGGCACCGACGACGACGGCGACACCAGCGTCTCCGTCGACCTCGCCCGGGTCCGGCAGACCCTCGACCCGGCCGCCGAGTGGCGGCAGATGTACGACGAGACCGGCCGCCTCATGCGCGACCACTTCTGGCGGCCCGACCTCGGCGGCGCCGACTGGACCGGCGTCCTCGCCCGCTACCGTCCCCTCCTGGCCCGCCTCGCCACCCACAGCGACCTGACCGACCTCCTGTGGGAGGTGCACGGCGAACTCGGCACCTCGCACGCCTACGTCATCCCCTCCGGCGGCTCCGGCGGCGGCCCCCGGCACGGTCTGCTCGGCGCCGACATCTCCCGCCACCCGGACGGAAGTTGGCGCATCGACCGCATCCTGCCCGCGGAGACCTCCGACCCGGACGCCCGCTCCCCGCTCGCCGCGCCGGGAGTCGCCGTCCGCCCCGGCGACGCGATCATCGCCGTCGCCGGCCACTCCGTCGACCCGGTGAGGGGGCCGGGTCCGCTGCTCGTCGGCACGGCGGGTCACCCGGTGGAACTGACCGTCTCCCCGGCGGGCGGCGGCGAACCCCGCCACACCGTCGTCATCCCGATCGCCGACGAGGAACCCCTGCGCTACCACGCCTGGGTGGCCGACCGCCGCGCCCACGTCCACGCGGCCTCCGACGGCCGCCTCGGCTACCTCCACGTCCCCGACATGCAGGCCCCCGGCTGGGCCCAGATCCATCGCGACCTGCGCGTGGAAGTCGCCCGGGACGGCCTGGTGGTCGACGTCCGTGAGAACCGCGGCGGCCACACCTCCCAGCTCGTCGTCGAGAAGCTGGCCCGCCGCATCATCGGCTGGGACCTCCCGCGCGGCATGCGCCCCACCAGCTACCCCCTCGACGCCCCGCGCGGCCCGGTCGTCGCCGTCGCCAACGAGTTCTCCGGCTCCGACGGCGACATCGTCAACGCGGCGATCAAGGCCCTCGGTATCGGCCCGGTCGTCGGCACCCGCACCTGGGGCGGCGTGATCGGCATCGACAGCCGCTACCGCCTGATCGACGGCACCCTGGTCACCCAGCCGAAGTACGCGATGTGGGTGGAGGGCGTGGGCTGGGACGTCGAGAACCACGGCGTGGACCCGGACGTGGAGGTCGTACAGCGGCCCCAGGACTGGGCGGAGGGCAGGGACACCCAGCTGGACACGGCGATCCGGCTCGCGTTGGAGGCACTGGAGGAACGGCCGGCCAAGACTCCGCCGGGAATGCCGACGTAAGGGGCGCGGGGCTGCGTCGACATGCGGCCGCCCCGCGTGGGCGCGCCCAGCCACATACGGCCCGCACCCGAACGACTACGATGCCCCCCGTATTGATCACCAGCGCGAGGAGGCACCGCATGGCAGGCGAACCCCAGGACGACTGCCTGTTCTGCAAGATCGTCGCGGGCCGGATCCCGGCGACGATCGTCCGCGAGACAGACACCACCGTGGCCTTCCGGGACATAAACCCCCAGGCCCCCACCCACATCCTGGTGATCCCCAAGGCCCACTACGAGAACGCCGCCACCCTCGGCGCCGAAGCACCGCAACTCGCCGCCGACGTGCTCGCCGAGACCCGGGCCGTGGCCGACGAGGAAAAGCTCGACAGCTACCGCATCGTCTTCAACACCGGCAGCGGCGCAGGCCAGACCGTGTGGCACGCCCACGCGCACGTCCTCGGCGGCCGGGGCCTCGAGTGGCCCCCCGGATAAGCCACCGTGTCCGTACGTGAATTGGTGATCCTCGGCACCGCCAGCCAGGTCCCCACCCGGCACCGCAACCACAACGGCTACCTGCTGAGGTGGGACGGCCAGGGCATCCTGTTCGACCCCGGCGAGGGCACACAGCGGCAGATGCTGCGCGCCGGGGTCGCCGCCCACGACCTGAACCGGATCTGCGTCACCCACTTCCACGGCGACCACTCCCTCGGCCTCGCCGGTGTCATCCAGCGGATCAACCTCGACCAGGTGCCGCACGAGGTCACCGCGCACTACCCGCGCTCCGGCCAGCGTTTCTTCGACCGTCTGCGCTACGCGACGGCCTACCGGGAGACGGTCCGCCTCACCGAGGAACCGGTCGCCGCCGACGGCATCCTCGCGGTGACCTCGTCGTACACGCTGGAGGCCCGCAGGCTCTCGCATCCGGTGGAGTCCTACGGCTACCGCCTGATCGAACCCGACGGCCACCGCATGCTGCCCGACCGGCTCGCCGCGCACGGGATCAAGGGCCCGGACGTCGGGCGGCTGCAGCGTGAGGGCCGGCTCGGGGACGTGACGCTGGAGGACGTCAGCGAGGTACGGCGCGGGCAGCGGTTCGCGTTCGTCATGGACACCCGGCTCTGCGACGGCGTGCACGCGCTCGCGGAGGGCTGCGACCTGCTCGTCATCGAGTCGACCTTCCTCGACGAGGACACACCGCTCGCCGTCGAGCACGGTCATCTGACGGCGGGCCAGGCAGCGGCGGTCGCCCGGGACGCGGGCGTACGGCACCTCGTCCTCACCCACTTCAGCCAGCGCTACACCGAACCGGAGGAGTTCGAGCGGCAGGCGCGCGCGGCCGGCTTCGAGGGTGAGCTGACCGTGGCGCACGACCTGCAGCGGGTGCCGGTTCCGAAACGGCGATGACACGCCCGTACGATGCTTTGATGCCCCTCCCGAAAGCAGAACTGCACCTCCACATCGAAGGCACTCTGGAACCCGAGCTGGCATTCGAGCTGGCCGCCCGCAACGGCGTCGAGCTGCCGTACGCCGACACGGAGGCGCTCCGCACGGCCTACCGGTTCGAGGACCTCCAGTCCTTCCTGAACCTGTACTACGAACTGATGGCCGTCCTGCGGACCGAGCAGGACTTCGCCGACCTGGCGAACGCCTACCTGGCTCGCGCCGCCGCGCAGGGCGTGCGGCACGCGGAGATCTTCTTCGACCCGCAGGCCCACCTCGCCCGGGGCGTGTCCATGGGGACGGTCGTGGAGGGGCTGTGGCGGGCGCTGGGCAGCAGCGAGCAGAACCACGGCATCTCCACCCGGCTCATCCTCTGCTTCCTGCGGGACGAGTCCGCCGAGTCGGCGCTGGAGACCCTGCGGGCCGCCGGGCCGTACCTGGACCGGATCACCGGCGTCGGCCTGGACTCGGCCGAGGTCGGGCACCCGCCGGTGAAGTTCCGGGAGGTCTACGAGGCCGCGGCCGGGCTCGGGCTGCGCCGCGTCGCGCACGCCGGTGAGGAGGGGCCGCCGGAGTACATCCGCGAGGCCCTGGACGTGCTCGGCGTGGAGCGCGTCGACCACGGGCTGCGCTGCATGGAGGACCCGGCGCTGGTCGAGCGGCTGGTGCGGGAGCGGATCCCGCTGACGCTGTGCCCGCTGTCCAACGTCCGCCTGCGGACCGTCGACACCCTCGCCGACCACCCCCTGCCCGCCATGCTCGACGCCGGGCTGCTGTGCACGGTCAACTCCGACGACCCGGCGTACTTCGGCGGGTACGCCGACGACAACTTCGCGGCCGTGCACCGGATTCTGGGCCTGTCCGAGGACCGGCTGCGCGAGCTGGCCCGCAACTCCTTCCTCGCCTCCTTCCTGGAGGACGACGAGGAGCGGCGGGCCCGTTACCTGGCCGAGGTGGCGGCCTACGAGTTCGGGGACGCGGTGTCGTAGGCGTGCCGGGCGGGCACGGCCGGCGTCTCCACGGGGACTTCCACCACGGGGAGTTCCAGCACCGGCAGGGGGTGCTTGCCCGCCCGCAGTGCCACCGCCGTCATCGGGACGGCGACCAGCAGCAGCCCGGCGCCGAGCACCTTCCCCATCACGGGGAAGCCCGCCCCCGCCGCCAACATGCTCCCCGTCAGCGGTCCCGCCGCCGTCCCCAGTGAGGACGCCGAGCCGACCAGGACCGCCCAGCGGCCGCGCGGGTCGAGGGCGGCGGCGAGGCCGATGACGTACGACAGGACGACCGGGTAGATCAGGTTCCACAGGATCTCGCCCGCCGCGAAGGTCGGCAGACCGGTCGCGGATGCGCTGAGCGCGATGCAGCCCGCGATCAGTGCGGTACCGGCGCCGATGGGCAGGACCTGGCCCAGCCGCTGCCCGAGTGCCCCCGCGCCGACGACCCCGACGAGTCCGGCGCCGAGTGCGACCGCGAACACCGCGCCTACGGTGACTTCGGAGAGACCGGCCTGGTCGAGTCCGATCCGGCCGCTGACCCCCCACAGGGCGTTCTGGGCGAGGGACCAGCAGAGCATGGCGGCGGCCAGCAGCAGCCCGGCGCGCAGGTGGGGGAGGCGGCCGTGGGCGACGGTCGTGCGGGCCGGTGGCGTACGAGCGGGCAGCCGGCCGGTGAGCGGCCAGACGGCGAGCGCGGTGAGCGCGATGGCGGCGAGGGGCAGACCGTGGCCGGGGCCGAGGTGCGGGAAGGTCAGGTAAAGGGCGCCGGCGAGGGCGGAGACGCCGAGCAGGCCGAGCGTGCTGACCCGGTGCGGATCGCGGTGGGCCGCGATGCCGCTCGCGGCGACCGCTGTGATGGTGCCTGATCCGAATCCGCCGACGACCGCGCCGACGACGACGGCCGGGACGAGCGTGCTGAGGGCGGCACCGCCGTAGCCGAGGACCGCGAGTGCGAGCCCGAGGCGGGCGAGCGTACGGGGACCGATCCGGTCGACGCGCGCGGCCAGCAGGAAGCCCGCCGTCGCCGAAGCCAGCAGCAGCGCACTGCCGATGGCCCCGGCCTGCGTCGGGTCGAGCGGAAGCCCGGAATCGAGTCGGCCGACGGTGGTCGGCAGCAGATACGGCGCGAGGTACCCGGCGGTGAAAAGGGCGACGAGGGGCCAGGGCAGGGTGCGGGGGGCGGACACGGGCGTTCCCAGGGCAGGCGAAAGGAAGGGCTCGGAACGGGGGATGGGGCGACGACCGTCGACGGACAGGAACGCGCGAGCAAGTTGTATCAAGCACGCGGTTCCGGATGAAGAACAGGGGGTGCGATCTGGATCACTTTTCGGTTTGCGAGGTGGGGGCCCGGGTATAAATGACTACGCTCGTTCTCATATATGGACGGTATTCATAATGGGGGATGACTCGACCTCGTGGGAGCCTCTCTGTGACCCGTGACCTGACCATCGCCGAGGTACGGCTGACGCCGATCCTGGTCGCCGACCCGCCCCTGCTCAACACCCAGGGCGTGCACCAGCCGTACACCCCGCGGCTGATCGTGGAGATCGTCACCGCCGACGGGATCACCGGCCTCGGTGAGACGTACGGCGACACCAGGTACCTGGCGCTGGCCCGCCCGCTGGCCGAACGGCTCACCGGACGGTCGGTCATGGATGTGAACGGCCTGTTCGGGATCGACCTCGGGGTGGACGAGTCGCTGGTCGAGGGGCGGGTGGACGCCGGCGGGCTGCGCGGGGTGCAGAGCGCCGACAAGCTGCGGCTGTCGGTGCTGTCCGCCTTCGAGGTGGCCTGCCTGGACGCCCAGGGCAAGGCACTCGGGCTGCCCGTGCACGCGTTGCTCGGCGGCAAGCTGCGGGACGACGTGGAGTACAGCGCCTATCTGTTCTACAAGTGGGCCGGCCATCCGGCGGGCGTGGCCTGCGAGCAGGACGACTGGGGGGCCGCCCTCGACCCGGCCGGGGTGGTGGCGCAGGCGCGGCTGTTCAAGGAGCGGTACGGGTTCACGTCGTTCAAGCTCAAGGGCGGCGTCTTTGCGCCCGAGGAGGAGATCGCCGCCGTACGGGCCCTCGCCGAGGCCTTCCCCGGGCATCCGCTGCGCCTCGACCCCAACGGCGCCTGGTCGGTCGCGACCTCGCTGAAGGTGGCGGCCGAACTCGGGGACGTCCTGGAGTACCTGGAGGACCCGACGCTGGGTACGGCCGCGATGGCCGAGGTGTCGGCGGGTACGGAGGTCCCGCTCGCCACCAACATGTGCGTGACCACCTTCGGGGAGATCAAGGAGGCGTTCACGCGCGACGCCGTGCAGGTCGTGCTCTGCGACCACCACTACTGGGGCGGGCTGCGCAACACCCGGCAACTCGCCGCGATCTGCGCCGCTTTCGGAGTCGGGGTCTCCATGCACTCCAACACCCACCTCGGCATCAGCCTCGCCGCGATGACCCAGGTCGCGGCCACGGTCCCCGGTCTGCACCATGCGTGCGACTCCCACTACCCCTGGCAGTCCGAGGACGTCCTCACCGACCGGCCCCGGTTCCGGGGCGGGCGGGTCGAGGTCTCCGACGCACCCGGTCTCGGCGTCGCACTGGACCGGGACGAGCTGGCCCGGCTGCACCGGCGGTGGGCCGAGGACGACGGCTCGCTGCGGGACCGTGACGACGCGGCGGCGATGCGGACGGCCGAACCGGGCTGGCGGCAACCGGTGATGCCCCGCTGGTAACCCCCTGCGCGGTGCGGCATGTGGTGCACACTGGCCAGATCCGCACCACGTCAGGGAGCGCACCGTGACCCCGTCGCACACTCTCACCGGAGAGGAACCGGAACACCTCACCCAGGCCGCGCGCTGTCAGGCTCAGGTCGACCCGCTCGCGGCGCTGCGCGCGCCCGGTGACCCGCCCTGGGACGTGTACCTGACGGGGACGGTCTTCCTCGACATCATCTTCACCGGCCTGGACTCGGCGCCCGTGCGCGGCACCGAGTCCTGGGCCCGGGGCATGGGCTCCAGTCCCGGCGGGGTCGCCAACATGGCCACGGCCCTGGCCCGGCTCGGACTGCGCACCTCCCTCGCCGCGGCCTTCGGGGACGACCACTACGGCGAGTACTGCTGGGACGCGCTCGAACAGGGCGAGGGCATCGATCTGTCGGCGTCGCGGACCGTACCCGGCTGGCACTCGCCGGTGACGGTGTCCATGGCGTACGAGGGTGAGCGGACGATGGTGTCCCACGGGCACGAGCCGCCGCCGGAGGCCGTGTTCGGGGCGGAGGGTGCCCCGGCGCGCCCGCCCCGCGCGCGTGCCGCCGTCGCCTCGCTGACGCCCGGTACGCGGGCGCCGTGGATCGCGCAGGCCGCACGGGAGGGGACCCGGATCTTCGCCGACGTCGGCTGGGACGAGACGGGGGCGTGGGATCTGGCCGGGCTCTCCGATCTGGAGCACTGCGAGGCGTTTCTGCCGAACGCGGAGGAGGCGAAGCGGTACACGGGGGCCGACTGTCCGCGGCTCGCCGCGCATGCCCTGACCGAGCATGTGCCGGTGGCGGTCGTGACGCTGGGGTCGGAGGGGGCGTACGCGGTGGACCGGCGGACGGGGGAGGCCGCGGAGGTGCCGGCGATCGCGGTGGAGGCGCTGGATCCGACAGGGGCGGGGGACGTCTTCGTCGCCGGGTTCGTGACGGGGTCGCTGGCGGGGTGGCCGCTGGCCGACCGGCTGGCGTTCGCCGGGCTGACGGCGGCCTTGTCGGTGCAGGAGTTCGGGGGGTCCTTGTCCGCGCCGGGGTGGTCGGAGATCGGGGCGTGGTGGCGGCGGGTGCAGGCCCTTCCGGGGCAGGAACCGATGGCGTTGCGGAGGTATGAGTTCCTGGAGGGGCTGGTGCCGGAGGAGCTGGACCGGCCCTGGCCGTTGCGGCGCGCGGTACCGACCATCGGCTTCCGCCAGTCCGGCTGACCGCCGGCCGGGGAGTCACCCGCGGAAAAGTCCTACGGGCTTGTCAGTGCCCCGTCGTACTCTGGAAGCGCGAGGCCGCCCTCAGCTACGCGGCCGTGAGAAGGAGGAAGCGCAGGCCTTCAGCGCCGGCCCATGACACAGACACCCACAGCTCACACCACCTCCGCGCAGGAGCAGGCGAGAGCGCAGTTCACCGTCCCCGCCCAGCACCCCATGGTGACCGTGCTGGGTTCCGGCGACTCCCTCCTGCGCGTGATCGAGAGGGCCTTCCCGGCGGCCGACATACACGTCCGGGGCAATGAGATCAGCGCGGTCGGCGACCCCCTCGACGTCGCCCTCATTGCGCGCGTGTTCGACGAGATGATGCTGGTGCTCCGCACCGGGCAGCCGATGACGGAGGACGCAGTGGAACGCTCGATCGCCATGCTCAAGGCGAGCGAGAACGGGACGAGCGACGGGCCGGAGACCCCGGCGCAGGTACTGACGCAGAACATCCTGTCCTCGCGCGGGCGCACCATCCGCCCGAAGACCCTCAACCAGAAGCGGTACGTCGACGCGATCGACAAGCACACGATCGTCTTCGGCATCGGGCCCGCCGGTACCGGCAAGACCTACCTGGCCATGGCCAAGGCCGTGCAGGCCCTGCAGTCCAAGCAGGTCAACCGGATCATTCTCACCCGCCCCGCCGTGGAGGCCGGTGAGCGGCTCGGCTTCCTGCCCGGCACGCTGTACGAGAAGATCGACCCCTACCTGCGCCCGCTGTACGACGCGCTGCACGACATGCTCGACCCGGACTCCATCCCACGGCTCATGGCCGCCGGGACCATCGAGGTCGCGCCGCTCGCCTACATGCGTGGCCGCACCCTCAACGACGCCTTCATCATCCTGGACGAGGCCCAGAACACGAGCCCCGAACAGATGAAGATGTTCCTCACCCGCCTCGGCTTCGACTCGAAGATCGTGATCACGGGTGACGTGACCCAGGTGGACCTCCCGGACGGCACCAAGAGCGGTCTGCGGCAGGTGCAGGAGATCCTGGAGGGCGTCGAGGACGTCCACTTCTCCCGGCTGTCGTCCCACGATGTCGTACGGCACAAGCTGGTGGGCCGTATCGTCGACGCGTACGAGAAGTACGACGACAAGCACGGCACCCAGAACGGCGCGCACAAGGTGCAGGGCCGGGGCAAGGCCGGACACAAGGGGAAGTAGACCAGCACGACCATGTCGATCGACGTCAACAACGAGTCCGGCACCGAGGTCGACGAGCAGGCGATCCTCGACATCGCCCGCTACGCACTCGCACGGATGCGCATCCACCCGCTCTCCGAGCTCTCGGTGATCGTCGTGGACGCCGACGCCATGGAGCAGCTCCACATCCAGTGGATGGATCTGCCGGGTCCCACCGATGTCATGTCGTTCCCGATGGACGAGCTCCGGCCGCCGTCCAAGGACGACGACGAGCCGCCGCAGGGGCTGCTCGGTGACATCGTGCTCTGCCCCGAGGTCGCCAAGAAGCAGGGCGAGGAAGCGCCGACCCGGCACTCCATGGACGAGGAGCTGCAGCTGCTCACCGTCCATGGAGTGCTGCACCTGCTCGGGTACGACCACGAGGAGCCCGACGAGAAGGCCGAGATGTTCGGGCTCCAGGCGGCCATCGTGGACGGGTGGCGGGCCGAGCGCGGGCTGACCGGGCCGTCCCCGGCGCCGACCGTCTCGTAAGCGGGCCGTATGTCTCCGCAGATCGTGGTCGGCGCGATCGCGCTGGTCGTCGTGGCCTGGCTCGCCGCCTGCGCGGAGGCGGGCATCGCCCGTGTCTCCAGCTTCCGCGCCGAGGAGGCGGTCAAGTCGGGGCGGCGCGGCAGCGCCAGGCTCGCCCAGGTCGCCGCCGACCCCACCCGCTATCTCAATGTGGCCCTGCTGGTCCGCGTCGCCTGCGAGATGGCGGCCGCGGCGCTGGTGACGTACGCCTGTCTGCAGGAGTTCGCCGCCACCTGGCAGGCCCTGCTGGTCGCCATCGGGGTGATGGTGCTGGTGTCGTACGTCGCCGTGGGCGTGTCACCGCGCACCATCGGCCGCCAGCACCCGCTGAACACGGCGACCGTGTCCGCGTACGTGCTGCTGCCGCTCGCCAGGATCATGGGTCCGATCCCGTCCCTGCTGATCCTCATCGGTAACGCGCTCACGCCCGGCAAGGGCTTCCGGCGCGGCCCCTTCGCCTCCGAGGCGGAGCTGCGTGCGCTGGTCGACCTCGCCGAGCAGGAGTCTCTGATCGAGGACGAGGAGCGCCGCATGGTGCACTCGGTCTTCGAGCTGGGGGACACGCTGGTGCGCGAGGTCATGGTGCCGCGTACCGACCTGGTCACCATCGAGCGCTTCAAGACCATCCGGCAGGCCCTCACCCTCGCCCTGCGCTCCGGTTTCTCCCGGATCCCGGTCACCGGCGAGAGCGAGGACGACATCGTCGGGATCGTGTATCTGAAGGACCTGGTCCGCAAGACGCACATCAGCCGTGACGCGGAGAGCGACCTGGTCTCGACCGCCATGCGGCCGGCCGTCTTCGTGCCCGACACCAAGAACGCCGGTGACCTGCTGCGCGAGATGCAGAAGGAACGCAACCACGTCGCCGTCGTCATCGACGAATACGGCGGCACCGCCGGCATCGTCACCATCGAGGACATCCTGGAGGAGATCGTCGGCGAGATCACCGACGAGTACGACCGCGAACTCCCGCCGGTCGAGGACCTCGGCGACGACCGCTTCCGGGTCACCGCCCGCCTGGACATCACCGATCTCGGCGAGCTGTACGGCCTGGAGGAGTACGACGACGAGGACGTGGAGACCGTCGGCGGACTGCTCGCCAAGGCCCTCGGCCGTGTCCCCATCGCGGGTGCGTCCGCCGAGGTCGAGCTGCCCGACGAGCGCCGGCTGAAGCTGACCGCGGAGGCCGCGGCCGGCCGCCGGAACAAGATCGTGACGGTCCTGGTCGAGCCCGCCGGGAAGGCCCGGGAGAAGCCCGAGTGACGCCCGAGGAACTGCGCGCGTTCTGCCTGTCCTTCAACGCGGCCGTGGAGGACTTCCCGTTCAACCCGCAGACGTCGGTCTTCAAGGTGCTGGGCAGGATGTTCGCCCTGACGAACCTGGGCGCGCGGCCCCTGACGGTCAATCTCAAGTGCGACCCGGAGGACGCGGTGCGGCTGCGCGGGGAGCACGAGGGGCTGATCATTCCCGGGTACCACATGAACAAGCGGCACTGGAACACCGTGACGGTCGACGGCACACTCCCCGAACGGCTGGTCAAGGAGTTGATCGAGGACTCGTACGACCTCGTCGTCGCCGGCCTGCCGAGGGCGGAGCGGCTGCGGCTGGACCGGCCGTGAAACCGGCGCGGGGGGGGGGGGGGGGGGGGGCGCCCCCCGCGCCGGCCCCCCCCGCCCCCCCCCCCCCCCCCCCCCCCCCCCCCCCCCCCCCCCCCCCCCCCCCGGGCCCCCCCCCCCCCCCCGCA